>DHPK01000010.1:194419-197013 GCA_002407845.1 Leptolinea sp. UBA5366 | reverse complement strand
GCCAATTTCTGGCTTTCAGGCGGATTTACTGGTTATTATTTATTGCCGCGGCTGATCGAGACGGGGATTCGCCGGATCGTCTCCCGGCAAAGCGTCAGGGGAGGGTGCTGCTGTTCCCGGCACAACTGTGATCTGCGGCATGGAGGCAGCGGCTTCCTGCCTGCTTTCATCATCAACACGTTTTTCCATGTCAATGATTGTGATCCGCTTAATGTCGCTCTGGTTTTGGCTCAAGTCCGGCATCATTCCAGCGACTGGAGAATCCGGCTGCTGAAAAGGCTGGGTAGGTTGCGGCACAGCGGTCTCTTCCGTAAACGCTGAGCTGAACCATAACAATGCCAGCAGAATATAAACCAAGCAGCTGATAATGACCGCAAACAGGAGGCCTTTCGGTGAATAGTCACGCATCACAATAAATGAAAAGATGACACACGCCGCGGTAAGCAGCACAGCAATCCCATTCACAATCATGAGAAGGACCCTACCGGCATCCTGATCCTTTTTAACCAAATAATAGGGAATTAGAAATGCACAGAGGATCAACAGCAGCGAGATCCAAGTCGCGGCGCTGCTGAACTGACTGGCAAGCGGCGGCAACGAGGCAAACGTGACGATGAGGACTAAAACGACAACCGAAAGCAGCGTGATCCGGTCAAAATTGATGGTCGGTTTTTTCTTTGTTTCCATTTCTCTTTCCTATCCGTTTTTCCCGCAAGGGAGCTGGCGCAACAACAATAGTTCTGATTCATTCTATTATAAGTAACTCCGCTAGATCGGATAAAGTTTCCGCACCTTTTTCTATTCTTTATCCAAGGATTGACAGTTCAAGCTTTCAAGTTTTTCTACCCTCATAAATCAACTTAAAAACTACTTCTGATTGATAAAGAACAAGCCAACAAGGCAGATCAATACGCCGATAATCTGCTGAGACGAAATTTTCTCATGATAGAACAGCCAACCAATCAAAATCAGCGATGCTGCCAGCAAGATGTTCGTGATTAAGGATGCGACGCTGATGTTCCAGGCTGCGCGGTAAAGCAGGATATGACCAATTTCAAGTCCGATGATCACAACTGCCAATGCGAGACTTGTCCAATTTAAAAGGCTTAAATTTTGGCTCAGCGTTGTTTTTGCAGGAGCAGTGACCCGATACAATACGATTGAAATTAGCGCAGAAATGATATACGTCACAGTCAATGACAGAAATGGATTTGCCCCGGAAGGCGTCGATTTAGTGGTGATGTGGTAGAAGATATTTGATAATAAAATCAAAAAGATCGGCCAGAATGAAGTCCCCATGAGTGTCCCTTAATTTCTTATTTTATTTAATTGCTGCAAAACGTTTTGCAGGTCAGCAATCATGATTGAAAGAAAATTATCGCGATAAAGTGCGAAATAGATGCGCCAATGATGCAGAGATGCCAGATAAAATGGAACCAGCCGCGATCTTTTTTCGCATAGAATATAACACCAACTGAATAAAGGATGCCTCCCAAACTGAGCAGTCCTAAAAAGACCCATCGTTTAGCGCGGATGATCTCCGGCATCAGCAAAACTGCTGACCAGCCCATCACCAGATAAACCCAAACGGTCGCGCGCGGCACAGATTTTCTCGAAAGGGAACGATAGAGAATTCCAAATATCGCAACCGTCCATTGGCAAATCAGAACCACTTTTCCCAACCAGCCCTGCATCATCAGGCAGGTGGGTGTGAAAGTGCCGGCGATCGTTATATAAATGGCACTATGATCCAAAATCCGGAACACTTCTTTGTGTTTTGAGCCAAACGGCATGCTGTGATATAGGCAGCTGATCAGAAACATCAGGAGTAAGCTGATGACAAACACGCTGAAACCCACAGACAGGGTCACTCCGCCTTTTACATAGCCGTAAACTGCACAAGCCGGCAGTGCCAGCAGCATAATAACCGCCATGCTGCCATGGCTGACTGCATTCCCGAGTTCCTCGGCGAAAGAGAGTTTAAAGATATTTCCAATTTTGATTGGATATTTTATTTTCTCTGATAAGTTGGTTTGCGGTAACTCAATTTTTTCCATCGTTCTTTCCCTGATTTAATTATACGCGCCGCAAGATCGTTTTATTCAGAACAGCTGATTGCCAGTTATTCTGACATCGGTTCGCTACCCTGCATCCTCTTCGAAGAAAAACGACCCTATTTCAGATTGAAACGGGTCAGCAGGCTGAGCATCTGAATGATCATCAGTTTTTTCGCCATATGCTCACGAAATTGAACCGACTTCGTTATTGGAAACTTTTTCTGTTATCCGCTGCATTTTTCTTCCTCGATCTTCTTGATAAATTCGATTCTATCCTCTGAACCAATCATCGTAGCGAAATAAATCACGCTGTAATGATATACTCCAATAAAGATAAATAACAAACAGATTGATCCGGAGAAATAATGTTTGTCGAAGAAAGACATCAAATCATCCTTGAAATACTGGAGCAGGACGGCAAAGTGCTGGTCAACGCACTCAGCGAAAAATTCGAAGTCACTCCGGATTTAATCCGGAAAGACCTTGCCGTTCTTGAAAGAGAAGGGCTGTTGAAACGCGTTTACGGCGGGGCGATTC
>DHPK01000010.1:177746-194298 GCA_002407845.1 Leptolinea sp. UBA5366 | reverse complement strand
TTACGGCGGGGCGATTCCGCTCAAAGGCAAATCCCGCCAGCTGAATTCAATCAGCAGAAAAGGAAAACCGACCGCTGTTAAAATAAGAATCGCGGAAAAAGCTGAATCGCTAATCGGAAATGGAGAAATGATTTTTTTGGATATTTCGTCCATCAATCTGGAATTGGCAAATCTCCTTGTCAGAAAAAACCGAAACGTCACTGTCGTCACGAATATGATCGAGATCATGAAAGTGCTCTCAATCGATTCACGCGTAAAACTGATCTTCATCGGCGGAAAATTGAACCGAGAAAAATCAGGATTCACAGGCGCGGTCACAATTGAATGGCTGTCAAAATATCAGTTTGATCAGGCTTTCATCGGTGCGGTCGGCATCGACCTGATGCGAGAAAGCGTCACAACTTATGAAATCGACGATGCCCTGACGAAAACCAGCGCGATCAAGGTCAGTCGAAAAAGTTACCTCGTGGCAGAAAGCGCCAAGTTCAGCCAGCAGGGAAACTGCCGCTCAGCTGCGCTCAGTGATTTTCAGGGGATTATCACTGACAGTTCAATTCAAGCTGAATCCATCGAAAAATTGAAATCGCTGGGATTGGAAGTTTTCACTGTATAAAAGAAAACTAGCGAGGAGACGAACCTTCCTTTTTTTAGTAAAAAACCAACAGGTTTCTTGATAGAATCAACTTTATCTTCATTTTTAAGGAACAGCACAATGAAAATGGTATTTTTAGATGGGTATACACTCAATCCCGGTGATATAAGTTTGGAATTGCTTGAACAATTTGGCGAACTCACCTTTTATGACCGCACGCCTGATGACCCAAAGATTGTCCTGGAGCGGATCGGTGACGCTGAGATTCTGTTCACCAACAAGGTGCACATTACCCGTGAAATTATTTTTAACGCGCCGAACCTTCGCTATATCGGCGTAATGGCAACCGGTTACAACGCAATCGATATCGATGCCGCCCGCGAAAAAAGAATACCAGTCACTAACATTCCTTCCTATGGCACCGCAATTGTCGGCCAGTTCGCAATCGCCCTGCTGCTCGAAATTTGCAATCAGGTCGGACACCATAACCGCGTGGTGCATGAGGGCAAGTGGATCGAGTGCCCGGATTATTGTTTCTGGGATTATCCGAGTATTGAGCTGATGGACAAGACAATTGGCATCATCGGGCTGGGACGCATCGGCAAAACGACTGCCCGCATCGCAAAAGCTATGGGAATGAAGGTGATCGCAACCAGCGCAGATCAGGACGAGGAAGGGGCAGCTTTGGCGGAATATGTCTCTCTGGATGCCCTGCTGTCTGGCTCAGACGTCATCGCTCTGCATTGTCCGCTGACGCCCGAAACAAACGGGCTGATTAATTCCGCAACGATCGAAAAAATGAAAGACGGCGTCATCATCATAAATAACAGCCGCGGTCAGTTGGTGGTTGAGCAGGACCTTGCTGATGCACTGAACAGCGGGAAAGTCTATTTCGCCGGTCTGGACGTCATCAGCGAAGAGCCGATGAAAGCCGACAACCCGCTCTTGAAAGCCAAAAACTGCATCATCACTCCCCATATCTCGTGGGCAGCCAGAGAAAGCCGGATGCGTCTGGTCAACACCGCCGCAGAAAACTTGCGCCATTTCCTGGACGGCGATCCAATTAATGTCGTGAATAAATAAGCAGACACGGATCAGCATCGGGATTCATTCCCATAAGATGACCCAATTACAAATCCGCATTGGCATTGATAAAAATCGACCAGCAGGTCGATTTTTTCATGCTATTACGAGCCGACAACTCTTTTTCCAGCAATTTTTCTTTTATCAGTAAATTAAGGATTTTTTCTTTAGCGAGAGAGCAACGAATGACAAAATTTCATTACCTCCCATCTTCTATCTAATATGGGAGTCTCTTTCTTTCCCTGCTTTCAGCGTTTAAAACACTCAATTGTCCTGCAAATTCGGAAAGGACAACAACTGCTTGATCTGTTTGAAATATCAAAGACAATTGGGATTTTACCGAAAACTATTTTCCAGCCTATTCGATTTTCTCTTTACAGTTTATTCGCACAAATTGTCCTATAATAGGATAAACAATCGGATCAAGGAGAATTTCACTCATGTTAAAGATCATTGCAGCTAAAAATGCGGACGAAGCCGGGCAAATCGGAGCAGCCATTTTTCAGGAAGTGATTAATGAACAGCCGGACTGCGTTCTCGGACTGGCAACCGGATCCACCCCGCTGCCGCTTTATCGGGATCTGATCCGACGCTATGAAAATGGAGAGATTGATTTTTCTTCCGTCAGATCCGTTAATCTGGATGAGTATGTCGGTCTGGCAGCAGATCATCCGCAAAGTTATCGTTATTTCATGACAGAAAATCTCTTTTCGAAGATAAACATCCAGCCTGCCAACAAACAGGTTCCAAATGGAATTTCCTCGGACGTGAAAAAAGCCTGCAAAGATTATGAAGAACTGATCAAAAGCTGGGGCGGCATCAAGCTGCAGCTCTTGGGCATCGGGCAGAACGGTCATATCGGTTTCAACGAACCAACGGACTATTTTCCGTCTGTCACCCATGCAGTCGAGCTGGCGCAAAACACCCGCGAGGTCAACAAACGGTTTTTCAATCACATCGATGAAGTGCCAACACATGCCATCACAATGGGCATCGGCACCATCATGAATGCGAAACAGGTTCTGTTGCTGGCGACTGGTGAAAGCAAGGCAGAAATTCTAAAAAGATCATTATTCGGCAAAATCCAACCGGAAGTCCCTGCTTCCGTCCTGCAGCTGCATCGTCACCTGACAGTGGTAGCGGACGAAGCCGCGCTGACGCTGATCCGGGCAGAATTTCCTAAATCCATCAGCTGAAACTATTCAAAACTCCTGGGTATCTGTAAAAGAAAGCGAATCTTGAAGGATCCGCTTTCTTTATTTTAAAAATTATCGCAGTTCGGATCGCGCACTTAGTGGGTGAAATCTTCACAATTTAAAAAATATTTCTTTTTAATCTCAAAACTCTATCTCTGTTACCTGATGCCGTTTCTTTTCTATACTTGAAATCTCAGGAATTTCTATTTTACTAATTTTTCGATAAGATTAACAGCTTTTTATAATTCAAGCCGAAAAAGTGTTCTTCCCCAATGTCCTTCCGCTATCAGCCTTAAAACCGGCATTTGTATCTTCATTGCTTTATTACCTGATAGATTTGTTACAATTTGATCGAGGTCTTCGCTGGCGATAATCCCGGTGCGCAGAACTCAAAAATATTATAGGAATCATGATCAAGTGCGGACTAAAAATGCTCGAATAAAAGAGTTTCGTGCCATGACCGAGGGAGTTATTTGGAAACAACTCCTGTTTTTCGCTTTCCCGCTTTTCCTCAGCAATGTCCTGCAGCAGCTTTACAGCTCCGTCGATGCCCTCTTCGTCGGAAATTATGTCGATGATTTTGCACTCGCTGCCGTCGGCTCGACCGGCTCGCTGATCAATCTTTTCGTCGGCTTCTTCCTCGGCTTATCAGCAGGCGCAGGCGTCGTTGTCGCCAATTATTTCGGCGCTGGCGATGTTGAGCGGATGGAGAAAGCGAAACATACGTCAATTGTGACCTCTTTTCTGGCAGGGATCATCCTGACGATCCTCGGCTGGCTGCTGGCACCTGGATTTCTTAAGCTAATGCAAACCCCACCTGAAGTGTTTGTCCCGGCAAAAATCTATCTCCAGATATACTTTCTGAGCATGATCCCGATGCTGGTCTATAATGTCGGCGCTGGCATCATGCGTGCTTTCGGAAATTCCCGCGAACCGATGATGATCCTGCTGTTCTCCGGAATTTTTCATGTCGTTGCCAATTATTTCCTGATCGCAGTCTGGGAAATGGGCGTTGCCGGCGCAGCGATTTCAACCGGCATATCGCAGCTGATTTCAGCCGTTTGGGTGATCGCACGCTTGACGCTGTCAAATAGCGTCGATCGGCTGGAGTGGCACAAGATGAATATTGACCGGCCTGTTTTGAAAACAATTATCCGGATCAGCGTGCCGGCCGGCATCCAGTCATCGCTTTATTCGATCGCCAATACGCTGATTCAAACGTATGTCAATCTTTTCGGTCCGATCGCAATGGCAGGAACCGCAGCTTATTACCGAATTGACGGACTGATTTACGCCTCAATGAACGCATTCGGTCTCTCGGTCACAACTTTTGTCAGCCAAAATGTTGGCGCACGGCGCTTTGATCGGATTCATGAAGGCGTTAAAGCCGGGCTGAAAATGGCAATAAGCCTCTCAGTTCTCATGGGCGCCAGCGTGCTGCTCTTCCGTTATCAGCTGCTGGGGCTTTTCACGAACAGTCAGGCTGTGCTCGATCAAGGGGTTCAAGTGATGTTCGTTCTGATGCCTCTTTATTGGGTTCATAACATCACCGAAGTGCTGAGCGGCGCCATCCGCGGAGCAGGCAATTCGACCACGCCGATGTTAATCACGCTATTTTCGATTGCAGGTGTACGCGTGCTGTGGGTGACAACAATGACCCGTTTCTGGAACGATGTGCGCATGGTCATTGTCAGTTTTCCAATCACCTGGGTCTTATGTGCAACGATTTTTATCCTTTATTACCGGCGAAATTCTGCTATATTGGGGCAAAAAGCATAAAAAAAGTGCCTCATTCTACTGAGGCACTCAACATACAGGTTAGATTTTCAAATCAGATCGACTCAATCCGATATTCAACGCTGCCGGAAATGCTCTCTCCAGGATTCAAAATGATCAGGTGAGCTGCTTCAGTCTTTCCCTCCTGATGCAGATTATGGACATTGTGAGCGCTGGTCCAATTCTCCAGACAGATATAAGGCGAATCCTGCGGCTGATAAATCACACTGTGGGTGAACATTTCACTTGTCTGCGCCACAAAGCGCTTGCCAATCTCCTCATATGTCAGCGTTTGGGGCTTGTCAGGAACCATGCCAGTCCAGACTTCATCAATCACCAGGTCATCAATAGCAGTCGGCTGGCGCAGATCTGCCGGACTTTCAGCGGGATCCAGCAGTTCGCCGGTTTGCTGGTTCAGCCATTTTTTCATGGGAACCTGAATTTTTATCTTATCCTTTGAACCCAGGATGTTCAGGTAGGGGTGCAGACCGAAGCCAAATGGGAAGCGCTTCTGAGGATCATTATTCGTTATTTTGACGTCAATCCTGATCTTGCGGTCTCTGAGCGTGAAATTCATGTCAAGCCGATTAATAATCGGAAACAGGAAGTAGAGCGGGTGATTCGGAACAATCTCGATACTGGTTTTCAATGTGACAGAATCATCAGCGACAATCGGTTCGGAAAAAGCGAATTTTTCTCCCATAACGTATCCATGCCGGAAAATATCCCCGCGATTGCCAGGAAACCGATAAAGCGTGTCATCAAAAGTGAATTTCCGATCCTTAATCACGCCTGGAAATGGATAAAGAACCGGTGTGCCATAGTGGCGCAAATCGACCACTTCCTCAGGAGCCGGAAAAATATAATCGAAGCCATCTACTTTAAAGCGACACAGATTTGCACCGTACTCAGGTAAAATCCATACTTCCGCAACCCGTTCCCCATTCTCTTCCTGCCAAAGTTCAATCATTGGCTGGTTGAGGATCAGATGATTATCATATTTGTATCCGTACATTTTTATTCCCCTTCGTTTGGTATTTTATCAGCACATGAAACCATATTAATCAAATGCGTGACACATGGAATACTTGCGATAAAACCAGCTCAAATACATCAGAAGGATTCGATATCGATTTTTTTGATCTCATCAATTGGAAACGGCATAATTCTGTCAGCAAACTCTGACAGCCGGACAGCATAATCGCTCACATAAAACTCATATTGGGGGGAATCTCCCGCCCCAAGCCGATTTAGTAATCGGTTTTCGGTCAGAATGGCGCGCAATTTTTCGGCAGTGTTCAATGCCGGATCAACACACACCACCTCTTCCCCCATGAATTTTTCAATTGCCGGTTTCAACAAAGGATAATGCGTACAGCCTAACAGCAGCGTGTCGACACCCTGATTCCTGACTTCTTCAAGATATCGCTTGATAATGCCGTCGGTTAGCTCATCTTCAACAATGCCTTCTTCGACGAACGGAACAAACAAAGGGCAGGCTTTCTTGGTGATGATCAAATCGGGTGAGATCTGATTTAGAAAGGCTTCATAAGCGCCAGAATTAATCGTGGCATAGGTGCCGATGATACCAATTTTTCTGTTGCGGGTAGCGCCCACTGCAGCGACCGCTCCTGGCTCGATCACGCCGATAATCGGCAAGTCAGTCTCTTTTCGGGCGGTTTCAAGCGCAAAAGCGCTGGCAGTGTTACACGCGATCACAATAGCCTTAACCGATTTGGACTGCAAGAATCGGATGATCTGGCGCGTATAGTGAATGATCGTCTCCTGTGACTTGTTGCCGTAAGGAACGCGCGCCGTGTCGCCAAAATAAACCATGTTCTCTTCCGGCATTGCCTGAATCAGCCTGCGCATCACTGTCAGCCCGCCCACACCCGAGTCAAAAATGCCTATTGGCGACTGTGCTTTTTCCCCGGTCATGATTCCGTCCTGCCTTGCTGACTATTTTTTATGGACATTCAACACCTTCCTGCTGCAGTTTTTCAGCCCGAGGCACCAAAATCTGGACGCCTTGCTCCTGAAATGTTTCAGATGGCTCATAATAACAAAGCGTCGGAATCGACACCCACTTGACGAACAGGTCGTTCTCCTCGCTGAAGTTTAGCCTTGCGCCCTGGAATTTTATCCAGAGCGGTTCGCTGATAATCAGCCCAAACCGCTGGTTTTTCAAGTCATTATGATAAGGTTCAAACCATTTGCCATTATCCGCCATCGCTTCATCCATCATCCATTTCTTTTCGTAATCAGCGATCAGCGGAATGGCAGGAACATTGCCGAAAGTCAGCAGCTGGCGTTGGTCAATGAAAAGAATTTCTTGATTTTCGTGATCCGCAACCATTTGCTGAATCTGTACCAATGCATCTTCAGTTGTTTCCGCCGCTGGATATTTTTTAGGCTCTATCGACAACATGATCGGCAGCGTTGGAAGCAGGACTGCAGCGACCACAATCCAGCTGACCCAGTGGCTGGAGCGGATTTTTGACTCAAGCCAAAGTCCCATTCCGTCATTCCACGCCATCGCGCCAAGAATCACAAGCGCAATCAGGAACATATCCAGATTATGCAAGTTTGACCCTCCCCCGATTTTTGTCGAAATGAGCAGCCCAGCAGCCAGCAGCGCGATCAGAACCAGCGCGAGTGCTGTCCGCTGCAGCGGGGAAATGGCAGGGCAGGTTTGGCGATCCCAATTCGTCAGGATCAGGATCAGCGGCAGCACTGCCGTCAATAACCCCAGCACGATGCCCGGTTTATAGGTTTCATTTGGCCAGAGGCGATCAAAAAGCAGCGGTTGCCGGGCTAAGAAATACTTGATCCACTCCGGTGTGAAAAGAGCCGGGGTCTCATCAGACACCTCGGCAGCTGCCGCTGGCAGCTGATCATTCAGCAGCCGCGGATCGTCGTCTGCAAACCCTTCTGCAGAAGCGGATTCAGCAGCCTGTTCACCCGGCTGTCCGCTCAGAAACTGATGAATCGCGTCATTTTTCAGATATAGCACGGCTCCAAGCAACGCACAGAGACCGATCAAAATCGCTTGCACCCACCGCGTTTTTTCGGACACAGGTTTTCCCTTGCGCGGATTGGCAAGCGTCAGCATTCCTGCGAACGCTGCGGGGGCGACGATCCAAGTGGAACGCGATAAAATCGCATACATCCCCGCCAGCAGCGCGATCAGGCAATTCAGTCCGAAGGGCAGTTTTTGCCCGAGCGCGACAAGAATTGCTGCCAGTACAAGTGGTGTGTAGATTGGTCCCTGATTCAAGAAAAGCATCGTCCAAAGCACTTCACTGGCATAAACCCATTTTGACAGCGACGGCTGGCGGCGCAGCAGCGCCCAGCCCAAGAGAGCGTATGGAAGCGTGAACAGAATCCCGTTCCAGGCGCGCATCATGCGAATTGATACATGCGGAAGTAAAAATATCGATCCCCAAAGACTTTGCCGGCCGAGATCAATATAAGCTGGAATTGGCTGATCTTGGGGCCAGTTGTATAAATCCCTGCCGAACAAGACTGAATAATCCCAAATCCGGTTCCCCTCCGACCAGCCGATGCTGAATGGATAGTCGGTCACGTCTCGAAATTGGTTCACCAGCATTAATCCGGCGCTGAAAATCAGGCAGACCGAAATCGCAGCCTCGAATTTAATCCCGGGCTCCGGCGTGACAAGCCAGGCAGCCAGCGTCAATGCAAAAATGATTAGAAATAGTCTGATCCAAACGCTGCCAAAAGGTTCGCTCCAGCGGTGAAATGCATAGAGTCCGATCGGCAGGAATATGACAGCAATCGCAGCGAACCAGCGTAGACTGGGAGGCAGCTGCTTCAAGCAGTTGAAGGGTTTCAGCAGTCCAGGCAGCCACAGCAGCAGCACCGCGAAAACCGCGCCGCCGATCAGCAGCAAGACGATCACCAGAAAAGAGGGGACAAGACTGCCCTGGTTGAGGAATTCGCGGTAGCGCTGCCAAACACCGTTCAGCGCGCCGCTTAGCACACCGAGCATAATTAGGCTCAGCAGTGTTTTTTCCGCCAGTTTACGGTCAATTTTCATCAGACTGCCAGTTTTTCAAAATTTCCCGAGCTGAGCGTGACATCTCGACTGAAAAGTCAGCGGTGAATTTTCGAATGTAATTCTGCTGTCCAACGGGCAGCTCGGCAAACGGGTTTTCGGCTTTTTTATCAGTCTCTGGGAACATATCTGCCAGCTCATCCGCGGAAAAACGCCGGTATTGATTCTCTGAATAGATATATTTCTTATCAAAGCGGCTGGTCATTTTTCGCTTTTTTTCCGCTTCTACAGGATAGCCGAAACACAATAAGGCAACCGGTGCCGTATATTTTGGAAGGTTAAAAAGCATCTTCGTTTTTTCATAGTTTTCGATAATATCGCCTATGTAACATGATCCAACGCCGAGGGATTCAGCCGCAACTACTGCTGTCTGAGCGGCGATCAGTGCATCCATGCACGCCAGCAGGAAATCTCCTTCCTGCGGTTGCCGCGGCTGGCGATTAAACGCTTCACATAAGGAAGCTGCATCGGAAGTTTCATAATAATCAAACCAGCGTTGATAGTCCGCCAAAAACAGCAGCAGCCATGGCGCTTTCGCAATGAAAGGCTGATGATCACAATTGATCGCCAGCTGCTCTTTCAACGACGGGTCGATGACATCGATGATAGAATAGAGCATCATCGCACCAGCGGTCGGGGCGCGAAAAGTGGCAGTCAGAATCGCCTGTTTCACGGCTTCAGTAACAGGCTGATCACTGTACTTCCGAACCGTTTTCCGGTTCATCAACAGGGAAAGAGTTTCGTTCATGGCTCTATTTTAATCGGAAAAAAGGTTTCAGCCACTATGATCAGCGGTTGAACGAGAGATTCATGAAGAAAGAATCTTATTGAATGCATATGACAGACAGAAAAAACGAAGTAATCATCTATACTGACGGCGCGTGTCTCGGAAACCCAGGACCCGGCGGTTATGGTGTTGTTCTGAAATATGGGGAAAAAGAAAAAGAACTGTCAGGCTGCGAACGTTTGACCACCAACAATCGCATGGAACTGACAGGGGTCATCGTCGGGCTAAAAACGCTGAACCGTCCCTGCAGCGTGACGCTCTATTCAGATTCGAAATATGTGGTGGATATGGTGGAAAAAGGCTGGCTGACGCGCTGGAAAGCCAATGGCTGGATGCGAAACAAGAGTGAACCCGCCAAAAATGTTGACCTGCTGGAGGAGTTGTTACACCAGCTCAACCGTCATCAGGTGCGCTTCGTATGGGTGAAGGGACATGCGGATAACCCCTATAACAACCGCTGCGATGCGCTGGCAGTAGCTGCTGCCGAATCCTGCCGGGCAAAAGGCTGATTCTTCAGCTAACATCCCAGCAACAAATCCCTCTTCTTTTAGAAAGGTCAATTTCAAAACCATTAATATTCAGCAACAGGTTTCTTTTAGTCCAAAAAACAGAATAATTCAGAAATTCTGATAATAAAAATCTCATATTTCCCCACTTTATAAAATTTTAAACTCAGCTATCTCTGCTGATCTGCCTGCGGTTTTTGTGCGTGATATACTTTTTCGCATGCAAGAACGTTTTTCAATCGACCAATTCGCAATCAGCGTTTCGGATGTTAATCTGCAGGTGAAAGCACTGTTGGAAAGAGATCCGATTCTTGAGGACTTGTCCGTCAGGGGCGAGATTTCAAACCTCTCCCGCCCTGCGTCTGGACACATATATTTCACATTGAAAGATGACAAATCCAGCTTGAAATGCGTTATGTGGCGAACCAGTGCAGCTGTCTTCAATGATCTGTTCGAGAACGGCGCGGCAGTGATTGCCCACGGACGGATCGGCGTTTATGAACGCGACGGCGCTTATCAGCTTTATGCCGATGCCCTTTATCCAGTCGGGCGAGGCAAATTATTTGAAGATTTCCTCAGGCTAAAAGAGAAACTTGAACGCGAGGGGCTTTTTGATCCAAGCCGAAAAAAACCGCTGCCGGCGCTGCCAGAAAAAATCGGCATCGTGACCTCGGCAAGCGGAGCCGCGCTGCAGGACATGCTCAACACCATCCGCAAACGCTGGACGATGGCAGAAATCTGGCTCGCTCCTGCCGCTGTGCAGGGCAGTGAAGCCCCCGCCGAATTGACGCGCGCATTTCAACGCCTGGTCAGGCTGAAACCGGATGTGATTCTGATCGGACGCGGCGGCGGGTCGCTTGAAGACCTCTGGGCTTTTAATGATGAAGCTTTGACCCGGCAGATCGCTGCCAGCCCGATTCCCGTCATCAGCGGGATCGGACACGAAACGGATTTCACTCTGGTCGATTTTGCTGCTGATTATCGCGCGCCGACCCCCACTGGAGCAGCCGTCGCTGCCACACCGGATCGCTATGAACTGATGCAGACAGTCGATAATTTGGCACAGAAAATGAATGGCGCAATCGAGAGCAAACGGAGAAAAAATGCAGACCTGCTGCAATCAGTCCGGCACAGGCTGTCAATCGCAGCTCCGATGAACCGGATTGAACAAGAGAACAAGCTGATCGATCAGATCAATATCCGGATGCGTCTTTGGGCTGAACGCGCGCTGCAAGGTCAGAAAACTGAGCTGCAAGCCTGGCGTCAGCGGCTGGAAACGGCAAACCCGTTGGCAGTTTTACAGCGCGGTTATGCGCTTGTTCAGGACGATCAGGGGAAACCGGTCGTCTCTGCTGCCGAACTGGCAGCTGAAAGTCAGATCAACATTCGATTCCACGATGGCAGCAAATCAGCTAAAATTCTATAATAAATGGATTGAACATGGAAGTAAAAAACGAAACCTTAACTTTTAGGGAAGCTTTTGATCAGCTTCAAAAAATCGTCGAACAGTTGGAAAGCGATTCTGTTGAGCTTGAACAGGCGCTGGCATTATATGAAAAGGGCGTGCAACTATCCCAATATTGCGCAGGTCTGCTTGAACAGGCCGAATTGAAAATTCAACAGGTCAGCCAGCCACAAACTGAACAGCAGGAGCCGGACAGCGATGTTTTTTGAATTTTTAGGAAACAGAGCAGTCGTCTCCGGATTGCTCGCGCTGCTGCTTGCCCAGCTGCTCAAACCGGTAGCAAGTTTCTTCAGCGAACATGAATGGGACTGGCTGCTGATCATTCAAAGCGGCGGAATGCCCAGTTCCCACTCGTCCATGATCACGGCAATCGCCCTGTCAATTGGTCTTTGGGATGGATTTGACAGCGCTGCTTTTGCAGTTGCTTTCGGGATGATGCTGATTGTCACCTATGACGCGGCGAATGTGCGCTGGCAATCCGGATTGCACGCTCAAAAAATCAACCAGCTGATCAGGGACGTTTTCAGCGGGCAGCCGATTAACGATCAGCTGCTGAAAGAAGTCATCGGCCACACTCCGCGCCAGGTTTATGCCGGCGTACTGCTCGGTGCCGTGACTGCGATCGCGACCAGTCTTTTGTACTGATGAAAAAGAAATCTGGTTCGAAGTTAAAAATCAATTTGCTCAGCGCCTTGGCAGTCTTGCTTGGGGCTGTATTAATCATGCTGATTGTCTCTGTCCTGCTGGCGGACAAACGGCAGGTGCGCGCTATGCAGACCACCGACCTGGTTCAACCGACGGCGCTCGCGACGGAAAACACGCCAGAAATATTGACAGAACCTTCTTCAACTCCGGAACCAACAATGCCGCCGACACCAATCGCCGCCGAGGAATTTGGCATTCAGCCGACAGTGGTCAAAGCTTCCAACTGGAAAAACTGGCCTGTCCTGCCGGAAACGGTCAGCCAGAAAATGATCGATATCTACCTGCTCGGCAAAGAAAACAACCGCAACCCCGGCAGGTTCAGCAAGGTAGGCGACAGCAACAGCGTCATGCCTTCATTCCTGTCGTGTTTTGACTTTGGAGAGCTGGGCTATGTTATCGGAGAGTATGCCAGTTTGGAGCCTGCCATTCAGAATTTCAAGTGGTCTTTCTCCCGAGATTCACGGGCAGCGATCAACGGAATCACCGCCATGGGGCTGGACACTTATCACACCTATGAAGATGAAGTCTGCTGGCCTTACGAATCGCCGACATCCTGTGAATACCGGCTGTGGGAGCCGTCGATCGCATTCATCTCGCTCGGCACCAATGATGTTTACCTGAAAAAAGAAGATTTTGAGCTGCACATGCGGTCGCTCGTCCAAAAATCACTGGATCGCTATGTCGTCCCGATCCTGGTTACCAAAGCCGATAACCTTGAAGGCGATGACAGCTTTAATGAGATCATCGCCCAAATTTCGCTTGATTTTGAAGTGCCTCTCTGGAATTTATGGGCAGCAATGGCGCCGCTTCCAAACCACGGGCTGCGTCCGAATGACGTCCATCCTTCTTTCAGCAATGACAGTTTATGCGATTTCAGCGGCGCTGATCTCAAATCCTATGGCTGGACTGTCCGAAACCTGACAGGACTTCAAGCGCTCGACCGCGTCTGGCAGCTGCTGAATCCCTGACACTTATTTCCGATATTCGACTGAAGTTCCTTTTTCTGCGCCGGTGGCGAAAATTCCCGCTTTAATGCCGGTTCGATCGTGATAGATGCGAGCCATGCTGCGCATGAACGAATCTGCCTGATCTTCCCTGACCAGCGCTATCGCACTGCCGCCGAACCCGCCGCCGGTCATGCGTGCGCCGTAACAGCCAGGCTGTTTCTGGGCTTCTTCCGTCATGATGTCAAGCTCTTCGCATGAGACTTCATAGTCATCGCGCAGGCTGTCATGGCTGGCATTCATCAGCTGTCCCAGCCGTTCGGGGTCGTTTTCTTCCATGCATTTAGCGCTCTCGAGCGTTCGATAATTTTCGCTCAGGATATGGCGCACGCGCCGGCGGATAACTTCATCCAATTCACCCTCGCGCTCATGAAATTCTTCGAGCGTCACGTCGCGCAGCGAACGTTTTCCTAATGCCTTTGCGCCTTCCATAGATTCTCGAAACCGGTCATTGTATCCGGAAGAAACCAGCGAATGTTTCGCCATCGTGTCCATCACAATGATCACTGTCTCAGTCGGCAGGGAATGGTTTTCTGTTTGAAGCGTTCGGCAATCGAGCAGCATCGCTTTGCCTTTTTCGGCAATTGCGATCACCATCTGATCCATAATCCCGTTATTGATTGTCACCCATTGATTGTCCGATTTCTTCGAGATCTGCGCCATTTTCTTGCCGTCCCATTCAAAACCGGAGGTGAGTGCAAATCCTTGTGTCATCACCAGATCAAGCGCCCCGGAAGAAGAAAGCCCAGCGCCAATCGGCAGATCACCGAGCAGCAACCCGTCCCAGCCGGACGTCGGATACCCTTCTTCATGCAGCGCCCAGGCAATCCCCTGTGGATAACGGATCCAGCCCGGCAGCTTCTCAGAAAAATCGCTGATCGAAAAAGAACCCTGTTTCTTGATATCGGCTGAATAAAGATTGACTTTTCCCTGATCATTTCGCTTCAAACCAAGCCATTGAGCATAACGAATTGCCATCGGAAAAACGAACCCTTCGTTGTAATCTGTGTGCTCGCCAATTAAATTGACTCTGCCGGGCGCTCGGACAACAAAATCAGGACGCGTTCCGTAATAAGCTTCAAAAGCTTGGATGGTTTTTTCCAGCATGGCAGGTTTCCTTTCGAGAATCGCATTTGTAATAATCATTGCTTCGCATCTGCTTCTGATTATTCATGATCTATTTTATCATTAGCAAGGCATTATCGCTGAACTCCAGCGAATGGGAGCAACCGGAATAATGAAAACGCTTGCGATTGATTTTGGAAACACAAATACGGTACTGGCAATCTGGCAAGAAGAGGCTGCCCGAGCTTTAAAGTTGCCGGATTTTTGTGTACCGAACACCTTACAGATCCCATCGCTGATTCATTTTGACAGCGGCAGCACACGAATCGGCAATGAAGCAGCCGCCGCGCCATTCGCCGCATCAAACCAGACTTTTCGCTGGATGAAACGCTATATCAGCCTGAAAAGCCCCTATCGCATCCAAATCGGCCAGCAGAAAATTGACGCGCGTGAAGCCGCTGAAATCTTCCTGCGAACGCTCGTCCAGCAAGCAGAATCAGTCAGCGGCAGCGAATTTGACGAGCTGGTTTTCACCGTGCCGGTTGAATCATTCGACCATTTCCGCGACTGGCTGATCCAGTCCTTTTCCGGAGAGGGTCAGCCATCCATCAGAATATTGGACGAAGTTACGGCCGCAGCAGCCGGTTACGGCATGAAATTCCAGACGGGGGACGCTGCGCTCTATTTTGATTTTGGCGGCAGCACGATGCAGGCAGCAGTCGTCAAGCTTGAAACCGAGCCTGAAAACCGTTTTCACGTCCTTGGGA
Source organism: Leptolinea sp. UBA5366 (assembly GCA_002407845.1). Taxonomy (GTDB): domain Bacteria; phylum Chloroflexota; class Anaerolineae; order Anaerolineales; family Anaerolineaceae; genus Flexilinea. The sequence goes on along the minus strand of DHPK01000010.1, from coordinate 179,274 downwards.
AAGCGGGGCTAGCAGTCGGCGGAGTGACGCTGGATCGCTGGATCATGGAAGATGTCCTGCGGCGCAACCAGCTTGATTTTTCAGATCGGCTGGTTCAAACCGACGGACGCGTTATTTTGGATGCCTGCGAGCAGATCAAAGTTGACTTGTCAACCCAAACTGAAACTGATCGGTCAATCACGCTCACGAATAACCAGAAGCTCAATCTCCAGTATTCAAAAGAAGAACTTGAATCGATTTTCAGCCAAAACAAGCTCGCGGGATCAATTCGGGCAGTCGTTCAAGACGCGCTGCGGCAGGCATTTGATCGGGGAATTTTCCCATCAGAAATCCGAGCGGTTATTCCGACCGGCGGCGGCAGCATGATCCCCGCCGTGCAGACTGCTTTGGAACAAGAATGCACTGCTGCGCTCATGCTGGCAGGCGATCCGCTGACAGCTGTCGCAGTTGGAGCTGCCGCTTTTTCACATGGTTTTGGCATTATCGACTTTATTCGCCATCAATACGCTGTGCGGGTGCGGGATCCTAAGGGTGGATATCGTTTTCAGCCGATCATTGAACCCGGGACACGATATCCGACCCAAAATGCGATCAAATCGCTCAAGCTGAAAGCTTCCCGTTCGGGTCAAACGCTGTTCGGCTTGGCAATTTATGAAATCAGCGCCGCGCCTTCCCATCATGAAGATGCTTATGAGGTGCTTTTCGATGAGAATGGAGCGGTCCGCCTGATGCCCCGCAGTCCGCAGGAAAGCTTCAGTGAAAATCACTTTTGGATGAATGAAGGGGCGCCTCTGTTTCTTGAAGCGGTTCCGGCAGCTGAAAAAGGGCTGCCCAGATTTCAATTGGACTTTGGGATTAATGAGCATAAAATGTTATGGTTAACCGCAAATGACATCCTGACTGGAAAAGTTATCTTTGAACGATTTCCGGTTGTCAGATTGGACTGAAAACATGGCAGCAGTTGAAGAATTTGAAATAACCATCGACGCAAAAGGGAAAGTGCATCTGAGCGTCCGGGGTGTTCCCGGCGAAACCTGCCTGGAAATCAGCGCAGAATTGGAAGCGCTGCTGGGAAACATGCTGGAAGACAGGCATCTCACTGCCGAATATTACGAAAAGCCGCTTACCGCGCCGGTGCGGGAACTAAAGTTAAAGTCCATGGGCAAATCATGAACCTGCGCTGGCATTATTTCCTGCCGCAAAGCATTGCGAACGGTCCCGGAAAGCGCAGCGTTCTCTGGCTGCAGGGGTGCGCGCTCGGCTGCCCCGGCTGCTGCAACCCCGGTCTGCAGCCCCTGTCCGGCGGCAAGCTGGCTTCGGTCGATTCAATTTTTGAAATGATCAGGCACGCTGCCCCGCTCGTTGACGGAATCACGATCAGCGGCGGTGAACCTTTTCTTCAAGCCGAAGCTCTTTTTTTACTGCTGCAGCGGCTGCGCACAGAAACGGATCTTTCCGTTTTCGTTTACAGCGGCTACACCCGGGAATTCTTGTCAGCCAACCCCGAAACGAGCCGCTGCCTGCCATT
>DHPK01000010.1:177196-177618 GCA_002407845.1 Leptolinea sp. UBA5366 | reverse complement strand
AAACGAGCCGCTGCCTGCCATTGATTGACGCGATTCTCTGCGGTCCTTATTTGCAGCAGCTTGAAACGCCAGCGGGTGACTTTCGCCCCTCAGAAAATCAACAGCTTTGGCTGCTGAGCGACCGGTTCACAACTGAAGATTTTTCCAACCTGCCGATGTTTGAATTTTTCATTGCTGAAAACGGCGACTTGATTCAAACCGGCGCTGTCAGAAAGGAAATAAGTTAATGACTGAAATCCTCATTATTGCTGGATTAACGCTGATCATTTTTGGTTATCTGATTTACAGTCTCGTCAACACCTATTTCATGGGACCTTTTTATTACCGAAAGCTGGACTGGTTCAACGATAATCCGGTGGAGAAAGACGATATCGTTTTTCTTGGGGACAGTCTGACCGACTGGGGTCCCTGGGATGAGATTT
>DHPK01000010.1:176806-177037 GCA_002407845.1 Leptolinea sp. UBA5366 | reverse complement strand
GGGGTCCCTGGGATGAGATTTTTCCCGATTATCCAATTAAGAACCGCGGCATCGGCGGCGAACGCGTCAAAGGTCTCTATCGCAGACTGGATAATGTCGTCATCGGCCAGCCGGCAAAAATATTTCTGATGATCGGCACCAACGACCTGCCGCATCTGATGTTCCACAATGATTCTTACATCCTGAATTACTATCGTTTAATCCTGGCAAAAATCCACAGCGTTTCACCTG
>DHPK01000010.1:161905-176657 GCA_002407845.1 Leptolinea sp. UBA5366 | reverse complement strand
AGCGTTTCACCTGGGACACAGGTGTATATCACTTCAATCCTGCCCCGCCAAAAGCTTTTCGCGAAACGGGTAAGAATTTTGAATCTCGAGCTGACCAGGCTTGCCGACGCCGAAAAGCTGCCCTTTTTGGACGTTTATCCGTTGATGGCAAATCCGGATGGATCCATTCGCAAAGATCTTTCAAATGACAAACTTCACTTGATGGCAGAGGGCTATCGGCTTTGGGCGGGTGTCGTCCGTCCCTACCTTGAAGACCGGACTGAGACCAGCTCAGAAAGTGCTTCCTGATCTTAAAGATATATAAAATAAAAGCGGACTTTCATAAGTACGGTAAAATAAAAACAGGTATGGGTAAGGATTTATTTTCATTAAAAATGCCTGAGAACAATCGATTTCGGATTTTCTTTATCTTTTTGTTCCTATTTCTGCTGTTAACGGCTGCTAATGTCGTTCACGCCGCTGATTACATCGTAGATCTCTATTTCTTTCACGGCAATGGCTGTCCTCATTGCGCTGAGGAGAAAATTTTCCTCGACGCTATGGCGGAAAAATATGGCGATCAATTCGTCGTCCACGGCTACGAACTTTGGGATCATCCGGAAAATGCGCCGATTCTCGAATCCTTCGCAGCCGCCTTTGAATTCGAACCTTCCGGTATTCCGGTGACTTTTATTGGGAATCAATACTGGGTCGGATTTAACGAGGAGAAAAAAGCCGAAATTGAAGCCGCCATTGCGAAAGGTTTCGCGGAAGGGGTTGTTGACGCGCAACAGATTGTAGACGGCGTTGAAACGGTGACCCCGGCAGTGATGGAAAAAGAGACCAAGATCACTGTCCCGTTAATTGGGCAGGTAGACCTGTCTCAGCAATCGCTGCTCGTCAGCACAATCATTATCGGACTCGTTGACGGCGTCAACCCCTGCTCGCTGTGGGTGCTCACCATGCTGCTGGCAATGATCGTCCATACCAATTCCCGCAAGAAAATGGTGATAATCGGACTGGTTTTTCTGTCCGTGTCCGCCGCTGTTTACGCGCTCTTTATTTCAGGTGTCTTCACGCTGCTAAGCTACATCAGCTACATGCAGTGGATTCAAGTTGCAGTCGCGATCCTCACACTGATCCTGGGTGCGATCAACCTCAAGGACTATTTCTTTTATAAAGAGGGAGTTACCCTGACCATCGCAGACGATAAAAAACCGGGACTATATCAGAAGATCCGCAACGTAATGAATAAAAGCGAAAATTTATGGGCGATGATCGGTGCGACAATCGTGCTGGCGCTGGGTGTATCACTGGTTGAGTTTTCATGCACTGCAGCGTTTCCGGTTGTCTGGAGCAACCTGCTGGTGTCAAATGACGCTTCCCAATCAACTTTTATCCTGCTGCTACTTCTGTACATGCTGATCTATCAGCTGGATGAGCTGGTTATTTTCGGCTTTGCGCTGATCACCATGAAATCCTCACGCATGCAGGAAAAACACGGTCAAATATTGAAGCTCTTCAGCGGCTGTTTGATGGTGATTCTGTCGCTGGCAATGCTGATCAACCCTGCCATGATGAACAATCTTTCGAGCACGCTGCTCGTCTTCGGCACTGCGCTGCTCGTGACGCTGGTGATCTACCTGCTGAGCGACAAAATCCTTCCGAAATTTGGGATCAACATCGGCCACAACCGCGTTAAGCCTGCTGCAAAAAGCAAACCTCATAACAAACGCAAATCCAATTGATTGCAGTCGAATATTCTCTATTTTTAATATAATTGGAACATGGATAAGAGCAAACTGGTAATAATCGATGTCGATGGAACCATATTGGATTCCAAAATGGAGCTTTCTCCAAACAGCATTCCCGCAATCAACCAATTAACTGAAAATAATTATCTGACGGCTATAGCAACCGGCAGAACTTTATGCGAATTAACGGATATCACAAACGCCATAAAGGGAATCAGCTTTTTCATCGTCAGCAATGGCGCCGCCATTTATAATTCGACGAAAACGGAAATCATTTTCGAAAACAAGATGAGCGCGGTTATTGTCAAGGATGTCTGCGAAGCAGCTGCTCAATTCGAGGTGTATCTCGAAGTTTACCTTGACGGGAAAGTGATCATTGAGGAAACAAAAGATAAAGACCTCAGTTATTATCGGGCGGGTTTCTTAAAAAAACTTTCCAGCACCAGAACGGTCGTCGATAATCTGAATAAATTTGTGCGCGCAAATCAAACAAAAGTTGAGAAGATCAACTTATTTTTTCACAGGAAAGAAGATTCAGCCTTTATGCGGACTTATTGCGCCGAGAAGGGGTTGGACACCACCACATCGATTTACGATGGCTTAGAAATCAACAACAAAGGCGTCAGTAAAGGAAACGCAATCCAGGCGCTCTCTTTCGAATACCATTACGAGAAAAAGAACCTCATTGCAATTGGCGACAGCGAAAACGATGAATCCATGTTTGATGCAGCCGGATATCGAATCGCAATGGGAAACGCAACCCAGGAATTGCAAAAAAAAAGCAGATTTTATTTCATTAACCAATGATGAAGGCGGATTGGCTTTTGCAATCGATCACATCTTAAAGCAGTGAGAGCCGATAAATAATTTCATTTCAGACATGTTAATTATTCAAACGTGAAAGCCCTAAAACTGGACTTTCACGTTTTATTTATAGTTCCCTTTTGAAAAGCAAATGAATGTAATTTCTTTTTTCACCGAAAGGTTACTGGTGACTTTTATCACCTTGAGAACAGGATTAATTAGTAAATTATTATTACTAATTATATGGCTTTGCGGTTTTTCTTTCATGTTATGATTCGGTTACAAGCCATAAAACGAAGTTAGTCGTTAGTAAAATTGATTTATTAACAAAGAATCTGTGAGCCAAACAGGACATGAATCATCAAAGCTCAAAACTTCTGAACAAGTACGATATTTTGAAACTTGTCACCATCCAGGGTCCGATTTCGCGTCTCCAGCTCCAGCAAATCACAGGGCTGAGCAAGATGACGATTTCCAACCTGGTGCGGGAGTATGTTGACGCGGGTGTGATCATTTCTGAAAAGAAGAATGGGAACAGCGTCGGGCGAAAAACAGAAATGCTGAGCGTTGAGCCCTCCTCTTTGCTGACGCTCGGAATTTATATTGACAACGAAATCATGAAAGCCGGGATTATTGACCTGAAGGGATCAATTCTGGTCGATGCGGAGTTTCCGCTTTCCATTGAAGAAACTGAAGAATATTTCCTGTTAAAACTTTTAAAACTTTGCGATTCGGTCATGAGCGAGGAATTACGTCCGCGCCTTTGGGGAATTGTAATTTCTTCAAAAGGTCCGATCGATATTTTCGGCGGCAGTTTGTTGATCGGTGAACATTTTCCCAAAATGCCGATCATGAAAATCGTTGCGCCACTGGAAAAGCGTTACAACCTGCCGGTTTACTTGGACAATGACGCGAACGTTTCGGCGCTAGCCGAACTGTATTTCTCCGATGGGTACAAATATCAAAATTTTATCTATGTTGTTGTGAAAGAAGGCATTGGTTCCGGGATCATCATCGACCGCAGTCTATATCTCGGCAGCAACGGATTCAGCGGGGAGCTGGGTCATGTGATCATTAACCAGCATGGCAAGCCCTGCCATTGCGGCAGCCACGGCTGTCTGGAACAATATGCCGGAATCCCGGCTGTTCTGGCGGCTTACGCCCAGAAAACCGGACGTTCGCTGTCCTGGGCTGCTTTTGAGGCGCGCGTCACCCGAAATGAGCCGGCGGCGCTTGAAACTATTGACGACATGGTCGCCTGCCTGGCAACTGGATTGCTGAGCTTGATTAATTTGGTCGATCCTGAATGCATTTATTTGGGCGGAAAAATTGGTTTTTCTCTTGACCGGATCATCACGACGATCAAATCAAGATTACAGGAGCGTTTCGCTCCAATCGGAAAAGTTGAACTTGTTCCATCCAAATTTCAAATGAGTTCCAGTTTTATCGGAACCGGCGCTTTGGTGATGGAACGCAATTGTCATGTAGAAATGTGAGAATAATATGAATGTATGGAATCTTCGCTGTATCGCCTCGCCGTCAATGATCTGCCTGGATCTTTGCAACCTTGAATCTCAGGTTCATTTGCTCGAAACCGCTGGCATGGAAGTTTTGCATGTCGACATTCTGGACGGGCATTTCAGTCCCAGCATGCCGATCGGGCTCGACACTGTCAGACAGCTGCGCAAAAAAACCAGCGTACCGTTCGATGTTCACCTGATGGCAACAGATCAGGACTTTTTCATCGACGAGCTGATTGACATGGGCGTTCAGCAAATTATCTTCCATCCGGAAACGGCAGCTCACCCGGATCACTTTTTAAATCGAATTAAAGCAGCAGGCATCCGCGCCGGTCTGGCATTAAAACCCGGAACACCGGTCAGCTCGCTTGAGTACCTGATTGACAAATGCGATGCTGTTTTATTGATGCAAATCAATCCTGGATACGCTGGTTTCAAAAGTGAGGGAAAAGTTCCTTATGCTGAAAGAAAAATTATGGACCTGCATGAATTGATCGAGCGCAGGAAAACCGAAACACTGGTCGAAATAGACGGTAGAGTCTCCATTCAGGATATCGAAAAATATGGCGGGAAAGAAGTGAATGTTTTTGTTTGCGGAACATCCAGTCTCAATTTAAACGATTTGCCGGGCAGCATGAAAAATCTGCTGAACATCACGGCACCTCGTCAGGCTCGCTGAAAGTTTTATAGAGGAGGAATGATGAATTCTGAAACAAGGTCTTACGAAGAGTATACCGATGAAGTTCTGAAAGAACTGCGGGCAACGCTGGCGAGCGTTGATCCCGAAAAATTAAAAGAATTGATTGATCTGATCTGTTCAGCGGACAAAGTCTTTTTCGTCGGGGTTGGCCGGGTGATGCTTTCCTTGCAGGCTATCACCAAAAGGCTGGCCCATCTCGGAATTGACGCTCATTATGTCGGCGAAATTACAGAACCCGCGATTGGAAAAGACGACTTACTGATTGTCGGCTCCGGCAGCGGCGAATCGCTTTTCCCAGTTGGGATCGCAAAAAAAGCCAAGTCTTTCGGTGCAACAATCGTCCACATCGGATCCAACCCTAAAGGGTCAATGGCACAATATGCCGATCTGATGGTTCGGCTGCCTGTGCGGACCAAACTGAATCTGCCAGGGGAAATCGACTCAATGCAGCCGATGACCTCTCTTTTTGAACAGTCCCTGCTCCTGTTGGGGGACATCATCGCCGGGCTGATCATCCAGCAAAAAGGGCTGGATCTCAAATCTCTCTGGCAATATCACGCAAATCTGGAATGAAAGGAAATCTGATGGATCTGGAAATGCTTCGAAAAAAAACAGGCAGTCTGCAGCAGGAAGTTCATGTCCGTCCGGTCACCTTTACTGAAGGACGCGCCAGAGGCATGAACGGCTGGATCGTGAAAAATGGCTTGATGGCTTTCACTGTTATGGCTGATAAAACCTTGGATATCGCAGATTTTTCCTATAAAGGGATCAATCTGAGTTTCCTTTCGAAACCGGGACTTACCGGCAGAAATCATTACGACACGAATGGCGCTGAAGCACAGCGCAGCATCATGGGCGGTCTGATTTTCACCAGCGGTTTTGAAAATATCTGCCCCCCTTGCACGGATGATGGGAAGGATTACCCGATGCACGGCAGAATCCGCACGACGCCTGCCGAACACACCTGTGCCGATGTACTGAGCGAGAATGACCGCATTACGATCCGTCTTTCTGGCGAGATGCGTGAAGCGGAATTATTCGGTGAAAACATCCAGCTGAGACGATCAATTGAGACAGAATATGGCTCCAACACGATTGTTTTGAGCGATACGATCACCAATTGCGCCTTCCGCGATGAAGTGCTGATGCTTTTATACCATTGCAACTTTGGCTATCCGCTCTTAGACGAAGGGTCAGAAATCATCCTGCCGACCCGATCGGTGACCCCGCGTGACGAGAATGCGCGGATCGGCGTTGACACCTGGAACCGGATGCCGGCACCGGTTGACAATCTGCCGGAGCAGGTTTTCATCCATGAACTGGCTGCGGATGAATCGGGAAACACTTTTGCCGGAGTCGTCAATCACAATCTGAACATCGGAGTGAAGCTGTCATTCAATCAGAAAAACTTGCCTTACTTCTATCAGTGGAAATCGTCCGCATCCGGGGATTACGTGATCGGATTGGAACCGGCAAATGCCAGCGTTTCTGGCAGATTGGTTCAAAAAGAACAAGGTTTCCACTGGCTCAAGTCCGGAAATTCGGAATGCAACGAATTGCGGTTCACCGTTTTAGATGGAACCGAAGAGATTAAAAAATTCAAGGAAGAGGCAGCAAACCTGCTTCATTCCAACTAAATATCCGAGGAGGAAAAATGAAAAGATCTGAAATCAATGCCATCATTAAAAGTGCAGAAAAATTCATCGACAGTTTCAATTTCAAACTGCCGCCCTGGACGCGCTGGACACCTGAGGACTGGCAGACGAAAGGGCATGAATACGACGAAATGCGCGACAACATGCTCGGCTGGGACGTGACGGATTATGGTCAGGGAAAGTTCGATGAGCTGGGACTGGTGCTGATCACGCTTCGCAACGGCAATCAGCACATGGAAAAGTATTCGAAACCTTATGCTGAAAAAGTTTTCATCATGCGGCAGAAGCAGGTCTCGCCGATGCATTTTCACTGGGAAAAGATGGAAGATATTATCAATCGCGGCGGAGGAAATCTGGCGGTTCAACTGTATAACAGAACAGAGGATGACAAGCTGGATGAAAAAACACCCGTCACCGTTAAAGTTGACGGCAGAGCGTATGAAATCCCTGCCGGCGGAACCGTCACATTGAAACCAGGCGAGAGCGTTTCCCTTGAGAAGCTCGTCTTTCATGAAATCATTGCAGAACCCGGAACCGGAGATGTTTTTGTCGGGGAAGTGTCCCAATGCAACGATGACAACACAGACAATTTCTTCCTGAAACCGCTGGGACGCTTTGCCAAAATCGAGGAAGACGAACCCGCTTACCGGCTGCTTTGCAACGAATATCCTGCAGCTTAATCGCAGTTAATTTTTTGATATTCAGCTTAAGTATTGATGGAGAATGACGCTTGTATTATCGTCCAATTTGATCTATAAATAAAATAGGTCCAAAAAATGGACGGCTGAATCCCTCCTATCGTTGTCAAATGCATAATTCCAATTCATGCATTCAATCATTCATTAGTTTGAAAGGAAGAAGAAATGAAGAAAGTTAGTTTACTGATTGCCCTGATTTTGATTCTTACCGGAATCACCTCTGCATTTGCAGAAGATGTAACCATTGCCGGCATCGTTTTCCAAGATGACGAATTCATGCAGACCCTGGTCAAAGGGATGCAGGATGCCTGCGACGATAAAGGCGCGAAACTGTTATCAGACAACACCAACAATGATATCGCGCGCGAAGCTGAACTGATCAACACTTATGTTGGACAGGGCGTGAAAGGTATTTGTATCGCTCCGTTGGATCCGACTGCTTCAATCGCCACGCTGAAAACAGCGGATGACGCCGGCGTTGCAGTTTCCACCGTCAACATGGGTCTTGAAGGTGTTGATTTCCTGGTCGGCGGATACACCTCCGACGACGCAGTCAACGGCGCGACCATCGGCAAATATGCTGCTGACTGGATCAAAGAAAAGTATGATCGCCCGATTAAAATTGCGATCCTGCACTTCAACCACCAGCTGCCTGTCCAGTCACAAAACCGCTACAATGGTTTCCTGGATGCTTTGACAGAAGCCGGCATTGAATTTGAAGTCGTCGCTGACTTTGGTGCTGAAAAAGCTGACACCGCGCTGGCAGCCGCCAACGACATTATCACAGCGAATCCTGACATCGACATTTTCTACGGCGCCAATGACGGCGGTATCACCGGCGCAACACAGGCGATCCTGCAGTCAGGCATGGCTGGAAAAATGTTCTCCTTCGGCTATGACGCAACAGAAGTCCTTTGCGATCTGTTACTGGACGAAAGCGACATCCTGCAGGGTGTTGTTATTCAGGATCCCTACAAACAAGGTTACGACTCAGCCAGCCTGCTGATTGATTACATCAACGGCGACGTTACTGAAAAAGCCGGGAACACAACCGTGACTCCGGGCGCCCTGCTGGTCCGCAGCGAACCTGAAATTGTTCAGGAATATATCGACAGCCATTACAAATAAATCAGACGTTTGAACCCGCTAAGGGACAAATCTTTCCGGCATTGAAAAATGCCGGAAAGATTCTTTGAAAGATTGAAAGATTCGGGGAAAAAATTATGAAGCTGGATGTAAAGAATATAGTCAAGGTATATCCAGGCACCCGGGCGCTGGACGACGTGTCTATGTCTATGGAAAGCGGCAAGGTTTATGCTTTGATTGGTAAGAACGGCTCCGGAAAATCAACCCTGGTTAAACTTCTCGCAGGCGTGATCCAACCCACCAGCGGGGAAATCTTCATCGATGGAAAGCCGTTAGTCTGCAAGACGCCGGGAGACGCTCATAAAGAAGGCATTGTGACCGTCTATCAAGAAATGAGCCTGATTCCGGGGCTGACAGTCGCTGAAAACATTTTTTTGAATCGAATGCCAAAACGAGGAAAGATTATTGACTGGCCGGAAGCTTATCGCCAATCGAAAGAATTCCTGCGCACGATGGGCGTCAATATCGATCCGCGCCGTCAGGTTCAGGATCTCAGCATGTGGCAAAAGCAGATCGTTGAAATCACGAAAGCAATGATTTACTCTCCAAAAATCCTGCTGTTGGACGAACCGACATCCGCACTGGCAGTCAATGAAGTTCAAAATTTGCTTGAGTTCGTCCGTAGTCTAAAGGAACGAAACATCATCGTCGTTTACATTACGCACAAACTCCAGGAACTGCGACAAGTAGCAGATGAAGTGGCTGTGCTGCGTGATGGGAAATTCATCGGGCAGGTGCCGATGGACGAAATCGACGATAAAGGCATTGTCAACATGATGTTCGGAGAAGTGAAAATCCGCGAACGTCCGAAAGACATCATTCCACAAGATGAAGTCGTCATGAAAGTCAGGAAACTGACTCGCAAGAAAGCTTTTCAGAATGTCTCATTTGATCTGAAAAAGGGTGAAGTTCTCGGAATTGCCGGCATGCTGGGCTCCGGGCGGACTGAATTGCTGCGATCCATTTTCGGAGCGGATGGTTTTTCCAGCGGCACGATTGAAATCTATGGGAAGTCCGTCACCAATTTTTCTCCTGAAAAATTGGTCAGCCATCGCGTTGGTCTGACGCCTGAAGAGCGCAAGACAGAGGGGTTGATCCTGATTCATTCCATCAAAGACAACCTATGCTATGCAAGCATCAAACAGAACCAGATTGCGCATTTCCTCGAGAACAAGCGCAAACGCGATCAGATTTCTGCCAAGCAGGTGACCGACTTAGAGATTCGCATTCCGGGCATCAATCATCCTTGCAGTTCGCTTTCGGGAGGCAATCAGCAAAAAGTTGTTGTCGGAAACTGGCTTAATACGAAACCGATGATCATGCTGTATGATGAGCCTTCGCGCGGTATCGACGTCAACGCCAAACAACAGATTTTTGAAATCATGTGGAACAGCGCCAGAGAAGGCATTTCATCCATCTTTGTTTCGACCGAGTTGGAAGAACTTCTCGAAGTGTGCCACCGCCTGCTGATCATGTATCGCGGAGAGATCATCGGCGAGGTTGATCCAGCCAGATGCTCCATTGAAGAACTTTATGAATGTTGTATGTCGGGTGAAATTTCGCCCGCAATCGCCCTGCAAGAAGCAGCTTAAGAAATCAAATCAAAACGGATAACGGGGAAAAGTACGATGAACGCAACAAAAACCGCAAACTACCGCTTAAATAAAACAATTTTGCTGTTGTTGGACAATATTGTCCTGATCATTTTGCTGCTGCTGATTCTGGCACTGACTCTGATGACTGACAAGTTTATGACTACAGTCAACTGGCTGAACATTCTGAAAGCCGTGGCGCTGAAGGGCGTTATCGCCTTCGGCATGACGATGGTAATCATCTGCGCCCAGATCGATCTTTCAATCGGGTCGGTGGTCGCGATCGCCGGCGTAATTGCCGCCTGGTTCGCCAAGACGCTGCCTGAACTTTGGGGCATCAGCGTTGATCTGGCCGCTGTCATCGGCATCATTGCAGCACTGCTTTTCAGCATTGTCGTCGGCTGCTTCCATGCTTATTCACATGTGAAATTCGGAATGCCTGCTTTCATCATTACGCTGGCAACCCAGCTTTTTCTGTTCGGACTCGCCGGCATCATCTGCGGCGGGTACCCGATTGCCGGCAAGATGCCTGCCTGGTTCAACAACCTCGGCTTCGGACGGATCGGCATCATTCCAATTCCCGCGATTGTGCTGCTGATCATCTTTTTCTTAACCTGGTTCATCATGGATCTTACCTCGATGGGGCGCTCAATTTATGCAGTCGGCGGAAACTCAGAAGCAGCGCGGCTGAGCGGTATCAATGTCATGAAAACGCAGATGTTCTGCTTTGCCCTGACCGCAGTATTATCTACCTTATCCGGCTTCATGGTATCCGGACAGGTCATGCAAGCCTCATTCACCTTTGGCAAAGGCTGGGAAACCGACGTCATCTCGTCCGTTGTAATTGGCGGCACTTCGATGACGGGCGGGATCGGAAAGATCACCGGCACAATGCTGGGTGTGATTTTCATCGGCGTGATTTCAAACGGCATGACGCTGTTGAACGTCAGCGTTTACATGCAATATGTCATCCGCGGTTTCCTGCTTTTCGGTGCAGTCCTGATCAGCATCTTCCTGCCTCGCATGAAACAGAAGCTGACTTATTGATCGCTGCTTGTCCATGCCTGCCTGACGTGACCAAGATTCTATTCAAAAGAAGAAAGCAACCATATGAACGGTTATCAGCGAATTAAATCTGCCTTGAGCGGGGAAAAGACCGACCGCGTGCCAATGATGCTGCATGATTTCATGCCGGCAGCCAGAGAATATGGCATCACCATGCGTCAGTACCGCGAGAGCGGCGCTAAGATTGCTGACTGCCACATCGCAATGGCGCGAAAATATGACTTGGACGGGATTTGGAATGACATCGACACCTGCATTCTGGCGGATGCAATCGGGGTTCCGGTCGATTATCCTGAGGATATGCCGGCAAGGGTTACCGGACACATTCCCGGGGGACTCGACGGCGCGATTGACGCGATGGAGCCGGAAAAGATTGCTAAAAGCGAGCGTGTCAAGATCAGCGCCGATTCGATCTATGAACTGCGAAAGAAAGTTGGCGATGAGATTTTCATCAGAGCCAGCTGCGATCAGATGGCATTCAGCCTCTCCGCGCTTGCCTGCGGCATGGAAGACTTGATGATGGACTTGAAAGATCCTGCAAAAGAAGCGAAAGTGCTGGTGCTTTTGGATCGGGCAACTGATGTTCATCTCGAATTCCATAAAATTCTATTTGCTGCCGGAGCGGACTGCACCAGTTTTGGAGACAGCACCTGCGGGCCTGACTTGATCAGCCCCAACATGTATCGAAAATTTGCAAAACCATTTCATCTTAAGTTGGTAACAGTATTAAACGCGCTTGAAATCCCGGTAATCTGCCATATCTGCGGCAATCAGGACAAAATAGTCGATGATTTGGCTGAGATCGGATTTGCAGGAGTGGAATTTGACTATAAGACAAATCCAAGAAAAGCCCATAAGGCTTATTTCGGAAAAACAACTTCGTTCGGACCGATTGACCCTTCAGGCGTCTTTTGTCTGGGAACCCCGCAGGATGTCAGAAGAGAAACGCAAGAAATTTTGGACATTTATCAAGGGAAGGGCATTGTGATCGGGGCGGGATGTGCACTGCCGCCGAACACACCTGAAGAAAATATCCGGGCATTCACGGAAACTGTTAAAGCTTATCAAATTAATTGGGAGTAAAACTATGCATGGGTTGATCGGTTTTGGAGAAACAGTGGTCGATTTCCTGCCAAAAGGAATTGATCAGGGGAATCCAATTTTTGAAGCTTGTCCCGGCGGCAGCGTCGCAAACTTGACAGCAGTCGCCGCTTCATTGGGCGTAAACAGCGCTTATATCGGCGGAGTTGGTGAAGATTTTTTTGGCCATTTTCTCGTTGACCGCATCCGCAGCTATGGGGTTGATACCAGTCAGGTAGTCTATAAAAAGAATTATGGAACGAGTCTCGTATTTGTCCATAATCTCGAAAACGACCAGCGCAGTTACTCCTACGCCAACCGCCCCAGTGCAGAGCAAATGCTGACGATGAGCGAACTTGACATTGACAAAATAACGCAATATTCAATCCTGCATGTTTCTTCAAACATTCATTACGCCGGTTCTTCTAAAGAAACGCAAAAAAACCTTTTGAAAATCGCGAAGAATAGCGGCATGATCATCTCTTACGATATAAATTATCGCCCCAACAATCATCCGAGTGATGAACGCGCATTTGAAGATCTGTCGGATGCGCTCGAGTTTGCAGATATCATCAAAGCCACCGATGAGGAGCTGGAGCTGGTTACCCGGAAAACAGGCAGCGAGGCCGCGGCAGTGCTTTTCGACCGCGGAGCGCGCATCGTTCTGGAGACGCTTGGCAGTGATGGCGTAGCTTATTATCTGCCCTCCGCCTCTGGCCGGGTTCCGACACAGCCTGTCAAAGTTGTTGATACCACCGGAGCGGGGGACTGGTTCTTTGCCGGCTTCCTGACCAAAATGATCGAACTGCCTGATTTTAATGCTTTTACTGAAGCCGATGTGATCGCTGCCTGTCAATATGGAAACCGCGCTGCCGGCTTTTCAGTGACCCAGTCCGGTGCGATGATTCGGTTGCCGGAAGATTTTTCGCTCTAAATAATTCGCTCTGTTCAATTTATAAGAAAACCCGTCCTTGGATTCAAGGAAGGGTTTATTGTTTTTAACTTTGCCGCGGGAGCCGAGATCAGCCCGCCAGCGCTGCCATTGCAAGTGTGCAAATCACGCAGTGATCGAGAAACAGGTCTTTACGAATATGTTCATCCGCATCATGCACATTCATCGGCTCAGAATCCGGAAATTCCGGACCGAAAGCGACGAAGTTTTTACCCAGCGCTCTCGCATACGTGCCGCCGCCAATGGCTTGCGCTTCGGCATCCTTGTCCCCGGTCACTTCTCGATAAACTCCGAGCAGCTGCTGAACGATAAAACTGTCTTTCGCAACATGATGCGGTTCTGCGGAGCCGATGATCGAAAACGTCAGCCCCTCCCGGTCAGCCATGCGCTGATAGGCAGCCGTCATCTCCGCCAACGATAAAGAAACAGGGAAGCGGATATCAACTGCCAGAAATCTTTCGGCAGAAGTGAGGGAAACTTTGCCGAGATTCAGCGTAAGGCTGCCTGATTCCTGATCGGCTGCCGCGAGTCCGAGCGATTTTCCGTCCGTCTCGCGCCCAATCTTTTCAGCAATAAATTGCACCATCTGATCAGTCTGGTCTGGTCCAAAGAAACGTGACAGAATTTTTGAGGCGGAAACAACTGCGTTCACACCTTTTTCAGGCGTGCTGCCATGAGCGGAACGCCCTTTGATTTTCATCCGAATATTGCCGTTTTCTTCGGTAAACTGCGGCTCGAATCCTAAGGTGTCCACTGGATCGATCGATCGTTTCAGCGCATTCAAATTAACCAGCCCGGAATCAAGCAGCACGCTGCACTCAGCCGGCACCGCATTAAAGGCATTGCCACCGGTCATTTCAAGCACCGGTGATTTTTCAGGGGGAAATTTCAGATAGGTCCAAAAATTCCCTTTTTCTGCAAAAATGAGCGGGTAGTTTCCGTCCGGCGTGAACCCCAGTGCGGGAATCGGCCGATGTTCTGCATAGTACTGCATGCAGCCTGATCCCTGCTCTTCATTTGTGCCGACGATCAGGCGAATTTTCTTCTTAAGCGGAACGCCTAATTCTTTCAGCACCCGCATGCCATAAAGGGCAGCAATCACCGGACCTTTGTTGTCGATCACTCCCCGTCCATAATAGCGACCATCGCGCAGCGTGAGCGTAAAAGGGTCGCTCGTCCAGCCATCGCCGGCAGGAACAATGTCCAAATGCGCCATCACGCCGATCATCTCATCACCCGTCCCAAAATCGATTGTCCCGGCATAGTTATCCACATTCTCAACCGTAAATCCCATGCGTTGTCCGATTTCGAGGGCAGCAGCCAAAGCCTGCGCCGGCGCTTCGCCAAACGGGAATTCCGGACTGGTTTCTCCCCGCACGCTGTTAATTGCAATCAAAGAAGCGAGATCAGCCATCATCTCATCCCAGATCGTTTCAAACTTTGACCGCACTTGATTTTTCATATCATTCTCCCTGCCCGCATATTGTCTCTATATTATAAGGTCGTTGTCTGACGCACAGTTCCCGGTCTGGAATGGTAAAATCGATAAATGAGAAAAATTCTGAGAAAACTGGCAGACAGATTTCCCAACAGGATTCTATCCCCGCTTCTTTACCTTTATTTCGCCGGAATTAAAAAATGGCTGTTTATAAAACCCGATCGGGGTGATCCTCGGCTGCACAAGCTGGCATGTTACGCACATCAAACCAGCCCGGAACGTCTGCTGATCGATGTGACCCATCAGGTCTACACCCAGGACCGGAGCGGCATTCCGCGGGTGGTGAATAAAACTTCCGCCGCATTGCTT
>DHPK01000010.1:119985-161755 GCA_002407845.1 Leptolinea sp. UBA5366 | reverse complement strand
CGCATTGCTTAACCTTGACCAGCAGCGCTACAGTTTTGAATTTGTGATGGTGCTGAATGGCGAGCTCTACACTGCCTATCGCTTTGCCGAACGGGTGCTTGACCTTGAGACCGGTTTTCTCGGACCCGATCAGAAAGTCACGGTTCGCGACGGCGATCAAATGCTGATTCTCGACTGTACAATGGATAAATACTATTCATTCCTGCCGACTTTCACTGAAATACAAAAACGCGGCGGCACGGTCAGCACCGTGATCAATGACATCATGCCGATGCGCAATCCCGAGTGGCTGCCGCAGGACTTCGTCAAAGTTTATCAGGCAACGCTGCCGACCGTGGTGCGATCTAGCGATATCCTCTTTTGTGTCTCTGAATTTACAGCAGCTGATCTGAGCAGCTGGATTCAAGAGAACATGCCTGATGCCCTCTCCCGTGTTAAAATCACAACTTTTGATCAGGGAGCCGAAATCGGCGGCGCTGCGCTCCCGCCTGAACCGATCCGCCCCGCCTTACAAGATTTTCTGAACAGCGCAGATGAAGAAAATGCGCCGATTTTTATTCAAGTCAGTATCATACAACCGCGTAAAGGGCAGGATTTTGGGCTGGATGTTTTCGAGCAGCTCTGGGCATCCGGCAGGAACGAACGCCTGATTTATGTCGGGCGCAAAGGCTGGAAAGCCGAAGAATTGTACGAACGGATCATCAGCCACAAGGAGATGAATCAACGGTTTCTATTTGTCGAAAATGCGAATGAGACCGAACTGGCTTTAATTTTTGATTCAGCGCTGGCGCTGTTCTCCCCTTCACGCGGGGAAGGGTACGGGCTGCCGGTTGTGGAGGCTTCTCTGCGCGGGATTCCGGTTCTGGTTAACAACCTGCAGGTTTATCGCGAAATTGCCGGCGACGGCGGGATCTTTTTTGATATCGAAGAACCCGGATCCTTCGTCCGGGCGATTGACCGCGTTGAGGCGATGTCACCCGCTGAACGGCTCGCGCTGACTAAAAAAGTGAGGGTCGGCACCTGGAATCAAGGAGCGATCGACTTGCTGGCGGCTATTTCAGCCGCGGCAGACATGAGGAAAACTCCTTCAATTGACGAATCATCCTCGAAAGTATAGAGGTTCAGATGGGCAAAAGGTTTGACAGCTGGGCAGAAGTAGATTTAGGTGCAATTCAGCATAATATTCACGAAATTTCACGCTATGCCGGAAAGCCGGTTATCGCAATTATCAAAGCGAACGCTTATGGTCATGGCATGATTCCGGTTGCCAAGGCTGCGCTGGCTGCCGGCTGCCCATTTCTGGCGGTCGCCCGCTTTTCAGAAGCGCTGCAGCTGCGGCTTGCGGGCATCACTGCGCCGGTTCTGGTTCTCGGGCTGATCAGTCCCAGTGACGTTGAGCAGGCTGCCCGCGAAAAAATCCGCGGGACGCTGTTCAGCTGGAAACAGCTGCAAGCCTATGAAGCCGCGCTCGCTCCGCTCGCGTACAGCGGGAGCAAACTGCCTGTCCATGTCAAAGTGGACATCGGCATGGGCAGGCTCGGGCTGCAAGCCGAAGAAGCGCTGCCTTTTTTGCAGCGGGCATTACAATCCCCGGCGCTCGATGTTGAAGGGCTTTTTTCGCATTTTTCGAAAGCAGACATGCTGGAAGACAGCGCCACCGATCAGCAGTTCAGCCGCTTTGACCAACTGGTGCGCGAAGCGGATCAAAATGGAATTCGGCCGAAGTTCGTGCATCTTGCCAATTCTGCTGGAGCGATTTTTCATTCAAACATCTGCAAATATGACTTGGTGCGCGGCGGCATCGCCATCTACGGGCTTGACCCATCTGACACCGCCGTACTGCCGGAGGGCTTCCGCCCGGCGCTTTCCTGGAAAGCGGGCATCACGTCAATTAAAACGGTTCGCGCCGGTCAAGAAATCAGCTATTGCGGACGCTATCAGGTCAAACAGGATCACGCCCGAATCGGTGTGGCAGCGGTTGGCTATGCGGACGGAATGTGCCGAAGACTCGGCAATTTCATGATGGTTCATGGGAAAAAGGTGCCGGTGCTTGGCACGGTCTGCATGGATCAATGCATGATTGATTTAAATGATGTGCCGCAGGCTCAGGTTGGGGATGAAGCCGTTCTGATCGGCTTTCAGGAAGGCAGCCGGATCAGCGCGGAAGAACTGGGCGAAAGCTGGGGCACGATCAACTATGACGTTGTCTGCGGCATCGCCAGCCGTGTTCAGCGAATTTATCAGCCTGAAACGCTCTGACAAACTGAAGGAAAATAAAGGAATCGACGACTTGGAACCCTTAACGAATTGGAAACTTTTGCCAGCACTGCCAGTCAGCGTGATGGAAAGTCTGGGTGATTTTCCCCGAATTCAACAGAAAGTATTGTATAACCGCGGGATCAGTGATCCTGCAGAAGCCTATCGATTTTTGCGCAGTCAAGGTTCGCTTTACGACCCCTTTTTATTTAACGAAATGGATCAGGCAGTCGAGACTGTTTACACGGCGATCGACTCCGGTCAGCAAATTGCAGTTTACGGCGACTATGACGTGGACGGCGTGACCGCCTCCGCCTTGCTGCTTCAAGTGCTGCAAAAACTTGGAGCGAATGCGCGCGGATATATTCCCAACCGGTTCGAAGAAGGATATGGCGTCAACCGCGATGCGCTTCAGACACTGCGGGATGAGGGCATCACCCTCACCATCACTGTTGACTGCGGCATCCGCTCACCTGAGGATGTTGCATTCGCAAAAACAATCGGAATGGAGATGATCATCACCGATCATCATGAGCCCGGAACCCAAATTCCTCCCGCCGCAGCTGTGATCTGTGCAAAAATTCCCGGAAATCGCTACCCGGAGAACAACCTCGCCGGTGTGGGATTGGCATACAAATTGGCCGAAGCCCTTCTGAAAAAACGCCCGCTTGCCGGTGTTTCCGTCGAGGACTGGCAGGATTTCGTAGCAATCGGCACAGTCGCTGACATGGTCCCGCTGTTGGGAGAAAATCGCAGCCTGGTGAAAAGCGGCCTCGAAAAACTGCGCACATCCCCGAAGCCATGCATTCAGGCATTAGCAGAGGTGTCCGGCATCCGTCAGGCTAAAATTACTGCGTCCACCATCGGATTCAACTTTGGGCCGCGGCTCAACGCCGCCGGACGGCTTGAGACCGCCCGGCTTTCATTTGACCTGCTGATGAGCGAAACGCTGAATGAAGCGCGCGCCCATGCAATTGCATTGAACGATCAAAACCGCCGACGGCAGGAGCTGACAAGAAAAACACAGGAACGCGTTGTCACCGCGATTGACCCGGATCAAGTGCCGATGCTGATTACAGCAGCAGCGGAAGATTTTAATATGGGTGTGGTCGGTCTGGCAGCTTCGAAACTGACTGAAAGTTTTTACCGACCGGCGATTGTCGGCTCAATTGACGGAGACATCATCCACGCCTCCTGCCGCAGCATTGCAGAGTTCCACATCACCGAAGCACTCGATCAGTGCGCTGAACTGATGATCAAGCACGGCGGGCATGCGATGGCTGCCGGACTGACGGTAACGCTCGATAATTGGCGGGATCTGACCGAAAAAATGACCCAAATTGCAGCAGATCAGCTTTCCGGCATGGAACTCAAGCCCGTTTACAACGCTGATCTCGAAATTCCGCTGGCTTATCTGCGGGAAAGTTTGCTGGATCAGACCGCGGAAATGGAACCGTTCGGCATGGATAACCCGGAACCGCTTTTCATCATCAGAAATTTGACTGTTGCTTCTGCACGGGTGATGGGCGCTGATAAAAATCACCTGAGGCTGACACTTGTGTCGGACGATAAAATCACAATCGAAGCGGTCGCCTTTGGACAGGCGCATCGCATACCTGAACCCATGGCAAAAATTGATGTCTTGGGCAGGTTCGAGAAAAATGAATATCGCGACCGGCAGACACTGCAGCTCAGACTGGTCGATTTTGGCAGCAGCGCTGCCTGATTTTCAGATTAATCTACGAAACGATATTTTAAAAGCGTCCAAAGTGCAACAAATCCGTCTTTGGCTTTGATCTTTTTGCCTTCGTTGTAATAGCGCGGCGTAAAATCGATCGGAACTTCATAAATGCGGAAGTTGCGTTTTAAAATTTTGGCTGTAAATTCCGGTTCAAAATCGAACCCGTGAGCATGCAGCGGAATTTCTCGCACCATTGAGACTTTAAACAGCTTGTACCCGGTCTCCATGTCTGACAGAATGTTGTTGTAAAGAATGTTGGTGGTCAGCGTCAAAATTTTGTTCGCGACCATGTTCCAAAATAAAATCGGCCGGCGCGCGGCGCCTAAAAAGCGAGAGCCATAAACCACGTCAGCAATTCCATCCTCGATCGGCTGCATCAGAACTGGATAAAACTTCGGATTATATTCGAGGTCAGCGTCCTGAATGATCGCATATTCGCTCTTCGCATTCAGAATGCCTTTGCGGACAGCCGCACCTTTGCCTTCATTCTTCTCGCTGGTCAGCACGCGCACCAACGGATCATCCGCATATCCCCTCAGGATCGCTTTGGTGTTGTCCGTTGAACCATCATCAACAACGAGAATCTCATTCACCACGCCTGTATCCTTCACGCGCTGGATAATTTCTTCGAGCGTCTGCTCTTCGTTGAACACCGGGATGATTACTGTCAATTCCATATCAAAGCCGTCCTTGTTTTTCGATTAGTATACCCGATTCCGCCCAGTCCGGTTTTTTGAATTTCAATCAAAATTCCTGCAGAATTTTCCAGATGAAAAAACCGTTTTTTGGTATGATTAAAAAAGATGGAAGAAGGTCAAAATGGAAATATTTGCTCACCGCGGCTACTCCGCTCTATATCCTGAAAACACAATGCTCGCCTTTTTAAAGGCATATGAAGTCGGTGCGCATGGAATTGAATTGGATGTGCGGCTGACCCGTGACCAGGAAGTGGTCGTCATTCACGACAGCAGCGTGGATCGAACGACGAACGGCTCCGGCGCTGTCAGCGAGCTGACGAAGGATGAAATCCTCAGGCTTGATGCCGGTTCATGGAAAGGGCTGGCTTTTGAAAATGAAGCGATTCCGACCCTGCAGGCAGTCCTGGAAGCGATGGGCGGGAAACTTGCCATCAACATCGAACTGAAATATGAGCACCCGCGGGATCGAATTCCGCTGGTTGAGCAAGTGCTCGAGCTGGTTGACCGCTCAGGTTACCGGGAAAATATCATTCTGTCCTCGTTTGATTTCAAGAGCATCGTATCGGTGAAAGAGCGCATGCCGGACATCGCCACCGCATTGATCCCAGAATCCGGTATGAAAGGGTTTTTCTCCCGCAATATTTTAAAACATTCCATCCACGTGGATGCGCTGCATCCGGCGCTGCGCGATGTGAGCGAGAAAATGGTCAAAAACGAACATTTGGTTCATCGAAAAGTTCGCGTCTGGACAGTCAATGATTCTTACGACATGATGCGCATGGAGCGCATCGGTGTGGACGCAATTATCACTAACGACCCTGCTTTGGGGCTGGTGTACAGCCAAAGTTAAGGGTTATCTGCCGCAGCAAAAGCAACGCCGGTCAGGCAGCAGAGCCGAGCCGGATCCCAACCCGGAACTGCATTCTTAAGGATTTGGAATCAAAAAACCAGCTGCCACAGAGAAACTCATTTCTCTCCGCAGCAGCCGGCTTCTAATTTAAATTTCTTCTTTACAACTTTACAATCTTCTGAACCAGTTTCAGTTTTTCAACCAGTTCCGGCTGTTGATTTGGCGCATTGCCCAGCTGATCGACCAGTGAATCGAGCAGCTTTTTGAATTCATCGGTCACTTTATCTTTATTTTCTTCAAGCGCCGCGCTGATTTCTGCTCCGTCTGCTTTTTCGAGCAGCGTTTCGAGAAATTCTACTTCTGCTGGGACTTTGCTCATTTTCTCAATGGTGTCGAGCAGGTTCTGAATCTTTCCGCTGCGGGCAAAATCACCCTGTTTGCGCGCTTCGGACAGCTCCTGATTGGCAATCTGGAGAAAGGATTCATCAATCGCGCGGGCATATTTGGCGATGCCCTGTTCGAGGTTGTCATCCTTCATGATCTCATCAAAGACCTGTTTTCTGAGCTGGTGCTGTTCCTGCACCGCAGAATCGATCTGCTGGATCATGGCAAGCAGGTTTTCGCGGATGGACGCATATTTGGCTTTATCCGCCTCGTCTGCCGCTTCAATCCGCGCCGTCAGCGCTGTGAAAAATTCGTAATCCATTCCGTTGCGGGCGATGCCAGTCAGTGTCTGCAGATAGGCGTCATCCGGAGCCTGTAATACGAGCTCCAACAGGGAATCCCGGTTCAGTTTTTCGCCGAGCGACTGTAAATCCTGCAGTGCTTTTTGCGTGCTGACCGCCCGTTTTTTCAGTTCCTGTCCATAAGCCGTCTTCTCCAGCAAAACATCCTGAATCGCTTTGATTCGGGCTTTTGCCCCTTCGTCGCCGCTCTGCATGGCGCTTGCCTGAACATTCGAGAACAACGCAAAGAAGGACTGATCAATCAGAGCCGCTTCCTGCTCCACAATTTCGGGGATTGAATCGTCAGCTGCCGTCAGCAGCCGCTTCAGCAGCGAGAGTTTGTTTTCCTGATCCTGAAGCATTTCTTTGGTGATGCCGTCCGCCTCAAGAATTTTTTCAATCAGGGTGTCATAGGTCAGCATCGACTGCGGCGTAAACAGGTATCCTTTACGCATTTCCATCGGCAGCCTGCCAACGACCTGATTGATCAAAGGTCCGATAATTTTTTCCTGCTCATTAATCGAAACACCCATTTCGGATGGGAAATAAGTCAGCAGCAATTCTTTTTCCGGGTCGTGATAAACCAGCGGGATTCCGATTGCGCTCTGATAGCCGCACGCCTGACAGACAGCCATATTCACCTGACCGCTGAGCAGCCGTTCTTTGTCCTGCGGATCCTGATTCAAATCAAATACTTGTTGGATATTCGCTGTCATCTGCTGATGACAACGGGGACATGTCGTAATCGTTTGAGCCATAGCAGCTCCCTTCTCATTTATTAGTCAAAAAAATTATACCAAATCCCTATCAACGATTTATTAACATTCCAGCTGATCCTTACAACAGGCAGCATGCGGTGTGTTAAAATTCAGAGCGATATGGCTCCAAAATTCACTCCCTTCCATTCAGACCGCTACCAAATTGAAACGGATCAATATCAGGGTCCGCTGGACGTTCTTTTAGATCTGATTGAGAAAGCGGAGCTGGACATCACAATTCTGTCTTTGGCACAGGTCACGGACAAGTTTCTAGAATATGTGAAAAGCATGGAAGACGAAAACCCGGCGGAAGTCTCCGCTTTCATCGTCATTGCTGCGCGGCTGATTCAAATCAAGTCCAACGCGCTGCTGCCGCAAGCTGTCAGTGATATGCCTGATTTGGACGAAGATTCGCCTGAATCGCTGGCGCAGCAGCTGATCGTTTATCGCCGCTTCAAACAGCTTTCAACTTGGCTGGCGCAGCGGGAAGACTTAAATTTTCGCACCTATGAACGCATTGCAGCGCCGGATATCGGCATTGAGCCGCCGCTCGACCTGAGCAACCTGACGCCGTTGCTGCTGGCAGAAATCGCGGGCAGAGTGTTCGTGAAAAAAGCCGAGCAGCCCGAATTGGCATCGCTGATCAGCCAGCCGCGCATCACCATCGGGCAGCGCATTAAATTGCTGATCAGCCGGGTCAGAGAACGCGGCAAAACGTCGTTCAGACGGCTGCTGACCGGCGAATCCAGGCTGGAAGCGGTAGTGACCTTTCTGGCAATGTTGGAACTGATCAAACGCGATGCAATCACTGTGAAACAGGATGACCTCTTCTCAGACATCGAGATCATGCCGCAGGCGGATGCTGACTTGGAGATGGAATTTGTGTCGGAATTCGGGGAATAACCAGAGCCGGCTTTAACGGCACCACACGATCTTTTTGCTGCAGATCTGCAGCGTTAACTCTGAATAAAAAAGTCATCCAGCCGGGCAATTTGATCGGAGGTCAAACTCCAATTGACCGAATCGTTATTGATCATCACCTGTTCAACGTTTTTCGCGCCAGGAATCGGGATGACCTCTTTTTGAAGCAGCCAGTTCAAAGCGACCTGAGCGCTGTTCCGGCCTTCGTTCTCAGAACCGATAAAATTCATCAACCGAATCAGCGCCGGCAGCTCCGCCAGCGGATATTTCTCTGACATTTTCCGCCGGAGCCCGTTTTCAATCAGATTATCAAGATATTTGCCGGTCAAGAGCCCCATTGCCAGCGGACGGTCAGCCAAAAAAGGAATCTGCTGCCGGCGGCAGAAATCCAGAACGCCATTGGTTTCAACTTCGCGGTTGATCAAGCTGTATTCTGCTTCCACGCATGCCAGCGGAACGCCGAAGCGGTTCAGCAATCCGCCAAATTCTTCGATCTGGTCAACACTGAAGTTGGTGACACCGATGTTCCGAACTTTTCCGGAATCAACCGCCTCAGCTGCGCACTCAACCAGCATCGGCAGGCTCATCAGTCCTGCCGGCGGCTGGAAAAGATAGAGATCGACAGTTGAAACCCGCAGCCGTGACAGCGAGGCATCCAGCGCGCGCGTGAAATCGCTGCGGCGAATGCGCCAAGGCCGCGGCGCATACTGCGTCGCCAGAAATGGACGCCCTGCCCCGCTGGATTGTTCCGCCAATTTTCCGAGCAGGCGTTCGCTGTCTCCCTCTGAAAAAATCTCGCTGGTGCAGAACAGCCGCACACCGTCCTGAAGGGCATATTGAAACGCTTCTGAAACGGTCTGCTCGTTAAATGATCCGCCATAATCCCAGATCAGCTGGTTTCCCCAGGGAAAAGTTCCAACACCGATTTTAAAATTTGGCAGCATGCAATGTGTCTCCTGGCAGGTCATAATGAATCGAATATCGGCAAAACGCACGACAACTATCATCCGTCCAACCTGATAAATGGTACCTTTCGTCCATTATACGGGGAATTCCATCCAAAATCAGCGTTGGTTTCTATATAATTAGGCAAGCAGACACCCACGCGAAGGAGCGGAAATGGCAAAATACATCGCAGCAATTGATCAGGGCACCACCAGCACCCGCTGTATCCTATTTGATCATGGCGGACAGATCGTTTCGTCTGACCAAATGGAACATCGTCAGATTCTGCCAAAACCCGGCTGGGTTGAGCATGATCCAATGGAAATCATTCGGAATGTTGAGACTGTTTTCCAAAATGCAGTTAGCGCAGCCGGAGCGGTCTTTCAAGATATTCAGGCGATCGGGATCACGAATCAACGTGAGACAACTGTGGTCTGGAACCGCCAGACAGGCCTCCCCTGCCACAACGCAATTGTCTGGCAGGACACGCGCACCGATGCCCTTTGCGAGCTTTTATCGCGGCGGCACGGGGGGCAGGATCGATTCCGCGAAAAAACCGGGCTGCCGATCTCCGTCTATTTTTCCGGCATCAAATTGCGCTGGCTGTTTGACAACGTCAGCGGATTGTTTGAAGAGGCGCTCAACGGCGACCTGATGTTCGGCACGATCGACAGCTGGCTGATCTGGAACCTGACCGGAGGCGGTCAGCATGTCACGGACGTCACGAACGCGTCCCGAACCATGTTGATGAATCTTGAAACGCTGGCATGGGACGCTGAAATTCTGCAAGAGCTTGACATTCCGCCCCAGATCCTGCCCGAGATCAGACCATCCGCCAGTTATTTCGGGACTTATCAAAAGAACGGCGCAGAAATTCCAATCACCGGTGTCTTTGGCGACCAGCAGGCAGCGCTCTTTGGGCAGACCTGTTTCAATGCCGGAGAGGGGAAAAACACCTATGGTACTGGCTGTTTCATGCTGCTGAACACCGGCACTCAGCCCGTGCACAGCCGCAATGGGCTGATCACCACCGTCGGATTTCAGATCGGCGACCAGCCGGCAGCTTACTGTCTTGAAGGATCGGTCGCGATCGCCGGCTCACTTGTGCAGTGGATGCGTGACAATCTGAAAATGATCAGTTCTTCAGCAGAGATTGAAGCACTGGCGCGCGAGGTTCCGGATAATGGAGATGTTTACATTGTGCCAGCTTTTTCCGGCTTGTTCGCGCCTTATTGGCGCAGCGACGCGCGCGGCATCATCGCCGGACTGACCCGTTTTTCCAACCGCGGCCACATCGCGCGCGCAGTATTGGAAGCAACTGCTTTTCAGACACTCGAGGTGGTCGAGGCAATGAAAAAAGATGCGGGAGTGGCGTTGACTGAACTCAAAGTTGACGGCGGCATGACGGTCAACGAGCTGCTGATGCAGTTTCAGGCTGACCTGCTGGAAGTGCCGATCGTCCGGCCGGTTGTCCGCGAAACAACCGCGCTGGGAGCCGCTTATGGTGCTGGACTACAGGTCGGTTATTGGCAATCGTTAGCTGAACTCAGAGAAAACTGGCAGGTCGACAAACGCTGGCATCCTGTTCGCAACCCGGAGAAAAACGCAGCATTGACCGCCCGCTGGAAAAAAGCGGTCGCACGGTCACTGGGCTGGATGGACGGA
Source organism: Leptolinea sp. UBA5366 (assembly GCA_002407845.1). Taxonomy (GTDB): domain Bacteria; phylum Chloroflexota; class Anaerolineae; order Anaerolineales; family Anaerolineaceae; genus Flexilinea. The sequence goes on along the minus strand of DHPK01000010.1, from coordinate 151,196 downwards.
GAATAGAAATCAGACTTCGACTTTTTTGTTGCGGCGCGGAAACAGTTTCTGAATCGAATAGACGATAATAAAAAACACCGTAGCGGTCAGCACGATCGATGCGCCTGAGCTGATATTCAAGAAATAGCTGATATAGAGTCCCAAAAAACCGGACGCAGCGCCAAAGCATGCCGCAGCCAGCATCGTCGTTTGCAGCTTGCGCGTGAACATCAGGGCGGTCGCAGCCGGCGTGATCAGCATGGCTGTCACCAGCCCGGAGCCAACCGTGTTAATGGAAATCGTGATGGTTCCGGCAATCAGCACCAGCAAGATTGTCCGGATCAGCTTGACATTCCAGTTCAGCGTTTTTGCCATCACCGGGTCGAAAGTGACGACCTGAAAGAACCGGAAGAACAAAACAACGATCAGCAATACAATTCCGCCGGTGATCAGGATGAAATAAATATCCTGATTCGTGACGCCGAGCACGTTGCCGAACAGGATATGAGTCAAATCCACAGCGTAAGTCCGAATCGTGCTGATGATCGCGATCCCGAGCGCAAGCGCCGCGGTGAAGAAGATGCCGATGGCGGTGTCCTCTTTAATTTCTTCCTGATCGGAAAGCAGCGAGATGCCAATCGCAACCACAATCGCGGCAATCAGCGCACCAACGGTCAGATTCCCGCCAAAAATGTAAGCGATCGCAACACCGGGCAGCACCGCGTGCGCCAGCGCATCGCCTAAAAATGCCATTGAACGCACGACGACAAAGGTGCCGATGACTGAGCAGACGATGCCGACCATGATCGCTGCGGCAAAACTGCGAAGCATGAAATCGAAACGAAAAGGTTCAAGCAGGATTTCCATCAGAATATCACCGTTTTCTTCCCAAATGCCTTTTGCAGATTGTCATCCGTCAGCACTTCCGCGCGCAATCCGAAGGCAATTACACTCCGATCCAGCAGCAGAACTTTTTCAAAATGGTCATAAACCAGAGACAAGTCGTGTGTGGCGACCAGCGTTGTCACCTGACGTGTCTTGAATTCTTTCAAATTTTCGAGGATGACCGCCTGCGTCGCGAGATCAACGCCGTTAAACGGCTCATCCATCAGCAGAATATGCGGCTCCTGCGCCAAAGATCGCGCCAGAAAAACCCGCTGTTGCTGCCCGCCCGAACAATCCCGAATCTTTCGGTCAGCCAGCGCTTCGATGCCCATGCGTTTGAGCGCCTGGTCTACCGCCTGCCGATCCTTTGCCGCTGGCGCTTTGCAAAACGGAATCTTGCCATAGCGTCCCATCATGACGACATCGCGAACCGTGATCGGATAATTCCAGTCAATTGTTTCTTTCTGCGGAATGTAAGAAACGCAATCTTTCAGCGCACCATGCTGCGAACCATGAACATTGACCTCCCCCTTCAACGGCATGATCAGACCAACGATTGTTTTTAACAAGGTAGTCTTGCCGGCGCCGTTCGGGCCGATGATCGCCACCTGATCTCCGGGATAAATGTTCAGATTAATGCTGCTCAGCGCTGGAATTTCATCCGTCCTGTAACCGAGATCGGCGTTTTGGATGCGAATGATCGGACTGCTCGTGTCGTGATTCATAGGCAGAATTGTACTCCAATTCGGTATGGTCAGCCGATCGTCACCCTGCGGTCATAAATCGCCTCATGGCGGGACAGAAATTGAGACGGAACCCGATGCAGGTGTTATCATTAATTCGAATTAGGACAGGCTCAATCCCAGCTGTCCGACGCTGAAGCGGAAAGATTTTTAGCATCCACCAGACGGAGGCTTTCTATGAATTACGGTTTTATACGGGCAGCAGCCTGCACACCAGAAATTATTGTTGCTGACTGTGATCATAATGCCCGGCAGATTTTAGAGCTGATGAAACACTGCGTTGACCAGGAGGTCAATCTGGCAGTCTTCCCCGAACTCTGCCTGACAGGAGCTACGTGCGGAGATCTGTTCACCCAGCAGGTGCTGCTCGAAACAGCTGAAAAAGCCCTCGCTCAGCTGGCAGCCGCCAGCGCCGCACTCGATTTGATCAGCGTTGTCGGCACGCCGCTGCGTCATAACGGCAAGCTGTATAACTGTGCAGCAGTCCTTTATCATGGACAGGTCTTGGGAATCGTTCCGAAGCGTCTGATCCAAATTGACAGTGCATCGGATGAAGGGCGTTATTTCAGCGCAGCGCCCGAGAAAAACGACTCGGCAGTCTGCTGCGGGGAAACTGTGCCGTTTGGCAGCCGCTTGCTGTTCGCCTGCGAGGAGATGCCCGCTTTCATTTTCAGTACGGAAATCGGAGAGGAGTCCTGGACACCTGTTTCGCATTTGCCCCATCCGGTGACAGCCGGCGCGGCAGTGATCGCAAATCTCTCAGCCGGTGCTGAAATCGTCGGCAAAAGCGCTTTCCGCCGCCAGCTTGTGCAGAGCCAATCCGCGCGATTCAGCTGCGGATATATTTACGCGGATGCCGGCTATGGGGAATCGACCACCGATCTTGTCTTTTCCGGGCATAACCTGATTGCCGAAAACGGGGTACTGATCAGTGAAGCCGAACCGTTTGGCAGCGGGGTCTGCATCGCTGAACTGGATCTCGAACACTTGACCAACGAAAGGCAAAAGAAGTCCTCGTTTCCAGCACAGGACCGAACAGATTTTCAGCTCATTCGATTTTCAATGAACGTTGAAATTTCCAAATTAACCCGTCCGCTGCGGAAAAATCCATTTATTCCTGCCGATGAGCAGGCGCTGCAGGATCGCTGCCGGGACATTCTGGCAATTCAGATTGCCGGGCTGCGCAAACGCCTTGCGCATGTTCATGCCGATTCCCTTGTGATCGGCGTGTCCGGCGGGCTGGATTCGACGCTCGCCCTGCTCGTCTGCGTCAAGACAATGCAGGATGCCGGGCGGCCGAACACCGACATCATCGCGGTGACGATGCCAAGCTTCGGCACATCGCGCCGAACCAAAAGAAATGCCGTCACGCTTTGCCGGGCTTTTGGCGTGACATTGCGTGAAATCGACATCACGCGCTCAGTCCGGAGCCATTTTCGCGATCTGGGTCATGATGAGATGAATCATGACGTTCTCTTCGAAAACGCACAGGCGCGGGAGCGCACGCAGGTCCTGATGGACATCTGCCACCAGCACAATGGTTTCGTCGTTGGCACTGGCGACCTGTCCGAACTCGCGCTGGGATGGGCGACTTACAACGGCGACCATATGAGCATGTACGGCGTGAATGCCTCCGTTCCCAAGACGCTGGTTCGCGATCTGGTACGCTATTACGCAGCCCATCTGGCTGAACCACGGACTGCAAAAGTTTTGCTGGACATCCTGGCAACTCCGGTCAGCCCGGAACTGCTGCCGGCGCAGGCTGGGAAAATGACGCAGCTGACAGAATCGATCATCGGTCCTTATGAACTGCATGATTTCTTCCTTTATTACCTGATTCGCCGCAGTTTTACGCCTCAAAAAACACTCTGGCTTGCTGAGCAGGCATTTGCCGGCAGTTACATTTCTGAAGAAATCCAGCGCTTGCTGAAATTGTTCCTGAAACGCTTTTTTGCAAACCAGTTCAAACGCTCCTGCCTGCCGGACGGTCCCAAGGTCGGGTCCGTTTCGCTGTCACCGCGCGGTGACTGGCGCATGCCGAGCGATGCCGCTGCCGCTGCCTGGCTGGCGGATCTCGAGAAAAAAGAGGAGCCAAAGCCAAACGAAAAGAAAAAATACCGGAGAATCGCTGCCTCATGAAAAATGGGATCAAGACCCTCTCTTTCATTCTTTTACTGAGCCTGCTGGTCAGCGGCTGCTATCTGATTGAAGCCGTTCAACCGACCTTGATACCGGAACGCACCCCCACTTCGCTGGTCAACCTGGCGATATTGCCGACGCTGCCAACGCTGGCGCCGGAAGCCACCCCGCAAAGCACGCCCGTTCCTGAAAGCAACATTATCTATGACACTGATGCCAGAATTTTTGCCCACATCGTCGAACAGCCTGTTCCCGACAAATCAAACCAGGCGGCGATGGTGGTCGGAACCGTCACCGAGTTCAGCGGCACGAACTTCAGCGTAAAAAACCGCTCCGGTGATACGTACACCGTTAAATGCGATGATTTTTGTTTCTATGTGGACGCTGAGAAAAAGATTGTTCCCAGGAGCGTCGTAAAGACCGGCGGGAAAGTCGCAGTATACGGCGCAACCGACCGCGAAGATCCGACGATCCTTAATGCGGATGCGATCGTGATCGATGGGATTGTCAGAAGTGAAACTGCCAGCCGGACAGAAATTTTCAACCTGCCTTCCGGCATGGCCTACAAAGAATATGAACTCGCTTCCCCGCCCCTTGCAGCCCCGCTGCGGCTGAATCCGGTCGAAGGGTCGCTGGATGAAAACATTGAAAAGCGTAGATTATCAGCGCTCGGCGGTCGGACGCATTTTTCCTATGGATATTACGGCGAATCTTATACCGAAGGGCTGGAATATGCCGAAGATACCAATCGCGATCCCAATTTCCCGACCCGCGCGAATATGACCGTTTACAGCAACGGATATGAGTTTTTTGATTTTTGGTTCCCGCATACGAAAAACCCGATGTTCTACACCTGGGGCATCGTAAACCATGGCGGTGATTGGTTCCTGCCCATCCGCATGACGGTTGACATCAATCCGGAACCGGCAGTTTCAGAAATCATCTACTCTGACCGGACACTGATGAGCCAGATCAATTATGACAAGACTTACGGTTATCTGCGAACATTCGGATTTTCGATCATCCATTACAACCTGTTCTACTTTTACCAGCGGGCGGACGGCTATGGCTTCGCCGTGAACCGCGTCGATTATCCATTGGGATTTGACGAGATCATCTTCGGACTGGTCGGCGACCAGCAGGACTTGAACCCCTATTATGCTGACCTGCTGATCACTTTTTTTGGCCTGCGCGGGGATACCTGGTACTATGTCGAAATCACAGCGCCGGAAGAGACTTATTACTAAGACCAAGCGTCAGGGCGCTTGATCTATTTTAGAAATAATGCACAAAAGGTATAATTAATAAACAAGCAGCAAATTAATCCACAAAAGAATAACGGAGGTTATGAATGAGCCTGAAAATCAAATTTGGTACAGATGGCTGGCGTGCCTATATTGCAGAGGAATATACGTTTGATAATTGTCGGCGCTGCGCGCAGGGCTTTGCCAATTATCTGATCAGCCATGGCAGACAGGGGAAAAGCGTTGTAGTTGGCTATGACAAGCGCTTCCATTCAGAAAATTTTGCGGCTGCCTGCGCGGAAGTTCTGGCAGGGAACGGGTTCAATGTCCTGCTGACCCAGGAAGCGACGCCGACACCTGTCATTTCCTATGCGGTCGTCGATAAAAAAGCCATCGGCGCGATTAACATCACCGCATCGCATAATCCCCCGGCTGACAACGGTTTCAAAGTTCGGGATGAGACCGGCGGTGCGATTGATCCTGAGGGGCTGCTTGAAATTGAAGCCGCTATTCCGGACGATGTCGCGGACGTCAAGCGAATGATGCTGAATGAAGGCATTGCTGCTGGAAAAATTGAATATTTCGACGCTTCTGTCAACTATATCGCTCACCTGAAAGACCTGATTGATGTTGAACCGATCCGGAAAGCCGGCTTGAAAATTCTGGTTGATCCGATGTGGGGTAACGGCGCCGGCTGGTTCACCAGGCTGCTCGGCGGGGATAAAACCGAAATCATTGAAATCCACAATGAACGCAACCCAATGTTCCCGGAAATGAAACGGCCGGAACCCATTCCGCCGAACGTGGACGTTGGTCTGCAGAAAACGGTTGAACTGGGTGCAGATGTGCTGCTGATCACTGATGGCGACGCGGATCGCTGCGGTCTGGGCGATGAGAATGGCGTTTTCCTCAATCAGTTGCAGGTCATGGCGCTGCTGACGCTTTATCTCCTCGAAATCCGCAAAGAACGCGGGGCGATCGTTAAAACACTTTCGACCACCACCATGCTGGATAAGCTTGCCAAAAAATATGACGTGCCGATTTTCGAAACCGGCGTGGGATTCAAGTATGTCGCGCCGAAATTCACTGAAACGAACGCAATCATCGGCGGGGAAGAATCGGGCGGTTACGCTTTCCGCGGAAATGTCCCGGAACGTGATGGAATTTTAGCCAACCTGTACTTCCTCGATTTCATGGTCAAGACTGGCAAAAAACCATCCGAATTGCTGAAATGGCTGTTTGAGATCGTCGGACCGCATTATTACGAACGCATTGACACGGCTTTCAAGGGTGATACGGCTGAAAAGAAACAACGGATCATGGACAATCAGCCGGAGACGCTCGGCGGCTTGAAAGTGACTGGTTTGAACACCACAGACGGCTACAAGTTCTCAATGGAAGATGGCGGCTGGATGCTGATCCGCTTCTCCGGCACAGAGCCGATCATCCGCGTTTACACCGAAACAACCCACCCTGAAGCTGTTAAAGATATTCTTGCCACCGGGCTGAAGGTCGCCGGGATTGAATAACGCAGCTTATTATCTTGACACACACTGCCACCTGAATCTGCCGGCCTTTTCTGAAGACTGGCAGCAGGTGGTTGAAAAAGCCGCTGCGCAGAATGTAAGAAAAATCATCGTTCCGGGGATCAACCTGGAAACCAGCGCAATCGCTCAAAAAATGGCTGAAGAAAATCCAGCCATTTTTTTCGCTGCGGGGGTGCATCCCAACGATTCAAATGACTGGCAGCCTGAAATGGCTGAAACGCTGGCTCAATTCGCTGCGCATCCAAAATGTATCGCAATCGGCGAAATCGGGCTTGATTTCTATCGCGAGTATTGCCCGCCGGAAATCCAGCTGCAATCCTTTAAGGCGCAGCTGAAAACCGCTGGCGACCTTGGCAAGCCAGTGTTGATCCACTGCCGGCAGGCGTTCGATCAGCTCTGGCCGCTGCTGAACGGCTGGAAACAATCCAACCCGGCGAACAGCGGCGTTTTGCACGCTTTCGACGAAGACGCGGATGCGGCGCTTGAGGCAGTTAATGCCGGTTTTTACCTCGGCATCGGCGGTGCTTACACTTATAAAAAAGTGCCGCGCCGGGATGAAATTCTGCTTAAAACACCGCTTGAAGCGATCATTTTGGAAACCGACGCGCCTTATCTGACGCCGCTGCCCTACCGCGGGCAGCGCAATGAGCCAATGTATATTCCGCTGATTGCCGAGAAAGTCGCTGCGCTGAAAAACCTGACTGCAGCTGAGGTTTGCGCCCGCACCATGGAAAACAGCCTGCACTTGTTCGAAATCAGTGAATAAGAGATTTATTAAATTTACAAAACAGGATTTTTATACGGTAAAATTTTGTTTAGAGAATAAGCGCTGAAAATTCAGCGCACTGGGAAAAGAAAGGTGATTACGAAAATGAACGAACCAATTCACGTTACGGACGCAGCGTTCGAAAAAACTGTTCTGCAATCAAAAGTTCCGGTTGTGGTAGATTTCTGGGCTTCCTGGTGCGGTCCCTGCCGAATGGTGCTGCCATTGATGGAAGAAATTGCAAAAGATTACGAGGATAAGATCATCGTTGCCAAAGTCAATACTGACGAAAACAGTGAAAAAGCGATGGAATACCGCGTTTCCACAATCCCGACCCTGCTGTTTATCAAGGATGGCGAAGTCAAATACCGCCATTCGGGTACACTTTCCAAGGTAAAACTCAGCGAATTCGTTGACAATTTGCTTGCTGCATAAAGAACAAATTCGAATAAACAAATAAATTGCCCGGTTTTCGGGCAATTTTGATTTAATTCTGGTTTCAAAACTGTATTTACAAAGAACGGATAATTTTTATTTTACGCGTCATCCTCCAAAATTCGTTGGTTTTTTTATTAATATTATTGTATTTTTACTTATTTTTATTAAGATTATCTTAGTCTAAATTTACTGGCATAGTTCTTGCTTTTAGTTCTTCTATTATTTTTATTATAGGAGCTATTACATGAGAAAGCCGCTGTTTTCAATCTCTTCTTTCTTTATTTGTCTGATGATACTTTTGCTGGCAGTCCCTGTGCATGCCCAGCTGACCGAACCGGTTTATGTGTCCACCAACGCGAACGGTGAAGTGCCAATGCAGTTTCCAGGAGGAATCATTGGCGGGTCAATGACAACGGATGGAAATCTTGTCGTGTTCAGCTCATCGGCGGCTGACCTGATACCGGGAATGATCTTTCCGACACAAGGGAATGGGAACCTTTATTATCCAGAAAATATTTACATCAAAAACATTCAGACCGGAGCAATCCAGTTAATCTCCAGTCCGGACGGAATCACTTCCGGAAATGGAGATTCTTTACGAGCAACGATCACGCCGGATGGTCGATATGTTGCTTTTGATTCTGTATCAAGCAATTTAACAGCGAATGACACAAACGCTATCATTGACGTCTTTCTCGTTGACCGCGGCACAGATCAGGATGAAACCAACAATCAGATTTACCTGGTTTCCGTCGATCTGGAAGGGAATCAGCTGCCTTCAGACGCGATGTCAGCTTCTACTTCTTCAATCGGCAGTATATCCGATGACGGGAACCTGGTCGTTTTTCAGAGCGGCGGTCATGCGCCTGGAATCGATTACAGTGCATCACAAAGCAGTTACTCACATATTTTTTTATGGAACCGAACAACACAAAAATCAACCTTGATTTCCCGAAACTTTGAGAATCCATTGAAAGCCGCGGCTGGCAATTCCCATTGGGCAGTTATTTCCGGAAATGGGAAATATATCCTCTATATCTCGTCTGCGACGGACATCATGGGAGAAGAAATTACCAATAACATGGGAAGCCATCTTTACCTGTACGACGTAGATGCTGGAACAACAAAATTTCTCTCGAGCGGATTCATTCCATCTTCAAGCATGCCTTATTTCTTGGAACCGAAAATTTCCTCAAACGGGAATTGCGCCACCTGGTCAACCATGGCAATCTACCAAGCAGGCGGTGATACGGATCGGACGCTGGATATCTTTTTTTATGACCGTCTCACGGGAGAAATCTCGATTGTCAATTCTCGTAATTACATGACAGCAAATGATCCGAAATTTATCATCAACACGAACACTTTTTCACATACGAAACCTTCCACCGACTGCAGATATGTTGCCTATCGCAGTTTTCAGGAAATGACCCCCGGAAAAACAAATACGTTCAGCGATATCTTTGTGCGGGATATACAAACCGGTGACAATATCCGGGTTTCCCTCTCTGATGCCGGAGAGCAAATTCAAAACCCAAGCGATATCTCCATGGCAGACCTGACCGCGGACGGAAAATATGTATTATTTTCAACAGGCGGAACCGCACTCGTTCCCACCGTCGTGGATGAAAATAATAAAGCTGACCTCTTCAGAGTCAAAACGAATTGGGTGCAGCCGACCGTCACCGGAACAACTTTGAATAGTGATTACCTTCGCAAAGGACCAACATCTTTTGATCTTTCCTTCAGCAAACAGATGACCTCAGCGGAAGGCACTGAATTAATCATGACCAGCGCCGTCAATCCGCTGAATTTTGTGGTGATCCATGCCGGTCAAAACAAAACGATCGACACCACAGGCTGCAATGTAACTGCGGATAGTCCAGCCGTTGGCGATGATGTCTTGATCGTGACTGACAGCGTCCAATATAATAAGCAAACTTTCACTTCGACCGTCAACCTTAACAGCGGGAAGTTTCTGTTGCCTGGGAATTACCGCATGATCGCTTGCGGACGCCAGCCGTTTGCCCCGCGCGCACTGCATGACGCGATGGGCAACAAATTGAACCAGGATTATATCTTTGACTTCTTTGTTGAGGCAGACTCAGGCGTGATCATTGAAAAAGATGCAATTCCAGATCATGCACAGGATTTCACTTTTGAACTTAGCGATGGCACTACCGTTCAACGGATGACGCTCGATGACGACGCTGACTCGACACTCGCGAACAGCGGCAGCATCAGCGGTCTTCAGCCCGGAACTTATTCGATCACAGAGACAAACATTCCAAGTGACTGGGAGCTGGATATAGCTGCAATCACTTGCGGGGTTTGTCCGGACGAAATCCCCGCAAATTGTCAAAATCCGACTCCGGATAGCACCCTTTTTCAGATCAATCCAAATTCCGGAGTTGTGCAATTTGAATTGGACGGCGTCAAGACGATCAAATGTAAATACACCAATAAGATGAAAGAAAGCCAGATTGTCGTTGACATGGTAACAGACCCGCTGACCGGCAGTGCAACTGACGCACCGACGTTCAGTTTTACGGTAACCGGAAATGGGTACCAGCCTTTTTCATTAAAAGATGGCAGCGAACCAAATCGGCAAATTCTGAATCCTGGCACTTATACCGTCGCGCAAACCCCGCTCAGCGGGTGGGAACTGACTGGCGTGACTGTCAACGGAACACCAAGTTCAATTGGCGCGCCGATTCAAATCAGCTTAACTGCAGGAAGCACAGCTAATGTCGTTTTCACAAGCAGGCGAATCCCTGCAACAGCTACCCCGACTGCAACCGCGATCCCGCCAACGGCAACTGCCACGCAAACTCCGACTGCGACGACAACCGCGATTCCGCCGACAGCAACTGCCACGCTAAACCCGACAGCGACAACGATTCCGCCGACGGCAACTGTCACGCTATACCCGACAGCGACAATGATTCCGCCGACGGCAATACCGACAATTGATCCCGCAATCGTCCTGCCATCAACTGGTTTTTCACAAAAAAACTAAAGGGAATAAAAATACAGGAGGCGCCTATACAAAACGCCTCCTGTATTTATTTTGATATTCAACTCAAAAATCGAAATAATTCGAAACGCTTACTCCTCAATTCGTTCAATCCGGGCACCAAGCGCGCGCAGCTTCTCATCCACCTGCTCGTAACCGCGTTCGATCTGCCGAATATTGCGGATCACAGATCGGCCTGGGACGGTCAGCGTTGCCAGCAGCAGCGCCATGCCTGCCCGAATATCAGGAGATTCAAGTTTCTCAGGATAAAGCCGGGTCGGTCCCTGCACAATACAACGATGCGGATCGCAAAGCACGATTTGCGCCCCCATCCCAACCAGTTTGTCCGTGAAATACATCCGGCTCGGGTACATCCAGTCATGGAACAGCACGGTTCCCTGCGCCTGCGTTGCGATTACGATCGCGATGCTCATTAAGTCGGAGGGAAATGCCGGCCAGGGCATGACGCTGATTTCAGGAATCGCGCCGCCGATATCCGGCTCAATTGACAGGCGCTGATTTTCCGGCACAAGAATATCGCTGCCGATCTCTTCCCAATGCACGCCCATGCGGTTATAGACGAATTTGACCATGTTAAGATATTGAACGCCGGCATTGCGGATCAAGATCTCGCCATGTGTGACAACTGCTGCTCCGATGTAACTGCCCACTTCAAGGTAATCCGGACCGATCGTGAATTCAGCGCCGTGCAATTTTTCAACTCCTTCAATCGTCAGGACGTTTGATCCGATGCCGCTTATTTTCGCGCCCATCAGGTTCAACAGGTGGCAGAGCTCCTGAACATGCGGTTCTGAGGCAGAGTTGCGCAAGATCGAAGTGCCTTCCGCCAGCGAACATGCCATAATCGCGTTCTCTGTTGCGGTTACGCTGGCTTCATCCATCAGGATGTCGGTTCCCTGCAGCCGCCCGGTGACTTCAAAATGGTACTGCCGGTCATAATAGGCGTGCGCACCCAGCTTATTCAATGCCAGCAGGTGGGTGTCAACCCGGCGCCTGCCGATGACGTCGCCGCCTGGCGGGGGCAGCAGAAAGCTGCCAAAGCGCGCCACGATTGGACCAGCCAGCAGAATCGAGGCACGCACATTGCGGCACAGATCCGGATCAAGGTCAGTCTTGTTGATATCCTTCGCGGTGAACTTCCAGGTTTTTGGCGTCAGTTTCTCGATGACAACGCCCATGCTGGACAATAATTTCTGCATTTCGGAAATATCCTTAATCAGCGGCATATTGTGCAAAATGACCGGTTCATCGGTCAGCAGCGTCGCGCACATCAGCGGCAGCGCCGCGTTTTTATTACCCGCCGGGGTGACTTCTCCCCTTAAAGGAATTCCGCCATCAATAATGAATGAATCCATTTTTTATCCTTATCGTTTCGTTTGGTCAATTATAGCTTATCCGGCGCATGGGAAGGGTGTCAGGCAATTTGCCCAATAAATAAAAACCCTAGCTTTTTCTTCAAAATCCTTCCAGAACAGCCAGATTCCATCCATTAATGCCTAACTTTAATTCATAGAGTAAAATAATTACAGCACCTGAGCAGAATTAATTCGAGTTATTGTTAATAGATTCGTTGTTGAAGGAGTAGCGCCATGTTAGAAATCAGACAGGTTGACACCAATAATCGGCAGCAGAAATCTCAGTTTGTTCAATTTCATTATGACCTATATAAGGGTGACCCCAATTGGGTTCCACCTTTCCGGGGCGATGTGAATATCATGCTCGACCGCAAGAAACATCCTTTTTATGACCATTCCGAAGCGGAATTTTTCACCGCCTGGAAAGACGGGAAAATGGTCGGCAGGATTGCCGGGCTGCATAACAACAGTTTCAACCAATATCACAATGAACAGACCGCGAATTTCTTTCTTTTCGATTCAATCAACGACCAGGAAGTCGCCAATGGTCTTTTTGATGCCGTTGTCAATTGGGCAAAACAATTTGGGGCTGAAACACTGATCGGGCCGAAAGGATTTTCACTGTTCGACGGTTACGGCATGCTGGTCGAAGGATATGAATACCGCCAGATGATGAACATGTCCGCCTACAACTACCCTTATTACAAAACGCTGTTGGAGAACTATGGCTTTGGCAAAGTGAACGACTTCTTGTCGATGGCTTTTAACCTCAAAGAATTTTACATTCCTGAGAAAGTGAATAAAGTCGCTGAGATCGTCAAAAAGCGCGGAATCCTGAACATCCATCCGTACAACAGCCGCAAAGAAATCACCGCAGACGCGCTGAATATTGCCAGACTGTACGCCAAATCATTCGAAAAAAACTGGGAATATTTCCCGCTGAGCGACCGCGAGTTTAAGTTTCTGGTTGACAATGTCATCAAAATGGTCGACCCAAAAATGGTGAAATTCATCAAGAACCAGGAAGGCGCACTGGTCGGGTTTTTACTTGCATTTCCTGATATTTCCGCCGCCATGCAGCGTCACAACGGTAATTTGACCCCAGCGCTGATCATTGACATCCTGCTGGAGACCCGGCGAACCAAAGACGTTTCGCTCAACGGCATCGGCATCCTGCCTGAATATCACAGAAAAGGCGGCGATGCGCTGATGATCACGGAGCTGTATAGCATCATGCACAGCCATGTAAATTTTGAGCGCGCTGAAGCCACGCAAATGGCTGAATCGGCAAAAGAGATCCAGTCGGAAATGGTCACATTTGGGTTGCATGCCACGAAACGGCACCGCGTCTTTGTCAAATCTATCTGAAAAGATCGTTTGTCTTCCGAGGCGAGATAGCAGATGAATGAAATCCGCCCATTAAAACGAGATTATGGCATTTCCCGCGGCGTTTTAACCGGGTTGATCCTTCTCCTGATCGCGTTGATCGGACTGAACGCCTGGATTGTATTCAAAACCGAACTCGGAGCCAGCTTTTTCAGCTACTGGCTGTCGAGCCGCGTTTTGTTCGCGCAAGGGGAAAACCCCTACGGACCTCAGTTTTTCGAGCAGCTTCTGGAGCGTTTCCCAGAAGATTATTACCTGAGCGGGTTCACGCTGCCGCTTTATTCAGTCATTGCTTTTTTCCCATTCTCATTCATCAATCAATTTGATATTGCGCTGATTATCTGGATGACGATCCTGGAAGTCCTGCTGGTTTACGGCGGGATCAAAACGCTCAGCGCCTTTCAAATCGCACACCGCACGGCGAATCCGACCACCGTCGGCATCATGCTGCTGCTCTGCTACTATTCGGTAGTTGCCATTTTGGACGGCGACATCGGCATTCTGTCTTTTTTTCTGCTGATGATGGCGATGGATGCGATCCGCGAGCACGAGGATGAATTTGCTGGCATCCTGCTGGCATTCGCGACAATCAAATACAGTCTGACGCTGCTGCCGATCCTGTGGTTTCTGATCTGGTGCTTTGTCAATCACCGCCGGACAGTGGTGATGTGGTTTCTGATGGTTCTGACCTTGCTCGTTCTGCTCGCAGTTTTGTTCATGACAGACTGGATCACTGAGTTTTTCCGCTCGATCGTCTATTATTACAAGTATCTCGACCCAATCTATTTCAGCAAGCTGATTGAAAATTGGCAGCCGGAGCTGGGAGGCAGAATCGGCTGGGCTATTTCCGGATTTTTCATTTTCATTATGATCATTGAATGGATCGTCAATGCCAGAGGCGGACAGCGCGCGTTTGAGTGGGTAACGGCGCTGACAATCGCGATCGGATTTGTCGCCGGCATCCCCAATATCGGAAAAAATTTATATCTGCTCTGGGTTCCTCTGATTTACGCGCTGGACAAAATCAACTTGCGCTGGATTTACAAAGGAAAATGGCTGAGTCTGGCGCTGATCCTGGCTTTTATCATCCTTCCTTGGCTCAACCAGCGCGGAAACCCGAACTTATGGCAGTTTCCGATTGACGTGCTGAACATGATTTTCCCTGCAGTCTGCATTTTGCTGCTGTATTGGAACCGCTGGTGGACGATCCGCAACATCGTCGATGAGTTCTGAAACAGAAGCTTGCAACAGCAAGTATCATTCATCACTTTACTCACATTTATTTTTGGTACACGTCAGATTTTAAGCTCGCTATAGTATAATTTTTGTAATTTAGAAAATGTTATGTTTTTCACGATACTGTTGAAAAATGTTTTAATCACCATCTTATAAGGAGATTTAAATGGAACGAGTTATCGGAATTCTCACCGGAGGAGGCGACGTTCCCGGGTTAAATCCTGCGATGAAAGCCGTTGTCACATTGGCACTGGATCGCGGGATGAAAGTTTACGGCATCCGTCGCGGTTGGGCAGGATTATTGGAATTTGACTTCGATGATCCAGACTCAGAGAAATATATCTACGAGCTGCATTACAATGACATCCGGAAAATCGACCGCACCGGCGGAACTTTCCTTCACACTTCCCGAACAAATCCCCAGAACGTTAAAACCAATGTGATCCCTGAATTTCTGAAAGGGTCGCCAGAAGGTGTGAAAGTTAAAGACAAAGAAGACACTTGGGATTACACCGCTCACGTTATGAAAGTTCTGGAGCATTTTAATATCCAGACGCTGATCACGATCGGCGGGGACGACACTTTGAGCTATTCAGTCAGACTGCACAACGAAGGTTTCCCGGTTATTGCCATCCCGAAGACGATGGATAATGACGTGTTCGGAACTGACTACTGCATCGGTTTTTCGACCGCCATCACCCGCTCGATTGAAGTGATCACGAACATGCGAACCTCGCTTGGATCGCATGAACGAATCGGCGTGATTGAACTCTTCGGCCGAAACTCGGGCGAAACCTCATTGATCGCCGCTTATCTTTCAAGCGCAGACCGAGCTGTCATCCCCGAAGTTCATTTCAATATCGACACGCTGACCGATTTCATGGTCTCGGATCGCAAGCGCAACCCTTCCAACTATTCGCTCTGCACAATTTCAGAAGGCGCGATTATGGAAGGCGGCGATGTGATTGAAACGGGTGAAATGGATGCCTATGGGCATCGGAAACTCGGCGGCATCGGCATGATCGTTGCCGAAGCAATCAAAAAACGCTCAAACGTCAACATCATGTACCAGCAAGTTGGCTATATGATGCGCTCCGGTGCACCGGACTCGCTCGACCGCATGGTCGCCACCAGCTTTGGACACTTGGCTGCTCAGCTGCTGGCTCGAAACGATACCGGCAGAATGGTCGCACTGCACGGCGGCAAGTACACCACTGTCCCCGTCAACATGGTTCTGGCAGGGAAAAAATGCGTGGACGTACCGTCATTCTATGACATCGAGAACTACCGGCCGCATATCAAGGACTTCCTCGGCGTACCGATGTTCCTTAGTTAATTAATCTGGGAGGATTAATATGATCGTTACAACAAAAAAGTTATTTGAACATGCTTATGGTAAGTACGCAATCGGTGCTTACAACATCAACAACGCAGAACAGATCGTCGGTCTGTTCAAGGGGAACCTTGACAGCAAGGCTCCGTTCATCATCCAGATTTCAAAAGGCGCCCGCAACTATACCAGCACAATCATGCTGGAAGGGCTAATCCGCAGCGCAGACGAAATGTTCCCGGAAGCAATTTTCGCGGTTCACCTGGATCATGGCGATGAAGAAACCTGCTATGACTGCATCAACAGCGGCTTTTACAGCTCGGTCATGATTGACGCCTCCGCATTATCGTTTGAGGAGAACGTCGCAACCACCAAACGCGTTGTCGATGCGGCACATGCAAAAGGTTTGGTAGTCGAAGCTGAACTCGGAAAACTCGGCGGCGTTGAAGAGCATGTCTCCGTCAGCGAAGCGGACGCAAAACTGACCGATCCCGATTCTGTCAAAGAATTTGTTGAAAAGACAAACGTTGATTCCCTCGCAGTCGCAATCGGAACTAGCCACGGCGCCTTCAAATTCAGCGGCAGCCAATCTCTGCATTTCGACGTGCTGGCTGAAATTCAGAAGCGCGTCCCCGGATTCCCGCTGGTCATGCACGGCTCAAGCTCCGTCCCGCAGGATGAAGTCGAACGCATTAACGCGGCCGGCGGCAGCCTGAAAGGCGCGAAAGGCGTTGACGCTGATCAGTTCAAACGAGCAGCCGAACTTGGTGTGACGAAGATCAACATCGATACGGACGGAAGATTGGTCTGGACCCGTGTCCACCGCGAATATTTCCGCGATCATCCGGAAGTTTTTGACTTCCGCCCGATCGGCAAACTGTTCATGGATGAATATGCAAAATTCATCGCCGGCAAGAACGAAAAACTCGGTTCCGCTGGTCAGCTGGAAAGCGTTCGCGCATTCCTCGCAAAATAACGATCCTGATAGACGCAAAAACACTCCGATTTATTATCGGAGTGTTTTTTTATTGGCACGCTGCTGACCGAAATTTTTGAATGCATACGTGGAAATAAGAGTTCGGCAAGGTTTATCCAGGGTCTATCATTTCAAACTCTACATGCTCGATACCCTCAGCAAGGAAAACATTCAACTAAGCGTAGTTGAACTCATAGACTGAATTAACATCCAGTTAATCAGTCGTAACGATGCCTTTGACTGCCTCAAAATGCCTGAATCTGACGAAGAGACCAGATTCAGCACAGGCTGTTGGTAAAATAATAGAGGTATAAAGTCTGTTATGAGGAACGCATGAAGAAAAATTTAGAAATTGTTGTGACCAATGATGATGGAATCACCGCACCCGGTATTCTGGCACTGGCAAAAGCAGCTGCGAAAATCGGCAGCGTCACCGTGATCGCCCCGGATAAAAACTGGTCCGCATCGGGTCACCAGAAAGCATTGGGACGCCCGCTGCGCGTCGAGCCGGTTGCTTTTCCTTTGGACATCCCAGCCTATGCGACGGACGGCGGTCCGTCAGACTGCACCGCGCTCGCCGGCTTGGGCTTTCTGAATAAAAAAGTTGATCTGGTGCTTTCAGGCATCAACCCGACTGCCAATGTCAGCCGCGACATCACCTATTCAGGAACGGTGACCAGCGCGTTGGAGGCAACAATTTGGGAAATGCAGGGCATCGCTTTTTCGCTCGACGCTGGGCATATTAAAGCAAAAGAGATCGATTTTTCTGCTGCTGAACCGATCATTCTCAATATCATCAGCACCTTGCAGGAAAACACGCTGCCCCCATTTACAATTCTGAACGTCAACTTGCCTTATTCAGTTAAAAAGGATCAGCCCGAATATATTGTGACGCACAGCGGAGAACGGATTTACCGCGATGAGCTGATCCGCAATGTTGATCCGTTCGGCCGCCCTTACTATTGGTTTGGCGGTGAAATGCCGCACGGAGATCAGGAACAAGGGACTGACTGCGGCGAACTGACACGCGGAAATGTGAGCATCACCCCCTTAACACTTGATCTGACCGCGTATGATTTAATCGATCCATTAAAAAAATGGGAATGGAAAAAGCAGTGAATCTCAAGCGTCTTTTGATCCTCCTCGGCATGTGTCTGTTCGCGATCAGCTGCACACAGGAACCGACAGCCGTCCCCTCACCCGTGCCGACCGCGCCGCTGCCGACCCGCATCGTCGCCACGCGGCCTGTTGAGCAGAACGTCTCGCAATGCGTTAACTCCTTTATCGTCTTGGATACTGTTAATTATTCGGACGGAACCATTGTGCAAGCCGGTGAAAAGTTTCTCAAGGAATGGGAAGTCATGAATTACGGCACCTGCGATTGGGTCATGGGGTACAAACTGCGATTTGTTTCAGGCGACCAGTTGGGCGCCCCGAGTGTCGTTCCGATTGCAGAAGTTGCCGTTGGAAAAAAGGGGAAATTCGTCGTCGAATTCACCGCACCGACCGAACCGGGAACCTATCAATCGCTGTGGAAAGCTTTCAGCGATACCAACCGATCGTTTGGCAATACACTTTCGGTTGAAATCACCGTGCAGTAGGAATTATTCCAGCTTCGAACCAAAAAACCATTCTTTGACTGGATTCAGATATAAAAAAACGGGGAGCGATAAGCTCCCCGTTCCTTTTCAGATTAGTTGCGTGAGTCTTCCGAAACCGGTTCCTGTTTACGGTTTTCAGTCTGCTTCCGGAACATCAGTTCATTATTCTCGTCCAGCGTGATCAGGACGGTGTCACCAGCGACGAACTCTTTGGCGAGAATCGCATCCGAGATCGGATCTTCAAGTTTTTGCTGGATCACGCGCCGCAGCGGCCGCGCGCCCATCTCCGGATCATATCCGTCCCGCGTCAGCTTCTCAAGCGCGCCTTCATTGAGCGAAAGGGTGATCTCACGCTCCTTGAGCCGCTCGTTTACTTTGTTGATCTCAAGCTCGGTGATCTGCTGCATGTCTTCAAGATTCAGCATGCGGAACACCACAACATTATCAAGACGGTTCAGGAATTCAGGCTTGAAAGCTTTCTTCAGCTGATCCATCAATTTCTTACGCATATCCTCGTAATTGTCTTTTTCTTCGGTCTCTTTATCCTTGCTCAATGCGAAACCGATGTTATTCTGACGGCGGATCACATCTGCGCCAATATTCGAAGTCATGACGATGATCGCATTGCGGAAATCGACCTGTTTGCCGCGGGCGTCTGACAGACGTCCCTCTTCCATGATTTGCAGCAGCATGTTATGAACTTCAGGATTTGCTTTATCCAGTTCATCAAACACGACAATTGAATAGGGACGGCGCCGAATCGCTTCGGTCAGCTGCCCGGCTTCATCATAACCGACATATCCTGGAGGCGCGCCGGTCAGTCGGCTGACAGAATGCCGTTCCATAAATTCAGACATGTCCAGCTGGATCAGCGCTTCTTCGTTGCCGAACATATATTTTGCCAACGCTTTTGTCAGTTCTGTCTTCCCAATCCCGGTCGGACCGAGAAACAGGAAGGAACCGATCGGCCGGCTCGGGTCTTTCAATCCGGATCGCGACCGTCGAATGGCATGAGAAATTTCAGCAATCGCTTCGTCCTGACCGATGATCATTTTCCCGAGCTCCGCTTCCATTTTGAGCAGCCGTTCGGATTCCTCTTCAGCCATCTGCATCACGGGCACGCCTGTCCACATCGAGACTACCTCTGCGATGTCATTGGCGACAACCACCGGTGCATCTTCGCGATTCCATTCTTTGCCGATCTCTTCGATCTTTTCTTCTATCTCTATGCATTTATCCTGCAGCTTCTTTGCCAGTTCGTTTTCATTTGCTTCGACCGCTTCGAGCGCTTCTTTGCGCGTCTCGCGCAGCGCTGCCATCAAATGATTGGTTTTATTTGCCAGCGGACTCTTGTACATGCGCACGCGGGAAGATGCCTCGTCAATCAGGTCAATCGCCTTGTCGGGCAAAAACCGCTCGGACACATAGCGCACCGAAAGTTTGACCGCGGCTTCAACCGCTTCGTCAGAAATGACCAGCTGGTGGTGATCTTCATAGCGCGGGCGCAGACCCTTCAGAATCTGCACTGTTTCATCGGCCGAGGGTTCATTGACCAGAATTTGCTGGAAACGCCGTTCCAACGCGGCATCGCTTTCAATATTCTTGCGATATTCATCAGAAGTTGTTGCGCCGACAACCTGAACTTCCCCGCGCGACAACGCCGGTTTAAGGATGTTCGCAGCGTCAACCGCTGAACCGGAGGATCCGGCGCCAACCAGCATATGAATTTCATCAATAAAGAGAATCGCTTTACTGTTTTTCAGTTCTTCAATGACCCGTTTCATGCGGTCTTCAAACTGACCGCGGTACATCGTTCCGGCAACCATCGAACCGACGTCCAACTGCAGCACGCGCTTGTTAAGCAGCTGAGCTGGCACGTTGCCTTCAACGATCATTTGTGCCAGTCCTTCGACAATCGCCGTCTTTCCGACACCCGGTTCGCCGACCAATGCCGGATTATTCTTCGTTCGGCGCGCCAAAATTTGAATCACGCGTGCAATTTCGTTTTCTCGTCCGATGACCGGATCAAGCTTTCCAGCCGCAGCTTTGGCGGTCAGGTCGATTGCCAGCTGGTCGATCAGCGGAGATTCGGATGATTTCTTTTCTGTCTTCGGCTTGCGTTCGCTCCGGGTGCGCGCAGGGTCACTCTTCGCATCGGGCTGCACATTGCCCTCTTCCATAACGCGTTTGAGCTGCTTCCTGATTTGCTCCGGGCTGATTCCCAGCCGGCGCAGCACAGCAACCGCAGCGGAGTCTTTCGTGTCGATCAGCGCCAGCAGCAAATGCTCGGTACTGACGTAAACCTGCCCATTCCGAGTCGCCTCAATGACTGCACGCCGTAAAATATCTTGAACTTCATCGGAAAGCATCTCATCCTTTGCAGGGTCACTGGCTGAATCAGCCTCGCTTTCCGTCTTTTTCTCCATTTTTGAAATAACTTCGCGGACAACGTCAACCTTCAGGTCAAGGTCATAGAGCACCTTTCCCGCAGTTGAACCGTCAACCAGCAGCAATCCGATCAGGATATGCTCGGTTCCGATCATTGCGTCCTGATTTTTATCCGCTTCCTGGTGAGCCAGGCTCAGAACGCGCCTTGCTCTTTGTGTAAATCGATCTATTCCTGCCATAAGTCTCTCAGATTCTTTTCACGATTGCTGAGCAATCAGGTATTATTTTTTATGCAAACAGGCGTAAAAACAGCCTTGCCAACCTGCCGAATTGTACCAGAATTCCTATCTGATATACGCTGGCGAGCCCCTTAACGTTCGTTAGAAATGTATTAATAATTAAAATCTGTGCAGAGATTTACCCAGATCTCAGACTGATCAGCGATTCATAACGCCCCACCACAAAGTCGTTGTCGTTCAGAACGGTTTCCGGGCAAAGCCGATCGAGCATTGCCAAAGTCTCCGGCCGCTGACCGCCGAGCTGCTCAAAAATGACTTTCAAAATCAGCGGCCAGATATAATCCTCCCCGCTGGTGACTTTGAACGAAATTCCGAGCCTTTCGCGCTTGAGCCCGAGCCCATAAACGCCGGCAGCGCCGCCTTTGGAAATGATGTTCGGATCCTGATTCAGCAGCGTGCAGAGTTTATCGGTGCCGCGGATCATATGCGGATATTTGTGAATTCGCGGCAGGTAACGCCGGGCTGTGTCTTGAAGACCCTGATCCGGAATCGTGTCAAGCGCTGCCAAATTTTTATATCCGACGGCGATCTGTTTAATTCCAACCGCAAAAACCGGTACGCCGCAGCCATCGACGCCCAATCGAGTTGTGGCAGGCTCCGTCTCGCTCAGCGTCATCACCGCGCGTTTGATTTCAATTTGTGCAGGAGAATCTTCCAGCCAATAATCTGACAATTTTCCGCCCAGTTCACGCTGCAGAAGCATTGTCGCGATATGTTTGCCGGCACAATTATGATAGATTTTTCGCGGCGGTCTTCCATCTTTTTTCAGCTCAAAAGCCGACTTTGAGTCAAGCGGGTAAGTCGGCTTCATGATCATCATCTCTTCGGTCAAACCGGTTTTCTCAAAAATTGACGTCAATTTTTCAACAAAATAAGGCTCACCCGAATGAGAAGCCGAAAAGACGACGCTCTCTTCTTCGGTGATGCCATACTTCTGATCAAGGTTGCGCAGGATAACCGGCAGCGCCTGGATCGGTTTCGAAGCGGAGCGGTAAAAAACATATTCCCCCGGATCGCCCAGATGATAGATCAGGTTTGAGTTTTCATCGACAATGCAGACGTATCCCATATGGATATTATCGATTGTCTCATTTCGGCGTTCGTAAAAAAGCGGCTGATGACTCGGCATTGCGGCACCTCTCCTTATTATTTATTCATTCATTCTGCGGCGTCAGATCCGTCCCGGCATTCTTTTGCCGCGCCTCCCGCCAAACCAGCAGCAGCAAAACCAGCGCGGTCAGAACCGTGACGCTCAAGCCGATCAACAATCCGGATGTGTATTGCGGATCAGCGTGGTTATTCACTGTCTTGATCGACAGGTCCGTATAGGTATACGGAAACGATTGAAAAGCGTTCGTCACCTGCCAGACAGACAGGTGCTGCCAGAGCTCGTCCGCCGTGATCAGCGTCAGGATCGCAATGACCGCTGAAAACAGGGGTTTCCTCCGGCTGTTCAGAGCATTCTGCATGCCGGCTGCGGCGAAAAAGAATCCAAAGACCAGCGGCAGGATCAGCATTCTAGAGCTGACCCGTTCGCCTGTAAAGAGCGGAATCGGGATCAGCCGAAACCACTCATAAAACTTGCTGACAGAAAAGAGGGCGATGACAGCAACCGGCAGCAGGACTGCCGGAAACCCGCTTTTTTTGTCACGAGCCGCTAGCCAGACAATTCCGAAAACGATCAGCGCTGCAGCGCCGGCGTACCCTAAGTAAGCGTCGAACTCCCACCAGCCCAGAAAGCTGCCTGTCGCCTCAGGGTTGAGCGAATCGGCAGGCGGAATGATGCGCACGAATGCGTCGAACAGCTGCCGAAGGGATGAAAATCCGCCTAAAAATTCATCATCGAACGAGCCCATCTGCAACGCTGGCGGCACGATGCGCACCAGTGACAGCAGGCAGGCGGCGGCTCCGGCCTTGAGGACGCTGAAGAAATTCCGAACGCCGGTCAGCGCCAAAACGCCCAAGAAAAGCAGGCACCAGACAAATTGATGGAAGGAACCCTGCAGGAAGATGAAAAACAACAGAAATGAGATTTGAGCAACCCAGCGCCAGCTGTGATCG
The DNA here is from genome assembly GCA_002407845.1 of Leptolinea sp. UBA5366. Taxonomy (GTDB): domain Bacteria; phylum Chloroflexota; class Anaerolineae; order Anaerolineales; family Anaerolineaceae; genus Flexilinea. The sequence continues at coordinate 127,786 of DHPK01000010.1, read as the reverse complement.
CCGTTCAACAATTTCATCACTAGATAGATAAACCAGGAGAAGAGAAAGGTACCGCCCCAAGTGACGTGCCCGACTGCGTAGTGCGAGACAAGATGACCATTGAAGTTGAACAGCAGAAACAGCCAGCTAAAAGTGAGCAGCGACAGACCTGCCATCTTTTTCAGGCGGTAGAGCCCCCAAAAGCCGAGGGCGAATAGAAGCCAGGTGTGAACCAGAATAAAATCCCCGACATCCAGCCATTTGAGCAGCAGCACCTGTGGACTCAAAATCACATCCGGCAGCGCCATGTAGCGATCCGTAACACCTCGCAGCGCGCTGGCATCCGCCATGTGCAGCGGCAGCACACCTTTTCGGATCGCATCCTGCAAAAAGGCAATGCGCGGCGCGTTCACCTCTGCCCAGTCGTGAAAATCAAACGGGATTTCGCCAAAGTTCAGCAACACACCCCATAGGATCAGTCCGCACAGGAATAAAAAGCCGCACCACAGCCATGTCAGCAATGGATTTTCTGCTTCCTGTAGCGGATCAATTATCCAGCCCAATTTTCGCTTGCTCATACCAATAAGATTGTAAGGACTTTCTGATAAGAGTGCAACCGTTTACCGCAAAAACCTGCACCCTTCCGGTTGAGAGAATCCTGTTTCGGCGCTGGCTGGGAAAAGTGAAATACAATAAGAGGATGAATGAGAACCAGGGCGGGATCGCGATTAACCGGGAAGACAATTGGTTTCAGCTCGATACAGCTGCGAATTTGTATCCTGCGATTGTGTCGTACCGTCAGGTCAGCATTTTTCGTTTGTGCTGCACGTTGACCGAAACAATCGACCCGGAAATTCTGCAATCCGCGCTTTACCTGACGCTCCAGCGCCATCCATCGTTCAACGTTCGCTTGAAGCGCGGTGCGTTCTGGAATTATTTTGAGAACAATACCAATGTCGCCAAAGTCACTGAAGAGACCGGCAGCCCTTGCCAGCTGATTGAACTGAAACAAAACGATGATTTCCTGTTCCGAGTGACTTGGTTCCGAAATCGGATCAACCTTGAAATTTTTCACGCTTTATCAGACGGCGGCGGCGGGCTTGAATTTCTGAAAACGCTGGTTTATTACTATCTGAATCTGCAGGGGAAATGCATCAGCACAGACGGAATGATTCGGACGCTCGAGACCAAAGCGGACAGCGAAGAGATTGAGAACAGTTTTTTCCGATATTACAATCCGGCGGTCAACAAACCGCAGCCTCCAGAAGAAAAAGCGCTGCACATTCAGGGCAAGGCGCTGCCGATGAACCACCTCAGAATTGTCCAAGGGATCATACCTGTGGATCAGGCGCTCGCGCTCGCGCGATCCGAACAAGCCAGTCTGACTGAATATCTGACTGCCGTGCTGTTCAAATCCTTCTTTGCTGCGCTGCCCGCAGACACAGATCCGACAGCCATGGTAAAAATTTCAATCCCGGTCAACCTGCGGAATCATTTTCCAAGCCGGACGATGCGGAATTTTTCTTTTTACGTTTACACCGGAATTCGTTTTCAGGATCGAGAACTGCCGCTGGATCAGCTGATCCAGCAGGTTCAAAGCCAGCTCCGTGAGATGGCGCGCCCGGAAAACCTTCAGCCGCGGATCAACCCGGATGTGTCATACACCCAAAATGCGGCGATGCGTATTGTCCCGCTTGAGGCAAAAAACAAGCTGATCAAACAGGTTCACCGCCTGGTCGGCGAAGACCTTTTCACTTGCAGCCTGTCAAATCTGGGCGCGGTTCAACTCCCGGAATCGATGCTGCCTTTTATCAGCCAATTTGATTTCACGCTCAGTTCATCCGAGCGGATTCCGACAAACTGCAGCATGTGTTCCTATCAGAATACGCTGGTCATCACGTTTGTTTCGAATATCGAAGAGCGGACAGTCGAACGCACCTTTTTCCGAATTCTGGCAGAACAGGGATTGGAAATAAAAATAGATTCAAATGAAAATTAGCCATGAAAACCTGTGAAGCCTGCCGGCTGACCGTTCAAACTGCCGGAAAAACCTGCGTCCTTTGCGGCGGTCCGCTTAAAATCCAGCTGCCGGATGATTTCGTGCCGCGCTATCCCGCGATGGATTCAGGCAAAAAGCCCAAGACAAAATTCACCCTGCTGGCGCGAATATTTCTGTTTCTTTCCATCATCGCCGGGTCGATCAGCCTGCTAATCAACGTCCTCGTTTGGCAGGGGTTTGCCTGGTCGCTGATCGTGGTTGGCGGCATCACCATCGCTTGGGTCCTGATCGGCGTCCCCTTAATGGAAAACATGAATTTAAATCTGATGCTGATATTCCAAATGATCTGTGTTCAGATTTTCATCGTTTTGATCGACATGAATCTCGGATTTCCCGGCTGGTCGCTTGAGTATGTCTACCCGCTGCTCTACATCGCAATCGCGATCGTCGTGGCGATATTCACGATTATTTACCGCATGGCATGGCGTGATTTTCTGGTTACTGTCATGATCATGGCACTTTACGGATTGACCCCGCTGATTTTTATCTCAGCCGGCTGGGTGAAAGTGTTATGGCCGAGTTACGCTGCAATTCTTGCCGCGATATTTCTGAGTTTCGGCATCGCGATCTTTGCCCGCGATAAGTTTGGCAAAGAGTTTAACAAACGGATGAAATTTTAATCTTTTCCGCTGTTGACAGACAAGATCACACTAAAAAAGATCAAAGCCGCACCAATTACCTGAGTCAGCGTGTAGGATTCTTTGAAGATCACCAGACCGAAAAGCGACGCGAAGACAGCTTCCAGCCCTAAAATGATCGCTGCCTGAGATTCGCCGGCATGTTTCTGCCCGATAGCTTGCAGCGTGAACCCCATCCCAATGACCACGAATCCGGAATAGAGCAGGATCGGCAGCGCGTCAACGACCGCTTTCAGCGGCGTCCCACCAAAAATCAGCCAGGTGACCAAATTCAAAAAAGCGCAGACTAAAAACTGTCCGGCTGAAAACTGAACGGGATCAGTCCGGCTGGTCGCCTGGCCTACTACCAGAATATGCAGCGCCCAGAAAACCGAACCGATGAAAATAATGCCGTCACCGATGGAAATCTTGTCCAGCGCCTTTCCTGATGTCGTCAGCAGATATAACCCTGCCAAAGCCAGCAGCGCCGCCAGATAGTCTTTTTTTACTATTTTTTTGCGGAAAATGAGGAATGAAAGGAACGGGACCAGCGCAATGTAGGTCGTTGTAATAAAACCGGCATTGCCGATCGTTGTGTGTTTGATGCCGAGCTGCTGCAGGTTTGCAGCAATAAAGAGGTTGACCCCCGCCAAAATTGTCAGCCCGCGCTCAGTCTTCCCTTGCGGAAGTTTGAAGCGGGCAAACGTCAGCACCATCAGCGCTGCCAGCAGATAGCGAATGCCATTGAAGGCATAGGGCGACAGCGTGTTCGAACCAATCTTTTGGGGGATAAAACCGCTGCCCCAGATGATGGCAGTTGTCAGCAGCATCAAAGTTGCGCGGCGGCGCAGCATCGTGGTGTTTTGGGTCTGGTCAGAATTTTCCAAGTGAAACCCTCATCGTCCGGCAATTGTTCAAATGTGTCTCCTGATAAAAAGGTCCTGTACTTTCAAGCGCCGGCGGAATCCCCGCCAGCAGCTGCCGTAGGTAAGTCAGATTACTGTTTAGCAGCGACTTGTCAGTCAGGTTTCCATGCCCCTGCAAGACAGCAGCCTGATCGCTCAACCGTCTGATCCGATCTTCGAGATTTTCAACCCAGAGCGGGACATCTTGCGGATCGTTGATCACCGGCACGATCTCGACCGTGTCGCCCGCCAGCAGCAGCCCAACCTCCGGAACGAACCCGACAATGCTGTCAATTGTGTGCCCGCGAAAATGGCTGAGTTCAAGTGTCAGCCCGCCTAAATTCAGCGTCATTGTATCAGCGAAAGTCAGGTCGGGCGGCTTGAGCGTGACATCCGCCCAGTGATTTTGGGAGGTTTCATTCATTTCACGCAGCGTGCCTGGTAATTCCTGTTCGAACCGTTCAAGACAGTGCTGATGCCCCACCACGTGATCAAACGGGAATCCGCAAGTGCCCCAGCAGTGATCCCAGTCAGCGTGAGAATAAACGGCAAAAACAGGCTGTGTCTGAGGAAAAAGTGGGCTGAGCTGGGCTATGTCAGAGGGGCGGGAAAACGTATCCCAGACGACAGTCTGCCCGTCCCCAATCAGGACAGCGCCATTTACCTGCCAGTCTTCGCCCGGCATAAAAGTGGTTTTAACGAGATAAACCCGCTCATGCCTGCGATCAATCAGAACAGCAGGCGGAACTGGTTTTAACGATTGAGAAATAGGATCCGAATTGGTTATCATATGCCGGTTTTGCTGAGTCAATCAGCTGATCCGATTGTATCGCAAATCCTTCTGATTCCCGCTTTCTGAGCAGGAATGATCCGCCAATACAGAAAGCTCCATCTGGGTCGTTCCAGCGCCTGACCTGAGCACAGGAAGATCAGACGGACGCTTTCATGCGTTAAAATACTGCTTATGACTGCGATCCAAACAGGAATTTCAATCTGCACCGCCTCGATCAGAGATGTCTCATCAATCATGCGGCTCGAACAGGTGTGCTTTGCGAAAGATTCCTGGACGCTGCTGGATGTCATTCTGGTTCTGACGCTGCCTGATGAAATTCACTTAAAAGCACTCGCAGAAGACGGCACGATGGCAGGGTTCGCAGCCGCATCCATCAAACGAAATGAAAACGCCGGCTGGATCACAACGCTGGGAGTTTTTCCGTCCTATCGCAATCAGGGTATCGGGAGCGCCCTGCTGGAAGCCTGCGAATCAAGTTTTGGACTGCCGTTCGCTCGCCTGACCGTCAACATCAATAACCAGCCAGCGATCGAACTTTATCAAAAGAAGGGCTATCAGCAGATCGATCTTTGGCGGCGCTATTACCGGAATCAGGAAGATGCCATCGTCATGGAAAAAAGATTATGAACTCACGCACCCAACGCATCGCAGCTGAATTCCTTTTGGTGCTGCTGATTCTTACCGGAATTGCATTTCGTTTTTTCAACATGAATTGGGACTCAGGCGCACTGCTGCACCCGGATGAGTATGGATTCACCAACACCATCAGCCGCCTGTCCGTTCCGGCATCCCTCGGCAATTACTTTAACACCCGCGAATCGACGCTCAGCCCGTACAACAAATATGATCTTTCCGGAGAAAAAACTGCAGACGGACCGGATAACCGCATGCGCTGGGGGCAGCTGCCTATTCTGATCATCCGGCTGACCGCCGAAGCCACAGGCAACACCGGCTATAGTGAAATCAGGCGAACTGGCCGTTACTTGTCGGCAGCCTTCGATGTCGGGACGCTTTTCTTGCTGTTCCTGATTGGCATGCGGCTGCTGAAGAATCGCACAGCAGCGCTGCTGGCGACCGCACTGAGCAGTCTGGCAGTGATGCAGATTCAACAGTCCCATTTCATGACGTCGGATAATTTCGGGGTCTTTTTCACCACCCTGACGCTTTACGCCGGCGTGAGAGTATCACAAGCCGAAATTCTGAAACGGGACTCAGCGGAAGGTGTATACCGCGTGACCGGACAGGGCTGGCGCTGGTTTACGCTGTTTGGAATTTTCTTAGGTATGGCGATTGCCTGTAAAATCAATCAGGCTGTCACAGGCGGCGTTCTGGTCATCGCTGTCTTAATCAACATCGCGGATTTAAAAGTATCATCCAAAAAAGAACTGAATCGGATCATCTGGCTCGCACTTGGATTGTGTATCTTCAGCGCACTCGCAGCGTTTGCAGCCTTTCGCGTTTTCCAGCCGATGAGCTTTCGCGCTCCAGTAGGGGATACACATCTTTTTACGCTGCATTTCAACAAAGACTGGTTTGACAGCGTGCTTGTTTCGCTGGGCGAATCGAGCGGGCTGGGCGGCGGGCCGCCGGCGGAACAATGGGCTCATCGGACGCCGATCCTTTTCCCGCTGATCAACATGATCCTTTACGGCATGGGACTGCCGCTCGGGCTTGCGGTCTGGGCTGCAGCGCTTTGGGCTGTTTGGCGAATTCTGCGCTCGAAAGACGGCGAATGGAAAGCTTTGCTGATTCCAGTTAGCTGGTCGCTGCTTTATTTCCTTTTCATGGGAACGCGCTTTGTCAAAAGCATCCGGTATATGCTGCCGGTTTATCCGACCCTCTGCCTGTTAGCCGCCTGGGCGCTTCTTCAAATTTGGAAGAAATTTTCCGCAGGAAAACGAATCGTGCCAATCTTACTGAGTCTTGTCCTTTGCGGCAGAACCCTGCTTTGGGCAGCTCTCTTTGTTAAAACGCTTTATGCTCAGCCTCATTCACGCGTTGAAGCAGTCGAATGGATCTATGACAACATCCCCGCTATGATTCAGTTGGAAGGCGAAAGCCAGTCCGGCGCTGAACCGATCAAAATTATCCCGCCAGCCCCACAAGCGCTGACGATCAGTTTAGAAACGCCCTGGATCACGGAACTTAATGCAAAGTCGGCAGGCACAATCGAAACGATCAAACTGCCGCATGTATCCAATGACAATGGCAGCGACAGCCTGCTTCGCATCGAAATTCTGGATCAGGATCAGCAGCTGCTCAGTGAAACCGAAGTGATTCTGAAAGCGGGCAGCGGCGATCAGCCGCTTGAACTTACAATCCCGTCGGTTGCGATTCAGCCCGGAGACCGCAGCTCGCTGAAGCTCAGCGTGCCGCTCGGCAGTCCGCTGACCTTAAGGCGCAACGTGCTCGCAAATGAAAACTGGGATGAGGGACTGCCCTTCCCCCACAACGGACTCGACCCATTTGGTCAGCTTTACAGCGGCATCACCAATGAAATTCGCTGGAGTGACAGTGAACAGAAGAAAGAAATGCTGCTTGAGACCATCGGCGCTGCCGACTATATCATCCTGCCCAGCCAGCGCAGCATCTGGAGTGCGGTCCGCATCCCGCTGACTTATCCGATGACCATTGCATATTATCAGGCGTTATTTGACGGCAGTCTCGGCTTTGATCTGGCAGCAGACTTCCAGCGGCCTTTTCAGATCGGACAGCTTTATTTTTCTGACCTGACCGGCAGCGTCAGCTGGGGAAAGGCACCAGTTTTACCAATTAAGAATCTGAGCCCGTGGGCAGCTGAAGAGGCATTCAGCGTTTATGACCACCCTCCGGTTTGGATCTTCAAAAAATCGGCTAATTTTGATCTGGAGGCAGCGCGAACCATACTGGATCGCATCGATTTAAGTCAAGTGGTCGTCCAGGGACCGACTCAAGCCATCTGGCCGGACGGCTACCAAGATTAACGCAAGCGCTGCGCTGTTCGGTCTTAATAGCTTTCCGCATCAATTGAATATTTATTCACAATAACAATTTCCTTTTAGAGTGAATTGCCCGACACACATCATCAATCTTTGCATCGACTGCATTGTCATTAGTGATTTAAGTTGCATGAAAAATATTGAATATCCGCAGTTTTGTGATAAAATAAACAGGCATTTTGTTGAATATTTCACAAAGATTCAATATAGGAGATTGACATGAAGGGATTTGGTGTTATCACAAAAGGGCAGGTCGGCTGGTTTGAAAAACCTGATTATGTTTGCGGTGAATTAGACGCGATCGTAAAACCGTTAGCAATTTCCCCCTGCTCTTCTGATGTCCACTCTGCTTATGAGGTGGACTCTCCGTTTCTGAAGGATATGATCCTCGGACATGAGAGCTGCGGCGTTATCATCGAAGTCGGCAAGAAAGTAAAGGATTTCAAACCAGGCGATGAAGTTGTTATTCC
>DHPK01000010.1:111456-119846 GCA_002407845.1 Leptolinea sp. UBA5366 | reverse complement strand
ACATTCTGGCACCCTGATTTACAGGACACTCCGCATCAGCACGCCGGCGGAATGTTGAGCGGCATCAACTTTTCGAACACAACGGACGGAACATTTGCTGACCAGATTTTGGTTCGCTCCGCCGATATGAACCTTGCGATCAAACCGAAAGAACTGAGTCTTGAACAGGCAGTCATGATCACCGACATGGTGACAACCGGCTTCCACGGCTCTGAGCTGGCTGAAGTTAAATTCGGCGACACCGTCGTCGTCTTCGGCATCGGTCCGGTCGGCTTGATGGCAGTCGCAGGCGCATCACTTTCAGGCGCCGGTGAACTGATCGGAGTCGGAACCCGGCCAAACTGCGTCGCGCTGGCAAAAGAATACGGCGCAACCAAAGTGATCAGCTATAAAGACGGCGATCTGCAGCAGCAGATCATGGAAATCACCAATGGCCGCGGTGTGGATGCGGCAATCATCGCTGGCGGTGATAACGCGACTTTCAATACCGCACTGGCAGTTACCCGCGCCGGCGGTCATGTCGCGAACCTGAACGTTTTCACCGAACTGCCGAAATTCGAATTCGGTTACCTTGAGACTGGCGCAGGCTTCATGGCTCACAAAACCATCCGCGGCGGACTCTGCCCGGGCGGCAGACGACGGGCTGAACGCCTGATATCGATGGTCACCGCTAGCCGTTTCGATCCAGGCAGAATGATCACCCATCGCTATACCGGTTTCGATAGAATCGAAGACGCATTCATGCGCATGGTCAACAAAACACCCGATCTGATCAAACCGATCGTCATCATGTAATTCGATAAAAATACCCTCGGAATATCCGAGGGTATTTTTATTTTTTCTTTCTTTGGGATATCAATCGTTCTTGAATACTTCAACCGCTCTTTCCAAAGCAGTTTTCAGCTGTTCCTCACGCAGACTGAGCGTCAGATCAGCGCGAGTTCGTTCAACGATTCCGCGTAAAAGATCGGTCTGCCGGCGCAGCCCGTTTGTGACTGCATCCGGATAGTCCATGGTGATCAGAATCGAATAGATTTCGTCCATCAGCCCGAGCAGCCGTTCCGCCTCATCCGAATAGCCCATGCGCAAGATATCCATACAGCGGCGGCGCAGTTCTCCAGGGGTTTCCGCCATACCGCGCAGATAGGTCGCGGTCGGAACGCCCATCTCCTCCGGCGTTGGAATCGGTTTCGATTCGATAAAAGCACAAGTCAGGGTCGCTTCGCAATATTCCTTAATTGCATCCTGAGTGTAGCCGGCAAAATAAAGATCCGGATAAACTTCAAGGTTTTCTCGCAAAGCTTTGAACAGCAGCCGCCCTTCCTCAAGCTGTGTGTGCGCTTCTTCCACCTCGCCGCGATGAATCGCCCGAATGGTATTGGCGGAATGACGCGTCAGCGAGCGGGCTTTGGTCAGCGCGCTGTCGCGTAATAACGTACGAGCTTCGAAATCCTGATGAGCCTGTTCGGCAATCTCCGTTATCCTGTCAGAATAGTTCATTAGAACGGAATCTCGTCTTCATCGATTGCAGCATCGTTATATTCCGGATAGCTGCCGCTCGCGCTGCCTGTGCCTTCGCCGTCACTGCGCGATGCCAGGGAGCGAATCGTGACCGCATTGATTTCAAATGATGCGGACTGAGTTCCATCGTTTCGCGTCCAAATTCTCGGACCGCCGGTGTTCGGATCCGGCACGAGGCGCCCTTCGACCAGCACTTTATTGCCCTTTTTTAAGTAGTTGTTGGCATATTCTGCCAGCTTTGACCAGCATGTGATCCGAAACCAGATCGTTTCCTTTACGCTTTGTCCCTGAGTGTTAGAGTATTGGCGGCTCGTTGCTAAACTGAATGAAGTCACAGGTGTGCCTGCCGGGGTATATCGCATTTCTGGATCTCTGCCAATGTTGCCTGCGACGATAATGGTATGAAACATGATTTCTCCTTTTTCCCTTAAATCTCGACTTGCCTATAATATTATGAATTGTATCAAAATTCATCTGATCTGAAAAAATGAATTTTTTCAAATTTATCAGTGCTGATTAATGTACAGAAAGACCGGAACTTTCATTCCGGTCTTTGCTTGAAAAGGAGTGCCGCCTTAAACTTTTGGTTTTAAGACGGCTTGGAAAAAGATAAAAAAGAAGAATTTTGCTTTTGCTGTCCCGACAATTATTATAGTTACATATGTCACTTTTTGTCAAGAGTATTTTATGACATTTGTCAGGATTGCTGAAGAACACTTCTACCTGTTTTATAAAACGAATTTCAGATAAAAAAGAGGCCGACCCGACGAGGTCAGCCTCATTATCAAATCGAAAAATCAAGTCTTACATGAATCCCTGAACCAGAGCCAGCAGCACACCGCCGGCAATGACGGAACCGAGCTGACCTGCAGTGTTAGCACCCATAGCGTGCATCAAAATAAAGTTTTCATTGTCTTCATCCAATGCAATCTGGGCAGCGATTCTGCCAGCCATTGGAAACGCGCTGATCCCGCAAGCGCCAATCAGCGGATTGATCTTCCTGCCGGTGATGATCTTCATGAACTGGCCAAACAGCATGCCGAAGACCGTGTCCAAAACGAATGCCAGCAGCCCGAGCAGCAGAATGAACAGAACGCCGACGTTCAGGAACTGATCGCCGACCATGGTTCCGCCGACTGCCAGACCCAGGAAAAGCGTCGAGACGTTGATGATTTCATTCTGAGCGGCTTTGTCCAAGCGTTCAACCACTCGGCTTTCTTTCAGCAGGTTCCCGAGCATAAGCGCAGCGATGAGCGGCGCAGCTTCGGGGGAGATGATGCTGATCAGAATCGTGACGACCATCGGGAAAATGACAATTGCGCGATCCGATACCGGCCGGGCAGCATATTCCATTCGGATCTGGCGATCCGCTTTGGTTGTCATTGCCTTCATGATCGGCGGCTGAATGATCGGAATCAGGCTCATATAGGAATAGGCAGCGACCGCAATTGGCCCAAGCAGATGCGGTGCGATTTTCGAGGTGACATAAATTGCAGTCGGACCGTCAATCGCTCCAATCGTGCCGATGGAAGCAGCTTCCGCCAGACCCCAGCCCAAACTTGGGAAGCTCTTCGCCAGGAAGGATGCCAGGATCAGCGTTCCGTAGATACCGAACTGACCGGCAGCGCCGAGAATGACCATTTTCGGCATCGCCAGCAGCGGCCGGAAATCGATCATTGCCCCGACTCCGATAAATATCAGCAGCGGGAAGAGTTCTGTTGTAATTCCTGCGTCATAAATCACTTTCAGGAATCCGGAGCGGACGACTTCGACAACTTCGCCGTTGATCACTTCGGTCACTGTGAAAGTCTGATAAGACGACATCCCAAGGTTTGCCAGTACGCAGCCAAAACCGATTGGCAGCAGCAAATTGGGTTCATATTCCTTTACAATCGCCAGTCCAATCAGGACGAGACCGAGCGCAACCATGATGGTCTCTTTCCAGGAAAGGATGTAGAAAGTATTGACTATACTACCGAGGTTCCCCATAGCGATACCCCGTTAATCTGCGTACGACAGTAAAACCTGCCCGTGGGTGACTGAATCGCCTTTGCCAATGTTGACTGAGGCAACCGTGCCGGCGCGATTTGCCACAATGTTGTTCTTCATTTTCATCGCTTCAAGAACGAAGAGAACGTCGCCTTTTTTGACTGTGTCGCCGTCTTTAACATTGACTTCCTGAATCACACCCGGGATCGGGGCTTTTACAGTTTCGGCACCAGCGGCAACCGGTTTTGGTGCAGCAGCAGGTGCAGCAGCGGCTGGAGCAGCTTCAGGTTTGGCAGATGCATCGCCATAAACCTTGAATTCGGTTCCTTCGACGTTGACGATCATCGGGCTGGCATTTGGATCTGCAATTTCGACATCGAATGTTTTATCTTCAACTTTAACTGTAAGTTTCATCTTTGAATACTCCTCAATAGGTTTGTTTAGAATGATTCCCTGTCTGAATTTTTATCAGACAATTATTTTTTCTTTGCAGCAGCAAATCCGGCGGCGGCAGCAGCAGCTTTCATCTTCAGATCATAGTTCTGAATGGATGCAACAGCAGCAGCGGCAGCGCGCATTTTCAACGACGCTTCATCAACAACGACAGGAGCAGCAGCAACAGCTTCATCTTCTGCCACTTCAACTTTGACAGGATCTTTCAGAACCCTGACCAGAATTTCCATAATGCCCCACAAAGCAAACAATGAGGCAAAAAGGATGAGCATTCCAATCAGCGTGATCTGAACAGATTGACCCAAAATATGGGTGTTATCGATTGCGGCTCCAACTGCTTCAACGGTTTCAACGATTTCAGCTTCCATCTGTTTTCCTTTCTTGCCGCTCCAGTTCAGACCGGCATATTTCCATGTTTTTTCACATCTCGTTCAATTTTTTTGAATCGAATTCCAGTCAAGGCTTTGATGATTTTTACACGAGTTTCCTGAGGCTCAATAATATCATCAATATAGCCAGATTCGGCTGAAATGTAAGGATTCAGGAACTTTTTTCGATATTCCTCAACCAGTTTTGCATGTTCAGCCGCCGGATCTTCCGCCGATTCAATTTGTTTCCGATATAAAATTTTCGTGGCGCCTTCCGGCCCCATCACTGCAATTTCCGCACTCGGCCAGGCGAACGTTATATCCGTCCCCATCATCTTGCTGCCCAGCACAATGTAGGCTCCGCCATAGGCTTTGCGCGTGATGACGGTCACCTTCGGAATGGTTGACTCCGCATAGGCATATAAAACTTTTGCGCCATGCCGGATCACGCCATGGTGTTCCTGATAAACGCCGGGCAAAAATCCGGGACAGTCAACCAAGGTAATAATGGGTATATTATAACAATCACAGGTGCGGACAAAGCGGGAAATTTTATCAGAAGAATTGATGTCCATCACGCCTGCCATGACGCTCGGCTCCTGTGCAACAATGCCAACGCCGCGCCCATCAAAACGCGCGAATCCAATGATGCAGTTCGGAGCGAATTCCGCTTGAAGTTCCATAAAACTGCCGCGGTCTGCAATCAGCTCAATCACCTGATGCATATTATATGGTTCGGATGGGTCATCCGGCACAATTTGGTTCAGCGCAGGTTCGATGCGATCCGCCGGGTCATCCGTCCGCAGCACCGGCGCTTTCTCCAGTGCATGGTTCGGGAAATAGGAAAACAGCTGCCTGCAAAGCGTCAAAGCTTCCTCATCCGATTTGCCCGCCAGATGAGCAATGCCGCTGGTCGTGAGGTGCGTCCGGCTGCCGCCAAGTGTGTCGGCATCAATCCGTTCGCCAGTCACGGACTCGACAACATCCGGACCGGTCAGGAACATGAAAGATTTTCCTTCGGTCATGATAATGAAATCTGTGGCTGCGGGAGAATAAGCAGCGCCGCCAGCACAAGGTCCCATGATCAGGCTGATCTGTGGAACCAGTCCCGATAAGCGAGTGGTGCGCAGGAAGATGCCGGCATATCCAGCCAGACTGACAATCCCTTCCTGAATCCGGGCACCGCCAGAGTCGATCAGATGAATGACCGGCGCCTTGTTTTCCAGCGCCATATCCATCAGCCGGCAAATTTTCCGGCTCTGCATTTCGCTCATGGTTCCGCCGTAAACGGTGAAATCCTGCGCATAGAGATAAACGAGGCGTCCATCAATCGACCCAAAGCCGGTGATGACGCCGTCGCCATAGATTTTTTCTTTTTGATCGAAGCGCGTCAGCGTGAACGGTTCCAATTCCTGAAAGGAACCTTCATCCATCAGACGCTCAATGCGTTCGCGGGCAGTCAGCTTTCCCTGGGCGTGCTGGCGCGCAATCCGCTCTGCCCCTCCGCCCGCCAGCACATTCTCTTTTTGCCGGCGCAGCTCTTCGATTTCGTCGTTCGGAGTAATCTTTTCCATTCTTCCAATTTTACTCCAACTGCGTCGAAATTCGTCTGTCTCCTGCGGAATTTTTGCTCAAAAGAAATCAAACGCAGCCTGTGACGGGTGCGAGCCTCACTTATCCGTCAGCGAGAAATCAAATGTCCAGGGACCTTCAAGGGCTGAGTCCGAGCGGATCCCAGGCTGAAATTCCGGAAGCTGATCAGTGCCTGCCTGCCAGTCGGCAGTCTGTTTTTTATACAGCGCCGGCACCACCAGTTGAAATGCATTCGGAAGTTCGCTATCCGTCAACTTAAAACTGACGCGTGCACAGCATTCATCCGCTGCCATCTCTGGAAAGCGGTTGATCCGGCTGATGTTGCAGCTGATTGCCTTCCGATCTGATTCGCATAGATGAATAACATTCACAGCACCCACTGCAATCGATTCCATCAGCAGCATTGGAACAGTCCCTTTCTGATCCCACACTTCCCAATTGTTCGTATCCGGTTTCGGATAGCACAGCATGAAGTCAGCCTGAGAAGTTGAGACCGAAAACCATTCCAGCCGCATGGCAATCTCTTTCGTTTCGCGGACGGATTCCAAAACCTGAAATCCGTCCGCTGTCATTTGCGGGGAGTCGTCTTCAGATTGCGCCGGTGCAGCCCCGGTAAACAAGGCTGAAAGGATAATGCAGAAAACCAAAGTAAGGGTCTTTTTCATCGTTCGTCCTTCTTCCATTATAAGGGCTAAATAGGCTCATTTTGCTGATTGAAAAGATACACGCAACAGCCGGTTCAAGCCCATCAAATCTCTCGTAGGTGAAAAAGTAAGACTCTCGCGCGAGTCGATCGCATAGCCAATACTGGACGTAGAAATGAAGTTTTCCTATAGTTAAGAAGAGATGATGGCGTGCCATCATCTCTTCTTACTTGAATTTGTTATTACGGGCTTTTAAACTGCCGGCATGATTGATCAAAACCGAAGTCAGCTGTCATTTCCACAATGGATTATCGATCACAGTCGGGACACCATCGATGTCAACCAGCAATTTTCTGAACCCTTTTGTCTCAATCGTGCCATAATCATGCCCAGCGTCCGCGCGAAATACAAAAAATGTCTGGAGCGGCTCTGCCGTGCCGACACAAACGCTGCGGTGAGCATAGCGCTTCGGAACGTAAACCACTTTTCCCGGCAGCAGTTCTATCGCTGACCAGTCCCCTTCGGGATTTTCCATCATCATATAGCCATGACCGTTGATGCAATAATAAATTTCCGCAGTGCTGAGAATCGTATGAAAATGCCCTTTTGTCATGTAATATTCGTTGCCGACTTTGCCCGGATAGACGATGCTGCTGCCAAACGCCAAATCGCCGTCTGTCTCAGGAACGCGAAAATCATGGAACTCATAAACTAAGGCGTCTTTCTTCGACACCTCTTTTTCATATGCGCTTTGATCGTAATACATCCCTTTCATCTCAGAAAGGAATCTTTTTCCGGTTTCTTTTTGTGTAGAAAGCCCAGTTTGTAAATCGAGATCAACACTGAACCCTCTGACAAAATCAAATAATTTATTTTCAGTATTAAAATTCACCGCTACCCATCCTTTTTACATTTTCGCCAATTCACTGCACATCTTCAGCTTTTCACCTTGAATCGGCATATGGAATACTTCTGCAATAACCTGTGTCCACCCGTAAATAAAATACATCCAGCCGTCTTCAACGATCAGGTTTCTTTCCTTTTGCTGAAGAAGCGCCTGATGGAGGAAGAGGAGATCGCCGCGATAGTTTATTTCCCAGACAATTCCATTTCCGGGAAAAA
The DNA here is from genome assembly GCA_002407845.1 of Leptolinea sp. UBA5366. Lineage (GTDB taxonomy): Bacteria > Chloroflexota > Anaerolineae > Anaerolineales > Anaerolineaceae > Flexilinea. The sequence continues at coordinate 112,156 of DHPK01000010.1, read as the reverse complement.
CTGCATTGTCCAAAACCGGAGACCCTGGGCGGTCTTTTCCCAGTCCGGTTGCATTAATGACCAGCGATCCGTCGGATAAATCGCCCATCACCCGGTCATTTTGTCCCGGCTCGGGCGTTAGATAATACTCAAATTCGATTCCGCCGGGGTTCAATGTTCGGTTGATATCCCGAATTGAATCCAGCCTTTCCTGACTTCTGTTTGAAATTATTATTTTTCTTGGATAATTTCCAGCAAATTTTGGCTGAGTGAGATAAGAACACATTGAAATCGCGCTCCCGCCCGCTCCCATGATGAAAACACTCGCCTCGGGATGGTCTTTCCAGTAATCCTTAGGCACAAATTCCTCCAATGCCATACCGCAAGTGATCGGATCCTTGGCATGCCCGCAAAGTCTGCCGTTCTCTTTTGAGATTGAGGAAAGTTCATTGAATTGAACGGCAAATGGATCCAGATAATCAAACAAATCTTTCGCAGCATTGTACAGGTCAATCTTATGCGTCGTCACCAGAGCCCCTAACGAAAGAGGGTCCTCCTTAATAAAGCGGACAACCTGCCGATAAATCTCAGGATCGGCATGGATTTCAATATCAATTCCTTTTAAGACCGCGCCTCCCAAGTTCAATGCTTCTGACCATTTGGGGAAAACTTTCATGATCGACGATTTGGACGTTGTCACCCCGATAAAATACATCGTTGG
>DHPK01000010.1:8016-111342 GCA_002407845.1 Leptolinea sp. UBA5366 | reverse complement strand
CCCGATAAAATACATCGTTGGCACTTTTGCAGCTTCTATTTTCATATTCACCTCAATGATCTTCGTCTTTTTCCTGTTTTTATTCATGCAGAATAAAATTCTGCCCACGCTTCCAAGTAAACCTGTTGGATCGTTTTTTTATCTGCTGACCCTAAATACTTTGTAGTTTCAAGCAATCTGTTCTTTATCCAGAATCCGTTACGGGCGATTCAAAATGAAGGTGTTGTCTAAATTATATATCAAGGCACAAGAGTATTTTAAGCAAAATCAAAAACGCTTGAGTCAAGGCAAAGGATACGAAACCCTCACTTTATGGGACAATTTCTTCAATTCAGCACAACTTTTGTTTATAATTCTTGTCTGCTGATTCTTTGAACTCTTTTTTCAGCCTCAGACCTGACTTTTGTCATGCCCGGCTTTACATGATTCGAGGAATATGCTATAATCCGAATCCGCGCCGGTTTCGCGCTGAAATTGAAGCAGCCCTTTTGAAGGATTAGGTATTGATATGACTGACATTTTGAGAACTATTGAAGCCCCGGAGAACCCGAACGTACCTGCATTAATGCCAGGAGACGCGGTTTCCGTCCATGTTAAGATCAAGGAAGGCACCCGGGAACGTATTCAGGAATTTAAAGGAATCGTCCTTTATACTCACAACAACGGAACAAACTCCACTTTCACCGTTCGGCGGATTGCCTCCAACGGCGTTGGTGTTGAACGAACTTTTCTGACCCGCTCCCCGCGCATCGACAAAGTTGTCGTGGAACGTCACAGCAAGGTTCGCCGCGCCCGCCTGTTTTATCTACGCGACCGCAGCGGTAAGAGCGCCCGCCTGAAACAGAAATTTTAATCTGCATATCGGGCTGACCCATCAATTACAATAGATCAGGAGTGGATTTCTTCACTCCTGATTTTTAATCTTATATGGAGCCATTTACCATGTCCAAACCGAATATCGCCATTCTCTGCGGGCAGGATCAGCCGGAAAAAGGGGACGAACCCAAAACAAATGAGGTAAACAGTTATTACACCCGGGCGATCCTGATGGCAGGCGGTCTGCCATTCTTGATCCCGGTCGAATTTCCAATCGACACGCTCATGCTGATCTTTGAGCGCTTTGAAGGCTTGCTGCTGATCGGCGGGGAGGATGTCGCCCTCGATCGTTACGGCGGAATTTCACATGAAAGCGTTTCAATACCGAATCTTGAACGCGATGAAATTGAGATTCAACTGGTGAGGGAAGCGATGAGACGTAATTTTCCGCTGCTGGGCATCTGCCGCGGGCAGCAGGTGATGAACGTTGCAATGGGCGGAACGCTGATCAGCGATATTCCAAGCCAGACGATCGCTCCGCTCGTCCATTATGCGCCCAAAGGAGAACCTCCAGCTCATCACCTGGTCACGCTGGAACCCGATTCCAAACTGAAAAACATCTATCAAGAAGATTCCATCGAAACCAATTCCTACCATCATCAGGCAGTTGATAAACTTGCGGCTTGCTTTACGCGCTCCGCATTCAGCTTTGATGATCTGCTGGAAGCGTTCGAAGCGCCTGAGCAGCCTTTCGCGTTCGGGCTTCAGTGGCATCCTGAGCGCATGCAGTCCATTCCATTGCAGCGAAAAATCTTCAACGCCTTTATCAGCGCGGCAAACGTCCGGAGATAAACAATGGCAAATCATCGCATTTTTATTGGCGCCGGCAGCAATCTGGGCAACCGTTCTGAAAATTTACAGCTTGCGGGGCAACTGCTGTCCCCGACAGTCAAGATTCTGCGGGCGTCCAGCCTCTATCAAACTGAGCCGTGGGGGTACGCCGATCAGGACGCATTTTACAATCTGGTCTGGGAAGCGGAGACAAGCCTGCCGCCAAATGACTTGCTGAATTACTTGAAACAGATCGAACGGCGTATGGGACGGGAAGAGACCGTCCGCTTTGGCCCGCGCATCATTGACCTGGATATCCTGCTTTACGATTCACTGGAATTGAACTCGGCAGCCTTGACCATCCCTCACCCGCTGATCCCTGAACGGCGCTTTGTGCTGCAGCCGCTCAATGACTTAATCCCGGATGCGAAACATCCCATTCTGGATCAATCATGGGCTGCGCTGCTGTCAGCCGCACCGCCAATGGAAGTTGTGAAGATCGGTGATGCATTCGAGCTTAGCGCGCCTGTCCTCCGCTGGGGAGTGAAAACCTGGCTGATGGGAATTGTGAACCTGACGCCTGACAGTTTTTCGGGCGACGGACTCTTTAAAGACAACCAGCTGAACGTCTCCGGTCTGATTCAGCAGGCAGGTGATTTTTTGGATCACGGAGCGGAAATTCTTGATCTCGGGGCGGAAAGCACCCGGCCGGGTTTCCTGCCTGTCTCAGCCGCAGATGAAATAAACCGGCTGGTGCCTGCGATCGAAGCCCTGCGCAACCGCTTTCCGAATGTCTTGATTTCGGTTGACACCAGCAAAGCCGCAGTCGCGGATGCGGTCCTCGCAGCCGGCGCAGACTGGATTAACGATGTCGGCGGTGGAATCGCTGACCCGGATATGTGCAGCATCGTGCGTAAACACAACGCAAAAATCATTTTAATGCGATATCAGCCGCTTTCATGCGAGCTTGAGACCATCCCACAAGCCATGCAACAGCTGATTTCCCTGATGTCAAACGCTGAAACCGAAATGCTGAAGCCGGATCAGATCATCCTGGATCCCGGACTGGGTTTTGGCACCACCCCGAGGCAGAATTTGGATCTGCTGCAGGGACAGCAAGAGCTGAAGCTGCTCGGTTATCCGCTTTTGGTCGGTCCCAGCCGAAAATCTTTCATCGGGCATTACCTGCAGCGGGAAGTCGATTCCCGGCTGGCGGGCACGGCTGCAGCAGTCGCCGTTGCTGCGCTCAAAGGGGCTGACATCGTCCGTGTTCATGACGTAGAATTTATCAAAGATGTGATTTCGCTGATCGATCTGATCAAGTAAGGAGCAGGGTATGACAATCCTTCCAATCATTCTGGCGGGCGGACAAGGGACGCGTATGCAGTCCGCGCTGCCGAAAGTGCTGCACCCCATCGCGGGAAAAGCCATGATCCAATATGTTTTGGACGCAGTGGCTGATGTGACCGATGAGAAACCGATTGTAGTGGTCGGGCACGGCGCTGACAAAGTGCGCGACGCGGTCTCAGAACGCGCCATGACTGCCGTTCAACAGCAGCAGCTGGGAACGGCTGACGCAGTCGAAGCCGCGCGGGCGCTGGCACAGGGAAAAGGAAATTTGGTTCTGGTCGCATATTCGGACATGCCATGTCTGCGGGCAGATACAATTCACCGGATTTGCGAACTGCAGCAACAGAACGCCAGCGCGTTCAGCATGCTGACGACCATTCAGGAAGATTCGCATGGATTCGGGCGCATCCTTCGCAACGCGGACGGCAGTGTTGCCGCAATCGTTGAAGAAGCACAGGCGACGGCAGAACAGCTGCTGATCAAAGAGTGCAACGTCGGTCTTTATTGCTTTGACGCTGACTGGCTTTGGGAGTCGCTGCCGAAAATCAAGCTATCCCCGAAAGGCGAATACTATCTGACTGATCTGGTTGAAATTGCCAATCAGGAAAACCGCAGCGTTCAAGCGCTCATCTTGACCGACATTGAAGAAGCGCTGGGCGTCAATACCCGCGTTCATCTTTCAGAAGCCGAGGCAGTTATCCGCCGGCGCATCAATCTGCAGTGGATGAGCCGGGGCGTCACAATGATCGATCCCCAAACGACTTACATCAGCCCCGAAGTCCAGATTGAACGCGACGTTACAATTTATCCAAACTGCTGGATCGAAGGCAAAACCCTGATTCAAACCGGCAGCAGTATCGGACCTTTTGTGCTAATATCAAATTGCAGCATCGGTAAGAATGCAATGCTGCAGACAACCGCTGTCAGAAACACAATCATTCCGGAAAATGAAGTCCGGATCGGCGGACTTTAAGCTCTGTTCAAGGACGGAGGGGAAAATGGGCTATTACATCGGCTGTGACCTGGGAGGAACCAATCTTCGGGCTGCGATTGTCAATTCGCAGACAGGAGAAGTTTCCGACCTGACAATTGTTCCAACCCTTGCGCGAGAAGGGCATGAAGAAGTGCTGCTGCGGATGATTGACCTGTTTGAAGATCTGATTGCGAAATCAGTTTTCAAAAAAGAGGACATCGAAGGAATCGGCATCGGCATCCCCGGCATGATGGATGTCGAGCGCGGATTCACGACTTTCATCACCAATCTGCCCGGACATTGGATTAACGTGCCGGTTGGACCATTTATCACCGAGCGCGTCGGCATCCCGACCTTCATTTTGAACGACGTGCGCGCGATCACTTGGGGCGAGTTGAAATTCGGCGCTGGGCGCGGCTGCAAATCGATGGTGATGTACGCCATCGGCACCGGCATCGGCGGCGGAGTTGTGATCAACAATCAGCTTGTGCTCGGGAATTCCGGTCAGGCAGGTGAAATCGGGCATATGACAGTTGAACCGGGCGGCACGCTCTGCAATTGCGGCAACCGCGGCTGTCTGGAGCAATATGCTTCCGGGCCGGCGATCCGATCCGCCGCCTTAAAAGTCATCGCACATGGCGGAACCAGTATTTTGGGAGAGCTGGTCGATTTTGATCTCAACAAGATGACACCGGAAGTGGTCTTTAATGCCGCGCTGAAAGGCGATGTTGCCGCGCAGGATATCTACGAAAAAGCCGGTTATTATCTGGGACTGGCGATCAGCAATTCGATCGTTCATCTTGAACCCGAACGGATTGTGGTTGGCGGGGGAATTGCTCAGGCAGGGGAAGTGCTCTTCACACCGATGCGGCGCGCGATTCGGGATCGGGTGTTTTTGATCCCGATGGAACAAATCCAGATCGTCCCCGCGGAACTCGGCAACAACGCCGGGGTCATCGGCACCTCAATGTGGGCGGAGAACATGGTTCACCGCAAGCTGACGCTCAATTAACGACAAAACAAGGCTGCCCGAAAAAAGGCAGCCTTGTTTTTTTACCGATTCAGCTTTGAAATCCAAAAGGATTTTAAGATCTTTTCAAATAGTGATCGCAGTTATCACCCAGCGCGCAGAGTCGACCAGGTCCTGAATCAGGATATATTCATTTTTCATGTGTTCATTCGCCATACCGGTTGAGACTGCGCAGCTAGGAATGCCGGCACGGTTGAAATTATTGCAGTCCGTCCCGCCCAATGAGTCGTGTGTGCTGAATGGAAATCCCAACTGCAGCGCCGCTGCTTTTGATTTCTGCCATGGCAGCGAACTTTCATCCAGCAGATAGCCAAAGTAAGAATCATGCTTTTCAATCGTGAGCTGCGCGCCGAATGCATCACAGCCATCCTGAAAAGCCTTTTCCATCTTTTGGCTCCAGCTTTCCAGCTTTTCATCGTTCCGGCTGCGGATCATCGCCTGCACCGTGACCAGATCCGGCACGATGTTAGTCGCAACGCCGCCCTGGATAACGCCGATGCCGCTGACCACTTCCGGATCAACTTTACCGCAAGGGCAGGCAGCGATCCCCGCAGCTGCCGCCTGGATGGCATTAACGCCCTCTTCAGGCGCAATCGCCGCATGGGCTGCTTTACCATGTACCGTAAAAGTGTATTTTCGGGAAGTCGGTCCGGAAACTGTGATCGAACCGATCGGACCGCCGCCGTCAAGCACCAGTCCCCATGAGGATTTCAGCCGATCCTTCTGCAGATGAGTTGACCCGACTACGCCAATTTCTTCCTGCACAGTGATGACCGCTTCAATTGTGGGGTGAACGATCTCAGGATTGTCCCGAAAAACTTTGATAATTTCAAGAATGACCGCGATCCCGGATTTATCATCCGCGCCTAAGATTGTCGTCCCGTCAGAGGTAATGCGGTCAGCCTGCCGGATGGGCTGAATATCGACATCGGTTCCAACTGTGTCCATGTGGGCGCACAGCATGACAGTCTCAGCTCCCTGTCGGCTGCCTGGAAAAGTGGCGATCAAATTCCCAATATCGTCCTGATAGACACTGCAGCCAAGTTCTTTGAATTCGGCAGCCAGCGCATCGCTTAAAGCCGCTTCCTGACCAGAGGGGCTGTCAACCCGCACCAGCGACATGAAAGTCTCAATCAGGCGCTCTTTCTGGACGGCAGCCGCGGCGGACATCAAGCCAGATCCTTACTCAGCGACATGGCTGCCATCACGCCTGAACCGACCGAAACCGCCACCTGTTTGTAAATCCCGTCAACGCTCTCCCCGGCAGCATACACTCCCGGGATGTTCGTATGCATGCGTTCATCCACTTTGATCAGCCCTTTTTCCATTTCAAGCTGACCTTCATAAAGTTCAGAAACTGGCTTCTGTCCGATGAATACGAACACCGCGTCAAATGGCAGTTCTTTCGTTTCTTCGGTCTGCAGGTCTTTCACTATCAGCCCCGTCACTTTGTCCTTGCCAAGCACTTCGAGCACCGAGGTGTTCATCATGTATTCGATTTTGGGGCTCGCTTCCGCTTTTTCAAGTCTGATCTTGTCAGCGCGGAGCTTGTCAGCCCGGTGAATAATGGTCACTTTGGATGCGAATTTTGTTAAAAATAACGCTTCATCAACGGCTTCATTGTTTCCGCCGATAACGGCAACCGGCATGTCCTTATAGAAAAAGGCATCGCAGGTCGCGCAATATGAAACGCCAAACCCGACCAGTTCTTTTTCGCCCGGCACCGACATCGGGACGGAGCGTGATCCAGTGGTGATGATCAGGTTTTCAGCCGAATAAATTTTTCCTTCTGTTTCAACTATGAACGGACGCTGCTGCAGATTCACTTTTATTGCTGTATCGTAATCAAGCGTTGCACCAAAGCGCTCAGCCTGCATGATGAATTTTCCCATCAGGTCATTCCCGCTCGGATTTTCAGGTGCGCCGGGATAATTATCAATCGCGGAAGCAAGAGAAATCCGCCCGCCCAACGAAGGACCGGTCAGCACAACTGTTTCCAACCGTGCCCGCGCGGTGTAAATTGCCGCAGAGACTCCAGCAGGACCAGACCCCATAATTAATACTTTTACGTCAACTTTCTCTTTCTCTTTCATTGCTTCCTCCAGCATTCTTTTTTAGCTGCCAGCGATCAGAGCGTTCACTGCCAGAAATTGTCATGATCCGTATATTACGGCACTGCTTCTATTATTTTATAGATGTTCTCTAAATTATTTGTTAGATTTCCGTTTAATTGGTCTTCCAGATGCGGATCCATGACAATTTTGTATTGTCCGCCGCTTATTATCAACGGAAATATGTATAATGCGGTCACTTTCGGCAATTGATCCGATTCCGACTCAGGCAGAATCTGCTGATAGATCTCAGTCATCTTTGAAGAATCCTGCAGCGGAATCTCAAGATCCTGTCCAGCCGCCTTTTGTTCTTCAAACCAGTAAAGCATCAGCGCCCGGCTCATAATCTGCAGGCTGTCAGCCATCTCCAGCGTGACATCCATGGGATTGACTCCGTCTGCGGAAAGGTCCCCGCTGACAGATACAACTCTCAGACTTGTGCGGATCACCTCGCCCAGCCTGTTTTGCGGCTGAGTCAGTGGATAATTTTTGTCTGATAAATAAGTGCGAGCTTCTTCCAAGTCGCCCGCTGAAAAGGCCTGGACAAATACGCGCACAGTGTCTTCAGCTGATAATTCCGGTTTTTTCGCACAACCTGTGAAGAAGACTGCCAGCAGAATCAATCCGGTGAAAATCTGGATCATTTTTTTCATTTAAAGGCTCTCGTCCAATCTGAAAAACTAAAAATATTTCCTAAAAATTGCTGTCGTTCAAAAGAACGCAAAAACCGCGGCTGCATGGTTTCTTGCTGCCGGATGGTTTCCAGCGTATTGCCAAGATAGCGGTTGTCATAAAAATAGTGCAGATCAAAAAATGAATCACGCTCAAGGTCGGACAGCTGATCAAACAGCAGATTCCCCAATCCAAAATGGATGAAGGATTTTCCGACAAAGCTGAACCCTTGAGGGACGTGAGCCTGACTGCCGCTGATGATCACCGCCCCGGCTTCTGCTGCGGCATAGAAATCATGGCTCTCAACTGCTGGAACGCTGTAATCCGGATATTCAAAATGCTGAAACGTCACGATTACCTGCCAGCCGGTTTTTGTCAGTTCAGTTATCGTCTCGATCAGCTGATTCAAATCGCAGCGCGCTGCGCCCGGAGCGGAATCTGCTGCCAGGACGCTTTCCGGACCGATCGCATTGCAGCCGATGAAGGCAAGCCGGTTACCATGATGTTCCAGCAGCAGCGGCGCGCTTGCATCTTCCGCATTGCTGCCGCCGCCATAAGTGTGAAAGCCTTCATGCTGATATTTTTCCAGTGAGTATAGAAAAGGATCAATCCCCCAATCAAAAAGATGATTTCCGGTTAGTTCAATCACATCCGTTCCAAGATCTTTCAAAACGTCCAGATAGCCGGGCAGCGAGCAAAACCTGGCTTCAAGCCGCAGCGGGATGCCGGGAGCGCAATCCTCCCAGAATGAGACTTCGTTGCTGATATGCGTGACATCCGCCGCGCGCAGCACAGGCGCGATTTGCTCAGTAATAAATTCTGCACCCTGTTCTTCAATTGCGTATGCCAGCCGGCGCACCATCGCAGTCGTTCCGGTCAGCGCAACGCTGGTCAGTTTATCCGGTTCGAAATTACTTAGCGGCAACGCAGGCAGCGCAAGCTCGCAATCCTTTCCTCGTTCGCCAGTCAGCTCCCAGAAAGCGCTCAAAACGTAATTCGACGGATCGAAGTCCCCATCAAATGGGCTGACACCATCCACCCGGATCACTTTCCAGCGCGGATCCAGCTGGTCGAAAGGAATCAGCGCCCAGCTTCGTTCTTCCTCCCAAGCGATTTCCAGCAGCGCGTCAGCTGCCAGCACCTGCACGTTGTTCACAGCCGGACTCCCCCAAATTTCAGTGAAAACCCGCGCCGTTTCTGCGTCCAGCAGGATCTGCCGAATCAGCGGAACTTCCTTCCCTTCCCAGACAGCCTTAAGCGTCCGGAGCGCCACCGTATCGCGTGTGGTTGGATAGGGAGCAGCCAGTACATAGACCATGCTGAGATGTTGAGGCTTTTCCGTTGAGGCTGCCGGGATACGTGCCAGTGCGCAGTCTGATTCTGACTGCGCAGATGCCTGCGTCCCCTCCCAAGCAATGCGCGCCTGAAGGCTTTTCGGAATCACGGGATCAATCCATAAAGACAGCTCTGATGCGTTGACGCTAAAATAGCCTGACCCGCTGATCAGAAGCAAGCAAAGTATCGAGACGATCCACTTTTTCATCATATGCTCGAATTATAATCCGCCTGCCGGGACGGTTTTACCTCTTGCAGGCAAGGGTAAGCAAAGCGCAGCATTATCTTACAAATCCTAATTCAAATGATCAAAAAGGGACTGCCAAATTTTAAGCAGTCCCTTTTTTACAAATTACTCTGTTAAAAACGTTACGCTGTTGATCGGTTTTTTAATGCGTTGTTAAAAACGGTACTGGCTTTCAGACCGCTTTCACGGCTCTCAACTCGGGATAAATATCGGCTGATCGCTTTACGGAATTCAATCCCGGCAGCCCGTTCCGTCAGATCGACCGCTCGCGCCGCATATAACAGATTATTTTGAGCTTCAAGCCGATTGAAATCGCCAAAGAACCAGCCGCAGGAGGTGAACATGCGCTGCCGTTCATACTGAGCCTGCATGAAGGAAAGCATGCGTTTTTTCTCAACCTCCGCCCATTCCTTTTTTCCTGTCAGACGGATCAGCTGTTCTTCCGCAGTTTCTTGGTGGGTCAGCACTTTCCCATATTCGTTGCGAAATTCAAGCAAATCCAGCTGATAGGGCGTCAGCGCCTTTTGCATTTCTTCATCCACAATTGCGGCAATCCGGTTGAACGCGCGCCGCAGGGGAGCCTTCCATTCCCCATGTTCCGCACAGGGGCAAACGCTGTTCCAGCGCTTGATGCCGTGATGGCAACTCCAAGAGGTGTTGTTCGTGATGCGGATCGATTTTTCCGGCGGGAACTGTCTGAGCCAGACAGACGGGATCATGTTTTCAAGGTCAGTGTATTTCAAAGCGCCTGTCGTCAGCCAGCGCAAAAACTTGTTGCGCAAGGGCTGATGGTGCCCGTACAATTCACCATCCGATGCCAAGATGATCAGGCGTTCCCGGCGGGAATTATCCGGGAATAATTGCATCAGCTCTGAATGGACAAAACGATCCGCGTTCTGTGTGCTCTCCGGATCAAAACTGACGCGCATGCTGAGATGGTCTTCGTAAAAGAAGACCGCAATGCGTTTTTCACCAGGCAGTTCGACCCAATAAGGCTTGGAGACATCCAGACCGGACCGGGTATTCGCCTGCCAGGGAGCTAGAATTGTGTATTCAATGCCGCACTCCTGCATGACAGCCAGCGTTTCAAGATCAATAGCGGTTTCAGGTGCCCAAAGACCGGTTGGCTTATGCCCAAAACGCCATTCAAAATCGGCGATGCCCCAGAGTATCTGAGTCAGCTTGTCTTCACGGGTTGCCAGCGGCAGGATGGTGTGGTTGTAAGATTGCGCCATCCCGTTGCCAACGCCGTTGGCAGCATAAAATTCCCGTTCCTGACTGACAATTGCAGCCATCACATCCGGCGCGCTCTCATCCATCCAGGTTGCCAATGTCGGACCGATATCAAAACTGATACGAGCAAAATTGCCATCTTCTGCATTTGGACGGTAACATTGTGCTAAAATTTTCTCGTTCCAGTTGTTAAAGGGAGTTGCGCCAGGTTCGACCGGAATTTTTCCGGTGAATGGGTTCTCTCGAGGGGGCTGGTAAAAATGACCATGTACGCAAAAAGCCTGTTTTCGCATGGGCAGCCTTTCTGAAGTAAAATTTTTTATTATTTTACCGCTAATTGCCTAAAAAGCAAGGTTTATTGCGAAATTAGCTTTAATTCGTCTATTTACCAGATTAGGTCTTGACATTTTAGATTATTTGTCAATCAGGATTCTCGAAGATAATCAAGGTTTCGGCTCATGCGGGTCGGGAAGAGAGAAAAACGCCGCGGCAGCACATCCAACGAAGTGATACGATCTTCTGCCAGATAATCCGCCCAAAAATACAATTGCGGCCAGCGTTCGAACCACTGCTCCATGGCAATCATCAGGCTGCGAAGCCAGACCGGCGAAATATTGTAAAAATGTTTGCGGACACCGATCACATCCATAATCAGTTCGAGACATTCGCGGATGGTCAGCGTTTCAATGCCGCCAATTTCAATCGTTTCAGCAACCGTCCGTTCATCATCCATGCACAGCAGCAGACAGGTTATCAGGTCGTCAATCCAAAGCGGCTGAATTCGGGTTTCACCATCCCCCGGCAGAGGAACTGCAAAAGGAATTTTTCGAATCATCGCCGCGAAAGCTTCTGTGAAATGGTCTCCCTTACCGTAAATCGGAGCAGTCCGCAGGATTGTATAAGGTACGCCGCTTTCGATAATTGCTGCTTCGGTCTTCGCCTTCGCCTGCAGCAGCGCATATGCTGAGGAGCGATCCGTTCCAAGGTGGCTCAGGTAAAAAAACCGTTCTACGCCCATCTGCGCAGCGACCGCCGCAGTGTTTTTGCCAGCTTCGATATCAACGTCGAAGTATTCGGCATTAATCCCGCGCCATTCCGTTCCGATCAGGTGAAAGACTGTCCGAACGTCTTTCATTGCTGCACGTAAATTCCGCTCGTCGTAAATGCTTGATATTGCGGCATCAACAGAAATTCCCCGCGGGATACGCGGGGTTTTGTTAGAAGGGTTGATCAATAATCGAACCGGATATCCCAAAGAGACCAAATTCCGGACCAGTACCTGACCGATAAAACCGGTTCCCCCGGTGACCAGAATCATTCAGATGGAGAAGCCTTTTCGTCTGAGTCTGGGGCAGCTGCGAGTTCGGAATCCTCTGTTTCTTGCGCCTGCGGGTCAAGGATCAGGCGATCAAAATGATAGTCAGAGGCAACCATTCGTTGATGGAAGAGATCAGCCGCCTGCTGCATCAGCATCACATTTTCGACCCGCATTGACGCTGACGCTGCCGGATTAAAGACGCTCTCAAAGTAACCGATCAGGCGCATCAGTGTTTCAAAACGCTCCGCAGCTTCAAGGTTGAACCAGAGTACGCCATCGTACAGGTTCGTTTTCAGAATATTTTGTACCCCATCCGTGAGCAGCAGCCGATCCAAATCACTGTCAAGCGTGTCAAAAGTCCAGCTGCGGCAATCGTTTATTGTCTGATAAATCCATTGGATCAGGGTTATCTGATCATGGACTGAAATTCCCCCAAAGCCAGCTTCGTTCAGGAGGCGTTCCTGCGTTTTATACAAGTGCCAGTCTTCCCGAATGTTTTCGAGCTCAGCTGTGCCTTCCATGGTTCGTCCAAACCTAGCCAGCAGTTCCTGCTGCAAACTAATGAACAGCGCATTCCATAAAACCGGGTTTGTTTCCACCAGTTTTTTAATTGCGATCAAGGATTCATTATAGAGGTCCATGTCAGGAACAACCCGTTGGAGCGGATCAACAACAAACTCATTGATCCCAACGCTGTACACATTAAATAAGCCTTCAAGCGAACGGTCGAGCTCATAAAACTGGTTGTACGCCTGCGATAGAAGATCAAAATCACGCCAGGTGCCGTTTTGAACTTCCTGCCATTTCACTGCATCCAGCGGATTCCCAAATTGATCATAAAGCCAGCGCAGTTTGCTGCCATTAAAGCAGTTGCGATAGGGTTCGAGCACGTCATGATAGAGCAGCTCCTGAATTGCCTCGTTGATATCAGGCGTGCCTTTGCCGTTTAGCCAGGAATTTAGCTTGCGCCAGGTTTCATTCTCGTCATCCTCAACCTCGTAAATTTCATTGAACACAAAATACTGATAAGGGTGAAGATCAAAATACAGACCGTCCTGAACAATCTGATGGGATGGGCGCACGTAAAACAGGTTGCGAATCGAATCATGCAGGACGACGTAATAATTTAAATCGTGATGCAGGTGCAGGCTTTCAGACAATGTCTTTTGGGTCGTAATTTTCTCGCCATCATCCTGTTTGATGACAAACGGCACCGATTGTTTCACAGTTCCTTTGGTCTCGCCGTAACGGTTGTTATAGATCACCAGCGAATGGCGCCCTTCGCCATAATTCGAATAAGCAAAGACATTTTCATCAATGTTGCCGTATGGCGTGGCAAAATTGTAGAGGGCGAAATCTGCAACTTCTGCAAAGCGTCTGCGTTGGTGCAGCAGCGGGAAGATTTCCCGCTCGTGCCGCTGCAGTAAGTCCACATCGACCTGTTCATCCCAGTAAGCTTTTCGGTATTCCATCCCGTATTTTTCGGTGAACCCCTGCAGCTGCCCATGACCAAACATCGGCAACCCCGGCATGGTCGCCATCAAGACGCAGATGCCAAAGTATTTATCCCCTTTTCCAAATTGTTCAGCGGCTGTTTTTTCATCTGGATTGTTCATGAAATTGACATATCGTTTTAGAATGTCCGGATCATATTCCAGCGTTGTTTTGATCAGAATTCGGTATTTTGCGTTGTTTTCATCACGCAGCAGGTTCATGAATGCGCTGTTATACACGCGGTGCATTCCCAATGTGCGCACAAAATACCCTTCCATCAGCCAGAATGCTTCCGCAAGCAAAAGCGTGTCCGGCGCTTCGACCGCGACGCGATCAACCACATCCCGCCAAAACTCCTCCGGGAAGACACGGTCAAACTCTTCTTTTGTCATGCCATATTCCGCCCGGGTAGCAATTGCGCCGCCTGTGCCGGGCTCAGGGAACCATAACCGCTGATAGTGCTTTTTTGCCAGCGTCATAGCGGCGTCAAACCGGATGATCGGGAACCGACGGGCAACTTGCAAAATCGTCTGAATCACGATTTCCCGAACCTCTGGAATCAAATAATTCAGCTGGGCAGTGTCATTCCAGGGCATGCTCGTGCCATCGTTGCCGTGATAAATGTAGCGCACATTACCTGTGTTGAAATCAACCCGTTGAAAAACGACCGATGCATCTTCCCGTGAGAAATAATGATCCTCAATAAAAATTCCGATGTTTGGATCAGGCGATAAATTTGGACCATTGAAAGAATAAGCCGGGAATGGGCTGTAATCCAGCTGCAAGAAGCGCTCAGGATGATAGAGCACCCAGCCTGAATCAATCCCCATATGATTCGGGACCATGTCGCTCGCCATCCGGATGCCGTTCCGCCATGCTTTGTGTTTCAATTCCTGATAGGCGCTTTCTCCGCCAAGATCGTCAGCAATACGATAATCTGCCAGAGAATAGGCAGACGCCAGCGCTTCCGGATTCCCGCAATATTGCTTGATGGTGGCGGATGCTTTGGATCGCTCCCAAACTCCGATCAGCCATAAACCGGTGAATCCCTGGTCATGCAGGGAACGCAGCTCCTCATCCGGGACTTCGTTAAGCTTGGTAATAGGGCGGTCATATTGTTTGCTGAGCTGATCCAGCCAAACATAGGTGTTTTTGGCAATCAGCACCAGCCGCGGCATCCATTCCAAGTCTTGGCTGAAAGCTTCATATTCAACCATCCCGTCAGAGGGCATGCCATCTTCATAGACTGGAATTTCTACCGGACCTGGACCCATTCCGTGTTCTGCGAATTCTTCTTTCATCAAATCCAGAGAGATCAGCAAACGCCGCAAAAAGTCACCAATCTGACTCGACCAGCGGGATCGAATAAATTCAAGCTGATCAAACAGCGAATCTTTGTTATAAAGCGCCGGTTCCAAAAGCAGATCAAACAGGGAAAAGCCCTGAATCTTCGGCAATGTCTTGAAATACTCATTCAAAGCCTGAATCACATTCAGATAGGCGGTATTTTTCGTTAGTTGGCTGTCATCAAACAGGTCATCAAAGCGTTTCATTGCGGCTGGATTTTGATTCGTAACCCAGAGGAGCAAGATTTCTTCGATAACCTCATAGCGGTTCAGTTTTCCTTTTGGGTTCGCAGCCGCCAGATATTCCGCGATCGTCAGCTTTTTCTGCTGAACCGCGACCGGCGGAAATTCGGCGCAAAAAGCATAGATCGTTTTTTCGAGCTGGTCACCGCCGATTTTTTCTTCAAGCACAGTGAAAGCTTGCTGATTGAGATCGGGGAGGTAATTCTGACGATAATAGTCGATGATGTAATGCATGATTTCATCAATCAGTCCCAGCGCGTTCAAATCCCCAGCGTAAATCTGCTCCCGGTCACCAGCCCGTTTCCGTTCAGTGTTTATTTTCTGGGCAAATTCCCGAACAGCCTGGAAATCAGCAAAAATGACATTCCCGTCATAACGAAACATGCTCAAATCAAACTGATAACGAACTCTTGACTGATGAGAAACATGAAATTCCATTCTGATGACCCTTTCTGAATGCATCACGCATTCATTGGAGATTTATTGGATATCAAGACTCAACGCTGAGAATATGAGTATAAACATTAGATCCGCTGCCCCCGATGTTTTGAGTCATCGCAATCCGGGCTCCTGGAACCTGATTTTTTCCACATAATCCTTTTAACTGCAGCGCTGCTTCAACGATCTGATACATTCCGGTTGCGCCAACCGGATGGCCACGCGATTTCAATCCCCCCATCGTCGCCAAAGGAATCCGGCCCAGAGGGCTGATCTCCTGCTCATTCGCCAATAAAGGACCCTTCCCCCGATCCGCGAATCCACAGGCTTCCAGCGACAATGTTTCAATAATTGTAAAGGCGTCATGCACTTCGAACAAGTCTATTGCTTCTGGTCCGAGCCTCGCTTGTTGATAAGCTTTTTTGGCGGATTTCTCCGCAGCACTCAGCCAGAGTGGATCTCGTCGGTTCTGAACAGCAATGGTGTCTGTAGCCGCCGATGAGGCGATGACCTTGATCCTTGATGGCAGGTTTTTCAGCTTTTCTGCCGGAACCAACAAAACTGCGGCCGCGCCATCTCCCATCCCTGCTGCGTCCAGCACATTGATCGGATCTGCGACTAACGCTGATTTCAAATAAGCTTCACGCGTAATCGGAAAGTTAAAACGCGCGTTTGGATTATGCACGCCATTCGCATGCGCATTGATTGAAAAACCGGCAAAGTGTTCTTTTTCCCAGCCATATATTTCCATGTACCGACGCATCAGCAACGCGTTCAACGCGACAAAAGAAACGCCCATATCGCGTTCATAATCAGCGTCAGCAGCGGTTGCCAGCGCTGCGGTGATTTCGTCTGATGGAGAATCGGTCATCTTTTCAACCCCGACAGCAATCGCCGTATCAACGTCTCCGGCGCTGACTGCCAGGAAAGCGGCGCGAAAGGCTGCGCTACCCGAGCTGCAGGCGGCTTCGACATGAACCGCTTCCGCGTTCAATGCCCCAACCCAATCGGCTACGTAAGCGCCAAGGTTGATCTGATGGTTGGCAGTACCGCTCATCATATTTCCAACAAAAATACTGTCAACGGTTTTAAGACCCGTTTTCTCAAAAATTTGTAAAATCGGTTCGCCGGCAATTTCTAATAGGCTTTTATCCCAATGCTCACTGACTGGCGTCTGACCGATTTCTAATATCGCAACTTCACGCATAATTTTGGGATTTCCTTTTCACATTGTCAATCAAGGTTTCTTTCGTAAACTAACTTTATCCAAAGTCAGAAAACCTCTTGTCTTATTATAATCGAGCCTAATTTTACTTCTCTTGTCCCTCGTGTTTTCATCAACGTTTGATAGGATCTGAAAGCAAAAATTCTATTTTCTTACCAACATCTCTCCAAAATAGAAAGGTTTTGATAGAATCGATCTGGGGGAACGATGACGAAGATGAAGAATCAAGCGGTTGGAAAGATCGGTGAAATGATTGCGCGGGAAACTGCCCGCAAACGGCATTACGCTGTTAAGGATATAAATGTCAGAACACCTTATGGTGAAATTGATCTGATTTTGGAAAAAAATGACCGAATTTTCTTTGTCGAAGTCAAAACACGCACCTCTTATCGTTTTGGTTTTCCGGAGGAAGCCGTCAATCAGGAAAAAATGTCCCATATGATTCAAAACGCGGAATATTATCTGAATGACCGCCAACTTTCCGACAAGGGATGGCAACTGGACGTAATTTCAATTTTATTGGATCAATCAACCCAGCTAGCCAGAGAGATCCAATGGATCGAGAATATAACCGCTGATGAATAAAATTCCGATCACTGTTATTGTTGGCGCGACAGCCGTCGGAAAAACAGACTTCGCAATCGATCTGGCTGAAAAGATGAACGCTGAGATTGTATCAGCCGATTCCCGTTATTTTTATCGTGGGATGGATATTGGAACAGCCAAACCAACACTGGATGAACGGCGCGGCATCCCCCATTATCTAATTGACGTTGCTAATCCGGACGAAACCTGGAGTCTGGCTTTGTTTCAGCAGGAAGCAGACCAAATCATTCGATCGATCCATAAACGGGGAAAGGGTGTTATCGTTGTCGGCGGAACGGGTCAATATGTCCGTGCGCTGCTGCAGGGCTGGGAACCTCCCGCGTTACCGCCGAATCCAGCGCTACGAGAAGCGCTAGCCGGATGGGGAGAAGAAATTGGGACAGAAGCGCTTCATCAAAAATTGTCAAAGTTGGATCCAATTGCGGCTGCTGGCATAGACTATCAAAACAAACGCCGCACAGTGCGAGCGTTGGAAGTTATTTTTTCGACCGGCGAACGATTCTCCGCACAGCGCAGCATCGGTGAAAGCCGGTATCAAGCCACAGTGATCGGTCTGCGTCGAGAGCGGCCCGAGCTGTATCTGCGGATCGATCAACGCGTTGATCAAATGGTCCAGGCTGGTTTCTTAAATGAAGTTAAGGAATTGATGGGAAAGGGGTTCGCGCCAGATTTACCGGCGATGTCCGCTATCGGTTATCGCGAAATTTGTGATCACCTAAACGGGAATTTGGAACTCGAAGAAGCCGTTGAATTAATCAAACGACGCACCAGGAATTTTGTCCGTAGGCAAGCAAACTGGTTCAAGGAGTCCGATCCGGATATCGAATGGATTGATTTGACTGGGTTGAATTGATTCCTTGCGAGTTGGCTGAATTAACCACCGATTAGGTAATTCCGAAGAAACCGAATATAATTTGAAGCAATTATGAATGAAAATAACGAAGAAATGATTCAGAATGATGTAAACAAACCGATTTACGATTCAGCCAGACTGACCAATCCATTTGTTGATGAAATTATTGGTTTAAAAGAAAACCTATTCATTTTACGGCGAATGATCTACACCAATTTTAAAACCCGTTATAAACGCTCGTATTTGGGTGTTGTCTGGTCACTTTTAAACCCCTTGTTGAATATGATCGTATTTGTAATCATTTTTTCTAATTTATTCCGTTTTGACATCCCGCATTATCCGTTATATATCCTGTCTGGGAACATGCTCTTCGCATTCTTTTCGCAATCAACGTCTGAAGCGATGATTCAAATTATCAGTAATGCACCGATGCTCCGACGCGTGTACCTGCCCAAAACAATTTATATTCTTTCCGGAATTGGGATTAACGGCATCAATTTAATTCTTACCTTTATCCCGTTTTTCTTGATCGCCTTGATTGACCACCTCAAGATCAGCTGGGTAATTGTGATGATCATCCCTGCGATTTTATTGCTGGTGATGTTTGTTGTCGGGGTCAGCCTGATTGTTGCAACCATCACAACCTATTTAAATGATTTTTCACAGATTTGGTCTGTCGTCATCACCTTATGGATGTATATGACCCCGATATTTTATCCCGCAACAATTGTTCCGGCAAAGTATCTTGGATTATACAAATTAAATCCTATGTATTCATACGTCACGCTTTTCCGGGAACCGCTACTTTATCAATATATTTCACCATTTAAGGTTTGGTTCGCCGGGGGCTTTTACGCGATCTTTTTCCTGATATTTGGTTGGTGGTTCTTCACAAAAAATTCAAACGAATTCTCCTATCGGGCATAAGGAATTTCTTTAGATGAATCAAAAACCTTCCATCCAAATTGAAAATCTCGGTATCAGTTTTCGCCTTCCAACTGAGCAAATCAGAAGCACGAAGGATTTCTTTATTCTAGCAACCCAACGGAAAATTCAAATAAACACCTTCTGGGCATTGCGTCATGTTACTTTTAACTTGGAACAAGGCGGATCTCTTGGTGTAATGGGTCGTAATGGTGCAGGCAAAAGCACTCTCTTAAAAGCGATCGCCCGTGTCCTGACCCCAAAAGAAGGGCGGGTCGTAATTCGAGGGAAAGTTTTCCCGATGCTAGAGCTAGGGGCTGGATTTGTGATGGATCTTACCGGTCATGAAAACATCTACCTCTATGGCAATATCTTAGGGTTAAGTAATCAGCTAATCACCGAACTCTACGATAGTATCGTTGATTTCTCTGAATTGGGCGATTTTATTCATGCACCGCTGCGATCGTATTCCTCCGGAATGGTCGCACGGTTGGCATTCGCAACCGCTACCGCTGTTCAGCCGGACATCCTGCTGGCTGATGAGATTCTGTCTGTTGGTGACAAAAACTTTCAGGATAAATGCATGGAACGAATGACAAATTATTTAAACAATGGCACGACGATCGTATTTGTCTCCCATAGTGCAGAATCAGTCAAAAAAATATGCAAACAAGGCTTATGGCTGGATGGAGGGACAATTAAGATGACCGGATCGGCCGAAGAAGTCGCTGAAGCATATGCCGCAAGCTGAGTTTTCTTTTTGAAATATGAGTTTCCCTAATCTGCTTAAAAAAGCGCCTTTCATACAACCATTCAAAAAAATCCTAAAACCTGTTTATGATTGCACCTGGCGTCGATATGAAAATTCCTATGGCAATTGGATTCGGACACAGGAGTCTCCCTTTGTCAGTCAATTAACATCAAACATTGATACGAATATACCAACCAAGTTAACGCTATTCACTCCGATTCTCCGGCTCGATGAAATCGAAAAACTTTCCCAAACAATCGAATCCGTCCGAAATCAAACCCAAAAAGTTCCCTGTTGGATCATTGCAACGCCTGATGCTTTTTCTGCGGACGTAACCGCGATTGTCGGTATTGAACTGCAAGATAATATCATCGTCGTCCCATACAAAAAAACAGAAGAAATCAACACGCTTCTTTTTGCCAGTGAGGCGAGCTATATTGGATTTCTTGAACCGGGAGACCGGCTAACGCGATTGGCCAGCCAAGTTGTTAATCAGTCGATTGCTGAGCAGCCTGACATATCTGTATTTTACACAGATGAGGATCATTTAAAGCCAAATGGGAAACGAACCGATCCTTGGCTCAAGCCAGAATTCAACATCTACAACCTCCGCAGCGCCAATTATTTACGCCATTTTTTGATTGTAAAGAAAAACCTGGGAGATGAAATTGGTTGGTTTGGATACAATTCGGATGCGAAAGTCCCATGGTATGATTTTGCGCTTCGATTGGCAGACGCTGAACCAAAAATTTACCATATCCCGCAGGTCCTGTATCATAATCAAGCGCTACGCCCTGCCGCGATATCCGAAAATACTTTGTGGGAACCCGAAGTTCAAGATCGATTAGCTCTTCAATCCCATTTAGCACGTCGAAAAGTAAAAACAGAAGTTCTGCCGAACAATTACATCGACAGTTTTCGGGTTCGGTATATCCCGCGGAATGAATCACTTGTCTCAATACTGATTCCCAATTGCAACCAGACCAATCTATTAAAACGTTGTGTTGATTCAATTCGGGAGAAAACAGATTGGGAGAACTATGAAATTTTAATTGTAGAAAATAACAGTGATGAAGATTCAATTTTCGAATATTATCAGTCGTTGCAAAAAGACCTAGACTTTCCAGGGAAAGTCCTCTATTGGCCTGATGAGTTCAATTACTCAGCGATAAACAATTGGGCAGCTGAACAGGCACAAGGAGACATCTTCGTATTTCTCAACAATGACACCGAAGTGATTAGTCCGGATTGGCTTCAAGAAATGATCGGGCTTGCTCAACAGCCTGACGTCGGTGCAGTTGGCGCAAAACTTTTATTCCCCGACAAAACGATTCAACATGTCGGCATTGGCCTCGGAAAAATTTCAGACCAATTCTTTTTTCATATTGCTGAGTGGATGCCAGCGGAATTGCCTGGATATTATGGATGGACGAGAAAGACGAATGCGGTGATTGCGGTGACTGGTGCGTGTCTGATGATTGAACGAGTAAAATTTATGGCTGTTGGCGGATTTGATCCTGCATTGCCAATGTCTTTCAACGATGTTGAACTATGTCTGAATCTTTATTCGAAGGGTAATATTAATCTGGGAATTCCCCAAGCTAAATTGATTCACCATGAATCAAAGACTCGCGGACAAACTATTACCAAGGAGCAGAGAAAAACGAATAAGGCCTATTTTAATTTCTTGAAAAAAAAATGGCCAGCCACTTTCCAAAATTTTGATCCCTTTTTTTCGCCCGCGCTTCGTTTCGATCATTTCTACAAAGATCGAATAAAATAGAGACAAAGACAATTTATAATGACCAAGGATCCAAATGGAATTTATCCCGCTTAGTATTCCGGACGTTGTCCTGATCAAACCAGACGTGCACCATGACTCGCGCGGCTTTTTCTTCGAAAGCTGGCAGGCCGAAAAATTCGCATCAGCCGGGATCAATTTAAATTTTGTCCAGGATAATCATTCACGCTCATCGAAAGGCGTACTGCGCGGACTGCATTATCAGATTCAGCAGTCTCAGGGAAAACTGATTCGAGCAATAGCCGGAGAAGTTTTTGACGTCGCAGTCGACCTTCGGAAATCATCCCCGACATTCGGCAAATGGGTTTCAGCAACGCTCAGCGCCGATAATTTCAACATACTCTGGATTCCGCCAGGTTTTGCTCATGGATTTTTAGTGCTTAGTGAAACAGCGGAATTCGTTTACAAAGCGACTGATTTTTATGCTCCGGTTTATGAACGCTCCATTTTGTGGAGCGATCCAGAACTGGCAATTGACTGGCCATTGCATGGCGCGAAACCAATTCTTTCAAAAAAAGACGCTGAAGGATTTTTACTTAAAAATGCGGAGGTTTATCAATGAAAAATGTACTCGTTACGGGTGGAGCAGGATTCATCGGGTCTAACTTTGTCCGCAATCTCCTTCGAAAGGAATCTGACTGCAAAGTCGTTACCCTTGACCTGCTGACTTATTCCGGAAAACTCGAAAATTTGACCAATCTGCCCAATGAAAATAATCATCTTTTTGTTCAAGGAGATATCTGTGACCGCAGTTTGGTTGACAAGCTGATGGCTGAGCACAAGATCGACACAATTGTTCACTTCGCGGCTGAAAGCCACGTTGATCGTTCAATTCTTGGACCGGCCCCATTTATCCAAAGCAACATTGTTGGCACTTTTACTCTATTGGAAGCTGCAAAAAATGCCTGGCAGGACAAACCTGAGCCATTTCGATTTCATCATATCTCCACAGATGAAGTATTTGGTGCGCTGCAGCCCGGTGATCCGGCATTTGACGAAAAAACGGCATATGATCCACATTCACCTTACTCAGCTTCCAAAGCTGCCAGCGACCATCTCGTCCGCGCTTATCATGATACATACGGACTCCCAATTACGATCAGCAATTGCAGCAACAACTATGGTCCCTATCAATTTCCGGAAAAATTGATTCCACTAATGATCCTTAATGGAATTACCGGGAAACCGTTACCGGTGTACGGCAAAGGCGCACAAATTCGCGACTGGTTACACGTTGAAGATCATTGTGAGGCAATCTATTTGATCCTGAAAAAAGGAAGAAATGGCGAAACTTACTGCGTAGGCGGAGACAATCAGCCAACGAATTTGGAAATCGTCAAGCTTCTCTGTCAGATACTGGATCAGAAACTTCCACGACCTGATGGAAAGTCGCACGTGGACCAAATCCAATATGTCACCGATCGACCCGGGCATGACTTCCGCTATGATATCGACATTACAAAAATTGAGCGTGAATTAGGGTGGCAGCCGAGTTTTGAATTAAAAGCAGGCCTCGAAGAAACGGTTGATTGGTATCTGAATCACCCAAGCTGGGTTGATTCCGTATTGGAAAAATCAGAATTTTCTCATTGGATCAACGCCAATTACCAGAAACGTACATAATAATTTGAGAAAGGATTAATACATGAAAGGAATTATTCTCGCCGGCGGCAAAGGTACTCGACTTTACCCCTTGACTCGCGTAGTTAGCAAACAGCTATTGCCTGTATATGACAAACCGATGATATATTATCCTCTCTCAATGCTGATGTTGGCAGGAATTCGCGAAATCCTGATTATCAGCACGCCTGAAGACTTACCGCTTTATCATCGACTCCTCCGAGATGGCAGTCAATGGGGCATGCGTTTTGAGTACGCCGAACAACCAAAACCGGAAGGACTTGCGCAGGCGTTCATCATCGGGAAAGAGTTTCTCGCCGGCGATTCCGCCTGCCTCGTTCTGGGTGACAATATTTTTTATGGTGCAGCGATCCCGGAAAAACTCCGAACCGCGGCAGCCCTTAAAGAAGGAGCAGTCGTTTTTGCTTATGAGGTGCATGATCCGGAACGTTACGGGGTTGTAGAATTCGATGTGAACGGAAAAGCGATTAGTCTTGAGGAGAAACCCAAACAGCCAAAATCGAATTACGCCGTGCCGGGCATTTATTTTTATGATGAAACCGTAACGGAGTACGCCGCTAATCTCAAACCCTCAGCCCGCGGTGAGCTTGAAATTACTGACCTGAACCGGATTTATCTGGATCAGGGTAATCTTCAGGTTCAGGTGCTTGGGAGGGGAATCGCCTGGCTGGACGCAGGCACGCATGAAAGTTTGCTACAGGCATCCATGTTTATTCAGGCAATCCAATCCCGGCAAGGCATGCAAGTCAGCTGTCCAGAGGAAATCGCTTACCGCATGAAGTTCATCGATGCAGACCAGCTGTTGGCGCTGACTGGGGACGCTGGCGATCCAATGCTAAAACGTTATCTAGAAAAACTTGCGAAAAGTAAGATATCATAAAGGAAGTTTTGGTTAGCTGGAGCGTTGGAGTTTATTTTGAAGATATTATTAATCGGAGAACGGGGACAACTTGCATGGGAACTGATCCGGACGCTTATGCCAATTGGGGAAGTGATCTCGGTTGATTTTCCTGCATTCGATATCAGCAATCGCACGCAGATCAGCGATACATTATCCACAATCAAACCCGAGCTGGTAATCAACGCCAGCGCGTACACAAATGTCGATCTGGCAGAGACTGAAAAAGAGATAGCAATGGCAGTCAACGCGGATGGGCCGGGCTGGCTGGCACGGGAATGCAACCGACGACGGTTTCTGCTGATCCATTATTCAACCGATTTTGTTTTTGATGGGTCCAAACGCACGCCCTACGTTGAGACAGACAAGCCGAACCCGATAAACGTCTATGGGCTGAGTAAATTGAAGGGGGAAGAGTCGATTCAGGCAGAGACTGATTCCGCACTGATCTTCCGACTAGCGTGGCTTTATTCCGCACGCGGGAATAATTTCGTCACCAAATTTTTGGAGTGGGCGGCAAAATACGAGACAGTGCGGATAGTGGACGATCAGATCGGCAACCCAACCTGGGCGCGCTTTGTGGCCGAGGCAACTGCCAGCGTGTTGGCTCAAGCAATGCCCTCCGGATTATCTTTGTATGATTGGGTGCGGGAGAAGAATGGCGTTTACCATCTGACCAGCGCTGGAGAAGCCAGCCGTTATGACTGGGCACAGAAGATCTGGGAATTAGCGCCAAACCGCGATATGCTAAAATTGAAAGAAATTCAACGAGCGAATTCCGCGGATTTCCCGACGCCTGCTGAAAGACCGATGTATACGGCGCTGGATTGCGGAAAAATCAAACAATCGTGTAGAACTAACGTGTCAAATTGGATAAAACAACAGATTAATAATTTGGAAGTGTGATCTTTATGGCGTTTATCGAAAATAAAAGATTTAATCCCATAGACCATCCAATTATTTTTTCTAAACCTAAACGGTTACTAAATTCAAGCGCATGGATACAGCATATTCCTTTTGCTTTTTTCTTAATAGAAATTTTGCAGCCAAAAATTTTTGTAGAACTTGGAACACATTCTGGAGTCTCTTTCTGTGCATTTTGTCAGGCAATAAAAGCTCTCCAACTTGATACAAAAGCATTCGCAATTGACACTTGGGAAGGCGATGTACAAACGGGATATTACGGTAAAGAGATTTACCAAGACCTATTAGATTTTAATACAAAACATTTTTCAAATATTTCTACTTTACTACGCTCAACTTTTGATAATTCTGTTCACAAGTTTGAAGATGGGTCAATTGATTTACTTCACATAGATGGGTGCCATAATTATGAATCGGTGAAGCATGATTTCGAAACTTGGAAACCCAAATTGAGTGAACGAGCTGTTGTTATTTTTCACGACACAAATGTTCTGGAGGGAGAATTTGGAGTATGGAAATTGTGGAAAGAGTTATCTCCTACTTACCCATCGTACGAATTTAGACATGGAAATGGATTAGGTATTTTAACTGTTGGGGAAAAAGCACCAAGAGTATTCATAGATTTTATTAATACGGCAAAAAATCATTCGGGAATATCTACCCTTTTTAATATTTTGGGAGAAAGATTAGAAAATACGCAAGGTGATTCAAAAAAAGAACAGGAAATTGGTCGTTTAGAAGAAACAATAGTACTTAATAATATTTCTCTTTATAAGAAAGAAATCCAAATTGACGAAATATATAATAGTGAAACTTGGAAAATTGGCACACTAATTGGAAAACCTTTTCGCAGAGTTTTCCCAATTGGAAGTATACAAAGAAACTTCGTTAGTAAAATTAAAGGAGTATTCACCAACAAAACAGCGAAAAAAAACAAATATTATAAATGGATCAACAATAATGAGCCTACAGATAAGGAGCTTGAAAAACAACGGATTATTTCCTCTTCTTTTGCCTACCAACCATTAATCAGCATCATTATCCCCGTTTATAACACACCGATCCATATACTTAAAGAAGCACTAAACTCTGTAATAATCCAAACTTATCCCCGATGGCAAATATGCATTGCCAATGGGAGTCCGGATAATCAAGAGATTAATGCTGTATTAGAATCATATAAAACAAACCACGAAAACAAAATCTTATACAAGAATCTGGATGGCAATGAAGGGATTGCTGGAAATACAAATGCAGCAATCGCCATGGCTACAGGTGAGTTTGTTGGATTTCTTGATCATGATGATACTCTTGCACCTTTTGCTCTGTATGCAATTGTTAATGCAATAAATGAAGAACCTTCTGCGGACCTACTTTATTCTGATGAGGATAAAATTAGCGCAGATAGTAAAAACCGTAACAACCCCTTTTTCAAACCAGCTTTTTCACCAGATTATCTCCGAGCAATAAACTATATTTGTCATTTAGTTGTTGTCCGGAAAACATTAGGTGACAAATTGGGTTGGATTCGCCATGGGTTCGAAGGTGCTCAGGATTTTGATCTAGTTTTACGCGTCACAGAAAAGGCAAGGTCAATTGTCCATATTCCTCAGATTTTATACCATTGGAGAACAATAAAGGGGTCAACAGCACAATCGATTGATGCTAAAGGATATGCGACAGAATCCGGTATAAAAGCTGTTAAGGAACATTTACAAAGGAACAAACTTGCTGGTCAAGTCATTGAAGGCCCAGTACCAACATCATACAGAGTTGTTCTTGAGATAACTCAAAAACCTTTAATTTCGATCATTATTCCCAACTGTGATCACACGAATGATTTATTACAATGCGTTGAATCAATAATAAATATATCAACATATTCAAATTATGAAATAATTATTGTTGAAAATAACTCCACAGATCAAAGTACTTTCAACCTTTATTCTGAACTTGATAAAGACAAAAAGATTAGTATTCTATTCAACAATGATCCGTTCAATTATTCTAGAATTAATAATCTTGCTGCGAAACACGCTAAAGGACAAGTTCTATTATTTCTTAATAATGACACAGAAGTAATAAGTTCTACTTGGATAGAAGAGATGCTTCAACATGCATTACGACCTGAGATTGGATTTGTAGGAGCTAAATTATATTATCCGGATAACACTATTCAACACGCAGGAGTAAGTATCGGGTATGACGGAATTCCCTGGCATTTATATTTACACGAACCGCGTGAATCATTTGGATATGGGCTTTCTTTACAAGCAGTCCGTAATGTTACGGCTCTTACTGGTGCTTGTTTTATGATTCGAAAAGAAGTTTTCGATAAAATTGGTGGGTTCGATGAGATTTTCGTCTTAGCTTTTGGAGATGTTGATATTTGTCTGAAATCAATTCAGAATGGATATTTAAATATTTGGACCCCATTCGCCGAACTTTATCATTTTGAATCAAAGACTCGTGGATATGAAGACACTTACCAAAAGAAAGATCGGCTTGCTAACGAAATTCAACTATTAAGGCATAAATGGTTTGGTAATCCTATATTTATTGACCCATACTACAATCCTAACTTGATTATCGGAGGGAATAGTTATTCTATTAATGATCTGTCTATATGGAAAACTCAAAGTGATCGACTAAATAGAATTTCCACCGATTTGTTAGGTTCATAAAACATGTTCTCTGAAGATCGGAAAATCAATCGATACAATCTCCTCATTATTTTTGTTATCTGTTTTTCTTTTTTACTATACCTGACATTAAACTTATGCCAACTTCCACCAGTATCCTTTAATGTCGAATTCCTAACCTCAGTCCTCTTAGGAATAGTATTATTAGGAATTGTCCTCTTTTCTATCTCGAAATCAGACAGAATGCCATTTAAATTGGTCATCAGAAAATTTATTTTTGGAATCAATATAAATATCAAGTTATCTCTGTTGTTCGCAGGAGTCCTAATCATTTTTTTCTATCGATATTTTTTGCTTGGAGAGCAATTTACACCGGCCAATTTTTATTATGTGATGCCACCAGGGAATTCGGTATCCGCAGAAATCCAAGGTGCACTTCTCTCTGATCCAATAGATGCATCTTTACCAATAAGGTATTATGTGAAAAACATGCTTTTGAGCGAAAAGAAAATCTCTTTCTGGAATCCTTATAATGGAATGGGATATTCGTTAGAAAGTGAGATCGCATCAATTTTAGGCTATTTACCAAATTGGTTCATCTTGTTATTACCAATTTCTGTAGGTCTGCTTGCTTTTACATTCTTCGAAATGTATTTATGCTTATGGGGAATGTATTTGCTCTTAGGTAGATTTGGCCTATCAAATACCAGCAGACTCATTGGGGCGACAACTTATACTTTTTCTGGAACGATAATTGCCTGGTTACTTTGGCCCCATACAAGCGTTGCAATGCTTGCTCCATTCCTTTTCTATTTTACCGACAGAATCATTCAAAATAAAAATCCCCGCTTATTTATAGCTCTTGTTTTTATTGTCACGCAAATGCTATATTCCGGGATGCCTCCATATGTCGCATATTTTTATTATTTACTTGGTTTATTCGTCATATGGCGAACGATTGAATCGAAACAAGGTTTCAAGTACTGTTTATTAAATATTGGTATCTTATTTATCATTGCCATTATCAGCAGTCTGATAAGTTTGCCTTATACAATCAGTCTTCTAGGAAAAATCAAAGAGACTGACTATCTGTCCCAACGTACGAATTATTATCAATCTGTCTTTTCAATTAAATTGCTTAGCCAGCTTATTATTCCTAATCATCGATACATTAAAGGTCATTTTAATGAGAGCGCCATGTACATTGGATTATTCCCAATAATCTCGATATTAATTGCTCCATTCTTATTGCGGAAAAAAAAGAATATCCTATTTTGGTTCGCTATTTCTCTCCTAGTTTTATTTACAACATTCACTCATTCATTTGATTTAATATTTAAAAACATTCCACTGATAAACACATCTCTAAAAACCAGAACAATTATCCTCTTTGTTTTTTCTGGAACAATTCTAAATGCTCATGTTATTGATAATATACTTAAAGATAATTCCAACAAGAAACTAATTCTTCTTGGAATTACGCTCCTTCTATTTTTTTCTGTGCTTCGATACATCATTTTTAACGATAAAATTGCCGCTGGCATGTTATCAGTTGTCCTCATTTTCTATTTATTAATAATAATGCCATTACAAACGGTAAAAAATAAACAATCAATTACAATGCAGGTTGTTATATTCCTAGTGATTTTCATAGACCTCAATTCTAAATTAATTAATTACAATCCATATATAGGTAAATATACACCTTCTCTTCCTGTTACGGATTCCATTGAATTTCTAAAAGAGCAAGAAGGATATAATCGTTTCGTTGCGCTTGGGGCATGGACACTTTTTCCGAATAGTGGAATGCGTTACAAATTGAATGATATTCGATCTCATTCTTTATCCGTAACGTCTCCAAATATGATTCAATTTTTGAAACACATCAATAGCAATGCATATGCTTCAAAAACTAGGATTGCGTTTTCCCATATAGATGATCCTTTTGGACTCAGTTTGGCAAATGTAAAATTCATTATTGCCGAGAATAAAGACCAACCACATGAAAAGATGAGTCTTGTTAGGGATTTGCAGAAAACTTCTTCGACATTATTTGCAGAAAGTTTAGATATTCGTATAAAATTATTTTTGCCAAAGATGGAAATAAACCGATTGGATTTTTTTGTTACCCCAATTGCTTCCTCATCAAATGCCGGCGAAGATATCACATTGACAATTGTTGACAGAACACAAAATCAAACCTTACTAATAAAGAAAAATTCGATATTCCACCCTGAATATAACAATCGGATTTCTTTTACATTTGAAAACGTGAATATAATCGCTAATCATGAATATGAATTATCATTACATACAGATAATCAGGGAGGCAATAAGATCTCAATTCCACTTTATCCAAGTTTATCCTTAATCTCTCCAGACAAACTTGTGTTATTTGAAATAAATGGAGAAAAACATTCATCTTATATGAATATTCAATTCATCAAAGAACATGATTCTTTAATTTTCGACAGGAGTTTCAATGATGGAACCCATCTCTTTATAAATAAAGAGGCTCTAAATCGTGTTTATTTAAGTAGGAATATTGACATTTTGCCTCCAAACAAAATCATAGAAAATATGTTAAACGAAAAGGAACTTGGGAAAGTATATTTTTCTGAATCTATAAGTTTAAATAATTTGGAAATAAAAGATAATGAGTACGCTAAAATTGTTGAATATGAACCGGGATTTGTAAAAATAATCACCTATGTTGACGATAATGCCATCATGGTGCTTTCTGATAACTATGATAAAAACTGGCAAGCAACAGTTAACGGAATTACCCAATCGATTATTCCAGTAAACGGTCTGTTTCGAGGGATTCTCTTAGAATCTGGTTATTCTGAGATCGAAATGTTTTTTATTCCCAATCAACTTCGTAGGGGAGTATTTGTATCTCTTGGTATTTTATCAATACTCTTTGGATCATTGTTTATATACAGCGCTTATTCAAAAAGAATTGCTCAGGAGTAATGTGTTGAAACTAATCATACAAATACCATGCTTTAATGAGGAAAAAACTCTTCCGAACGTAATCGCAGATCTTCCGCAAACGATCACAGATGTTGACACAATCGAATATTTAATTATTAACGACGGCAGCACAGATAGAACTGTTGAAGTTGCCCGTGAGCTTGGTGTGCATCATATTATCAATTTTAAAAGAAATAAAGGGCTTGCAAAAGTTTTTATGGCTGGACTTGATGCATGTTTGCATCTTGGGGCTGATATTATTGTCAATACAGACGGCGACAATCAATATAATGGAGCAGACATTGAGAATCTAGTCAGACCAATTCTTGATGGAAAGGCAGATATCGTTATTGGAGAACGTCCAATTGATGAAATTAAACATTTTTCAAATAAGAAAAAATTTTTACAACATTTTGGGAGTTGGGTTGTTAGCACAGCGTCCAATACACAATTACCTGATGTAACAAGTGGTTT
Organism: Leptolinea sp. UBA5366; assembly: GCA_002407845.1. Lineage (GTDB taxonomy): Bacteria > Chloroflexota > Anaerolineae > Anaerolineales > Anaerolineaceae > Flexilinea. The sequence continues at coordinate 80,190 of DHPK01000010.1, read as the reverse complement.
TCGCGCTTTATCCAGAGATGCAGCATTGAAAACAAATGTGTTTAATGATTTTACATATACATTGGAAACAATTATTCAGGCAGGGCATAAAAAAGAAACTATCCTTTCTGTCCCTATTCGAACAAACCGACAAACTCGTGAATCCAGATTATTTACCGGAATTAATAATTATTTACGAAGGTCATTCCCTGTGATTATCAGATCCTTCATGATGTACAAACCCTTTAAATTTTTTATCATTTTGAGTATTATTTTATTAAGTTTTGCTGCATTACTTGGTTTACGGTATATATATTTTTATTATTCTGGAACAGGCGCTGGCCATATTCAATCACTTATATTAACAGCAATCTTAAGTATGGCTGGGATTCAAACTATGACGTTAGGGCTTTTAGCAGATTTAGTCGCTGGCAATCGGAAATTAATAGAAGACATTCAAGTAAGAGTAAAAACAATTGAAATAATGCAAAGCTCGGAAGCTGCTTTTCCTACAAACGATGAAGAATAAAGAATATTTAATTAACCTAATTTCTGGGAAAAGTGTTTTATTTATCACCACTCGCGAAATATCATATATCCGTTGTCATCAAGAGATTCAATTAATTTCGCAATTCTCAAGAGAATTCCAAATTCTTGGCACTTATAAAAATATTTATTTAACTAATATTGTTTATTTATACTTACATTTATTTCTGTTGATTTTCAAGAAGAAACCAGATGTGATTTTTGTGAGTTTTCTTGCACAGCCGTTATTACCGTGGTTAATATTTAGATTTTTCTCACCTAAATCCATTATTATCACTGATTTCTTTATTTCTCTTTATGAAACATTAGTTCAGGAACGTTGCAAAATAAGGGAAAGAACGATTCTGTCGAAAGTACTTTTTTATTTTGACAAAATCACTTGCACTTCATCTGATTTAATTATTTTTGATACTAAATCTGATCTTTTATATTTTACATCCCTTTTTAATGTTCCAAAGAAAAAGACTTTGGTTCTTTATTTAGAAGCAAACAAAAACATTTATTTTCCACAAGAGGTTATTAAATCCGATGAATTATTTAATAATTATGTGGTTCTTTACTTTGGGAGTATATTACCGCTCCAAGGAGTAGACATCATTCTAAATGCAGCTAAATTATTAGCTAATGTTAATGAAATCAAATTTATCTTAATTGGGCCAATAAAGAATAAAATACAATCCCCTAACATTATTTATATTCCATGGTTACCAGAAGATGAATTAGCAACCCAAATAGCCATGGCAGACCTATGTTTAGCAGGGCATTTCAATAATACAATTGATAAAGCAAAAAGAACAATTGCAGGAAAAACGTTTATTTATCAACAGATGGGTAAAAAAATAATCTTAGGAGATAATCCCGCAAACAAAGAACTATTTCCAGAAGACAACAGAAAATTCCACTATGTTATTATGGGCGATTCATTAGCTTTAGCCACAAAAATACATGGACTCTTCTTAAGTAGAAATCGAGAATTAAATAATGAAAAAAATTAATATTATTATTACGAACCAACATTGTGACAACAGAGGGGATGAATCAGCAACTATAGGTCTGATTGAAGAAATTTATAATAACTTTGGGCATAACGTAGAAATATCACTTTTTAAGCAAACCTCTGATTATCGATTTTTACCACATCAATACCAGGTCAATGAAGAAGACATGATCATTAACCCAATTGGCTTACTTCAACTATTGATATGGTGTTTCTTAAAGACATTAAATATTAATGTAGATAGTTTATTTTCCAAAAGTATCAGAAAATTTGTTTTAGCTCACAAGTCTGCGGATATTATCATCTCTTCTTGTGGAGGTCCTTACATTGGCGATATTTATGGAACGCACGAAATCGTTCATTTATTACATTTATTTGTCCCGGTTTTATTAAAAAAGAAAGTTGTTTTTGCAGCTCCATCAATGGGTCCTTTTACCAACAAATTATTAAACCCTTGGAGAAAATATATTTTAGATAAGTGTGATTTGATCATTTTACGAGATCGAATCTCATACAACTATGTTGTAGCCTTCATTAATAATACAGATAAAGTATTCTTGGCTGCTGATGCTTGTTTTGCTCATAAGATTGAGGGAAAACATGAACCTATCGTTAAAGACAAGATTATTGGGTTTACTCCACTAAAATACAAATACCCGAACTCAGACAATCCAAAATATGAATTTGAAAAATATAAAGAAATAATCGTTCGCTTCTTTGACATATTAATGGAAAATGATCCTGAATTAGTCATTGAGTTTTTTCCGCAATTGTACAATAAACATTCTGATCTTCCGATCATTTACGAAATGATATCCAGCATGAAATATAAAGATAGAACTATTGTTTTTTCTAATAATAAAAATGGAGTTGAGCAACAATTAGAAATTTCAAAACTTAATACCATGATTGCAACTCGATACCATTCAGCCGTTTTTGCCTGTAAAATGCAAGTTCCCTGTATATGCATCGCGTACGAGCATAAGGCAGTGGCAATGATGGAATCTTTTGAATTGTCCGACTACACACTTGATATAAACAACTTAACTTTTGAAAAACTATCGAACACCTTTACGCTTTTGACTTCCAATCTTGAAATAATTAATAATTCCCTCAAAAAAAATACTAATAAGATAACTTCTTCTTCAAAAAGCACAATTCAGCGGATACATGATTTATATAAGGGCAACGAAACAAAGAGAAGAAGTTCCAAGTATTTTGTTGATTCTAAAATAAAGTTTCCCCAGTTATGCAGATCCTGTGGTGCCTGTGAAGGAATCTGCCCGCAATATGCTATTCGGATGGAAAAAAATCAATACAAACAGTATATCCCTAATTTGTTTTTGGATGAATGTATTGATTGTGATAAATGCAATAAAATTTGCCCCGTTCAAGAAAATATGTTTAACGACACCATTATCGGTAAATATCGGAAGATAGTAATTGCAAAAAGCACTGATTCCGAAATTAATAAGAGGGGGAGTTCGGGGGGTGTTGTTTCTCAGCTGCTCTCGTTCGGAATCGACAATCATTACTTTAAACAGATCATTACGGTTGAGAACCAAGAAAATAAAATTATTGCAGACCCGATTATAGTAGATTCAAACACGAATATTCCATCAGGGTCAAAATATATATCTTCGCCACTTCTTCGTAACCTTAAACACTTTACAAAGGAATCAGTAATTACGGTATTACCCTGCGAGGCTCAAGCGATTCGAAACGTCAATACTGATATCATTATCTTTGGATTGTTCTGTTCGAAGTTGTCAAATGAAGACTTGATCAACTATTTAATCCAGAAAAGCAATTGTCATTATGATGACATCGTTGATATCAATTATCGCAATGGCGAGTGGCCAGGGAATGTAGAAATTAAATTCAAGGATAATGGAGTCTTTCGATATAAGTACACCCGATCAATTTTTACAGCAATTTACAATAGTTATTACTATACAAATTCGGGGTGTTTGCTATGTAATGATTATACAGCAGAGCATGCTGATATTTCTTTCGGAGACCCATGGGGAGGCAAACAATACCAGAAGGATGAATTTGGGTCTACATTAGTAATTATCAGAAGCGAACGCGGAGAAAATCTATTCAATCATGCAGTCGAAAAAGGGATAATCACTGCAGAAGAATACCCAATTGAAAAACTAATTACTGGACACATTAAAGAAATTTTTTCGAAGAAAATTGCCATAAAAGACAGGATAATGAAATTTAACTCAAAAAGTCTCCAAAAAATTGGTTATCGAAACCAATCCAATTCTGAACCTTTCCGTTATTGGTTTGCCACAAAAATATTAAACACCTATATGATAAACAATAATTGGAGAAGGCGAAAAACATTGAATTCTTACGAGAGTATAAAAACAAAAAATCCTCGAGTGATTTTTTTTACACGATATGCAAACGCTCTTCTTGTTAATTTATTGTTAGGAAAAAGAAGAATAATTAGAAAGATAAATAAACTGGTTGCAAATGAAAAACTCTAGGTTTCAAATCGGCATTAGCTCTCATTTAGTTGCCAAGCTATCTGTTGTCAGCTTTGCATATCTTTTACATTTCACCTTAGGGAGACTTTTGTCTGTCGCAGAATACGGTTTAATCGGCACCATTATTACATTATCAAATTTTTATTATTTGTTTTTAACTAATGGAATTCGACAATCAATTTCAAATGCTATTGCAATTAATTCATTTAATACGAAAGATATTATCGTAAAAGGGATTACGCTCCAGATTGGGTTCGCTTTACTACTAAGCATTGTTAACGTCTTCCTAGCGCCCACTTTGAGCACTTTACTTGGTAACGAAGACTATGCAATGTATTATTCATTTATCAGTGTCTTGATCCCATTTACCGCATTATATTTCGCTGGTACTGGTGTATTAAATGGCTTAAAGTTGTTTGTGCGCGAATCTTTAGTAACAATTCTCTATCCGTTTTTACGTCTTTCTGCTATTCTCTTCATTCTTAATAGACCTCAAAGCAAACCAATGGGTGTAATAAATGGATTTATTCTTGGATCATTTATTACGTCTCTTATCACATGGATTTTAATAATTCGATCCACGAGAAAACTAACTTTATCTGATTTGGATAGACCCCGGATTAAGACCACTAAATTGTTGAAAAATTCTTTTAGTTTTATTGCATCTTTCGGGGCAATTACTATTGTCTTAAATTTGGATACGCTTTTTCTTCAATACATAAAAAAAGACCTGACCTTAACCGGATTATATACTGGCGTGCATACATTCTCGCTTGTTCCGTATTATTTAGTATCGGCTTTTTACCTTGTTATACTGCCTTATATTTCTGAATATTACGAGAAATCGGATAAATATAAAATAAGAGAACTTCTAAAAAAAACAGTATCTATTGTTATGTTGTTCGTTTTTCCTATCGTTTTCTTAATCTCAATTTCTGGAGGAAAGTTATTAAGTTTATTTTATAATCCTGATTATTTTGTTGCCGGTAATGCATTAGCCATTTTATGCATGGGGACCTTCATTCTTTCGATTTACGCAATATTCACAGTTGCTTTAATAGGCTTAAAAGAAAATAAGAAGGCTGGTGTTTGTTCTTTGGTTTTGGTTGTCGCCGATATCATATTCCAGTTTTTTTTTACACAACAAAGTGGTTTGATCGGATCAGCGTCTGGGACTTTTGTTTCTTCTTTGATAAGTTGTCTCCTGATCTATTATTTTTTAGTTGTTAAAACTGGTAATTTTATTGGTGCAAAATTAATATACTCGGTATTAATTCATCTTCTTCCTTTTCTTTTTCTCTCTGTACTTATACTTAGGGTTATTTCGATTACTAACCTAATAACTTTATTTCTTGTTTGGGCAGGAATTCTTCTTCCCTATTATTTAATCACAATTAAGATGAACAAAATATAAATCTCATTCAATTATTATTGGAGTACTATGAAATGATTTTTTATCCAATGCCACATTACTTAATGAGAAAAAGTGTTTTACTGAAACTTCTTAAGAAGTACAATTGCGAAAATAAAAATTTATTAGAGATTGGCTATGGGGCTGGAGAAATATTCGAATCATATCTGAAAATGCGAATAAAAGTTTTTGGTTATGATTTTTCTGAAGAAGCATATCAACATGCCCAAAATAAGTATGCCAATCATTCTGATATTACGCTTTTTACAGCCCCTTCTGAACTTAAAGCAGAATCTTTTGATGTACTTATAGCTAGTGAAGTATTAGAACATATCGAACATGATTTATGTGCATTACAAACTTGGCACAGTTATCTGAAAACTCATGGGGTAATTATTGTCTCTGTGCCTGCTCATAAAAAAAGGTGGGGACAAAGTGATATGGCATTTGGACATTTTCGCCGTTACGAAAAATCAGAAATTATCGAACTTGTAGAGAAAGCCGGGTTCTCAGTTTCTGAATTTTTAACCTATGATTTTCCATCCTGTTTATTCTTAGATCCTTTACGCAACAACAGAATTAATAAATTAGCATCAAAATACATTCCGAATTCGGGATCCTTAGAAACTGCATCAAAGATCAGCGGAATCGCAAGAGATGAAAACAAAATAATTCGTTTTTTATCAAAGCCAATTTTCATTAATCCCATTATCTTTTTTCAGCAGCTTTTTTACACCACAAACTTAGGTTCAGGTGCAATAATTGTAGGGTGGAAGAAGTGATAGTAGTTATTGAACAGATGATTATTTGCTAAACTATTACTTTACTCTTTTACAGGATTTTTTTATGAACAGACAACGAATTGATTGGGTGGATGGCATAAAGGGAATTGCTAGTTTTTGTGTGTTTTTAAGCCACTTTTTAATAGCTTTTTTACCTGGAAGTTATTATGGCCAGACTTCCCCATCCCATATTTTTTATGGATTAGATCATATTTCATCTCAAAGCCCTTTTTCTTTTTTTACCAGAGGACACTTTATGGTTTGTTTATTTTGCTTGATCAGCGGAATGGTCCTTAGTATAAAAGTGATAGGGCTTCAAAATAAAAATAATATTTCTACAATAATTTTAAAAAGATATTTTAGATTGAGCCTGCCATTATTTTTCTCCGCTGTCTTTGCCTGGTTTTTGTGGAAGACCAATTTATATTATCATATAGAGACTTCAGCAATAACTAAATCTAAATGGTTATCAAATTATTACCTCGGAGATTTACCTCTCGTTAAGGATCTATTTTTTACTTCTTTCATTTCTGTATGGTTCATTGGGAACAATACTTTTTCCGGTGTGTTTTGGATGTTAAAATTAACTTTTTTGGGGTCATATTTATCAATCTTGTTAAGCCAAATGGTTTGGAAATATCAAAAGAAAAGCTTATTTTTTTTAGCTTTATTATGCATTTTTTTTATCAGATTAAATAGCATGTACCTCCTATTTGTCTTAGGGACAATCATAGCCTTATTCATGCATTATTATGAACCAAAGAAGGCCATATTCACTTTTATAGGACCAATCATATTTATTATTGGCTGCTTTTTTGGAGGTTTCCCAAGAGGTGTAATACCAACAAATATTTACTCACTTTTTACCTTACCATCGTATATAGATAAGAGTCAATTTTTTCATATTGCAGGTAGCTTTTTTGTGGTTTTAGGAATTTATTTATCAAATTTTCTTAAAGATTTTTTTTCATCAAAACCTTTTGTTTTTTTAGGTCAAATTTCATATGCCTTTTTCTTATTGCATTTTCCAATTCTATTTTCTTTTACAACTAGATTCTTTGTTTTTCTCCATAAAAATACTGACAGCTATCAAATTCCGCTAATTATTGTCTTCATATCTAGCAGTATCTTGATGATATTTTGTGCATTTTTATTTACAAAAATTATTGAGAACAACATTTCAAAGCTTCTCAAATTGTTGTAGTTATTTGCATTGACTTCCTCTTGACGGAAAGCACGCCCCACCTTTACAATATACTTCGTGACAAATATCTTCACTGCTTACGCGTTTTATTATTACGGCAACTCACTCAGACCCGCCGGCGTGTTCGCGTAAGTTCGAAACAGAACGAAAATCATAAGCGATCCCAACCGGATCGCTTTTTTTATTATGATCAACCCGGATTACACATCCGGCCAACAAACCTTGGAGGAATAAATGGAAGTTAGATTAGCAGACGGACGTACCATCCCGGTTGAGATGCACAAAATCAAAATTGTTCAGCAAACCTATTTTCTGAACATTGATGATCGCATCACAGCCATTCGGGAAGCCGGTTTCAACACCTTTCTCTTGCAGAGCCGGGACATCTTCCTGGACATGCTGACCGACAGCGGCACAAACGCCATGAGCGATAACCAGCAGAGCGCCATGCTTCGAGCGGATGACGCCTACGCGGGGTCGGAAAGCTTCGTGCGTCTACAAGAAGCAGTTCGAGACATCTTCCAAATGCGTTATGTCATTCCTGCCCATCAGGGGCGCGCCTGTGAGCATCTTTTATCGCGCGTATTCGTCAAACCCGGCGACGTCGTCATTACAAACTACCACTTCACAACCACAAAAGCCCATATCAACATTTATGGCGGCGAAGTCGTCGAGTTAATTCATGACGAAGGTCGGATAACAACCAGCACCAACCCTTTCAAAGGGAATTTAGACATTAAATTATTAGAAAAAGCAATCGCCGAATATGGGAAGAGCAAAATTTCTTATATCCGGATGGAAGCCACGACAAACCTGATCGGCGGGCAGCCCTTTTCTATGGAAAACCTCAAAGCTGTCAGCAAAATCGCGAAAAAACATGACATCATGCTGATGATGGATTGTTCGCTGATCACTGAGAACGCATATTTCATCAAAACCCGCGAGTCCGGGTTCGCAAACAAGTCAATCTTGGACATTGTTCAGGAAATGTTGCGGCAGGTTGACCTAATTTACATGTCTGGGCGGAAGAGTACAATGGCGCGCGGCGGCATGATCTGCACAAATAATCATGAGCTTTATCACAAGATTTTGCCTCAGGTGCCAGTCTTTGAAGGCTTTATCACATATGGCGGAATGTCAACCAAAGAGATTGAATCGATGGCTGTTGGGATGCGTGAAATGGTTGACGTCAACGTCGCGGGCAGCGGCGCTGAAATGATCAATTTCTTTGTCCATAAACTGGAATCGCTCGGTGTTCCGGTTGTCACGCCTCCTGGCGGGCTTGGGTGCCACGTTGATGCGATGAAATTTGTCCCGCATATTCCCCAGCTTGAATACCCGTCCTGCGCACTGGCTGCCGCTTTCTACATTGTTTCAGGCTGCCGCGGAATGGAGCGCGGTACGCTTTCAATGGACCGAGACGAACAGGGGAACGAAGTTCCGTCAGACATGGAGCTGCTGCGTCTGGCAGTTCCGCGCCGGACGTTCACCATGTCTCAGATGGAATTTGCTGCGGATCGCCTTGCCTGGCTCTATGAGCATCGCGACTTAATTCACGGCTTGCGCTGGGTCGAGGAACCGCCAGTCTTACGCTTCTTCATAGGTAAGCTGGAATCGATCGACGGGTGGGAAACCCGCCTGATGGACGCTGTTCGCGCTGACAGCCGAATTAATTAGTTTTTAAGTTGAGGAGATTGGGACCCACCCAATCTCCTCTAAATTCTTCCTAAACTCCGATACTTCTTCTCTTTTTTTACAGAAAAACGAAGCTGCAATAAATTGTGAGCTCAAATAATAGCTTGAATTATTGCATTATTATCGTGGCAGAGAAAAATTTCTTCAAATTATAACCTTCCTTTATCATTATTTCCTGTATAAGAATTTCTCCCGATGAGAACCATCAAAGGCAGGCAATAATTGCCGAGCAGATAAGCTGTCAAGAACATACCATCAGCTCAGGTGGTTACGTTTTACCCAAATCTATAGACAAATATCATTATGATTCTTAATCTTATATTGTTATAATTTTTAATAAACCGCCTTCTTTCGTCATGATCCCCAATCGGAGGTTTTCCTATGAAAAAGGTACTTCTTCTCCTCCTTGTCGCACTGTTTTTCACAACCGCATGTGACGAGAGTTCAGTCGGGTCTTTAGCGAAGATTTTCTTCTCAAGTGAAGGTCAGAAATCGACGCCGACAGCAACTACGAGCGGTGCGGATCAGTTAGCGACTGCCATACAAAAATCCATCGACGCAGTGATTTCGCCCTCTCCTACTTTGGATCACAATCAAATTGAAACTTATGTTTATCAAACGCTTGAAGCGATGAAACCTACGGCAACGAAAACGCCGGATGCAAAAACAATTATGGAGACCCAAGTAGCCGGCACAATCACCGCGCTCGAGAAATCATTCGAAGTCACCCGGACAGCTCTGGCTAAAGCCGTTCCTCCAACCTCTCCGCCGCCGCCGACACTGGTTCCGATCCCGATCATCCCGACCGTAATCATCGCGCCCTGCGATAAGTTGAGTTTTGTAAGCGACATCACAACACCCGACGGCTCGGTCATCAGTCCCGGAAGTAATTTCCAAAAAATATGGCGGTTGAAGAACGTTGGATCCTGCTTCTGGACTACTGCGTACCAGTTCGTCTTTATTACCGGAGACCAGATGGGCGCTCCAGCTGCAATTCCATTGGCGAAGTACGTTTATCCAGGCGAAACGATTGATATCGCGATCAACATGCGGGCGCCAACCACAAGCGGAAAATATCGGGGATATTGGCGCATGCGGAATGCCTCCGGCAACCTCTTCGGCATGGGGCAAACCGGTCATGACGCAGTCTGGGTTGACATCAAGGTTGAAGCCAGCATTGACAATCCTCCTCCCCCGCCGCCTCCGCAAACAGCACAGCCATCTCTACCAAAGAAGGGCTGCGTTGAACAGGATTTCTATATCGACTGGTCAGTAGATGGCAGGTTCACCGCAGTCTTCATTATTAAAAATACCGGCTCCGAAATGTGGGACAAGAATAACTTTGACATCGCCTATCTTTCTGGAGACAATCATCTTTTTGATGACTATTATTTCCCGACACGGCTTGATCTTCCAGGAAACGTTCCTTCAGGGTCAGCCACAACAATCAAGATCGAGGGGTACGACTCCGACAAAGGAAAATACCAGTTCCAGTCAAAATGGGGTGTTGTCAAAAACAACGAGTCTTACTGTGACCTGTGGATCAATTATTAATAAGTTTTTTACGGTCATTCAGACTTGTTTTTGCAAATAACCAGTCATAGATTTCATATCACGACCAATCCGGAGAGACTTCTTTTTCGCAACACTCCGGATTTTTTTTCATTGGATGCCCCAGAGGATATTTTTTGTTCATACCCTGCACATTTCGGCGATAACTTGTTGAATCTATGGTAAACTTATTCGGCTGTAAAAACACATGTTTCTCGATCTTCCGGTTGCGTGCAGCGTAAATCGCTGTGAACCGGAGACAAGACAGAAACAGAGGCAAAAACGCAAAGGAGCAAGTATTATGAGCAGTGTTATTTCCATGAAAGCATTATTGGAAAGCGGCGTTCATTTCGGACATCGCACAAACAAATGGCATCCCGCCATGAGACCCTACATTTTCACAGAACGCAATGGGATTCATATTATCGACCTGCAGCAGACTGCGAAAAGCCTGAACACCGTTTACGCGCTGGTGCGCGACACCGTCCAGGCTGGGGAAAATATCCTGTTTATCGGCACAAAACGCCAGGCACAGGAAACCATCCGCGAAGAAGCAATTCGTTGTGACATGCCTTACGTCACTGAACGCTGGCTGGGCGGAACGCTGACCAACTGGTCAACGATCTATCAGCGCATCCTCGAACTCGAAAAACTCGAGAAAATGAAGGAAACCGGTGAAATCTTAAAGCTGACCAAAAAAGAAGGCTTGATGATCGAACGGAACATCGCCCGTCTGCAGCTGCGGCTGAGCGGTCTGCGTCACGTCAAGACGCTGCCCGCCCTCGTTTTCGTGATCGATGTCATGCGCGAAGCAACCGCGATCCACGAAGCCAACCTGAAGAACATTCCGGTCATTGCGATGGTTGATACCAACTGCAATCCGTCAGACGTCGATTATGTTATTCCGTCAAATGACGACGCAATCCGCGCGATCAAGCTGGTCGTCAGCAAAATCGCTGATGCAGTCATCGAAGGCCGCGCACTGCGCGAAGACGGCGATTTCGGCGATGCAATGTTCTCATCAGAGACCGTGAAGTTTGACAATTCGAAACATCTGAGCAGTGTTGACACCAGTGAGATGGACGATGAAGACCTGTTCGGTGCAGCAACTCTGGCAAAAATCGGCAACATGAAAGCTGCCGCTGTAGAGGAAGAAAAAGAAGAAGCTGAAGAGACTGAGAAAGTTTCAGAGCCGGAAGTTGAAGCAGAAGAAGAAAAAGTAGAGAAAAAAGCGACCAAATCGAAAGCCAAGCCGAAGGCAAAGGCTGAAGTTGAAGAAGCGAATGAGGATTAATCTAAAATGACAAAGATCAGCACTGAACTTATCAAACAATTGCGCGACAGCACGGGTGCCGGCATTCTTGAATGCCGCAAAGCACTTGAGAACGCGAATGGCGATCTGAACGCAGCGATGGATTTTCTGCGCGAAAAAGGATTGGCAACCGCATTAAAACGTTCGAGCCGCGCTGCTTCTGAAGGCGTCATCGAAGTTTATACCCATGGCGGCGGACGGGTTGGCGTTATGCTTGAACTGAACTGCGAAACTGATTTTGTCGGCCGCTCGGAATCATTCCGAACCTTGGCACATGAACTGGCGCTGCAAATCGCTGCCGCTTCCCCGATGTACATCAGCGAAGAAGATATTCCGCAGAGTGTGCTGGATCATGAAGCCAAAATCGCCGAGACAAAAGCTCGCGAAGAGGGCAAGAAAGACATGATCATCCCGAAGATCGTCGAAGGTTCCGTAAAGAAATTCAAAGATGAATTTGTGCTGCTGAATCAGGCATACATCCGCGACGAATCGATCACTGTGAAAGACCTTATCAACCAGAATATCGCTTCAATGGGCGAGAACGTCATCGTTCGCCGATTCGCTCGCTACGCACTGGGTGAATCCACCGAAGAATCAGAAGAAGAATAATCTTCTAATTAGAGCAATTACAAATGAGGCTGTCCACAAATTGGACAGCCTTTTTCTTTTCCCTCCAATCGAGTTCAGAAGGGAATCCGCAGTTCGCTTGCCATCTCTCTGGAATCCAAATTGCTGTAGAGTTAGGAAGGGAGCAGAAAATCCGGCGGGATGACAGACCTCTGTACAAAAAATCGCGCGCTGATTAATATCTCTTATAATTAGCTGCAGATTAAAACTAACCTGCTAATGACACGAAAGGGACTCCACATGTCGACTTTAAAATATCAGCGTGTTTTACTAAAGCTCAGCGGTGAAGCGCTGGCGCCAAAAGGGGAAACTGGGATCGACCCGGTGGCTGCCAACATGATTGCTAAACAGGTCAAAGAAGTGGTCGAACTGGGCGCAGACCTCGCCATCGTTATCGGCGGCGGCAACATTTGGCGCGGAAAAATCGGGATCCAGGTCGGCATGGATCAGGCTACGGCTGATTACATGGGGATGCTCGCCACGGTCATGAACTCGCTGGTGCTGATGGATGCGCTGGAACAGGTTGGCGTCACAACCAGAGTCCAGACCGCGATCCAGATGCAGTCCGTTGCGGAGCCATATATTCGCAGACGCGCCATCCGCCATATTGAGAAAAAACGGGTGGTTATTTTTGCGGGCGGAACCGGCAACCCTTATTTCACGACCGACACGGCAGCCGCGCTGCGGGCGGTTGAAATCAACGCAGACCTGCTGATTAAAGCAACCAAGGTTGACGGCATTTATAACTGTGATCCGCATGGCAATCCGGATGCAATAAAATATCACGAAATCCGGTATATCGATGTGCTGTCCCAACAATTGGAAGTGATGGACGCGACGGCAATCTCGCTTTGCATGGCGAATAAAATGCCGCTGATGGTTCTGAATCTGTGGGAGGAAGGCTCGCTCCAAAAAGCACTGCGCGGCGAACCCACCGGAACGCTGGTCATCCCATAAACTATTTACATTCTGTTTCATCAGGAATCCGCTAAAGTATGAAAGCAATTGAAGTTAATGGATTAAAAAAATATTACAACAAACACCGCGGGATTGAAGACGTCACGCTATCCGTTGACCAGGGTGAAATTTATGGTTTTGTCGGGCCAAATGGCGCCGGCAAGTCAACCACAATTAAAATCCTGCTGAATTTTGTCTTCCCAACCGCCGGCACCGGCTTCATCATGGGCAAAGACATCGTTTCCCAAAGCAAAGAGATCAAAAAGTTCACGGCTTATGTTCCGAGCGACGTGCGTCTCTACCATGACATGACCTCTGCAGAAATCTTCAGCGCGACCTCTCATTTTTACGGTCTGAACCGGACAGAGGAAATATCCCGTCTAACCCGTTTCTTCGACGTAGATCCAAATAAAAAAATCAGAGAGTTATCCCTTGGGAATAAAAAGAAGACCGCGATCATCTCCGCACTGATCCCAGACCCGGAAGTGATCTTGTTGGATGAACCAACCAATGGGCTCGACCCGGTCATGCAGAAACGGCTGTTTGAAGAACTGAAACGCCGGTCTGACCATGGGTGCAGCATCTTTCTTTCCAGCCATAACCTGACTGAGATTCAGGAATATTGCGATCAGGCTGCCTTCATCAAGGAAGGCGTGATCACGCATGTTATTGACCTCAAAATGGAGCTCAGGCATCAAAAGATCGTTCGCATCAAGCCTGCTTCGCCAATCAGCTTTCAGCCAGATTTTCCGATTAAAATGCTCAGTCAAAATGAAAAAGAAATCTCCTTTTTATTTGATGGCGAAATAAACCAACTGACAGCGCTGTTGGCGGGCGCCGACCTTCTGGATTTTTCTGTTCAGGAAAGATCGCTCGAGGATCAATTCATGGAAATGTATCAGGAAGCCGGAACTAATGGAAATATTCAAGCTTGAAATTCGCAACACCTGGAAAAACACTTTGGCATGGGCAGTAATGCTGGCAGTAATTCTGTTCATGATGCTGGCATTTTTCCCCAGCATGAAATCGGATGCCATGCAGCAGCTGGCAAACGCAAAACTCGAATCGATGTCGCCGGCTGTGCTGGCAATCTTTGGTTTGGAGACGATCCCTGACTTTTCTAAAATCAACGTTTATTTCGGTTACATTATGCAATATTTCACCATGTCGCTGGGAGTTTTCTGCGCCATCAGAGGGCTGAACACGCTGATTCAGGAAGAAACAGAAGGGACAATCGAATACCTTTACGCCAAACCAGTTTCCAGAAAACAAATTGTGCTGCAAAAAATTGCTGCTAACCTGCTCAGTTTTATGATCCTAATCGGCTGGCTGATCGCGGTCACGCTTGCCAGTTATCTGATTTTTGCTGAAGAAATAGTCGGCAGTTCATTCCGTCAAATTCTGAACTTTTATCTTGGTTCATTCTTTGTCGGTGTGATTTTCATGATGATCGGACTGCTGCTTTCAGCACTGTTAAAGTCCAGCCGCCAAACCGCTTCCTTCGCGATGGGGCTGGTTTTCGGTTCCTTCTTTATGGGAATTTTATCCGCCCTCGTCAAAGACCTCAAAGCGCTGGTCATTCTGTCACCTATCGACTGGGTTAAAGACTCCGGCGGACTGGTAATCGGTCCTGACCGGCTTCAAACCACCGTCGGACTGGCAGTCATCGTGCTGTCAATCCTAGGCGCGTTGATCTATTATCAGAAAAAGGATCTGATCATCTGATTTATGGAAATTTGGGACGTATATAATCGTTTTGGAAGAAAAACCGGTGAAAAGCACTCCAGCCAGGATAAATTTGAACCGGGGCAGTTTTATCTGGTCGTCCACGTCTGCATTTTTAACGCTCAGGGACAGCTGCTGATCCAAAAGAGACAGCCATGGAAGAAACGCTGGCCAAACCTTTGGGACGTTTCCGCCGCCGGCAGAGCGCAAGCTGGGGAAGACAGCGCTGCAGCTGCTGAGCGGGAGACACTTGAGGAATTGGGGTTGAAAATCGATCTTTCCAATGAAAGACCCTATTTCACGATGCATTTTGAAGCGGGTTTCGATGACTATTACCTGATCGAGCGCGAAGTTGAGCTGAATCAGCTAACACTGCAGCCAGAGGAAGTCGAAGCTGTCAGATGGGCTGACAAAGCGGAAGTCCTCAAGATGGTAAGCAACGGAGAATTCATTGACTATTTCTTTATCGAACCGCTTTTTAATATGCTCCATCACCGCGGATCGATGCGCACGCCCTAAATCTCACCCGCTCCAACCTTAACGAACAATCCTGAAACCCTGTCCATTATAATTATTGACAGCAGTTTGATTTGCTGATTAAAACTTATGAGAAATATCTTTGTAATTTTCTTTCGGTTCCTCTGGCTTTGGGTTTTTAATGCCCTGTGTCTCCTGCTGTGCACGCTGATCCTGCCCGGCATCACAATTACTCCCAATCCGCATATGCCGATGATGGTGACCGTCATGGCGATCGGCTTTGTGTTTACCCTCATGAACCTGCTGATCCGCCCGATTATTCTGCTGCTCACAATTCCAATCAATGGGGTTACTTTTGGCTTATTCTCGCTGATCGTCAACGCCCTCGTTCTGCTTCTGGTTCAAAGATTTTCAAACCTCTTCCGCGTTGCGACTTTTATTGAAGCATTCTATGCTTCTTTCATTATTGCGCTGGTCAATATCTTCAT
The DNA here is from genome assembly GCA_002407845.1 of Leptolinea sp. UBA5366. GTDB lineage: Bacteria > Chloroflexota > Anaerolineae > Anaerolineales > Anaerolineaceae > Flexilinea. The sequence goes on along the minus strand of DHPK01000010.1, from coordinate 63,938 downwards.
TTCAATTTTAATCCCAATAGACGACGACTTGCTTTATCACGACATTCTGAGCAAGCAAATCCGGCGCCGATCGGACTTGGAAAATCCGGAAAACACAGGCATTGTCGTGCTTGAAATTGACGGACTTTCCTATTCGCGTTTCAAAAATTCAGTTAATCGCAGGCAAATGTCCTTCCTAAAAGAGCTGCTTGATTCTGGTAAATATGCAATCACGCGCGTGGATTGCGGAATTCCCTCTCAGACTTCCTCTTGTCAAGCAGGCATCATGTACGGGAATAATTTTAATATCTGTGCTTATCGCTGGTTTGACAAGAAAAACCGCAGGATGATCTCTTCGGGGAGTTTTCAGGACGCTGATTACATGGAACAACGGATTCTGTCAGATCAGACAGGCGGACTGCTGGATCAGGGCGGAATGAGCATCAACAATCTGATGTCAGGAAACGCATCGGTCTCGCTTTTCACTGTCAGCTCGATCCAGCCAAAAAACCCGGATGATAAAAATCGGCGCAACCTCAGTTTATATTTCTTCTCTCTCAACCCTTATTTGCTGACCAAGTCAATCATCAACACGCTGGTTGATGCCGTGGTCGAAATGATCCAATACGGCTGGGCGGTTATTCGTCGAAAGGAGCCGCGGTTGAAACGGCTGCGTCATTTCTATCCATTGCTGCGCGGAGCAACCAATGTGCTGCTGCGTGACATCTCAACGACCTTGACAATGAACGAAATCGCGCGCGGCGGACCTGCGACCTACACAACGTTTTATGGCTATGACGAAATCGCACATCACTCCGGGCCAGACAGTTTTGAAGCCTTGCACGCACTGGTCGGGATTGATCGTTCCATCCGGAAAATCCATCACACAATTGATGAATCGACTGAGCGTCAATACGAGATGTTCATTCTGTCCGACCACGGGCAGTCATTCGGTAAAACATTCAAACAGCGTTACGGCGTCAGTCTCGGAGATTTCATCAACGAAGCTGCCCAGCTGAGCGCAAATTTCGGCACATCCTCACAGGTGATCGGGATCGGCAGCCATTCTGACAACGAGTCCAGCCTTTCGGCTGCGCTGACGACGCTGAGCGGGCAGGAACAAACGCAGCAGATGCCGCTCTCAAAGAAAACAATTACAAAACTCGAAACCGTGATTGAAAGCGATTCGGACGAGGCGCTGGTATCCACAAAGCCAGCCGTCAACGATATTTGGGTGTTGGTCAGCGGCAATCTTGCAAACGTTTATTTCACTTTTGCTGAAGAAAAAGTCAATTACGAATCGATTGAAAGCCATTACCCTACGCTTTGCGATCGAATTATCCGGCACCCCGGCATCGGTGTCATGATCTTGGAAAAAGACGGGCAGCCGTGGGCAATCGGGAAAAACGGCTCGCGTAACCTGATAACGAATGAAATTAAGGGGTTCGACCCGCTGCTGAATTACACTGCCGCAGATGTTCGGGCGGCTCAGCTTTCTTATCTTTCAAGCTTTCCAGACGGGGGAGACGTCGTGCTGTTTTCGACCCTTTACCCCGACGGAACCGTTGCCGCCTTCGAAGAGCTGATTGGGTCGCACGGCGGAATGGGAGGAGATCAAAATGAAGCTTTCATCTTCCATCCAGCTAGCATTGAGATTCCAGCTGATATTATCAATTCGAATGAAGTTTATGAAGTTCTGAAAGCGCGGCGCGAGGTCGTCTCAGAAAAAGAAGTGCTGGTTCAAAGCGAAGAAAACAGGACAGAAGAATGGTCCTGGAAAAATCTTCTGAAAGGAATCAAAGATACAAAGCATTGGACACCACTGGCACGGGACGTTATCTTGTTTCAATCGTCTGTCTATCGAAAAATCAGTCTGGATCCGACACTGAATGGACCGGCGCTGCTGCTTTCGGCCTTTTCCCTGTTCGTGACGATGCTCACGGCTGGACTATTAGTGAAAAGTCACGACGGGTTGATGTCCGGCGCATTTATCTGGCTGATCACCTGGGCGATCATTGCGACTGCTAGCTATGGCGCGATTTCAGCGCTCCGTAAAGCGGTGAAGTGGGATGTCTTTATCCGCTGTCTGATGTTCACTACGGTTTTTGATTTTATCTGGCTCGGCGCGCTTTTTGCCGGTTATAGAGATTTCTGGTTCCTGATCATCAGCCTTTTCAGGCTTATCTCAGTCTCCATGGCGATTTACGGCATCACGAATATTCAGGGCAGAAAAACGCTGCTGATCCTGCCTGCAGTCTTGATTATGTCAGTCCTGGTCATTACCGGAACTTATTTAGTCAGCGAAAGCCTTGGCTATTTGCTGAACATCGAGCCGCTCATCCAATTCATCGGTCTGTTTGACAAGACCTTGGGGATTCCATGACAAGCAAAATTCAAGAAGTCGAAAACCGCCTGTTTTCTACCGATCTGCGCAGTCTCTCTGCGCCGGAATTAATGACCTTATCCAGAAAAATAATGCCGTTTGAAGCAGAAATCCAAACCAATAATCCGCAGCTTATCCGCAAACGGATCGCGGTCATCGGAACAGCCAATGTCCAGTTTTTCTGCGCGGTTCTCCGTCCATTCCTGTACGCGCATGGACTTGCACCGAGCCTTTTTGAAGGAGCTTACAGCGGAATGGAGAGCGAAATCAGAGACCAGACGTCGGCTTTTTACGCTTTTCAACCGGAGGTCGTGATCGCCTTAACTAATTATCGCGACCTGCACCAATATCCGAATTTGCTCGCTTCAGCAGAAACCGCGGAAACCCTAGCAGATGCATATGCCGACAGCACAATTCTGACTTGGGAGAAAGTTCATCAGCGAACCGGCGCACAGATCTATCTGACAAATTTCGCGGTGCCCAACCTTCACCTGTTGGGCAGTCAGGAAGCCAACCTGCCTGCCAGTCCAGACCAATTCATCAGGCTGGTTAACAGCCGGATGCTTACCCGCAAACCGCCGTTTCTGCAATTCATCGATCAAGAAGCGCTGGCGTCGGATTTTGGCAAGGATCGCTGGTTCGACAATTCAGCCTGGTTTATCAGTAAGCAGGCAGCCGCGCTGAGTGCGCTGCCCGAATTCTGTTACGCAGCGGCACGCCAACTTGCTGCCGGCAGCGGAAAGATAAAAAAATGCCTGGCGGTCGATTTGGATAACACGCTTTGGGGCGGTGTGGTCGGTGACGATGGGCTGGAGGGCATCAACCTTGATCCGAACAATGCAGTCGGCGAGGCATTTCTCGATTTTCAAAAGACGCTGAAAAAGCTCAGAGAACGCGGAATTCTGCTCGCAGTCTGCAGCAAGAATGAACCGGAAGTCGCCGAAAGCGTTTTTGATCATCACCCGGGCATGCTCCTGAAAAGGGCTGACTTTGCTGCGTTCGCTGCCAATTGGAATGATAAAGCTGCGAATCTCAGGCTGATTGCAAAATCTTTGAACATCGGGGTCGATGCGCTGGTATTCTTTGACGATAATCCTGCCGAGCGCGAGCTGGTAAAAAAGACACTGCCGATGGTTGAGGTGATCAACGTGCCCGAAGACCCCGCGGATTTCAGCCTGGCATTAACCCGCGCGCGCTGTTTTGACTGGGAGCAGTTCACGGCTGAAGATCTGTCCCGCACCGAAAGCATTCTGGCTGATCAGGACCGTGCCGCGCTGAACGCGCAGCTCGATTATCCGGCTTATCTCCGCGCACTTCAGATGCGCGTTGAAATTGGCGCTGCTCAGCCAGCCGAGCTGACCCGCATCACCCAGCTGATCAACAAGACGAACCAGTTCAATCTGCGCACCAAACGATACAGCGAAGCCGAAATTACCGAAACTGCTCAGGACAGCAACCGAGCGCTGATCCGCGTCTCGCTGACTGATAAATTCAGTCAATACGGGATCATCTCAGCCTTAATCCTGAGCCGTGATTCAGCAGAAAACACCTTATTTATCGACACTTGGGTCATGAGCTGCCGGGTTTTTCAGCGCCGGCTTGAATATCGGACTATGAACTGGCTGGTTGATTTCGCCCGCAGCCGGCAGGTCCCTTTGCTGATGGCTGAATACATTCCAAGCGAAAGAAACAAACTGACCGCTGAACTGTATGAGGAACTCGGGTTTGAGCTGATCTCTGAGGAATTCGGCATAAAAAAATATCGGCTGGATGTTAAGCGGTACAATCCTTTTGAAACTTGGTTTGAGGAAGAGTCGGAAAATGGACAATCACCAAAAATTACAAGACCTGATGCGTGACATCTTTGAGGACGAAGCCCTGGTCATTGATGCAGAAACCTCTCCGGAGGACGTGCCGGGCTGGGATTCCTTTGCCAATATTCAGCTGCTGGCTGCTGTCTCGGAGTCTTTTTCGGTGAAATTTACAACCGAAGAAGCGATAAAAGTTAGAACTGTCGGGGATTTGCTCGCGCTGATCGCACGCCGGCAGGCGTAAAGCCGCCGTACAGAGCTGCTTTTACGGTTTTGCCTTTATCAGGCAAGATTGATAAATTTCGATATAGGCATCAATCATCCGCTCGAGTGAAAAATTCGCAAGGATCCGTTCCCGCGCCATAACGCCCAGCTTCATTTGATCAGCCGAATCCAGATTCAGAAAAGTCTGCATTGCGGATGTGAGCGCCTGCGCGTCAGCAGGCGGAACATTCGTGCCGGCAGCGCCTAACAGAAGTGCCGCATCGCCGACGTTTGTGCTGATACACGGCAGTCCCGCTGCCATCGCTTCTCCCAGCGCAACTGGGAATGCTTCTCCGATTGACGAGAGCACAAACAAATCAAGCGCGTTTAAAACATGCGGGATGTCCTCGTAGATGCCGAGCAGCAGCGTTCGATCGCTGATCCCGGCTTCCGACAGCCACTGCAGCAGTTGGCTGTTAACAGCATCCAGCCCTTTTCCTGCCAGTAAGAATCGCAATTTACGTTTGGGTTCGCGCTGCACTAGCTGCCCCCAAGCGTTGATCAGCGTCCGGTGATCTTTTTGGGCATCGAAACGGGAGACATTGCCGATCAGAATTTCGTCGGCACTAACACCAAAATCCAGCCGTTTCCGCTGCCGAATTTCAACATTCGGACAGAAGCGATCTGTGTCAAACCCATTTGGAACGAAGATCATTTTTTGCCCAGCATATCCGAGCCGAATATGGTTTTCTCCTCCGGATTGTGAACAGGTCAGAATCTGACAGGGAATCTTGTTTGAGAGCCATGCCAGCAGCCGAACCACAGCTTTAGTTGACAATTTCGCATCCGGACTGAGTGTGGCATTATGGAGCCCCCAGATGACCGGCACGGACATTCTCTGCGCAGCCAGCGAGGCATAAAGATCCGCATGATAGAGCCAGGAATGGATCAGGTCAGGCTGAAAGTCGCGGATAAGTGCGCGCAGTTTCCGAAAAGCAGACAAGCTCGGACATCCAGCTTTCATCCCCAGGCTGGTCACCGGAATGCCATGATTTCGCAGTCTCGTTTCCAATGCGCCGGGAGAACTCAAGGAAATTACTGCCTGCTGAAAGCCGCGTTGAGCAAGAGCTGGCGCAGCCTGCGTCAGCACCATCTCAGCCCCGCCGACATCTAAGTCCGTGATCACATGCAGAATTTTTGTCATAATTTATCCGTGAGATTAATTATAGCCGAGCGAAGACTTTCAACTGGAGAGCGTCAAGATTTGCCGTAAGCCGGAATTGTTTTTTTTGTGTTTCATTTGCCAGCAATACTTTGCCCTTCGCAATCCGCATCTCTCATTGATATTAGTCATTTTTTGCATTTTCTGATCGGAGGGACTGCAATTTCTCGCCATTGGACTGATACTATTCATCATAAGATCGAATTTCGCCGAAGCCTTCTATCTGTTCAATTAGATTTTCGATCGACACATCCGTAGGGCACCTCAATAATCTGAGTTTTTCTCCAGCAACTCGATTGTCGGTAACGATCGCTAAGCTTTTCAATGCCCTTGTCTCTGTCCCTTAAAACCATTAGTGAAGGCTATTAGCCCTTACAATAATTTTCCAATGATTCATTCGTGGTGATAAACACCTTCGTTCTTCTTGGCTTTCTTTTCAAGCATTTTAATTGTTTCAAAATAATTCTTTTCTACCTCGGTCAGAGTTTTTGCGTGAAATTTCTTATACTCTGCTTGAGCTTTGTCCAGGGCTTGCTGATGACTTACTTTTCCAGCTCCATCAAGAAGCTGTTCACCGGTGGAAGAAAGGATAGCATCCAGGTGAGAGATATAGTCTTTCATATACATGGGATTCTTTCTCATCGCTTGGATCTCAGCAAAATCAAAATAACCAGAGACTAAGTTGTTCAGGACTTTAAGTTCATTTTCATCAAGGTAATTTTTTGCCACACGAATGTCTTTCATTCTTGGCAATTCGCCTGTAAACGTCGTTAACCCCATAAACGGTTTATCTGCATCTACTCTGTCATAAATAAGCTCAGCAGCAGTATGACCATGAGCCGCATAATGAAGTTTGTTTTGTACGATTTTGAAAAATTGGATCGACTCAGCACTTTCGGAGTCATAGTCGATACTTGTAGCATATAGATCCAATACTTGGCGGTACATTACCTTTTCAGAGGAACGAATATCACGTATACGATCTAATAATTCTTTCCAATAATTTCCGCCGCCAAGTTCTTTCAGACGGTCGTCATTCATCGTGAAGCCTTTGATCATATATTCTTTTAGGCGCTCAGTCGCCCACATTCTAAATCTTGTTGCAACAGAAGACTTAATTCTATAGCCTAAAGAAATTATCATGTCCAAGTTATAGTGATAAACATTATATTTTTTCCCATCCGAGGCAGTTGTTCGGAAATTCCGAACAACTGAATCTTTATCTAGCTCACCTTCTTCAAATATATTTTTGATATGCTCACTTACATTAGCTTTACTAGTTTGATATAAATTCACAAGTTGTTCTTGAGTCAACCAAATTGTTTCGTCTTCAAGTTTTACATCGATATGTGTTAAACCATCTTCAGATTGATAGATTATTAACTCACCTTTATCTTGATTTTCCATGTCAATCTCCAATATTAATAAATTACAAAGGCATTTTATTCATTCCAGTACAAATAGAAGACACTGTGTTATCAGTTTTGACTATTTCCGAAATCTTTTAAACTCTAAAACAGTAACTTAGCGAACCACTATCTCTATTATTACATCAGCCCACAGGGGACAAGTCAAGTACTTGAATGATCTTTCTTCCAAAACTTTGAGTTCTTTATAATTTTATATTAGCCAACTGTTGGATTTCCGGTTTTTCCAACTTGAATCATAAAAGACCCTCACCGAGGCAAAGGTCTTCAAATTTCAGCAAAAATTGATATTCTCAGAAGTCCCCTGGCTGCCGGGGCAGAACATTTCCGGCAGTGATCTTAGTCGTGAAAAATCAGCCCGGGGATTGTTTTTTCAGATTGCGAGCTTCAATCGCATTGACATTTTTTGAAATTCGATCGCAGCTTTTTGCCAGCACTTTGAGCGTTTTGTTATCCAATCCATCAAATAAATCATTGAGGTAAGTCCCGTCCAATTCAGACCGTTCACGCAGACAAGCAGCGCTTTGTTCGGTCAGCCCAACTAAAAGAACGCGCGCATCGTTTTTATCCTTCGACAGCATCAGTAATCCCTGTTTTTCAAGGATAAGAGCCATTTTCTTAACGTTTTGGCGTGAACTTCCGATTGAAAATGCTAATTCTGAGAGAGACATCGTCAATTTCTGACTCTTGGAAATCGTGTCCAGCAGCTGAAACTGCTTCATCGTCACCGCAGGCATCATGGCATCGCCAACGGATTGGATTTTGTTGGCAAGACTAAAAATACTGGCTAAAATATTGCTTTTTTTATCTTGTTTTCCCATTTCCGGTCTCCTGACACCATGAAATCATTTGATATTAAGTATACCTGACTTGACCAGACAAGATAGTTGTCAATCAACTATTTTTCATTTTCCCATACTTTGGTCCGAATTCCTGACGTGCTTGAAGTGTCAATTTCCGAATCAACTCTCCCTTGGCATTGGTATAGCCATCTCGATCATGCTCAAACTGCCGCTGAAGATTTCTTTTCAACTCACCATAAGATAACGCAGCATTTGGATGAGCGTAGAGATAATCGCGAAAATAGAGCTCATCCCAGTCGCCGAAATAGCGGACATGCACATGATAAGCCTGACCGGCAAATCCGGCTTGGGTATAGCCCTGCATCAACAACAGATGCGGAGGCGGGTTTTCGGTTTTTTTGAGCACAATATAGCCAGCATTCTCAAACTTTCCCAGCCAGTCTGCGGGACGGGCATCAGACTTTAGTTCGAGCAGGATATCGATGGTCGGTTTGGCAATCAGGTTCGGGACGGCGGTACTGCCGATATGGCTGATGCGCGCGATCGATTCAGCTCCCACCCAGTCAATGATCCGGGCTGATTCGATCTGGTATTGCTTTTCCCAGTCAGAATCATGTTCTTTTAGAATAATCGGAAATAGCTGCCACAGCTCCTGGTTGGTCATTTCCATAAGTTTTTTCGGCTTATTCATTCACGCTCCTCTGGCAGGTGCTGCATGGTTTTTCTATTCATTATATAAAACTTCGGAGAGCTGAGTGTGATAGAATCTTCAATATGCAGAATGGGTTAAAAATCTTGCTCGCGTCTTCATCAATCAGAAGAATTGATATGCTTACCTGGGTTACAGACCAGTTCACCACTCTTTCAACCGATATCGATGAAACGCCTTATGAAAACGAACTGCCGCTTGATTATTGTCAGCGAATCGCCCGCAGCAAAGCGCTGGCGAGTCTGAAAAAGTTCCCTTATGCCGAATTTCCAATCGTGACAGCCGACACAACGGTCTACCTTGGGAATGAAATCCTAGGAAAACCTGAAAATGCCGCGCACGCGCGTGAGATATTAGGCTCCCTGCAAGGCCGTTCGCATCATGTCTGCACTGCCGTCGTGCTGTGCAGCAAGCCAGCCGGCAGCGACAGGGTCGAATTGATCAGTACCTATTGCGACACCGAAGTCAAGATGAAGCCGCTGACTGCCGCGATGATTCAAGAATATGTCGCGACGGGTGACCCGATGGGGAAGGCTGGCGCTTATGCAATTCAGAACACCGATTTTCCGTTAGTCAAGTCAATCAACGGCTGCTATGCCTGCGTGGTGGGGTTTCCGTTGTGCCATCTTGAGAGACTTTTTAACCTATCCGGTATTGAATTTGATGTTAATTTTGCAGATCGCTGCAAATCCCACATCAGTTACTCATGCAGAATCAACAAGAAAAACTTGTTGAAAAATTCTGTTTTCAGCCATCTGCCCCTAGAATTAAGCATATGAAAAGACTTATTTTTGCGCTCCTGATCCTATCGCTGGCGCTGAGCGCCTGCACTCCCCCAGAACCAACACTTGTCCCGCCAACGCCAACGACACCCGCGACTGAAACGCCGCTGCCGGATCCGTCAGTGCTGATTACGACAGCGCCTGAACCGCGCAGCGCGGCGAACGCCTTTTTTGAAGCCTGGATGGGAAATGATTACATCGGCATGTATAACATGCTTTCACAAGTCAGCCGCGATGCGATCTCATTCGAAGATTTCGAATTTCGCTATAAAGATTTCTCGATGAACTTGACACTGCAGTCGCTGGTGTGTGATGTGACGTCCATTTTGACGAGCCCAACTAGCGCTCAGGTCGGTTATCAGACTAATTATGAAACTTCGCTGACCGGCAATTTTTCCCGCGACATGATCATGAATTTGGTCTACGAAAGCGGTCAGTGGAAAGTTCAATGGGAAGACGGCATGATCATGCCCGAACTGCGGGGCGGCAACAAATTGGCAATGAGCATTGACGTCCCCACTCGCGGAGCAATTTATGACATTGACGGCGTTCCGTTAGCTGCTGAATTAGAAGCTTACGCCATTGGCGTCATCCCCGCCTCCGTGCCGAGCAACCGCTGGAACGGATTGATCAACGAGTTATCTCGCCTGACCGGAAAAACAACTTTTGTCATCACGCAGCTGATGGAAGAAGCCAATCCTTATGACTATGTCATCATTGGCGAAGCGCCGGCATCGATCGTCGACGAAAGAATGGCATCCATCTCGGGCTATGAAGGTGTTTATCTGAACCGCTATTCTGCCTCCCGGTTCTATTACGAAGGAGGTTCTGCGCCTCACCTCGTCGGCTATGTTCAGCCAATCGGCGAACAGGAAGCGGAAGAGATGAAGCAGAGCGGGTACCGAATCGATGAACGCATCGGCCGGCTCGGCATTGAAAAATGGGGTCAGGACATGCTGGACGGGGAGCGCGGGGCATCGCTGTACGTGGTTGATCCGGAAGGCAACCCGATCACCCGCCTGTATAAAAGCGATCTGGTCGCAGGGCAGACCATCTACACTACGTTTCAGGAAGCCTTTCAATATGACCTGCAGCGCGCAATTGCAGGGTTCCGTGCTGCTGTCGTCGTGCTGGAACGCGATACCGGCCGCATCCTCGGGCTGGCGTCCTCCCCGACCTTCGACCCGAACCTGCTCGATTTCAACAATTACAACTCCTTTTACACCGGCGATCTGCTGCTTCGCGACCGTCCGATGTATAACCGCGCCACTCAAGGGCAATATCCGCTTGGGTCTGTCTATAAAATTATTGCGATGGCAGCCGCGCTAGAATCAGGCATCTATAAAATTAATGACACTTTTGAATGCGGTTACGAGTTTACAGAGTTACCGGGCGTGGTGCTGACAGACTGGACCCTCGATTATGAAGTTGCTCCCAGCGGCACGCTGACTCTGGCAGAAGGGCTAATGCGATCCTGCAACCCATGGTTTTACAAAATCGGACTGGAGCTTTATCGCCAGGCAGGCGCCGATTACCTGCCGAGCATGACCCGCGGATTCGGCTTGGGATCGTTGACTGATGTCGGCGAGATTGAAGAACAGCCGGGAAATGTCGAAGTTCCGGGCGATGAATATTCCTCGGTTCAGCTGGGCATCGGGCAAGGGACGCTGCTGGTCACGCCGCTTCAAGTCGCCCGTTTCGTCGCGGCAGTCGGAAACGGAGGAACGCTCTACCGCCCGCAGGTGGTCGAACAGGTAGTGGACATCGAGGGTAATGTCACTTATGCTTTTGAGCCTGAACCGCAGGGAAAGATTCCAGTTTCAGCAGAAAATATTAAATTGATCCAGGATGCGATGCTGACCGTTACCCACGATCCACGCGGCACGGCTTACGGCGTCTTCCGCTACATCAATTACGAGGTGTATGGAAAAACGGGAACTGCGCAGACAGGTCCCGGAGAGCTGCCGCATGCCTGGTTTTCAGGTTACACCGATCGTAAGCTTGAAGGGAAACCGGATATCGCGATCGCAGTGCTGGTCGAAAATGTCGGGGACGGGTCCGTTTATGCCGCGCCAATCTTCCGCCGCGTTCTGGAGCTTTACTTCGACGGGAAAGCGTCAATGCTGTACAACTGGGAAGCCGGCGTCTATATTACTAAGACTCCGACGCCTACCCCAACGCTGACGCCGATTCCGACATCGACGCGGGCGCCATGGCAGATCACTCCCGATCCGACCGAAGCTCCTTGATTTACGCTTCATGATTCGTCAGGGACGCGTTTTAAGATATCAATCAGGTTTTTTCACCGTCACCAGTGACGGTGAAATTGTCACTTGTAAAATGCGCGGTGTCATGAAACGGGGCAGCCGCCAAACTGACCTGATCGCCATCGGCGACCTGGTTGAGTTCGAATATTTTCCGGATGGAACCGGCGTTATTGAGAACGTCCTGCCGCGGAAAAACGAGCTGGTACGGCTGATGACCGGCATTCGTTACGAATATCGCCAAATCCTGATCAGTAACCTTGATCAGATTCTTCTCGTTTTTGCCGCTGCTCAGCCTGAACCTAAGCTAAGAATGCTCGACCGTTTTCTGGTGATCTGCGAAAAGCAGCACATCCCTCCTATCATTCTGGTAAATAAAATTGACCTGACCGGCTTAGATGCAGCCCGGGCGCTCTTTGCAATTTATCCAAAAATTGGTTATGAAACGCTCTTTACATCGGCTGTGTCGGATGAAGGAGTCGATGAACTGAAAGGGAAGCTGAAGGGAAAGGTTACCGGTTTGGTCGGTCCATCCGGTGTGGGAAAATCCAGCCTGATCAACCAGATGTATCCCGGATTAAACCTGAAAGTTAACGAAATCAGCGAATACAACCAAAAAGGACGCCATACAACCGTTGTACGTGAAATGTTCCTGCTGCCCGAAGGCGGATTCATCGCCGACCTGCCCGGCATCAAGTCGCTCGCGCTTTGGGATACAGAACCCGAGGAGCTTGACGGTTATTTTCCGGAAATCAGCCCGCTGGTATCGCAGTGTCTTTATAGTGACTGCACCCATCACCCCGAAGAGCAGGGCTGCGCGGTGCAGCTAGCAGTAGAAAACGGCACGGTCAGCGCCGAACGTTATCAATCTTATCTGCAAATCCGTTACGGCGATGCGGAATAAGCGCCGGTCACGTTCCCGCCGATATCCATAATAAATCCGAAATTCAGAGTAAAATCTTAGGCATCATCCAAAACAAACGAGGCACTGATATGGCTGGCAGACTCAGCTGGAAAGAAATTACCTTAACCTTGAAAACTCCCTTTACGGTTTCCTATGGCAGTTCATCCACCCGAACTGCGTTTTGGGTGCGGCTGTCAGAAGACTCCGGCTGGGGAGAGGGAACGATCCCTTTTTATTACGGAATTGATTTTAAAGAGATGACCGATTTCTGGGATCGTTGTGCTTTGCGCGAGGATCCGTTTCCTGAAACGGTTGACCAAATCCGGCAATGGATCGCCCAATCTGGGTCAGCGCCGGCGCCGGCCATTGCAGCGCTTGACATTGCTTTTCATGACCGCATAGGGAAGGCTGCCGGTAAACCAATCTATCAACTGTATGACCTGCCCGCGCCTGTGCCGACAATTACGTCTTACACGCTCAGCATCGACACGCCGGAAGCCATGGCACAGATGGCTGAACAAGTTAAGGATTATCCGATCATCAAGATCAAACTGGGCGCTGCCGGACAAGAAGACCTGGAAGAGGCGCGGCTGGAAGCCATTCGCAAGGTTCGCCCTGACGCGAAGCTGCGACTGGACGCGAATGCGGGCTGGCAGGCAGCAGAAGCTGTCCAGCTGGTTAAACGCCTTGAAAAATTTGATCTCGAAATGATCGAACAGCCCACCCCGAAGGATGATATTGCCGGAATGGGGCTGGTGCAAGCTGAAACGGATGTGCCGATCGTCGCTGACGAATCTTTGCAGTCGCTGGCGGACATTGACCGTCTGCACGCTGCCGGAGTGCGCGGCATCAATGTAAAACTGATGAAGTGCGGCGGGATTGCGCCTGCGGTTGAAATGATCCAGCGTGCCCGCTCTTATGGGATGAAAATCATGCTCGGCTGCATGGTCGAAACCTCCATCGGCGTCACTGCCATGGCAAACCTGATCGGCATCGCGGACTGGATTGACTTGGACACGCCGCTACTGATATCGAATGACCCGTTTTCCGGACTTAACTATACTGAAAATGCTGCGCTGATCCCGCCGCAGGGCGCTGGATTGGGCTTAACCTTAAAAACACACTGAGGGAGGATTTTCTATGCTCGATAATGTGAAAAATCTTTTAGAGGAACTGAAGAACACCGCATTCAATGAACCACTGCTGACAATTTTCGACGTGATTCCGGAAGTTTCCGGCGAGGGGCAAATTAACTTTAAGGGAAAGGTGCTCGAAGAAGCGGATAAAGAGACCCTCAAGCATTTTTTTGCCAAACGAATGCCAAACGCGAGATTGAACCTGGATCAACTGCAGATCATGCAGACAGCAGAAACACCGATCCTGCGGGTTAATAAGAATTTATCCAGCATGCACCGGGAAAAGAGCTTCCATACGGAGCTGATGACGCAGATGTTTTATGGCGATCCGATTGCGGTTCTGGCGGAAGACGAAGACTGGGTTTTGGGACGAAACATGCTGGATGGGTACATCAGCTGGACCTATAAAAAATATTTGAGCCAGATCGACTGGCAGGAACCGACCCATCTCGTCAGCGCGCCAGCCAGCGCTATTTACAGCAGTCCGGATAGAAAAGAACAGATTGGACGCGCGCTGGGCGGATTGAAAACTGTAATTCTCGAAGAGCTCGGGGACATGGCGCTCATTGCCGCGGACTATCAGGGCTGGGTTGAAAAGTCTGCACTGACAGCTTATGCTGATCTGCCGCAAAGCGGGGACGCACTGCGGAATCTGGTCTGCAACAACGCGCTCAAGCTGATTGGCGTCCCCTATCTCTGGGGCGGAAACTCAGTCAACGGGATCGATTGCTCAGGGCTGGTTCAATGGGCTTACCGCATGAGCGGACTGCAGACGCGGCGCGATGCTCACATGCAATACATTGCGGAAAAAAGTGTCGAACCGCCATTTTTGCCTGGTGATGTCGTTCTTTACGGTAAAAGTCTTGATCATATCTCTCATGCCTCGATTTCGCTCGGCGGCTGGACTGTCATCCATTCATCACGCACCCGGAACGGGGTCTATATCGATGATGCATTGACTGCGTCGTCATTGAAAGGCACCTTCGTTGCAGCCGTGCGTTATATCTAATTATCAGATTTTGCTCATAACAAAAGACGCTTTCTTGGAAGAAAGCGTCTTTTATTTTCAAGTCGGATGAAGGTCATTAAAAAGGTTCTCAGGATGTTAAATTTGTTTTATTCTGCTTATTCGCGCAAAAGATATAACCAATCTTTAATCCTAAGAAGATTCGCTGATTTTTACTGAAATTGCCTATTATGCAACCTGTTCCTTATGCCAACAATTCCTGTCCAAAAGTACCGAATACGTTCAAAACTGCCAGGTGATCTTCGAAATTATTGCACATCAAGAATATTCGGCGGTCGGCAGTATATCCCCATTCGTTCATCACATTATCCAAACCGCCCGATTTATGAAAGAAATCGACAGAATCACCGGGCAAATTCCGTAAAAACAGCCGGTCAGCCTGACAAGACAGGAGCATCTCTTCCGCAAAGGTCTTTTCAGTCACAGGCAAATTTTGAATCAAATCAAAACAGCGGATCAAATCAGCCGTGATGATCCAATTATCCTTTCCTGAAGCTCTGTCGGAGCGCGTCATCATTTTTCTGCCCAGATGCGTGTCCTGAAAACCTAAATCAGCAAAAACGCGGTTGATTCTCTCCAGACCCAAATGGCTGATCACAAGATTTGTGCAGTAATTATCTGAGGTCGCGATCATCAGCAGCAACACGTCATGCCAGGTCAGCTTTTTCTGGCGGAAAAGGTAAAAGAATCCCGCACCGGTCACAACCGGTTCATCCCCCGCCTCGCAGAAAGCATCTGCGCTGACCAGTTGCTGCCGTTCAAGCGCAATCCATGCCAGTAAAATAGGAACCTTGATGACTGAGGCAGTCATAAACTGGTGATTTTCGGGCTGATTAGAAACCAAAACAGGTTCCGTTCCTGTTCGATGAAAATAAAAGGCATATTCTGCTTTCAACGGGTGCAGAACTGCTTCGATTGCCTGTTTGTCCATTCGACCTCTTCGTTAAAAGGATATAATTTTTATTGTACCTGATGGAAAAAGAGAAATGAGGATTTATGATCTATCACATTTGTTCAAAACAGGATTGGGAAAAAGCATTGGCAACAGACGCTTATCAGTCAGAAAGCCTGCAGCGCGAGGGATTTATTCATTTTTCAAAAGCCGATCAGGTGGTTGAAACGGCTGATCTTTTTTATCAGGGAAGGACTGATCTTGTCCTGCTGGAAGTTGACGAAAATAAAACACCAGAAATCTGTTTTGAACCCGCACAAGAAACGCGCAAAGGCAGTTTTCCTCATCTGTACGGCAGTCTTCCGGCTGAAGCCGTTCTGAATGTAATCCCTTTTCCGCCCAACACCGATGGCAGGTTCAGCCTGCCGCAGCCGTTGCTGACGCTCGACATCATTTCTGAAGACCGTCTTGCCCTGATCCATACGATCATTCGGGCAGCCTTAGACGCTGTCGATCCGGAGCAGGTCGTGAATCAAGCAATTCGCATGGAACAAAATCGGCTGATCGTTCAAGAAAAGCCATTTGATCTCCCTGAAAAAGGCTTGATATATGTTGTGTCATTAGGAAAAGCCGCCCTGAAAATGACAAAGGCGCTTGATCGAATCTTAAGCGAAAAAATCAAAGCAGGCATCGTGATTACGAAGATGACCGATGAGACTGTTCAGCTGGATTTGCAAAAATATCAAATTTTTACTGGCGGGCATCCGATTCCGAATGACAACAGCCTGCTGGCTGCAAAAAAAGTGCTGGAACTGGCAGAGCAGGCTCAAGCAGCGGATCTGGTGATCTTTTTGGTTTCAGGCGGCGGTTCTGCACTGATGACGCTGCCAGAAGATCCCATCACCTTACAAGACTTTCAGGAGCTGACCCGGCTGCTTTTGGCAAGCGGCGCTGACATTCACGAAATGAACGTATTGCGAAAACATCTGGACGCAATCAAAGGCGGAAAGCTGGCACTTGCAGCCGCACCTGCAAAGACGATCACCTGCATCCTTTCGGATGTGGTCGGCAATTCGCTCGAGTCAATCGCCTCAGGGCCTACTGTGCCAGACCCGTCGACATTCGCCGATTGCCGAGCAGTTTTGGACAAATATGAGTTGTGGGAAAGAATCCCGGATTCGATTCGCAGCCGGCTGGAAAGCGGCATCCGAGGGGAGCTGCCTGAGACACTGAAAGCATCCGACCCGCTGGTGGCGAAACTATCCCACTTCCTGATCGGTGATAATGCAAAAGCCGGGCTGGCTGCTGCTAAAGCAGCCAAAGAAGCCGGCTGGACCGTGACCATGATTGAAGAACCGATCGTTGGCGAAGCGCGGATTGCCGGTGAAATGCTCGCTCAACTATTAATGCAACCAGTTACTTTAACGCCGCAGTTAACAATCGGCGGCGGGGAAACAATCGTGAAAATAAAAGGCGAAGGCTTGGGCGGCAGGAACATTGAAACTGCACTGGCAGCGGTTGAAACGCTTGCGGGTCGGGAAAATGTCGCATTGGTTACTTTGGCAACAGACGGTGAGGATGGACCGACTGATGCCGCTGGCGCAATTGTGACCGGCAGGACATTTCAGGCGGGGATCGCTCGTACAGGCCACGCCCCTGAATCCTATCTGGAGACCAATGACTCCTATCATTATTTTGAGAAGACCGGCGGGCTGATCCAAATAGGATCGACCGGAACAAACGTAAACGATTTGGTTTTTCTGTTTCATTTTTCAAAACAGCCAAGCTGATATACTTGTAAACTGAACTGTAGAGATTTTTTGGAGGAAATATGACGAGTGGAAGCAGCTTTCAGCAGAAGAAATGGAGCCTTACAGATTTATTTACGGATCACCATTCCGACGAATTTAAACAGTCGATTGAGCGGCTCAATGCAGGTGCAATTGAAATTTCCTTATGGCGGGAAAAACTTTCCGCTTCGGTGAGTTTGGATGATTTTCATACAATTTTGAAAAAGCTTGAAGCCTTGACTGAAACTGGGCACCGCCTGATGGCTTATTCAGAAATGCGTTTTTATGAGGATACCCAAAATACAGAAGCTATTGCGCTTGTCGGAAAGATCGAATCCATTTTAACCGAAGCCAATAACCAGTCGCTCTTTTTTCCATTGTGGTGGAAGTCGCTTTCAGACGAAGATGCAGAAAAATTTATCGCTGGCACGCCGGAATACCGCTATTTTCTGCTTCAGATGCGCAATACAAAAGACTACACATTGCCTGAGTCAAGCGAACAGATTATCAACATCAAAAACATGTCCGGTTTCAGCGCGCTCAACACGATCTATGAATCGATCACAAACCGTTATCAATATTCGCTGACAATCGATGGGAAAGAACAAAAACTGACCCGCGGCGGACTGATGCAGTATGTGCGCGAGGATGATCCCGAGCTGCGCAGCGCTGCATACCAGGAGCTTTACAGCGTCTATGGGAACGACGGGAAAATCCTGGGACAAATTTATCAAAGCATCGTGCGGGACTGGTATTACGAAAACGTCAAAGTCCGCAAATATCCCTCATCAATTTCAGTTCGCAACATCGATAATGACATTCCGGATGATGTGGTTGATCTGATGCTCGAAACCTGCCGAAAAAACAAGACAATTTTCCAGCGTTATTTCAAGCTGAAGAAAAAGATGCTCGGGCTGGAAACGTTCAATCGCTATGATATTTACGCCCCACTGAAAAAGAGCGATAAGAAATACTCGTTTGAAGAAGCTTATACGACAGTTGAAAAATGTTTTTCCGACTTTGATCAGGATTTTGCAGACATGATGTTCAAAGTCTTCAACGAAGATCATGTTGACAGCGAAATCCGGCATGGGAAACGGGACGGCGCATTCTGCCTGACCGTGTCTCCCTCGCTGACGCCCTGGGTTCTGCTGAATTATCAAGGGAAAGCCTCAGACGTTTCAACCATGGCGCACGAGCTTGGGCACGCAATCCATTCTCTTTCAGCGAACCGCCATAACCTTTTCGAGAGTCATGCCTGCCTGCCGATGGCAGAAACTGCCTCCACTTTCGCAGAAATGATCTTAATTGACGCAATGCTTACAAAGGAGACCGATCCCGATGTGCGGCGCGATCTGATCATGCAGCAGATGGACGACAATTACGCAACGATCCAGCGTCAGGCTTACTTCGCACTGTTCGAGAAAACGGCTCACGAGATGATCCCGGATGGTGCGGATGTCGACGCGCTCAACGCAGCTTACCTCGAGAATCTCCAAGACCAATTCGGCGATTCCGTGCTGGTTAACGATGAATTCAAATGGGAATGGACCAGCATTCCGCATATTTTTTCGACACCTTTTTATGTTTATGCTTATGCTTTTGGACAGCTGCTGGTGTTGAGCCTGTATAAAAAATACAAGACTGAAGGGGCAGCTTTCATCCCCCAATACAAGAAAATTCTTGAAGCCGGCGGATCCAAGTCCCCCGAGGCAATTTTGACTGAAGCTGGGTTTAATTTCCGCGATCCGGCTTTTTGGCAGGGCGGTTTCGATATTTTGGAAGCCAACCTCAAAACGCTTGAAGCAGATTTGTGATTTGAAGCGGATTGAAAAAATAAACTATGGCGATTAACAAAGAGCGCTTGATCAAACTGACTGAATCTTTCCTTGGAAAGCGGCTGCGGACGGATCACAGCATCATCTGTGCTTATTTGACGGGGTCGATGCTGTCAGAAGACCCATTCATTAACGGCACAGCGGATGTCGACATCGTGATGGTTCATAATCACAGCCCGGCTGCGGTCAGAGAGATTGTCCCTCTTTCTGCTGAAGTCACGCTGGATATTCATCATCTTGATCAGGCATATTTCAGCCCCTCAAAAAAAGTGCGCAAAGACCCCTGGGTTGGTTCGTCGCTGTGTTTTGATCCGGTTGTTTTATACGGCGCCGGGCATTGGTTCGAATTCGCCCAGGCATTGGTCGAAGCCAACTTTTTCGCGCCTGAATACGTGATGTACCGCTCACGCCTGTTTTCAAACGAAGCGCGGACGCTGCTGTCTTCTTTAGGCGCAATCGCTGCGAACGGCACCAGCGCTTATTGTTCAGCTTACTTAAAAATCGTCGAAAACAGCTGCAACGCAATCGCTTGCCTGAGCAAAATGCCGCTGACTGACCGCGTCATGATGAGACAGTTTAAGCCCCTTGCTGAAACGGTGGGCGCAGCAGACCTGACAGCCGATCTTTATGATCTGATGCTGGGGCAGACGGATCCATCCCTTTACTATGAATATTTTTTCAACAGCTGGCAGTATTACCTAACCTATTTTGGAAACAGTCCCTTTTCGAATCAGAAAATGCAGAGCAGCCGGCTGCCATACTATACTGCGGCAGTCAGCGCTTATTGGAATGAGCATCTCATCTCCTCTTTGTGGATCATGGCGAAAACATGGAGCAGTGTGGCACGCGCGCTACAGCTGGATGGCAATGAATACTACGAAGCGCTGTGCACCATGCTTGAAATTCATCCGCGTTCCTGTCCGCAGCGCAGCAGCCAGCTCGAAGCCTTCCTTGAAAAGGTTGAAGAGGTTCAGGCAGCCTGGGGCGCCGAACAGGGGTTTGATGAGAGAGAACAGACGCTGCTCTAACTATCCACATTTTCCGTGTGGATAAAAATCCATAGTTGAGGAAAAAGGCTCTTTTTAGAGCCTTTTCTTTTTATCCCCAAAATCTTCATGATATTCATCTTTTTGCACACAGTCTCCTCAACAGGGGCTTTTCGTTAAGAATCAAGCCTTTTACGCATAAAAAGAAAGTTTCTAACCAGTTATCCCCAAAATTCACAGCCTATATTAAGAAGACTATAACTTAAATAAAAAGACAACTGAAAAGTGAATTCCAGCTGTCCCTTATCCTAAAAAAAGATTATTCTTGCTTAGGCGCGTCGACCGGGCAAACTTCTGCGCAATTACCGCAATCGGTACACAGATCAGGATCGATCACATGAAAACCATCGCCTTCGGAAATTGCTTCCACCGGGCATTCTGCTGCGCATACGCCGCAATCGATACAAACATCAGGGTCAATTTTATAAGCCATATTTTTCTCCTTAACAGTCTCTGAAACTTCACTTTAGGATAACACAAAAAATAAAAGGTGACAATAATATCATTTACTTTATAGATGAAGTTATTCTACAATAATTTCTACCGATTCTAAAATACCGGCTTTAGTATTGAACCGTGGATCTCTTTCCGGAATTTGCATCACGACATCCATTCCCTCGACGACTTCGCCAAAAACAGCGTGCTTGTTATCCAGCCACGGTGTTGGGACAAACGTGATGAAAAACTGAGAGCCGTTGGAGTTCGGTCCAGCATTTGCCATTGACAGAATACCTGGTTTATCATGCCTCAGGTCTTTATGAAATTCATCCTTGAATTTGTAGCCAGGTCCGCCCATGCCGGTGCCGGTCGGATCTCCGCCTTGTGCCATAAAATCTGGAATTACCCGGTGGAAAGTCGTTCCATTGTAAAACCCTTCGTTTGCAAGAAAAACAAAGTTGTTTACAGTCACAGGAACTTTGTCTGCAAAAAGTTCGATTTTAATTTTTCCTTGATCAGTTGTTAAGATCGCTGAATATTTTTTCTTCAGATCGATTGTAAATTCTGGTTTTGAACTCCATTGTTTTTTCTTATCCATGTTGACCTCTTTCATAAAAGTTTTCCTTAGTATTATAAGAGCAAACCGGGGAATTGTTTCACGTGAAACAATTCTGTTATACTTTGTGGGGAGTTCATACATGACCTTGATTGCTGCCAATAATCTCTCAAAATCATTCGGTGCTGAAGATGTTTTTTTGAATGTTTCCCTCTCAATTCCGCCAAAAGCCAGGATTGGACAGGTCGGGTCTAATGGATCAGGGAAGACAACGCTGCTGCGAGTGCTGCTGGGAAAAGAAGATGCAGACTCAGGCACAGTTACCCAAAGTAAGAAGCTTCGAGTTGGTTATCTTCCGCAGCGCTTGGATGTTCGTCTGACAAAGACCCCTTATCAAGAGTGTCTATCGGTTTTTTCTAAACTGATCAGCCAAAAAGAAAAATTGCAGCAATTGGAATTACTGATGGCGCAGGGTCAGGTAGATGATGCTGTTTTGGATCAGTATGGCACGCTCCAAACTGAGTTTGAAGCCCAAGATGGATATGTTTTTGAGAATAGAATTCAACAAGTCTTACAAGGGTTGAACATAGTCGGCGGTGAAGAAAACCGTCCCTGGCAGCAATTGTCCGGAGGACAGCGGACGCGCGCTTATTTAGCGAAGGTGTTATTGTCCGATCCTGATTTGCTGGTGCTCGATGAGCCGACCAATCATTTGGACATTGAAGCGATAGAATGGCTTGAGTCTTACCTGAAAGACTTTTCTGGAGCGGTGCTGATGGTTTCACACGACCGCTATTTTCTTGATCAGACAGCATCCATTATCTGGGAATTGTCAGACGCGTTCGAAATTTATCATGGAAATTATAGTGCCTACCTGCTGCAGCGCGAAGAGCGTTATCAGCGCCAAAAAAACGCCTTTGAGGCACAGCAGCAGCTGATTTCCAAGGAAGAAGAGTATATCCGCAGAAATATCGAAGGGCAGAACACGCGGCAGGCGCAAGGCAGGCGCACCCGTCTTGAACGGATGTTGGCTGAATCACGCCTGACCAATCCGTCGCGTTCGAAACCGATCCGCTTTAACTTACAAGCGAGTCAGCGCTCAGGTGATCTGGTGCTGCGGACGTATGCAGTGCATGTAGGATATCGCGATGATCAGAAAGTTTTGATTAATTTGCCTAATCTAACGCTGTTGCGCGGGGAGTGTGTGGCTGTCCTTGGTCCGAATGGGACGGGGAAAAGCACGCTTATAAAAACGCTGCTGGCGGAAATTCCTCCATTGTCCGGTGAAATCGAACTCGGTGCAAATCTGCAGCTCGGATATTTCGCGCAAGCGCATGAAAAATTGGATCCCGATGCAACTTTGATGGATGAGATTTCAAAAGTTGAGCCAACAATGCTTCCGGCTGAGATTCGTTCTTATCTTGCTCGTTTTCTCTTTACAGGCGATGATGTCTATAAAACGACCGGAATTCTGTCCGGCGGAGAGCGCGGTAGGCTGGCATTGGCACTGCTCGCACTGCAAAAAGCAAATCTCCTCTTGCTAGACGAACCGATGAACCATCTGGATGTCGAGGCTCAGGAAACGCTGCAGGCGCTGCTTGAAGATTTTAATGGGACGATTATTCTCGTGTCTCACGACCGCTATATCGTCGATGCCATTGCCACCCAAATTTGGGAAGTTGACCCAATTGAAAAAACTTTGAACGTTTTTAATGGCAATTACACTGAATTTAAAGAAGCAAAGAAGAAACAGCCATTGCTTTCGAAACCGGTTCGGTCTGCCGATTCCGATCAGAAGACCGATTCAAGATCCGGTTCAGAACGTCCGAAACTGTCGAACAATGAAATTTCGCGGCTGAAAAAGAAAAAAGTTGAGATCGAAGAGAAGATCACCGCGCTCGAAAATGAAATGAAAGCGGCGGGTGAAGAGATGGTGCGGCTGGCTGGGGATGTTGCCGCCGTAACTGCGCTTGGAATTCGGTATAATAATCTTGAAACAGAATTGAATGCAACGCTGGATGAATGGGCAGCGGTTGATCGGAAACTTTGAGGCAAATAAAAATGTACTTATCCGTAATTTCACCAGTCTACAACGAACACGATAATATTTCATTGCTTTATGAAGAAATGATTAAGGCGTTGAAGGACATCGGTAAAGATTGGGAGTTCATCCTGGTTGATGATGGCTCGGTTGACGGCAGCATGGACGAGCTGCAAAAGCTTGCCCAGCGCGATCCGATTCATGTGAAAGTGGTCAGCCTGCGTCGGAATTTCGGGCAGACAGCCGCAATCGCCGCGGGTGTTGATCATTCTTCCGGCGAAATCATTGTCTTGATTGATGCCGATCTCCAAAACGACCCAGCAGACATTCCTATGATGCTTGAAAAAATCGAAGAGGGGTATGATCTTGTCAGCGGCTGGAGAAAAGCCCGTCAGGACAATCAGTCGCGAAAAATTCCATCGCGCATTGCGAATAAGATTATTGGACGCGTGACCGGCGTGAAACTGCATGACTACGGCTGCACGCTGAAAGCCTATCGCCGCGAGGTCATTACCGGATTCAGACTTTATGGCGAAATGCACCGATTTATTCCCGCTTATGCCAAGACCTATGGCGCAAAAATGATCGAAGTCGAAGTTCAGCATCACCCACGACGGTTTGGCAAACCGAAATATGGGCTGGAACGGACGCTCAAAGTTGTTCTCGACCTGTTTACAGTCAAATTTCTTTCCAGCTATTCGGATAAACCGATTTACATGTTCGGAGGGTCAGGTTTAGCGCTCTCGGCTGCTGGCTCCCTCTTATTGTTGATTCTGGCAGTTCGACGGTTGGGATGGGGTATCTCGGTGGTGCAGTCGCCCCTGTTTTCCATCAGTATAATGATCTTCATCCTTGGATTTATTTTGATCATGATGGGACTGCTTGCAGAAATGCTGATGCGCTCTTACTACGAATCGCAGGGCAAACGAACTTACACTGTCAAAAAGCTGGTTAATTTTAATCTCGAATCATGAAAATTCTGGTCATCATTCATGAGTTCCCTCCGATCGGCGGCGGCGGCGGATTAATTGCGCGCGACCTCGCGATCGCATTGGTTCAAAGAGGGCATCAGGTTCGGGTGGTGACCGCTCATTATGGTTCGCTTCCAGAGAAGGAAGACTGCAGCGGGGTCGAAGTCATCCGCCTGCGGTCAGGTAGGAAAGAAGCTTTTCGAGCAAAGTTGATGACGATGGCGCGCTTCATTTTGGCAGCATCAAAATACAGCGCTTTTGAGATGAAAGATTTTGAACCCGACTTGATCCATGCTCATTTCGCCGTTCCCGGCGGGCCGGCTGCAAAATTCGCTGCATCCCGGTGGAAGATCCCTTATGTATTAACGGTCCATTTGGGAGACATTCCGGATGCCTCTCCAGAGAAAACCGGGAAATGGTTTCGCTTTTTATACCCTTTTACCCATCGTTATTGGAATAAAGCCGCTGCAATCGTGTCAGTGAGTGAATTCTCCCGAAAAATTGCGCTGCGGAAATACAACGTGCCGATTCAGGTCATTCCTAATGGCATTGACTACCAGGCAGTCAAGATCGACAGGATCGAACCGCATTCCGTCCCAAAGATTGTTTTTGCAGGCCGATTTGTGCCTCAAAAAAATTTGCTGCAGATTGTTGAAGTCTGCAAACGGGTGAAGGATCTGAACTGGCAGTGTACGCTGATCGGGGATGGGCAGGATCGGGCACAGGTTGAGGCAGCAATTCTTGAGGCTGGAATACAGGACAATTGTTCTATTTCTGGCTGGGTTACGCCTGAAGAAGTCACCAGTATTTTCAAACAAAGCGATATATTTTTCATGCCATCGCGCTCAGAAGGGCTGCCAATCTCCGGCATTCAGGCGATGACTTGTGGTCTGGCTCTGTTGCTAAGCACGGCAGGCGGGAACCCTGAAATCGTTGAGGTGGGCAAGAACGGTTTTGTTTATGATCCGAATGATACAACGGGATTTGCTGCTGCGCTGCGCAATTTGCTGACGGATGAAGCGTTGTTGCTTAGTTGCCGAGAAAACAGCCTGGAAATGGCGGCAAGATATGATATTCGACTGGTGGCAGCTCAATACGAAGCAGTCTTTCAAAGCGTCCTGCAGAAATAAAATCTCTAGTAACAATTGTTCGTTTCCGCGCAAATCGGTTCGGGGACTGGACAGGAAAAACTTTGGAGCGGTTCCCTGATGATTTGGAACGATTCTTGGTTTTCAGACTCTCCGATCACAGCCAGCGCATGAATATAGTGAGATCCTTCGCTCAGACAGCCGAGCATCGAAATGCTGGCGTGGTTGGGAAAACTTTCCGGCAGCGATTGAATAGGCAAAACCGCATCAGCGTTGCCGTCCGCTGTCATGATTTTGAATACCATGCGTGAATAAGGCTGGGTTGCATAAGCCTGATCAGAACCATGTTCGCCTTGATTGAAATAATAAAATCGCGGATAGAGCGCTATGCCCTGCTGCAGCTGCATGCTGCCCGCCGCCAGCTGCGCATCAATAAGATCCCAGTTGAGATCGGGAAAAGCTTGCTTGAAGGCGCTTGAGGCTTCTTCAACCGGTTTATCCTGAAAGGCTGGCGTGGAGTGCTGTTCGATCAAAATCATTGAAAGGTAGATCATGCAGAATGAAAAAGAGATCAAAAGCAATCTGCCGCTTTCGAGGAGTTTCGATCTTAGCGTTAGTGGCGCTGAGGACGCTGCCGGATGATCCGTTGCAGTCAAAAGACTGTCCTTCTGAATAATCGCGCAAATGCCGCAGGAAAACAAGACAATGATCACCCAATTCATCGGCACCAGATAGCGGCCGCCAGAGGTGCGCGCCAGCCCGAGACTGGCGGCATAAACGACAGCGAAATACAAAACTGAAAGTCCCGCCCAACCGAACCGTCTCCAGATCAGCGCAAGCCCAATACTGAGTATGATAAGGTTGAGCGTTGCCATCAACCCCTGCGGCAGGGTCAGCTTCCCATCCCAACGCTGCTGCCAGACAGAGTTTTCGGCTGTATATAAGTGATCGAGGTCATCAAACTGCAGCTGGGTCGGCAGAATAAACAGCAGCGCAGACAGGTTGTGCAAAAAATGGTTGCCGATCGTGTCGATCAGCGGATGGATTCTCAGCTTCAATTCGGCAGGCTGGGGCTGGTCGGCAGCAGCGTTGCTCGGCATGGTCTGGGCTTGAATCAGCGATGCGACTGTTTTCAGTCCGGAATCTGACTGGATTTCAGGACTGATGATGCTCGACTCCGGCTGGGCTTCGATAACCGGTTTGAGTCGCTGTCCGATAACGACAGCCTTGAATGATCCCCAAATTTCAGGAGAAAAAGTGCCGGTGATCTGATATGAACGGACGAGCCAGGGTGCAATGCACAAGCTGAATGAAAAAACGAAAACCAACAGGCTTACAAGCGCTTTTCGTTTCATTTTCCAGAGAGCGACGACGACATAAAGCATCACAGCTGGCAGCAGCGCCATAAAGTTAAAGCGCGTGTAGACCAAAAGTCCGAGGACGCCCCCTGCAGCTGCGGCGTAGCGAGATTGAAGCTGACTGGCAAGCAGCCAGCGCAGCATAAACAATGCGAAAAATGCAAACAGCACTTGAGATAAAAATTCGCTCATCTCGAGGCGGGAGTGAATGGTCAAAATCTGGGTGGTGTTGAGCGCGTTCCATTCTTGAAAGATCACCAGGCTGGCGGCGAACCAGCCGCAAAAATTTCCTGCAAGATCCGACGCAATCAGGTAAATTGCGGCGGGCAGGATGGCAAAGAGCGCGCTTTGCAGCATCAGCATCGCGTTCATGCGATTGCCAGTCAGCAGACCGCAGAGATAGATCACGAAACTGACAACTGGCTTGAGGACGATTCTGCCATGATTGAACCCGAGCCCATATAGCGCTGACTGAGCTGCGGCGTCATTATGGTTTGCGTCAGAATAAGGGTAAAACTCGGCATTGGGAGGATAAGGACCGGGAGCGAAAAAGTGACTTTTCATGGGTGCGAATGACCAGATGACGGCTGCCAGCGCCCAAATCACGAAAAAATTTATAGTTCGGGATTGAAAAAGCTTTTTCCAGCTGCGCTTGCCTGCGATCGATGAACAAATGCATAGGAATGTCAGTCCCAGCGCGACCTGCTGAATTTGAAGCGGGATCGCGTTTTCATACCAGGCTTCATTACCCGCTGTGATACCCCAGCCGCTGAGGCGGATAAAGCTCGCGGAGACTATGAAAATCAGGAGAAAGATGAAAAATGGTTTAGTGAAAAGTTTCTTGGCAGCACTTATTGTTAGGTTCCATCCAGCACGAAAATCTATACTGGATAGCAGCAGGGTGCCAGAAGCTGCTGCCCAAAAGATCAGAAAGATTGCGGGTTTCAGCCGCTGAAAATAAGCTGAAAATTCACCAAAACGATAATTGGGAGACAGCAGCAGCCCTGCAGTGATCCATCCGAAAATAAGAAAGGCGGCATGAATAGTTTGTTCATGTTTCTGCAAGCGCGCTTTCCAGCGAGCAGCGGTCTCGGCGCTGCGAAAAAGAACAAGACCGATAGCTGCCGCCCCTAAGGCACAGGCGATAAAAGCCGTGAATAGTGCGGCACGTTCAAGCGACAAGCCGAACAGGACGGAATTTTTCTGATCCGCAGGGATTGTGAGAAGATAGCCGCCGCAGCCAGCACTGACCAGCGCCAGCAAAAAAAAGTAGAGCGGGAGCCTCGTTATTTGTTTTTTGATTCGAAAAAGGAAAGATTCCACGTTTTTTTGCTTTCAAATAACAGGATCAGCAACAGCCCTGCGGCAACAATTCCGCCGAAAATGAGATTGGCGACCAGCGGTGTTTGGGAGATCGTGAAAAAGGCTAAAATTTCCAGCGCGATTGACGCCAGCAGCATCAGTTGAACAGCCTGAATGCTCGAAAATCCCATGCGGTAAAGCCGATGATAGGTGTGATCCGTTCCGCTGTCATAGAAATGGAGCTTTTTTCGAAAGCGGGAGATGATCACCAATGTTGTATCAAAAATAGGCACGCCTAGCAAAAGGATCGGCATAAACCAGGTGGTGTTTTGGAGCCGGTCAGCCGGAGAATAGATGATGGCAATGGCAGCCAGCAGAAAACCGATGGTCTGAGCTCCGGAATCGCCGAAAAACAGAATTGCGGGGGAAGTGTTGAAGAAGTTCAGCACAATACAGGCGCCGAGCATCGCCGCGCATAACAGCGAGAGACTGTGTTGCCCGGTGTCCAGCGTGGCGAAAACGAAAAAGACCAGCGTCAGCGATGCCAGCCCGACCATCAGTCCGTCCATGCTGTCGACCAGATTATATGCGTTGGTGATGAACAGCATCCAGATCATGGTGATGCCGAAATCTGTTAAATCGATCAGCCAGGAGGGCAGTCCGAGCGTCAATCCCACAGACTGCATGATCTGAACCTTGGTTCCCAGAAAATACAGCAACAGTGAAGCCAGGATCTGTCCGGCAAGTTTCCAGCGCCAGCGCAGCGGGCGGTAATCATCCCACAAGCCGAATGCGAAAATGACCGCAGCGGCTGCCAGAAGTTTCTGCAGTTCGGGTTCGATTAACTCCCGCAGAGAGAGCGTCGTCAATAAGAGCGTCGCGAACATTGCGATGCCGCCGCTCAGCGGAACTGGCCGTTTATGAATTTTATGAGGTTGTGCATTGGGTTGATCAATCAGCCCGGTTTTCTGGGCAAAGCGGATTGCAATGGGGACGACAATCAGGCACAGGAAAAAGCTGACAAAGATCGTTTCGAAGATTTTTCCTGTTGAGCCTTCATGTAGAACCATGGTTTAGCGCGCTTTCTGGTAAACCGCATAGATTTCAGTGTTGACCCGATTGGTGGAAAACAAGTTGATCGCCCGTTTGCGGCTGGCGATCCCCATTTCTTTGCGCATTTCGGGACTGCGGATCAGTTTTTCAAGCGCGTATGCCAGACTCTTCGGGTCTTTCGGCGGGACCAGAAATCCGGTTACTCCCTCAGCCACGACTTCTCGGCAGCCTGGCACGTTCGTAGTCACAATCGGGCGGGCGCAGGCGGCGGCTTCAATCAGGATTTTCGGCAGCCCTTCACGATAGGAAGGCAAGCAGACAATGTCGCAAATGGAGATCACCGTGATGATGTCCTCCTGCCAGCCCCACCATTCTACAAACCCTTCTTTTTGCCACTGGGTGAGCTGTTCATAGGAAATGCTGTTCGGGTTTCCGTCATCTTTCCTTCCGACCAGCGCAAAGCGGCAGTCCAGTTCCTTATTCTTGAGGATTTCGGCTGCTTTGACGAAATCACCGACCCCTTTATCCCAGAGCATGCGCGCCGGCAGAATTGTCAGCGGCGTGGAATCGGGCGGTGCGATCGGATGGAAAACGTCTGTGTCGATTCCGGTTCCAAGGATGATGTTGGAATTCTCATCGTCCGATAAACCGATCTCCTGAAAAAGAGCAGCGTCATCCGGATTTTCAAAAA
The DNA here is from genome assembly GCA_002407845.1 of Leptolinea sp. UBA5366. GTDB lineage: Bacteria > Chloroflexota > Anaerolineae > Anaerolineales > Anaerolineaceae > Flexilinea. Next base: position 34,223 of record DHPK01000010.1, on the reverse strand, counting down.
TGACCTGCGTGCCGGCGAGCGCTTTTCGGTAGAGTGCGGATACAACCTTGCGCAGCAGCCGCGTGAACGGCTTTGTGTCAAGGAAGACGAATCCCAGCCCGGTGATGGAGTTGATGATTGATGGAATTCCGCAGCGTTTGGCAGCGATTGAGCCATAGATCACGCATTTTACGGTGAAGTGATGCACCAGATCGGGTTTTTCCTGCTGATAAATTCGGGTGATGCGCGCGATGGTGTTTCTTTCCGTCAGCGGATTGATACCTTTGCGCGAGAAGTTGAACGGGATGAAGCGGAATCCTTCCTGAATCATGCGATCCGTATGTTCTCCCTCTGGAGCCATCAGAACCACTTCCCAGCCTTTTTCTTGCAGAAATTTTGCAAAATCCAGCCTGAAATTGAAGAGATACCAGTCAGTATTAGCGAAAAATATTGCTTTCAAACGATCCTGTCCTTATGCCGTTGTCATCATAATTATAAAGCAGCCCGCAGAAGATCAGAATAACGGCAGCTGAACGCTCTCAGCTGGCTCGCCGGGGTCTTCTTTTGCGCTTTCAACCGGGTTTTCGGCTGGATCAGATCCTTCGTTGATTTCTGCATATTGCTGTTCTTCGATCTGTTCAATATAAGAGGGCAGCAGAGAAAAGTCATGGAGAATGCTGCTGCGCAGATTCGGCTGATGCAGCGCGGCTGCCGGGTGGAACATCGGCACGATCATGCGTCCATCGATCAGCCGCCCTTTCCCATGAATTCCGCTGACCCGTTCCATTGGAAAATAACGCGCCATTGAAAAGCGCCCCAATGTGACGATCACGAGCGGATTGATGATTTCAATCTGCCGCTCAAGAAAAGCGGAGCAGGCTTGCAATTCCTCCGGCAGCGGATCGCGGTTGGACGGCGGCCGGCATTTCACGACGTTGGTGATAAACACATCCGTGCGTTTGAGCCCGGCGGCACCGATCAGCTCATTTAAAAAGTTTCCTGCCTGTCCGACGAAAGGGCGTCCGGTTTCATTTTCATGCATTCCCGGTCCTTCTCCGATGAACAGGATTTTCGACTGCACGTTTCCCTCTCCCGGAACAGATTTTTTTCGCGACAGGTGCAGCTGACAATTCTGGCAGACTGAGACTTCCTCAGCCAGCCGGGTCATTTTTTCAAAAGATTCGTTCATTATTTCTCCCGGGCAAGAATATAGTTGTGAAAAGCTGGTTCTTCCAAGTTCATCAGCAGCGCATCTTCTTGATTGTCCTGATAGTAAGATTTGCGGCGATTCACTTCGGTATAACCGATTTTACTGTAAAGCGCGATTGCCGGCTCGTTGCCAGCGCGCACTTCCAAAAATGACCTGCGCGCGCCTTCGTCCCAGCCTTGGTTCAGTCCGTTGTCCATCAGCAGCCAGCCGATCCCGCGGCGGCGGAAAGCAGGAGCGACCGCAAAATTCGCGACATGCAGCTCATCTTCGATCAGCCACAGGATTAGAAATCCCATGATTTCACCCTGCTGACTGAGCGCAGTCCAGGGGCGGGATGCCCTGTTTTGCTCCGTTTCGAAATGATAAGAGCTTTCCGGCCAATACAGCGCGGATGACTCGCGGTCAATTCTGAAAACGGTCGGAATGTCTGCTGCGATCATCCGGCGCAATTCAACTTCAGCTGGGGGGATCATGCTTTACTGCGGAATAGGATCTTTGGTATGCAGGTAAATGGGGGACAGGCTGGCAGTCGGCGGGTAATTTCCCTTTTCCAAAATGTTCCAGGCTGATTCAGCCAGAAATCCTGTCCGGCGCAGGCACATGGCAGGCGGAGCAACTTTGGCGTTTTTATTCCTGCGCCGCAGCGCTGTGCGTAATTCCGCCGTCAGTTCGCCGCAAACGGTAGTCGGTTCGGTGATCGCGTCCGGGAACTCATCATAGGTGAAAACCGCAACCGGTGCGATCGCGCTCCATTTGTCTTTGACCGCTTTATAAAAGACAACCGCCAGTTTCTCGCGGCCGGCTTGGAGCACTGCACAGAGCGGCAGCCCATTTTGCGGCTGGGCGGCTGCCAGCACGTCCAGCGTCGGAATTCCGATCACAGGAATGTCCAGACCGAGCGCCAGCCCCTTGGCAAATGCCAGCCCGACGCGCAGGCTGGTAAATGAGCCGGGGCCGAGCGCCACCCCGATGCCCTTTAATTTTGTGATATCGACATCGATGGTGTTGAACAATTGTTTGACGGCAGGCGCCAGCGAAACCGTATGGCGGCTGCTGCTGACCGCGGAGGATTCAGCAATGATGCTGTTTCCGTCATAAACTGCAATTCCCATCCCGTTGGTTGAGGTATCAATGGCTAATAACATTTGTTTTAGACTCCGAACGACCGCTGGCGAAAAGAGCGCAGCAGATTTTCATAATATTCTCCCGTTGGCACCAATGTCAGCTGCCGCTGCTCATCGGCGACCCAGCTCATTTGGATCGTCAGCCGTTCAGCGGGAAGAATGCTGCTGATGCGGTCTGCCCATTCAACCAGCAGGGCTCCGCGGTGCAGCATGTTGTCAAGATCGAGCTCTTCGGCTTCGATCGTGCTGTCGATCCGATAGGCGTCCATGTGGAACAGTGTGCGCTTGTCCAGCCGGTTGTATTCATTGACCAGCATGAAGGTCGGGCTAGTCACCGGGTCGATGCTGCCCCATCCCTGCGCGATGCCTTGAATGAAAGTTGTCTTGCCGGCTCCCAGCTCCCCATTGAAGCAGAAAACATCTCCCGGCTGCAACAGTCTGCCCAGACGCATCCCCAGACGGCGGGTTTGTTCCGCGCTGCGGCTGAAAATTTCAATCGTATCTGCATCTAAAATTGGCACAAGTTTCCTCTTGCTGTCTTCGCGTCCTGATGGTTAATTATGCCGGGTTTTCCGGCGCTTGGGTCGGTTTATTGGGAAGGTTTTTCTTTTTGTGTGATAATTCGCGGCGCGTCAGCAGAATTCTGTGCTGACATTTAAGGCATTCGAGCCCGATTTCTGCGCCTAGCCGAACCACCTTCCATTCGTTTGATCCACATGGGTGCTTTTTCTTGAGCACGATCAGATCGCCCAGTTCATAGACCTCGTCCATGCGGTAATTATACAGGAAGTCCGACGGGACGGCGAAAAAATCGGTACCTTGCTGGTTCTGCTCGTTCAATCCGCTGGCAGGCGTAAAAATTCCTCGATGATATAATTTCTGCATGCTGCAAAACATGACGCCTCAGACTTTGCTGATTCGGATAATCACCTTAGTGATTGCCTTTACGATTCATGAATTTTCACACGCTTTTGTTGCGACTCGGCTGGGCGACCCGACTCCGGCTCAAGACGGCAGACTGACATTGAATCCGCTGAAACATCTTGATCTGTTTGGGTCGCTGATGCTTGTTCTGGTCGGATTTGGCTGGGCAAAACCGGTTTCGATCCGTCCTGATTTGCTGCTGCGGCGGAATAAAGCGGGCGTGATGCTCGTTTCGTTTGCCGGTCCTTTTTCAAATTTTCTGCTGGCGGCGCTGGCTGCATTGATCATGACGTTCAGTACGGGGATTTCGTCTTGGATTATGCTGTTTCTAAATCAGTTTATCTGGATCAATCTCAGTCTGATGGTGTTCAATCTGGTGCCGCTGAGGCCGCTGGATGGCGAAAAAGTGCTCGGATACTTTATTCCGCAGAGCGTTCGTTCCATTTGGCAGCGCATTCAGGAAAATGGGCCTCAAATCTTGATGCTCTGTTTTTTGATTCTGCCCTATTTCCGAATTAACATTTTTGGGAGCGTATTGAGTCCGATCATTCGCGGACTTTATTCCTGGCTGGTTGGAGGATGAAATGATTGAAATTGCAATTTTAGGTTTAGGTGAAATTGGCACCTCATTGGGTCTGGCTTTGAAATATCAGAAAAAAGACCTCAAGCGCGTCGGGTTTGACACGCATCAATACGCCCAAGACAACGCGCTGAAGACGGATGCCGTGGATCAGACAGGACGCGGTGTCGTTGACGCGGTTAAAAATGCCGATATCATCTGCCTTGCGCTGCCGGCTGACCAGCTTGAACCAACATTAAAGCTGATCGGACACGAGATGAAAAAAGATGCAGCCGTTTTGGATTTCAGTCCGATTAAAGTGGCTGCTGACCGACTGGCGCAGCAATACTTAAAACAGCCTAGCCATTTTCTTGGCGTTTATCCCGCCTTGAAAACGGAATATCTCCAGGAGGTTTCCCGGGAGTATCATACGGCGCACGAGGATCTGTTTAAAGGCGGGTCGCTGTTGATTGCGCCGACCGAGAAAACTGATCCTTCGGTTGTCAAGCTGGCTGCCGACCTTGGCAGTCTGGCAGGGGCTTACAGCCTGTTTATTGATCCGTTTGAACTGGACGGACTGCTGGCGGGAGTGCATAATCTGCCATGGCTGCTGTCCAGCGCGCTGATGAATGCGCTGCTGGCACAGCCCAGCTGGGTGGAAGCCCGGAAAGCCGGCACAAAGGAGTTCGCTTACCAGACCGGGCTGATGACCGAGGAACGCACACGGCAGGAGTTCGCCAGCGTGATGGGCGAAAATCGCGAAGGCACGCTGCGGATGCTGAATGAATTTATTTTCAGTCTGAAAGAATATCGGGATGCCATTCAGAACCGGGATATCGCCGCATTAGAATCCCTTTATGAAAAATCGGATAAAGGAAGAGAAATATGGCTCAGGGAATACGCCGAAAATGTCTGGCGGAAGGAAAAGGAAGAGAAAAGCGAGCGGACGTCGATGTCAGACCAGCTGGGACAGATGTTCCTGGGGGGGCTGATGCGAAAGAAGAAGGACGCGTAGCATCTCCGGAGCCTGAGGGGAGTCCCCAGCCGAAACCCTGTTTTTGTTACATGGTGAAGTGCGCGAATGACGCTTTTTACACCGGCTGGACAACAGACCCCCAGCGCCGCATCAAGACTCACAACGCTGGGCGCGGAGCGGCTTACACACGGATGAATGCGCCGGTCAGGCTGGTTTATCTTGAAACGCTTGACAGCCGGCGGGCAGCAATGCTGCGGGAACTTGAAATAAAAAAGTATTCTCATAAGAAAAAAACTGAGTTGTCAGCATCCTGGCTGGCGATGCAGGAAATCGAAGAAAAGGCAGTATAGGAATTGGAAAATCAATCGAACTTTCGCTCAGGCTTTGTCGCCGTCGTCGGCAAACCGAATGTCGGGAAGTCAACCCTGATGAATCAGCTGCTGCGCCAAAAGATTGCCGCGGTCTCGCCCCGGCCACAGACAACGCAGCGGAATCAGCTGGGGATCATCACCGAAGCTGATTATCAGATCGTCTTTATTGACACGCCTGGCATTCATAAACCTCAATCAAAGCTGGGGGATTTTATGAATTCTGCCGCGCTTGGCACGCTGAATGATGTTGATATCGTCCTCTGGATTGTGGATTTGGACAGCCGTCCGAACGCAGAAGATGAATTGGTCGCGGCAAGGATTACTAAGGCAGGCGTTGCGGGGAACACTGTGCTCGCGCTGAACAAGAAAGATTTGCTCAAAGGGGAAAAACTCTCTGCTGCGGTGCAGGCTTATCAGGCGCTGCTGCCCGATGCAGAAAGTCACCAGATTTCAGCCGCAACCGGTTCTGGCTGTCAGGAATTGCTGCAGGCATTGGTCTCGAAACTGCCGGCTGGACCGGCTTTCTATGACGAAGATCAGGTAACTGACCTGTACGAGCGCGAGATTGCACGCGATCTGATCCGTGAATCACTGCTGAAGAACCTGAGTGAGGAAATCCCGCATTCGATCGCGGTTCGAATTGACGATTACAAAGACCGCTCGCAGGAGAAGGCTTATATTCAGGCAACCTTGATTTTGGATCGCGAAACGCACAAGAGCATTGTGATCGGGAAGAACGGGTCGATGATCAAAAAAATTGGTCAGGACGCCCGGATTGAGATTGAAAAACTGACAGATCGATCCGTTTATATTGAATTGAAAGCCAAGGTGATTAAAAACTGGCGGAACAATCCTGAGGTTCTGCGGTCATTGGGATTTGTATTTAAAAAATAATCAGTCCGGCAGCGTTTTGTATTTCTGAAACCCTTCTCCCAGGACTTCATGCGCGTGTCCGACGACCATGAAAGCACCGGGGTCTGACTCAACCACCAGCCGTTTCAGGTGGTTCACTTCTCCGCGCCCGATCACACAGTAAATCACCGATTTTTCCTCTTTTGAATATCCGCCGACCCCTTTCAAGTGGGTCACGCTTCGGTTCAATTCATTGATGACGCTTGCCGCGATAGCATCCGGCGCGTCCGTGATGATCATCACATCGCGGCAGACGCTTGAGCCTTCTGAGATTGTTGAGGCTGCCAGCCCGCTGATGTAGATCGCGATCAGACCGTAAAGCGCCAGATCCCAGCCGAATGCGACGCCCCCTAAGAGAACGGAAAGTGAATCCGTCAGCAGGTAGGATTGGGTCATCGGAAAACCGAAACGCTGATTGAGGATCCGCCCGATGATGTCACTGCCGCCGCTAGTGCCGCTGCCGAGATAAACCAGCCCGAAACCGATGCCGAGGACGACGGCTCCGAACATCGTGTTCAGGAACAGGTCATTCGTGAAATAAGCGCCCTGCTGCAATGAAGAGAGCAGATCAGTGAAAAAGGAGAAAAGCACGACTGCGATGATCGTTCGAATTGCAAATTTTCGCCTGCCGAGATAGCGCCAGCCGAGGAAAAATAAGGGAATGTTCCCAATCAGGGTCATGGTCCCGATCGGCCAGCCGGTGTAAGAATTGAGCACCTGCGCCAGTCCGGAGACGCCGCCGCTGATCAGCCGGGCAGGGATCAGAAAAAAGACCATGCTGGCGGCTTGAATGATGCAGCCAGCCAGAATCAGCAGGTAGTCCTTCAATGATTCTTTAGAAAAGAAATCCTCTTTGAATTCGGCGATTATTTTTTGCATGTGTCAATTAAAACATAGAATGCGCATTCCTGAATTCAGTGTGATCATTCGATCAAACCTGCAGTCAAGTTAAAAGTAAGGTTAAGATGATCCTTTTTATCATGGATTTAAGGTTGATTTAATTATGATTTGCCCTCGGAGCGAATACAATCAGTGTGTCAGGAATACAAGAGCGGTTCAATCCGATAATTCGAAACTATCTTGTAAATAATGCGTAAAGTAAATGGGTGAACGAAAATGTCAAACTATTATAAAAATATTGGAGAAAGCTATTGAAAAATAAAGTATTGTCTTTATTTCTCCTGATTTTAGCTATAGTGCTGAGCGGCTGTGCGCTGCGCAGCGGTAATGCTCAGGATGGGACCGTTCAGACTGCGTCTGTTACGCGAGGTTCCATCGCTGATGTGCTGCCGCTGACGGGCAACGTTGAATCCGCCCAGCATTCGGAATTGAACTGGCAGATTTCGGGAGTTGTCGAGAGTGTGTCAGTTGCGATTGGCGATACCGTCGAAAAAGATCAGGTTCTGGCCGTATTGCGGACGGACTCGATGCCGGCCGCCATCATCAGCTCCGAAACTGAAATGATTGATGCTGAAGAAGCATTGGATAAATTGCTTATATCAGAAACGGCAAAAGCGCAGGCTTATAAGAATTTGCGCGATGCGGAAGTCACAAAACAGGACAATGAGAAAGCAGCTGAGGGGCTGAATTACCCCGTTGCGTCTCAGAGCCAGATTGAATCCGCTGAAAAAGCCATGATCGGGGCACGCGATGCCTATGACCATGCCAAGGCTGATTATGAAGGCGTTAAACTCCGTGATCAAATTGATGCGGAACGGATGGAAAAATATTCGACGCTTCAGACAACTCTGACTGCCTACGCCAAAGCTTACGACTTATGGCAATACTATGTGAATAACACAACCGATATGACGAAATCAGTTGCAAAAGCGACGGCGGATCACGCTGCAGATGCTTATGAAACTGCGTTGAAAGAATTTAAAACCTATCAGCTCAGTTTTGTGCGGAAGGAAGATCAGCTGAGCGCAGAAGTAAAGCTGGATACAGCTCTCTCAACCTACAAAAAAAGATTTCTAGTCGCTGATATACCCGGTATTGTGACAAAAATCGCGGCAGAAGAAGGGGGATACGTTGTGAAAGGAACGACCGGCATTCGCATTGATGACACGAGCGCTTATTATCTCTCATTGAACGTGTCGGAAGTGGACGTCAACCGGTTGCAGGATGGGCAAGCCGCTCAGATCGTTCTTGATTCACAGGCTGACAAGGTCTATTATGGAACCGTGCGCTACATTTCAAGCTACACCTCTTCAAGCAGCAATAACGTTACGTATCGGGCGGTTGTATCTTTCGACAATCCGGATGCGTCCGTCAAAATTGGGATGACCGGTGAAGTGAGAATTATGATTTCTGAAAAAGCTGACAGCCTGCTAATTCCAAGCAGTGCGCTGCAGACTGACGAACTGGGTGGTTTTGTCGAAGTGCTAAAGGATGGAGCTTTCACGCGGGAAGCGGTTACGACTGGAAATGAAAACAATGGACTTATCGAAATTCAGACCGGGGATCTGAATCCTGGCGATCAGGTCAAAGTCACTGGCACGGCGTTGAACACGCTGCCAACCCAGCCGGCTAGTCAAACGGAAAACGACTCAGCAAGTCCTCAGCCCACCAGCCAAACAAGCGCGGAAGCTGCGAATGCGCTTCCGTCAACTGCGCAGCCTTAAGCGCTTCAACACTCAAACAATAGGATATTACGGACGATGACAACAACGACAGAAACAAAAAAAACAAAACAAAAAAACAGAAAATCGAGAATCCTGATCGGATTTCTGATTTTGATCCTTCTGCTGGTAATCGGGAGCGGGCTTTTCCAATATTTTTCACAGGCGAAACAGGCTAGTCAATTGGAAACCTCCTTGACAGAAATTTCCAATAAGACGGAAGTGGTTGAACAAGGCAAGCTGGCTGAATCGCTGCCATCCATTTCGGGCACCGTGCGCTCAAAACAATCTATCTCCCTTTATTGGAAAATCAGCGGAACAGTTGCCAAAGTTCTGGTGAATCCGGGGGATCAGGTCAAACAGGGAGACATCTTGGCGGAACTTGATCCGGCTACGATTGACACATCTGTCCTGCAAGCGGCAGTGACACGGCAGACAGCTGAGACGAATCTTGAACGGCTTTATACCTCATCATTGAACTTAGCGACAGCATACAACACCATGATCACCGCGCAGAAGGCAGTAAAAGACGCAGAGGATGCATTGAATGCACTCGGGATCGTGCGGAAAGAATCGACTGAAATCGGGGTGTATTATCAGGATTATCTTAATTCCCGGGCTGATTATGAAAGCGCATTGGAAGAATACAATGTCCTGAAAGTCCGCCCATTGGATGACGTTGACCGCCAGATGGCTGCTCAAATGCTGAGCGGCGCCCGGACGGGAATGGAAAGTTCGCTGTCTAAATACAACTGGTACAACGGAGAAGTCGATTCGCTGAAAAAACAACAGGCGGAAGCAAACTTATTGCTGGCGAAAGCGCAATATGATGACGCTGTCAGAGCCTATGAAAAGATTAAAAACGGTCCAACCGAGGCACAGGTAAATTCGCTGACTGCGCAGGGAAAAGCTGCTCAGGCTACGATGAACACCGCTTATATCATTGCTCCGGTGGCAGGAACGATCGCAGAAGTTGCCGCAAAACAATTTGACGTAATCACGCTGGATGCAGCTACAACAGAAGTACTGGCGATTCGCATGGAAGACTTGTCCGCTTACGAAATCGATGTTGCGGTGTCTGAGATGGACATCAATTCGATCTCACTTGGGCAGACAGCAGAAATGACGTTTGACGCTGTCCCGCTGCATATGTTCACCGGTAAGATTGTGCGCATTTCGAATGTCGGGCTGACGACCGGAACCAAAGTGACTTACGACATGACAATATTGATGGATCAAACGGATGCATTGGTGAGGCCAGGAATGATGGCGGACATTGTCGTCAACACGCGCGAAGTTCCAGACGCGCTGTATGTCTCTGATAAGGTGGTTAAAACTGCTGAAGACGGCAGCCGCTACGTTGAAAGACTGTCCGCGGACGGCACATTTGAAAAAATTCCTGTCACAGTCGGGATTGTTTCCGGAACCAAGACCCAGATTCTTTCTGACCAGATTAAAGCGGGTGATACGGTGAAAGCCGCGCTGCAGACCAGCATTTCGATTGGCGGCGCAGGCAGCGGCGAGGTGCCGGAGTTATTTGTCGGCAGGCCTGGCGGCGGACCACGGCGGTAATCGGACTTGCATAAACGGACAATAGAGGAAAAATGAGCGAAAAAAACGGAAAAAATGTAATCCATACCGAGCACCTGAAAAAATATTATGTGATGGGGGACATCGAAGTCAGAGCCCTGCATGACATTTCTCTGGATGTAAATTATGGCGAATTTGCGGCAATCATGGGACCGTCCGGATCTGGGAAATCAACCTTGATGAACATTCTCGGCTGCTTGGATCGTCCGACCGATGGGCTATATATGCTGGACGGGACAGACGTATCGGAAATGGATGATTCCCAGCTGGCTGAGGTTCGTAATCAAAAGATCGGCTTTGTGTTTCAGAGTTTCAACCTGCTTCCGCGTTCATCTGCGCTGAACAACGTTCTGATGCCGCTTTTGTATTCGAAGAATAAGGCAAATGCAAAAGAGCGGGCAGAAGCAGTGCTTGAGATGGTCGGGCTTGGATCACGGATGAAACACAAACCGAAAGAATTGTCCGGCGGACAGCAGCAGCGCGTTGCGGTAGCACGGGCGCTCGTCAACGATCCCGAGATTATTATGGCGGATGAGCCGACGGGGAACCTTGACAGCAAGTCCGGACGGGAAATCATGGAACTGCTGATCAAGCTGAATCAGGAACAGGGGAAAACGATCATCATCGTCACCCACGATCCGCGCATCGGCAACCAGATTCCGCGGGTCATTAACGTCTTTGACGGCATGCTTGCGGTCAATGGGGAAAATACGATCCATACCGGCTGGTCGATGCCGGGGAATGCATCAGAAAATAAGAATGAAGCCGGATCTGATTCAGCTCTCGAGACGGAATCAGCGGACGGAACATCGAACGGAAACGATGATGTTGCGTCAGAGCGTGACGGTCTGGGCGGTGCGGCAGATGCATTGGCAGCTGCATTCAAAAACGGAGCTGCGAACAATGGAAAAGAGGAAAAACCAACGGAAGAATCCTCCTCAACTGGAAAGGAAGCAGGAGAATGAACATTACGACATTAATGCGCGAGGCAATATCAAATCTGCTGTCAAATAAAGTTCGCTCGCTGCTGACGATGCTGGGAATTTTTATCGGCGTAGGCGCGGTGATTGCGATGATGTCAGTTGGATTAGGCGCGAAAGATTCGATCTCCAGTCAGATGAGCCAATTGGGAGCGGACTCGCTTTACGTCTATCCTGGAAATTTCTCAGAGTCCGTCCGAAATATTGGCACAGTTACAACGGAAGATGCGGCTGCGTTGGCAGAACTTAAGAGCATCGACAGTATTTCTCCCACGATTTCCGGACAGCAGGTTTCGATTTCAAGAGCGGGCAAAAAAACCAGCTCGTTGAACGTTACCGGCGTGACGCCGACTTTCCAGGCAATTGAAAACTATACGATGGCAAGCGGCCGATTTTTTACTCAGGACGATCTGGATCGCAATGACCTGGTTACGGTGATTGGATCGGAGGTCGGAGCGCTATTTTTCGAAACGGGTGAAAATCCAATTGGTCAGACACTGCGCATCAATGGACAGCCTTATGAAATCATCGGTGTCTTCACTAAAAAAGGCGCTGGCGGAATGGGGGGCACAAGTGTTGATCAGGGAATTTATCTGCCGCTGACGACAGCTTACAACCGCCTGTTCACACGCTTGAAAGGCACGCTGAATCAGATCGTGCTGAAAACAAAATCAGGTTATACCTCTCAGCAGGCAGTTGATGACGCGAAGGCATTGATGCGGGAGCGCCATAACATTCTTGAGGGAAAACCGGATGATTTTTCAGTTGTCAATTTGCAGGAAATGGTCACCGCGATGAATTCTGTGATGAGCACATTTGTACTCTTCCTGGGAGGCGTCGCCGGTATCTCGTTGCTGGTCGGGGGGATTGGCATCATGAACATCATGCTGGTCACGGTTACAGAACGAACGCGGGAGATCGGGCTGCGCAAGGCATTGGGTGCAAAAAATCGGGATATTCAGGTTCAATTCTTGGTCGAATCTTCTGTTCTCAGTATGCTTGGCGGCATATTGGGGATTATCTTTGGGTATTTGCTGGCGTTTGGGATTGCCGCGCTGGCTTCGAATGCCGGGACAAAAATCGTCCCTGCAGTCAATCTATTGATCATCATTGGGACAACCCTGTTCTCAATTGGCATCGGCTTGTTTTTTGGGATTTATCCAGCCAGCCGGGCAGCCAAGCTTGATCCGGTGATCGCTCTGCGGACGGAATAGGATCGGGGATCGAATGCTGAAAAGAGAAAATCGCAAAGATCTGATGCGAATCAGTTTAAAAGTCATCGCATTAATCTGCATTCTGCTGTGTGCCGCCGGCTGCGGACTGGCAGCGCGTTTCACGTCAGCGGGTCAGCCGACTGCGCAAACCGTGCAGCGCAACGCGGCGGTCATGAGCACCACGGTGCAGTCCAGCTTTAATCTGGTTGGCAATGTCTCCTATGCTCAATCGAGCCAGCTGACATGGCAGACCTCCGGTGTGATAAAAAATGTGGCTGTCAAAATCGGCGATCAGGTGAAACAGGGAGCAATTCTGGCAGAGCTGAGTGAGGATTCATTGGAGTCGTCCGTTTTGTCAGCAGCCAACAGTTTGATCACTGCACAGGACGCCTTGCAGGACGTGATGGAATCGTCCATCAAGAAAACGCAGGCGCTGGCAACCTTGACCGCGGCTGAAATTACCTATCAGGCGACGAAGCAAGCACAGGAAGCGCTTTACTTTCCGCGTGCCACAGAGTTGGATATTCAAATGGCATATGACAACTATCAGCTCGCCGTTCAAAATTATGAGAACGCTAAAGAGGATTATCGGGTCGTGCTGGTCAATTATAAGGGTTGGGAAGATGCTGCGCGCACGACTTACTATCAATCCTATAAATCTGCTTACGATAATCTGGTGTCTGCTTATCAGACCTGGAACTATAAAAAGGGCGTTCCAGATGATATAAATCTGGGCGCGGCACAAGGTGCAGTGCTCAGCGCTCAAAAAGCGTTCGAAGACGCGCTGACGGATTACAGTTCCTATCAGACCCTGCCGCGGACAGAAGATCTTCAGTCTGCGAAAGTCAATGTCAGCACCGCGGAAAAGAACTTCAATAAACGCTTTATTACCGCCCCCTTTGACGGGACGGTAACCGCTGTGTTTGCTGAATCAGGAAGGTTCGTCAAAGAGAAAGCGGCGGCTGTTCAGCTGGATGATATGAGCGGTTATTTTATCAATCTGAATACATCTGAAATCGATATTACAAAAATTTCAGCCGATCAAAAGGTTCTGGTCGAGTTTGATGCGATCCCCGGGAAGGTTTACAACGGGATCGTGCGTCAGATTGCCGAGTCCGGCAAGGTTAGCGACTCAAATGTTACATTTGCCACGCAGGTTGAAGTGGTTGACGCAGATAGCAAAATAAAATCCGGGATGACTTCAGAGGTCACAATCCTGACGGGCGAAATGACCCAGGTTCTGCAGGTTCCGGTGAATGCGATCCTCAATGAGGATGGAAAATCGTATGTTCAAAAAGTTAATGGAACCGAAATTATAAAAATCGAAGTTGAGACCGGATTGGTCTCAGATAACCTGATTGTTGTGGCTGCGGCTGATTTGTCAGAGGGGGATCTTGTATCCGTCTCTGAGGCAGCGCAGCCGCAGCAGGCTATTGGGACGCCGCCGGCATTCGGCGCTGCGACACCCCCAGCCGAGAGTTCACAGGAGTAATAGGACAGTTATGGACCATCAAATTAAAGTCAAGAAGAAGAGCAGGAAAGTATTTTGGATCTCATTGTTTCTGATCCTGTTAATCATCGGAGCGAGCTTGTTTTTCCTGTCATTGAACGCGAGACAAAACCTGCGGGTGGCTGAACTTAACGCCGCGATCCAGGCTGAACAACCGACCACGGCAACGATTGAATCGGGACCTTTGAAGGTGGTCGTTGATAATCTCAGCGGCACGGTGCGGTCAAACCAGTCGGTCGATCTGAAATGGAAATCGGCTGGAACAGTTCAATCGATCAATGTAAAAGTCGGCGACACGGTAAGTCAGGGAACGGTTCTGGCGGAGCTGGATCCGGCGACACTGCCGGTTGATGTTCAAAATGGACAGGTTGAGCTGGATTCAGCCAACACTGCCATGGAGAAACTTAAAAACAACGCCGAGTCAGTCTCCCAAGCGGTCAGCAATTTGGTCAGCGCACAGAAAAAATTGCAGGATGCTCAGACCTCTTTTGACAGCCTTGATCCATCGCGGGCAAATTCTGACGCGGTTCAGCTGGCGTATGAAACCTATCTGAACGCAGAGAACAACTACGGTTCCGCCGTTGCCAAGTTCGAAGCCTTGCGGGATGCACCGGCTGATTCTGCTTCGCGGATCAAACGGCTCGGAGACGTCGGCGGCTACCGCAGCGTTCGGGACAATGCCCTGGCAGAATATCGGCGTTATCTCGGCGAGGGTCAGGAAATGGAGCGATTGATTCGGGGAGCTGCGCTTGAACTTGCAAAAGCAACGCTTGAAGACACGCAGTTCAAGTACGACAAAGCATCCAACGGTCCGACGGACGCCGAAATCAGCGCTGCCCAAGCGAAAATTGACGCCGCGCTCAATAAGATGAACGCTTCAAAACTGATCGCGCCGTTCAACGGTCAAGTCACTCAGTTGGAAACGAAGGTCAATGATGTGCTTTCTACTACTGGAACTTCAATGACGACCACCGCGATCCGGATTGAAGACCTGTCTTCTCTTTATATCGATGTGACGGTCAGTGAATTGCGGGTCAACCAGATCAAGACCGGGCAGCAGGCAGACATCGTTTTTGCCGGTATTCCGAATAAAACTTATCACGGCACGGTCACGACCGTCGCTGATACCGGAAAGACCAGTTCGCTGAACGTGACTTTCACCGTCACAATCAAAATTGATGACGCGGATGATCAGGTGAAGAGCGGCATGACCGCTGCGGTTTCCATGACTGTTGCGAATATTCCTGACACGCTGATCGCGCCCTTGGCTGCGTTTGAGCTCAAGGATGGGAAACTGTACGTGAGCCTGAAAAAGGCCGATGGGTCGTTTGAAAAGGTTGCGGTTGAGGTCGGGGTCGTATCAGGCAATAAGGCACAAATACTTGGAGACACGCTGAAAGCTGGGAATGAAGTTGAGGTCAAAATAGTTCAGACTGAAGAGACTGAAGAATTCCCTATGGGCGGCGCGATGGTTTTCTAAACGCCTGACCGCTGGTTCAAACACGAATTCATTAGGTCATCCGGCACAGAGCATGGATACCTTTTGAAGAAAATGGTAAAATTAGATAAATTTCCGGAGAGGATAATTCAATTCCGGGAATTTTTTTACATATAGCTGGAACAGGAGAAGGTATGGCAAAAATATTACTGGCATGTGACATGGAAGGGATCACCGGCGTCAGCCGTTGGGAACACGTCAGTCCGAATCATGCTGAATATCAGCGTTTCCGCGCATTGATGACCCAGGATGTCAACGCGGTTGTTGAAGGCGCGTTCGCTGGCGGGGCGCAGGAAGTTGAAATTGCTGACGGGCATTCGAGCGGGCAGAATCTTTTGATTGAAGCGCTTGATCCGCGCGCTGTGCTGAACAGCGGCACGAGCTCCCCTTGGAGCATGATGAATGGAATCAATGACCAATTCGATGCGGTCATGTTTGTCGGATATCACGCTATGGCAGGGACCGCGCAGGCTGTTTTGGCACACACTTGGATGGAAGAGGTGCTCAGCTGGAAAATTAACGGCAGACCCGTTGGAGAATTCGGAATGAACACCTTGATTGCGGGTTCGTTCGGTGTTCCAGCGATCTTGGCGAGCGGCGATCAGTCGCTGGCGGCTGAGGTGAAGACGTTTGTTCCAGGCATTGAGACCGTGGTTGTGAAACAGGCTGCCGGCTATTTTTCCGCGAAGTGTTATGCTCCGGAAAGAACGCACGCGCTGCTGGCTGCCGGTGCAAAACGCGCTGTTGAGGGATTAATTGCCGGCAACGCGCCGGAGCCGTTAAAAGTCCAGTTTCCGGCTGATCTCGAAGTTGCATTTATCCAACCGCATATGGCAGAGTTCGCAGCCCGGCTGCCGCGTTCGGAACGCATTGACGGCAGAACCGTCAAAATTCAGGTGGATGATCCCCGCTCAGCTTTTCAGGCTGCCCGGGCATTCTGCAATCTGGCAGTCTGAGCGCCGGGTTGTTCTGAATCAATATTATTGGGGTGAAGGATGAAGTTCTTTTCTATACAAGCAAATCACCGGGAAAATAATCGAAAAACCTATCAGGCTTTGATTATTACGCTGGTTGGAAATCTGGTGCTGGCTATTGGCAAAATGACAGCGGCTTATGTGTCGCCGAGTTCTGCTTTGCGGGCGGATGCTTATAACTCTTTGTCGGACGTTTTATATTCTGTAATGCTCGTGATCGGGATGATCATAGCATTGCAGCCGCCCGATATCTCCCATCCGCAGGGGCATCGCCGCTTTGAGCCGCTGGTCGGACTGGTGATCAGTTTTTCAATGGCATGGGCAGGGTTCCAGGCTGTTTCCGGCTCTATCAGTAAAATCCGGCATGGCGTTGAACCGTTTGAATTCGGTATGCCGGTGATTGTGCTGGTCGGGTCAGCGTTAATCAAGCTTCTGATGTTCTGGCTGATCCGCCGCATCGCAAAGGATATTTCCAGCCCGACGCTAAAAACTGCATCGGTCGACAACTTAATGGATACGATCACATCTTTAACAGCGATTGCCGGTATCCTGCTGTCCCAAATCTGGACGTCGCTGGCGGATCCCATCGCCGGTATCCTGGTCGCGATCTGGATTTTCAGAGCGGCTTTTAACGCACTGGTCGAAAACCTCGGTTTTTTGACCGGCGCCGGTGCGCCGGAAGAACGCAGACAGCAGTTTTTGGATGAGATTGCTGCTGTTCCGGGCGTGGCGAATGTGCACCAATTGTTCACCGAATATGCCGGCACTAAGTTTGTGCTGGACGTTCATATCAATGTGGACGGCAACACGACATTGTATGAAGTTCACCGTATTGAAACTGAAATTGAGGAGCGGTTGACGGCTATCCCGGACGTCGAACGGGCTTACATTCATGTCGAACCGCTGGGGTATGATTAACTCAAAATTAATACGAATCGTGGAGTGGAACTGAAAATGAAAGCAGTCATTCAACGCGTTGCGCATGCCTCTGTGACGGTCGATGGAAAAATGATCAGTCAGATTCAGAAAGGACTGCTGATCCTGCTGGGCGTGGGTCAAGGCGATACAGAGGATCAGGCAGTTGCTCAGACTAAAAAAATCGCCGCATTGCGGATTTTTGAAGATGATGCCGGAAAGATGAACTTGTCTGTGCGGGACGTCGGCGGGGAAGCGATCGTTGTTTCACAGTTCACTTTGTACGGCGATACCCGCAAAGGCAACCGTCCCTCGTTCATCAAGGCTGCCGACCCGGCACTTGCCAGTCCGCTAGTCGACCGGTTTGCGGAACTGCTGCGGGAGCAAGGCGTGCCGACCCAGCAAGGCGTGTTCGGCGCGGACATGAAAGTTGAATTGCTAAACGATGGGCCGGTGACAATCCTTTTGGAAAGCGAGTAGATGAAAGTTTCTCCAAAAATTCAGGGAATTCTCAAGACTATTCCCGGGCGGCCGGGCTGTTATCTGATGAAAGATGCGGATGACAAAATTATATACGTTGGTAAAGCCATCAATCTGCGTCACCGCGTCCGTTCCTATTTTCAAAGCAGCGTCAAACATACTGTAAAAACCCGGCGGATGGTCAGCCAAATTGATCATATCGACTGGATTGTGGTCGATTCTGAACTTGAAGCGCTGATTCTTGAGATGAATCTGATCAAAAAGAATCGGCCGCAATACAACATCCAGCTCAAGGATGATAAACGCTACCCTTATATCAAAATTGAAATGCAGAAGGAATTTCCGCGGATGCTGGTGACGCGCCAGATGGTGCAGGACGGGTCGCGATATTTTGGACCTTACACCAGCGTTTGGGCAGTTCATCAGACCCTCGACCTGCTGCGGCGCATTTTCCCTTATCTGACCTGTGACCGCGAAATTACTGGAAAAGATCGCCGCCCCTGTCTCTACTATGACATCAAACTGTGTTCCGGACCATGCATCGGAGCCGTATCCCAGCCGGAATACTATGCCATGATGCAAGACATTGCCGCTTTCCTCGATGGGAAAACCGGTGAAATCATCACGCGGCTGCAGCAGCAGATGAGCGAGGCCTCAGATGCTCTGCGGTTTGAGCGGGCTGCCATGCTGCGCGATCAGATTCAAGCGATTGACCGCGTGATCGAAAAACAAAAAATCGTCAGCAGCGAAAATGTCGATTCGGATGTGATTGCACTGGCGCGCTCGGAAAAAGAATCCTGTGTCCAAATATTTTTCATTCGCAACGGCAAACTGATCGGTCAGGAATACTTCATTATGAAGGGGACGGAGGAAGAGGCGGATGAAGAGGTGCTTTCCGAGTTTATCAAGCAGTTTTATTCGGAAGCGGCTACGATCCCCGAGCAGATGCTGCTGCCGGTTGCGCTGGAGGAACAGCGGATCATCCAGCAATGGCTGAAACAACAGCGCGGCGGCAAGAAGATCGCGCTCAAAGTCCCCAAAGCCGGAAACGAAAAAGACTTAGTCAATATGGCGGCAGAAAACGCAATTGATACGCTGCGCGCGCTGAAAACACAGTGGGAGAATGACACCAATAAACAGAGCGAGGCGCTGACGGAATTGCAACGGGCGCTGCAGCTGGAGCAGCCGCCAAACCGGATCGAATGCTATGACATTTCAAACACCCAGGGCTCGCTGGCAGTCGGCTCAATGGTCGTTTTTGAACAGGGCGTGCCGAAGAAAAGTGCGTATCGGCGTTTTAATATCAAGACAGTGGAAGGTCCTAACGATTTCGAGAGCATGACCGAGGTGTTGACCAGGCGGCTGAACCGCTGGCAGTCAGCACACGAAAAGGACAACAAGACCGGCGGCAAAATTGATGCGTCGTTTGCAGTCCTGCCCGATCTGATTGTGATGGACGGCGGAAAAGGGCAGCTGGGACGGGCGGTCGAAGTGCTGCAGCAGTTTGGGCTGCTTGAGCGCATTAAAGTGGTCGGGTTGGCGAAGCGCGAAGAAGAAATCTTCGTTCCAAATCAATCCAACCCTATCATGCTGCCGCGGCATTCGGAAGGTTTGTATCTGATGCAGCGCATTCGGGACGAGGCGCATCGCTTCGCGATCACCGCGCATCGCGGCAGGCGCACAAAAGAAGGGCTCGCCTCTCAGTTGGAGAAAATCCCCGGGATCGGTCCGGTGAAACGCAAAGCGCTGCTGAAAAAGTTCGGGTCGATTGATGAAATCGCGCGCGCGCCAAAAGAGGCGCTGCTGCTGACAGACGGAATTAACGAATCGCTGGCAGATGCCATCCGCAGCTATTTCGGCTGAAAACAGTACCTCCTGCACTGTGAATTAATCTGAATCTCTCTGCCCTTACTTTATTCATTTTGAACCTATCAGGAATTTGTTGTAGGAATATCTTCTTGCAACGGTTTAGATTCTCCTTCGCTGTCACCGGAATGACTGATACGGATATGATGCCGGACTATGAGGATCTGACCCTCGATACCTGATCGTTTTAAAGGGCAAATATCCAGAAAATTAATAGCAGGAAACAGGGGTCAGAAATTAGAAATAATAGTAAGATTAATGCACAAATAGATCGTGAAGGAGAGAAAAATGGAAAAGACGCCTGAACAAGACCGTTATGATAAATTAGGTGAAACGGTAGCTAAAGCATTGCAAAAGCGCCATTTTGAAGCCTGGTATTTTGATAACAAGGAAGACGCAGCTGAAAAAGCCCTGAGCCTGATTGATGAGGGGTCATCCATCAGCTGGGGCGGGTCCAACTCAATTGTCGAAGTCGGTCTGAAAGATAAAATCCAGAATGGAAAATATAAGTTGATTGACCGCGATTTAGCCAAAAGTCCGGCTGAACGGGTTGAAATCATGCGGCAGGCATTGCTGGCGGACACTTTTTTGATGAGTGCAAATGCAGTCAGTGAGGACGGGCAGCTGTTTAACGTCGATGGAAATGGCAACCGGGTGGCAGCGCTGATGTATGGCCCGAAACAGGTGATTGTGATCGTCGGCGTGAACAAAATTGCCCCTTCACCAGAGGATGCGCTGGTTCGAGCGCGCAAAGTTGCCGCTCCGACCAATGCAAATCGCTTTGACATCAAAACGCCCTGCAAGGTCACTGGCGCCTGCGGTGACTGCGCGACAACCGAAAGCGTCTGCGCTCAGATTGTGCACACGCGCCTGTGCCGGCCGGCGGGCAGGATCAAAGTCATCATTGTCGGTGAAAAGTTGGGGTACTGATCCGCAAAGGTTTTTTTATCAGACGCTTAGTTTGAGCAGTTTCGCAGACTGGCTTGTCTGAGCTGCAGTAAATAACAACGAGAGGACGCGCAGCAATCCGCGTCCTTTTTTCATGCCTGCCCAGGATTGGTGAAACCGCCTATATTGCCTTGTAAAACACCTTTGTTTTCTGGCTAGACCAGGGGGATCATTGTGCAAGTTCCTTTTTCAGCCATACGTGGTAGCTGATAGAATCCCTCACATTTTAAGATGAATCGTGGCGGCAGATTCATCCAGCCAATTGAACAATTCCTCATTTAAATTTTCTTCATTTTCGAGCACGGTATGGATTGTCCAGCGATTACGGGAAGGGTTGGCTGCTGCCGTGACCCGTGGATGGTTCAAAGGTCTGCGCAAACCGAATGACAGGTAGACAAACAGCTTTGGCGTTCCTTTCACCCTACGAAATGGCGGCCAGATCCAGCAGAATCCCCCGCCGCTGCCAATCTTGAGCTGGGTTTTCTGGATTGTCATCAGATTGTCCGAATACCGATCTGTGATCTGATCCACAGCGTTCATCACCAGAGGAATCATGGACTGCTGTTTGGCGAACAAGATTTCCAGCGCCGCGATGTCAATCTCCGGCATGCCGAAATTCTCCTTTCTGATTGCGTGCTGCCAAAATGAAACGGTGTTCGTCTGATTCTATGAATCCGGAAAGATCCAATTCTTTTTGAAGCTCTGCCAGCTGAGAAAAATTGTTTTCAACAGAGAAATTAGGAAATTCCCAGGGCAGAGCCTTTGCATAATAAACAACCGCGCCGACATCAAAAAAGCGGCTTTTTGAAAAAGCCTCAGCATAAAAGAACGGCTCAAAGCCGGCGCTTTGAAAGGCTTGCAGCTGACTGGCAAGATTGAAGCCGGCGAAGCTGGGCTTGAACCCAGGGATCAGTTTTTTCGATAAGGTTTGATTGTTCTTCTCACCGACCTGCTGTGTGAGAAAGATTTTTCCAGGTTTGAGCACGCGGCTGACTTCCTGCAGGTCGTAAGACTCATGGCGGTTGATCACAAGATCAAAAAGATTAGCTTCAAACGGAAGCAGGTCGCCGCTGACTGGCTGGACATCAATTCCGAGCGGTGCCAGTTTCTCCTGACAGAGCTGGATGTTCGGCGGATAGCTTTCGGTCACATGCGTCAGCACGCAGGGGTGCTCCAAAGTCAGCAGGAATTCCCCGCCGCCCGTCCCCATATCCAGCAGTTCATCTTCCGTCAGCAGCACCCGCCGGATCAGTTGGGCATAATCCCATGGCAACGGGGGCGAATCCAGCCGTCCGTTCAAATGGGAAAAATCCCAGCCTTGAAAGGCAGCCCTTTCTTCTTCGAGCCAGCAAGCGCGTAACGCAGACATATCCATGGAATTAATGATAATTCAACTCTTTTCGATCATGTGCTGGGAAGTTGTTTACAGCCCTTGGTGTTAGCGGACTACGATTTTTAGGCGAAAACGGATTGTACCCTTTGACAAAAAGCTTGATAAATTGCGGGGAAATTCTATAGAAGTGCGAAAAAAACTTTTTAAACCCGCTCCCAGCAGCAGGTGTCAAAGGAACTGAAGTTTTTCGGTTTTAAAGCTATAATAAATTTGAAAATCGGACATTTTGAAATATATTAGATCGTTTAGTTAAATTATCGATCAGCATCATGAATAGCTGGCGTGAAAGTGAAAAAAAGCATGAGTGATTATCAAATTGTCGGAAAGAAAGTCCCGCGCATCGACGGCTTTGAAAAAGTTACGGGGAAAGCGATCTATGTTGCGGACATTAAACTGCCGAACATGCTGCATGCAAAGGTGTTGCGCAGCCCTTATGCCCATGCCTTCATCGAAGAAATTGATGTCAGCGCTGCAGAGAACCTGCCGGGTGTTGCGGCGGTGATCACCTATAAGGACGTTCCGGACAATAAATTTCCGCTTGTTGGGCATCCCTATCCGTCTGACGATCTGCCCTGGGATGCGCTGGTGCTCTCCCGCCGGCTGCGTTATGTGGGCGAGCCGGTCGCCGCGGTCGCTGCGGAAAGCGTTGAAATCGCCGAAGAGGCGCTGAACCTGATCGCGGTGAAATACACAGTCCTCCCATTTTATTTGACTCCGGCTGAGGCGCTCACAGACGGGGCGGTCGAAATCCATGAAGAAACCGGCAACATTGCTGGCTCCACCTGTTTTGATGTTGGCAATGTCGATGAAGCTTTTGAAAAGGCGGCGATCATCGTTGAAGATGATTTCAAAACGCCGATCGTTGCGCATTGCCCAATCGAAACACATGTTTCAATTGTCGATATTGATCATCGCGGAAGGCTGACCTTTTATGTCTCAACACAGGTGCCGACCATCCTGCGCGAAAGGCTGGCGATGGCGCTTGGGCTGACCCAAAGCCAAATTCGAATTGTGAATCAGACTGTCGGCGGCGGATTTGGCGGAAAACAGGAACCGGTCTATGAACAACTGGTTGGAGCGCTGGTTCTCAAAGCGAAGAAACCGGTTTTTTTGGAGCTGACTCGCGAAGAGGAACTTGCGGCGACCCGCTCAAGGCATGGCGGCAGCTTCCACCTGAAGAGCGGTTTGAGCGCGGCGGGGGAGCTGTTAGCGCGTGAGATAACAATCGTTCACAATACCGGCGCATACAGTTCGCACGGTCATTCGGTTCTCCTGGCAATTTCGTCTCAATTTGCATCGCTCTATCCAACTGCCAACTTGCGGTTTGACGGCAAGACGGTCTATACAAACATCCTGATTGCTGGCGCGATGCGCGGGTACGGGCTGCCGCAATATACAACCGCGATGGAAGGGCATATTGACCATATCGCCCGCGTTTTGGGCGAGGATCCGCTGGCGTTCAGGCAGCGGACAACGATTAAGAGAGGCGCCAAAATTCCGCTGCCAAACTTGTCAGCAAATTCCTGCGACCTCGATATCGCGCTTGAAACCTGCCGAAAAAAGATCGGATATGATGAATTCCGCAAAAATGCGGTAGAGAACAAGGATTTCAATTCCGGCAAAATCAAGCGGGGCATTGGGACGGCGGCATTCAGTTATGGCTCAAGCTGCTATCCTCACAGCACCGAATTATCGAGCGCCCGGATCATGATGGCGGATGACGCATCGGCGACGCTCTTTATCGGCACAACCGAAATCGGTCAGGGGACGGATACGACCATGGCAATCATTGCGGCTGAAACCTTAGGAATTCCCCTTGAGAAAATTCAGGTTATCCGCCATGACACGGATATCTGCCCGATCGACATGGGCGCTTATGCCTCAAGACAGACCTATGTTTCCGGAAACGCCGTAAAAAAAGCCGCGCTGAAATGCAAACTGCAGATCATTGAAAAAGCTGCCGCTCTCTATCATCAGCCAATCCATAAATTGGACACTCGCGATGGGTTCGTTATTAACAAAGACACCCGCGAGAAGATCGCGCCAATGTCTGATGTGACTTTGAAAATCGTCTATGATGTGCTGGAACCAGCCACGATTTCTCATGAAGCATCCCATTTCCCGACGGATAATGTGCTTGCATTCGGTGCGACGATGGCAATCGTCAATGTCAATACGGAGACGGGAAAAGTTCAGATTGAGAAACTGGTTACTTGCCTGGACTCTGGGAAGATTATTAATCCGAATGCTGCTTTTGGGCAGCTATACGGCGGTTCGATTATGAGCATTGGTTTCGGTTTGTATGAACAATTGGTGATCGATTCAAAAACCGGCAGGGTGCTGAACGACAACATGCTGGATTACAAGATTCCAACTTTTGCGGATATTCCGGATATTGAAGGATATTTTGCCGAGTCCTTTGAAGATACGGGGGCTTATGGAAATAAAGTATTGGGCGAACCGCCTAATCTTTCGCCGGCAGCCGCGATCCGGAACGCAGTTTATGATGCCACCGGCATCATGGTTCGAGAAAATCCGCTGACTCCTGAACGGGTCTATCTGGCGCTCCATGCGGAAGACGGCTTATTCGCTTTAGAAGCGTTGACGACCGAAGCTCAATTAGTTCACAATAGGGGATCAGAATAATGTACGGTGTTGAGAAATTGTTTATCCCCGAAACGCTTGAAGAAGCGCTGGAAATTCTTGCGAATGATCCGACCGTTGTGCCGATTGCCGGAGGGACGGATATTCTGGTCAGGATGCGCAGTCAAAAAACGCAGAAAGCGCGCTTGCTGAGTTTGCAAAAACTGAAAGAACTGACCGGCATTCGGATGCGTTTCGATGGATCGATTGAGATCGGAGCAGCCAGCACGTTTACTGATCTGGCAACCAGCCCGCTCATCATTGAGCGGCTTCCGCTTTTGAAAACCGCAGCTTTGTCCATGGGTGGACCGCAAATTCAGCATGTGTCAACAATTGGCGGAAATGTCTGCAACGGAGCTGTATCTGCGGACAGCGCTCCTCCTTTGTTTGCGCTTGATGCTGAACTTGAATTGAAAAGTCTCAGTGCGGAGCGCATTGTGCCCATCAGTGATTTTTATCAAGGACCGGGGAAAGTCTCGCGGCGTCAGGACGAACTGCTTGTCCGGCTGATCATCCCACCCCACGCGGACGAACGCTGGTTTTCGCGATATCTGAAATTTTCCACGCGCAATGCTATGGACATCGCAACGCTCGGCTGTGCCGTAACCTGTCAGCTGAACGAGAATGGTATGATTGCCAGCGCAGCGATTGCCTTAGGGGTTGCGGGACCCGTTCCGATCCGTTGCAATAAAGCGGAAGAGTTTTTAGCCGGCAGCTTCCCGAGCAGCGATGTTCTGCGACAGGCTGCCGAGATTGCGCTGACCGAAACGCGCGCCCGATCCTCCTGGCGAGCGTCCAAGGAATTTCGCGATCAGCTGATTAAAGAATTGATCATCGAAGCTTTTGAAGAAGCAGCGGCGTCTGCGGCGACTGTTGAAAGGAACAACCATGGGAATCGTTAATTTCAGCTTAAATGGAAAGAATGTAACTGCTGAAGTAAAAGAAGGCGAAACGCTGCTTGAGACGATTCGAGACTATTTTTCGCTGACAGGGACGAAAAAAGGCTGCGAAGTTGGAGAGTGCGGGGCGTGCACAGTTTTGATCGATGGCGTGCCGACCAATTCCTGCCTGGTTCTGGCGCCGCTGGTTGAAGGAAAAACGGTGATGACGATTGAAGGGCTGGCTCAGGACGGCGAACTGCATCCGATTCAGCAGGCTTTTATCGATGAAGGTGCGGTGCAATGCGGATTCTGTACCCCCGGCATGATTCTCTCCGCTTATGCGTTGCTCAAACAGAACCCCAACCCAACGACTGAGGAATTCAAGACAGGACTGTCCGGGAATATTTGCCGTTGTGCAGCCTATGTCCAGATTATTGATGCCGTAAAAGCTGCTGCAAAATCGATGGCTGAAGAGAATAAAGATTTGATTGATTCATAGGGGCAAGGGCAGCTCCGCACGCTGAAAAATAGTCTTTTGTCATGCCTCCGCTCCAGCTAAAATTTGACATTCTCCCTTTCTTATGTTTTAATCATAACAATTAAATACGCCCCTGAATGGCGCTCTTATCCAGAGAGGTG
>DHPK01000010.1:7539-7711 GCA_002407845.1 Leptolinea sp. UBA5366 | reverse complement strand
AGAAGGCCATCCGGACAAGATGTGTGACCAGATCAGCGATGCAGTTTTAGATGCCTGCCTTGCGCAGGACCCCTATTCACGCGTGGCTTGTGAAACTGCGACTAAGACCGGTTATGTGATGATCTTTGGGGAAATTACGACCAAAGCATTTGTCAATTTTGATGAACTGGTT
>DHPK01000010.1:7144-7363 GCA_002407845.1 Leptolinea sp. UBA5366 | reverse complement strand
GTCAATTTTGATGAACTGGTTCGGGAAGTGGTGAAAGGGATCGGCTATGACGCCAGCGAAAAATGCTTTGACGGCAACACTTGCGGTGTGCTTTCAGCAATCTCAACCCAGTCCCCGGACATCGCGCTTGGCGTCGACAAGGCGCAGGAAGCCAAAAAAGGCGAGATGACTGACAGTGAAATCGAAGCAGTCGGCGCCGGCGATCAGGGAATGATGTTC
>DHPK01000010.1:0-7007 GCA_002407845.1 Leptolinea sp. UBA5366 | reverse complement strand
GCCGGCGATCAGGGAATGATGTTCGGCTTTGCCTGCAACGAAACCCCGGTTTACATGCCGCTGCCGGCATATCTGGCGCATCGTCTGGCTGAACGGCTGACAGAAGTCCGCAAGAACGGCACG
Organism: Leptolinea sp. UBA5366; assembly: GCA_002407845.1. GTDB lineage: Bacteria > Chloroflexota > Anaerolineae > Anaerolineales > Anaerolineaceae > Flexilinea. The sequence continues at coordinate 6,884 of DHPK01000010.1, read as the reverse complement.
CTGCCCTGGGCTTATCCTGACGGCAAGAGCCAAGTGACGATTGAATACGCTTACGGGAAACCGAAACGCATTGACACGGTTGTGATCAGCACCCAGCATTCCGCAGCCATGCGGGATAAGCATGACGAGATTGAAGCCGAAATTCGCAAACATGTGATCGACCCGGTGCTTCCGAAAGAACTCGTTGATGACCAGCTTAAAATTTACGTCAATCCGACCGGTGAATTCATTGTCGGCGGTCCGCAGGGCGATTCCGGTTTGACCGGACGGAAAATCATTGTCGACACCTACGGCGGGATGGGACGCCATGGCGGCGGTTGTTTCAGCGGGAAGGACTGCACGAAAGTGGATCGTTCCGCCAGCTATGCCGCGCGCTGGGTCGCGAAGAATGTCGTAGCAGCCGGGTTGGCTGACCGCTGTGAAATCCAGCTTTCTTATGCCATCGGCGTTGCGAAACCGATCAGCGTCAGCGCTGAAACGTTCGGCACCGGCAAGATCGCGGATGATAAAATCAGCAAGATCATTCAAGATAGTTTTGACCTGCGGCCGGGGGCGATCATCAAGAAGCTCGATTTGCGCCGCCCGATCTATCAGAAGACGACCAATTATGGTCACTTTGGCAGAGAAGACGCTGATTTTACCTGGGAAAAACTCGACATGGTCGATACACTGCGGAAGGCAGCCGGGCTGTAAGTTTGTCCAATCCTTGCTTGAATTAATGCTCTAATAACAAAAAATCCCGCGTTTTCCAGCGTGGGATTTTTTTGTTTTGGCTGATCTATTGATAGATAAGCGTTCGTTTTAATTCCAGCTGCGATTTGTTGTCTTCGGCGGTTGGTGTTCTGCAACACGATTTCAAGTTTATGCCATACTTAGTTTGGATGGTGTTTCGCTTTAATTCGCCAAAGCATGAAAGCTGATTTCGACAACGATTAATGGGATGAAATAAGTTGGTTTGCACGATAAATATCTGGAAAGGATGGTTTTGAGATGATCGATATCATGAATAAGCACTATGAACCCAATTTAGAAGAAGTGAGCGAATTCATCAGAAATCCATTGTTTGACGCGCTGTGTGAACATCTTACAGAGACCTATCAGCCGATTTGCAAGATCGAGTACAGCGGTGACACGCTGGCAGCCGGATGGAACGTGAAATTTCGCAAAGCGGGTCGGGCATTATGCGTCATCTATCCAAGAAAGCATACGTTCACAGTGCTGGTCGTCATCGGACGAAAGCAGAAAGAGCGTGTCGAACAGATGGCATCGCAATTTTCTCCGAAGATGTCCGAGATCTATCATGCATCTCGAGAGGGGAACGGTCAGCGGTGGCTCATGATTGACTTGCGCGAAGACGATGCTTTGTATCGGGATACGCTGCAACTCATTCAGATTCGGCGCGACAGCCGATAGCGAATGTTATCTCCCGATCCGATAGAGCCGCCCCTCGTCAGTCACTGCATACAGCGCGCCATCGCTGCCTTCAGCCAGATCGCGGAATCGCTGCCCTTCGCCTGAAAGCAGCCGTTCTTCTCCAATGACTTTCTGCCCATCGAGCACCAGCCGGCTGATATGCTTGCTGGCAAGTCCGCCGATGAACAGGTTATTCTGCCATTCAGGTATCGTTTCCGAAGCATAAAAAGTCATCCCGCTTGGAGCCAGAACCGGATCCCAATAGTAAACTGGCTGCTGCATGCCATCCTGCCGCGTGATGCCCGCACCAATCAGCGCACCGCTGTATTCGATACCATAGCTGATGATCGGCCAGCCATAGTTGACACCTGGTAAAATCAGATTCAGTTCATCCCCGCCGCGCGGTCCCATTTCGCTCTGCCATAATTCACCCGTTACCGGATGAATTGCCAGTCCCTGTCCGTTGCGATGACCGTAACTGAAAATTTCAGGCAGTATTCCGGGCTGGTTCAGAAACGGGTTGCCTGGCGCTGGCTGACCGTCCGTAGTGAGACGGACGATTTTCCCATATCCGTTGTCCAGCATCTGTGCCATTGGGCGGGTTGCCAAATCGGAGCGCTCACCGGTGGAAACAAACAGCGTGCCGTCACTGGCAAAAACAAGGCGGCTGCCAAAATGCATGCTGTTATTGAAATAGGGGATTGCGCGGTAAATAATTTCAAAATTCTCAATTTGGCTCTCATCTTCCGCAAGTCTGCCGCGGCCTACCGCGGTCAGCGACCCTTCCGCATTCAGTTCTGCCAGCGTGAAGTAAAGCATGCGGCTGGATTCAAAATCCGGGGACAGCCCAACGTCAAGCAAACCGCCCTGACGGCGATCATCGAGCGCGGGGAATCCTCCGATTGGACTGCTGAGGCTGCCGTCGCCATTGGCAATCCGCAGCGTTCCGCTTTTTTCAGTGATGATCAACCGCCCGTCCGGCAGCGCAGTGATTCCCCATGGCTGGCGCAATTTCGTGGAAAGGATTGTGACCTGATAGGGCGTCTCGGTCTGAATTCCCGGTGCGCGCGTCTGCCCCTTAAAAGCCGGTTGATAGGCTGTATTCGGTGGAGCGGACTCGACCGGCGGCAATGTTTGTGCTGCCGCGAAAAATCCGGGTGAAAGCAGTGCGATAAAAAGCAGAATGATTGATGCGGTTTTACCCATTCTGATGGTGTTCATGATCTTTTCCTCCTCATCAAAGAGGTCTCGTGTCTGGAAATCCTTTGACACGACCCGTGATTTGATAATCGGAGTATACCTGTATATACAACATGATCAGAAAATCAAAGAGATTTTTTAGATTGCAAGGTCGCTGGAACGGTTCGTGTTTATTGCGTTATGGTTAAACGAAAGTGAATTGGTTTAGCAAAGAAAAGAAAATGAATCGCGAAATGCTTTTACAATTTAAGGAAGTATTAGAAGAAAGGTGCGGAAGAGGTTAACCAGAATGGGATTTGATCAATTGTTTGCTGCGGAATTGTTGTGGAGCCTGATGAACGGAAAGACCGGCTCTATTGCGAAAACCACCTTTACGCCACAAAAACCAGCGTTCCCGCTGGGGGCAAAAAATGCTCAGCCGCTGCCGCGGTCCACACCGGAGGCGCAGGGAGTTTCATCAGCGATGATCGCCGCGATGATTCGGGAATTGGCGGGATATCCGGCGCTTGACATGCATCAGCTGATGATCGTCCGGCATGGCAGCGTGATCAGCGAATGCAGTTTCTACCCCTATAAAACGGGCGTCTGGCATGCCAGCTATTCCCTGTGCAAAAGCATTACTGGTCTGGCTGTCGGCATGCTGGTTGATGACGGAAAACTGAAGCTTACTGATCCGATCACCGGCTTTTTCAAGAATCGAAGCAGCCGGATGATTCAATCGATTCTTCAGCGGAATGTCACAATCGAACATTTGCTGACGATGACCAGCGGGGTCGATTTTCATGAATCGGGCGTGTTCAGCGGAGATAATTGGGTGAAAAGTTATCTGTCCTCGATGGTCAGCGGAACACCGGGCACAGTTTTTGACTATAACAGCCTGAATTCTTACATGTTGTCCGCAATTGTCACCCAGGTCACCGGCGAGAGCATGATGGATTTCCTGGCGCCAAGGCTGTGGAAGCCGTTGGGGATCAGCAATGTGTTCTGGGAAAGCTGCCCCAAGGGGATCACCAAAGGCGGCTGGGGGCTCTTTATCTGCCCGGAGGACGTCGCGAAAATCGGTCAGATGATGCTGCAGCACGGCAGCTGGCAGGGTGAGCAGATTATTTCCCAAGACTGGCTGGCAGAGATGACCCGAAAACAGGTCGAGGTTCCCGCAGATGCCGGCAACGGTTACGGCTTTCATGTTTGGACCGCTGACCGGCCGGGCGGATTTGCGTTCAACGGCATGCTGGGGCAGAACCTGATTGCCTATCCGGATATTGACATGTTGATCGTTACTAACGCCGGCAGCAATGAATTGTTCCAAAACAGCCTGATCATTGATACCGTCCAAAAGTATTTTGGGGTGGGCTATCAGCCGGCTGACAAATTGCCTGCGAATAAAAAACAGTATGAAGCCTTGAAGAAAACTGAGGCTGAAACCATTGATGGCAGTCAGACCGTCCCGATTTTCAGTCTAGATAATCTGAAAAAACAAACGCAGGAGCGGATTGAAAGCACGGTTGAAAATCAGTATAAAAAATTGCTGAATAAAAAGTCCTATGACTTGGAATCGGTTCGTGCTGGATTATATCCGCTGATGCTCCAGGTCTTTCATAACAATTTCACTTACGGCGTGCGAGCGCTTTCCTTCCAAAAAGAACGCAGCGGGTTTTATGTCACTTTTTATGAAGGGGGGGATGAAATCAAGCTGCTGATCGGCTTTGGAAAGGCGCCAGTATCGGAAGTGCGGATCAACGGTGAATCCTATTTGGTTGCGACGCAGGGGGAGTTTGCATATAACGAGGATGGCAATTTGACGCTGAAGTTAGATATCGCTTTCATCGAAGAAGCTGTTCGGCGAAAAATCAAGATCTTTTTTAAGGATGACCGCATCGAGACGAAATGGGGGGAGACGCCGGGAATCAAGCTGATTGTCAAAGGGCTGCGGTATGTCCTGACAGACAGCTCGGATAATTTCCTCACCAATGCGTTTAACAATCGGGTCAGTCCGGATCTTGTTTTAGAATTGGTGCGCGCTACGCTTGATCCGCTGATTTTGGGCACCCTGAGCGAGAAAGAAGACGACGTGAAGAAACTGCCTGAAAGTGAGGCTAAAGCAGGATGAACAGGTGTATTTCTCTGAAATTAAAGCAGCGGTATTTGGACTGCAGAGTGAAATGCCATGCAAAATGAAGTGATAGAAACTGTCCGCGGACTGATTCGTCAAAGCCGGCAGATCGTCTTTTTTGGCGGTGCCGGTGTCTCAACTGCGTCGAACATTCCCGATTTTCGTTCAAGCGATGGATTGTATAATCGCGTCCAACAGTCGGCGTATTCGACAGAAGAGATGCTGAGCCATGATTTTCTGGTCAGCCAGCCGGAACTGTTCTTTCAAAATTTGCGTGAAAATCTGATTTTCCCGGATGCGAAGCCAAACGCCGCGCACATTGCCCTCGCCAGACTTGAACGGCTCGGCAGGCTGCAAGGCATCGTTACGCAGAACATTGACGGGCTGCACCAAAAAGCCGGTTCGGAAAACGTGATCGAGCTGCATGGCAATATTGCCCGCTTTTACTGCACAGCTTGTGGCAGACCGTATCCTCTGGCAGATATTATGAAATCTGAGAGAGCGCCGCGCTGCAGCGTGTGCCGGGGCAGCATCCGCCCGGATGTCGTTCTGTATCAGGAGATGCTTGACGGGGACGTGCTGCAGGCTGCAGTTGATCTGATTTCAGCGGCGGACGTCTTGATCGTTGGCGGCACTTCGCTGGTAGTCTATCCGGCTGCCGGCCTGCTGCAGCATTACTGCGGCAACAAACTGGTTCTGATCAACCGTGATCCGACCCCTTATGACAGTCAGGCTGATTACCTGATTCAGGGGAATATCGCAGAGATTCTGACTGAGCTGATGGATGGAGTGGATTAGCCAGGCAAGAGATGATCAACAAGGAATAAAGGAAAAATTTGTGAGTATTGAAAAAGTAAGAGCTTATTTGGAGCCTTTGGGGGTCGCAGATCGCATTGTGGAATTTGACGCATCCAGCGCGACGGTCGAACTTGCTGCGCAGGTGCTGGGATGTGAACCGGGCATGATTGCAAAGTCGCTCGCTTTTGACGTCAAAGGGGAGGCTGTGCTGGTCGTGGTTGCCGGGGATGAAAAAATCGATAATCATAAATTCAAGGCTCAGTTTGGAACAAAGCCAAAGATGTTAAAAGTGGAAGAAACGGAGCTGCGCATCGGGCATGCTGTCGGCGGGGTCTGTCCGTTTGCGGTCAAGGAGGGTGTGCGCGTGTTTATGGACAAATCACTCAATCGGTTTGAAGTGGTTTATCCGGCGGCGGGGACTTCCAACAGCTGCATCTGGTTCACGCCCGCGGAATTGGAACGCTGCTCAGCAGCCGCAGGCTGGGTTGATGTCTGCAAAGATTAGTAAAGGTCAGGCTGGCTGTATTTGATCGACAGGTCTTCAAAGTGATGGAAGATGTGAACCATGTCATCTCCGAACATCGTCAGATGATAATCAGTCTGATTGCTGCTTTCGGTTTTTAGGAGCACGTTCTTTTCAACCAGCATTTTCAGTTTGCGCTGCAGTTCGGTGTGGCTGATATCCTGAATATCACTTTCGATCTCACTGTAGCGGGAGCAGCCTTTTTCAATTGAAAAAAGGATTTCCGGCACCCAGCGCGAACCGACCAGCCCCTGAATCATCTCATGTCCTTTCTCAATTACAATCATTATCCCCTCCAGCCACGAACAAATGTGTTCGTTGTTTTAATTAATTTTATCCATTAGAATTTTAACGATTCGAATAAATAAAGTGTAATCTGAATTTTTGAAAAAAGGAGATAATTATGGCTGAAAATAAAGAGAATAATAAAATTAATGATGGACGCAATGCCGAACCCAAGAAGCCGCTGACTTCAACGACGGGACGCCCCATTGCCCATAACGAAAACATCCAGACCGCTGGCAAACGGGGTTCGGTTATGCTCCAGGACGCCTGGTATTTGGAAAAAATGGCTCATTTTGATCGCGAAGTGATTCCAGAACGGCGCATGCATGCGAAAGGTTCGGGCGCTTTTGGCGTCTTCAAGGTCACTCATGACATCACGCGCTGGTCAAAAGCCAGTATCTTTGCGGAAATCGGCAAGGAAACCGAGATGTTCGTGCGTTTCTCGACTGTCGCTGGCGAACGCGGTGCAGCGGATGCTGAACGGGATATCCGCGGATTCGCAATGAAATTTTATACGGACGAAGGCAACTGGGATCTGGTCGGCAACAACAC
>DHPK01000011.1:5420-5808 GCA_002407845.1 Leptolinea sp. UBA5366 | reverse complement strand
CTCATTTGTATTGAACCCATACACGGCTTTGACAATTCACCGATAACCTAATAAAATTGATTGGCTAATAGTTGAGATTTTTCGTTGGCAAAGTGCCAATTACCAAATTCAGAAGGAAAATAGGATGAAAGAATACGCAACCGAATCGATCCGCAACATTGCGCTCGTCTCTCACAGCAGCGCAGGAAAAACCATGATGTCAGAAGCTTTTCTGCATTACACAGGGGGAATCACCCGCCTTGGAAAAATTGAGGATGGCACGACCGTGTCAGACTTCGATGATGAAGAAAAACGACGGACCATTTCGCTGTATACCTCAGTTATCCCAGTCGAGTACAAAGAGACCAAAATTAATGTTTTGGACACCCCGGGGTACAACGACTTCGTT
>DHPK01000011.1:4037-5297 GCA_002407845.1 Leptolinea sp. UBA5366 | reverse complement strand
ACCCCGGGGTACAACGACTTCGTTGGTGAGGTTGTCTCCGCATTGAGCGTCTCGGATGGCGTTTGCGTGCTGCTGGATGCGGTTTCAGGCCGCGAAGTTGGAACTGAAGTCGCCTGGAAATATGCTGATAAATTTGAACTTCCGCGTCTGGTTGTCGTCAACAAGATGAATCGCGAAAATGCCGATTTCAAAAAATCACTGGCAACCCTTTCTGACTACACAGACAAGCGCTTGATTCCGGTTCAGATTCCCTGGGGCGAAAAACTTGAGTTCCGCGGAGTGATTGACATTCTGACGATGAAAGCTTATGACGGCGCCGAAAACAAAGCTGTCGATATTCCAGCTGAATATCTTGACGAAGCGAACAGCCTGCGCGCGGAATTGACCGAGGCGGCTGCCGAAAGCGATGAAGCGCTGATGGAAAAATTCTTCGAGACAATGGAATTGAGTGACGAAGAGATCAAGCAGGGTTTCGCGAAAGCAGTCAAGTCCGGCAGTTTTGTGCCGGTTTACTGTGCAGCGGGCGGTCAGGGCGTTGGCGTTGTGCCGATCCTTGATGCGTTTGTCAACTTGCTGCCAAATCCAGCGGAAGCGAAAATTCGGATTGCCAAAGACAAAAATGACAATGATGTTGAAATAAAGTGCAGCGATGCAGGACCGCTGGTCGCTTATGTCTGGAAAACCACCGCTGACCCGTTCGTCGGCAAACAGACTTTCATGCGCGTCTATTCAGGCAGTTTATCAGCCGATTCCAGAATTTGGAACAGCGTGCAGTCCGTTGAAGAGCGTTTTGGCAACCTCAATATTGCGGTCGGCAAGGACAATGTCAGCGTTAAGACCGTACATGCCGGCGATATCTGCAACGTCGCGAAACTGAACGAAACAGTTACCGGCGATTCCTTCAGCGACAAGGCAAATCCGCTGAACATTCCGGTGCCGACATTCCCGCACGCTTTATTCAGAGTCTCAGTTTTCCCGAAGACGCAGGCAGACTCTACAAAAATCAGCCCGACGCTGACGCGCCTGTGCGAAGAAGACATGACTTTGTCCTGGTATAACGAAATGGCAACCAATCAGACGATTCTGCAGGGAATGGGCGATCAGCACATTGATGTCGCCATTCGGCGGGCTGAGGCGAAATTCCAGGTGAACCTGCTCACAAAAGAGCCGAAGGTTCCCTATCAGGAAACCATCACAAGAGAAGCGTCAGCGATGTACCGCCACAAGAAACAGTCAGGCGGTTCCGGTCAGTTTGGTGAA
>DHPK01000011.1:3680-3899 GCA_002407845.1 Leptolinea sp. UBA5366 | reverse complement strand
CGGTTCCGGTCAGTTTGGTGAAGTTCACCTGCGGGTGAAACCGAATCCGGACGCTGAATTTGAAATCCATAACGACATCTTCGGCGGCGCAATCAGCGCCAGCTATATCCCGGCGATTGAAAAAGGGATCCGGAATGTCATGAAGGAAGGCATTCTGGCTGGATTCCCGGTGCACAGCGTTTATGTCTCGGTGTTTGACGGCAAGGAACATCCGGTTGA
>DHPK01000011.1:1322-3567 GCA_002407845.1 Leptolinea sp. UBA5366 | reverse complement strand
TGACGGCAAGGAACATCCGGTTGACTCTAAGCCGATCGCGTTTGAGACCGCTGGACGGGAAGCATTCAAACTGGCATTTGGCGATGCAGGACCGGTGCTTGAAGAACCGATCTACACGGTGAAAATCACTGTGCCGGAAGAGAATATGGGCGATATCATGGGAGACCTCAACACCCGCCGCGCACGCATCATGGGAATGGACACTGAAAAAGGCGAGAGCACTGTCACGGCGATGGTCCCGCTGGCTGAAATGCAGCGTTACACAACCCAGCTGCGTTCAATGACTGGCGGCCGCGGTCTGTTTGACATGGAATTCAGCAACTATGAAAACGTCCCGCCGCACATCACGCAGGAAGTGATTGCTACCCGCGAGAAAGAAAAGAAAGAAAGCGAAAAATAAGCTGGCAAATGCTCAGCGAAGAAATCAATTGACAGAAGCTGTCCCTTTTGGGACAGCTTTTTTTGACCTCTTTTACTCCTGAAAATAATGCGTCAGAGCGATCATGGCGTTAGCTGCCAGCACGTAGTCCTGAATAAAACGCTTGAACCACATCCAATCCTGCGCCGGCCAGCTGCGGATCAGTTCCTCGATCCAGACGATCCCCATGCCGCTGTCAATCATTTTCATGATTTGGCTGGGACGGCGCGCGAGATGCGAAACAAATCCCTTTTCGCCGATCGTCTGATAAATGACCTTGGTTTTCAGGTGTGTCGTGAGCAGCTCCTCCAAAAAACGGTCGTCTTTGATTATTTGGAACCGATCCAAACCATAGAGCCGCGCAGCGGATTCAAGCCCGTAAATCTCATCGAGGTTGAAATTTTCGAGCAGTTTATTAAAGTACCGGATGTCAAAGTAGAAATGATGCCCCTGCAGCTTTTGGAATGCTTTTAGCGTGTCAAGATAACCAAGCTGAATATTTCGGGAAATTCTTTCGGGGTCAAACTCGAATGTGCCGCCAAGCGGTTCGCTGCAGCGGATTTTCTTGATGTAAACGTCTTTATTTGCCAGCGCTTTGCGCGTCATGCCCATGCCGGAAATGTCGATGACCAGAATCTTTTGGTAGCCGCGCGCAATCAGCATGTTGATCGGAACGTTGTCATAAAGCGCGCCGTCGAGCAGCCGCTGCCCTTCCATCTCCTCCGGTTTGAAGAACGGAAAATTCGCTGAAGCAGCCAGATAATTCACCATATCTGCCGGTGAAACATCCTCTTTGAAAACTGCCAGCGGAGTTAAATCATCAATCGAAAAGGTCATGACGCCAAAATCCCGCGGGGATCGATAAATCGCGTTCATGTCGATATATTTTTCAATATTGCCCTTCAGGAGCGCATTGCTGAACCCGCCCTGCTTCAGGAATTCAAAAGCGATCCCGCGCAGATTGGTTATTCCGAGCAGATTTTTTGATGGATCAACCGATTCGCCGAATTCGAGAATGTCCTCCGCCTGAAGACTGGTATACAGCGTTTCCGGCAGATCGGGGTCTTTCTGAAAGAACAGCGCTGCGTTCAAAGCGCCGATCGAGGTGCCAACGATGCCGCGGATTGGAATTCTCAGCTCGCGCAGCGCTTTCCATGCGCCGACTTCATACGCGCCTTTTGTGCCGCCGCCCGAAAGCACCAGTCCGTACCCTTCCTCTTTTTGCATCTGTCCTTCCCCTCCCCTGTCTGAAAACTCCCTCTTACAATATATTATACGAACAGAGGATCGTTTCGATTCAAGCGATGGTAAAATATTTCCACAAGAAGAGGAAAAAATGAGTCAAAACGCAGCAGACCTTGAAAAATTTTGGGATGGGATCCTGTCGGAGGATAAGGCAGCGGTTCTTTCCGCCTTTCTCTCCGTACCGCTGGCAGAGCAGCAGCAATGTCTGGCGCATTTGCGGGAGATCGTGACGGGAGCCGATTGGCAGCCGGCACAGCGCCGGTCTGCTGAATTTGCGTTAAAGGTGTTGGAATAGCAAAAAGTAACCGGGAAATTTCCCGGATCACAAATGAAATGAGATATGAAAAATGGCAGATGAGAAATTAACCCCGCGTTCAGAAAATTATTCCGAGTGGTACAACCAGCTTGTGCTGCGTGCGGATCTTGCTGATTATGCACCGGTTCGCGGCTGCATGGTCGTCAAACCCTATGGCTGGGCGCTGTGGGAGAATATGCAGAAAGCGCTGGATGACCGCTTCAAAGCGACTGGCCACGTCAATGCCGCGTTTCCCATGCTGATTCCGAAGTCATTCTTCGAAAAAG
>DHPK01000011.1:770-1215 GCA_002407845.1 Leptolinea sp. UBA5366 | reverse complement strand
TTCCGAAGTCATTCTTCGAAAAAGAGAAAGAGCACGTTGAGGGGTTTGCCCCGGAGCTGGCAGTTGTCACGATCGGTGGCGGTCAGGAGCTGGAAGAACCGCTGGTGATCCGCCCGACGTCCGAAACCGTTATCGGTCATATGTATTCAAAATGGATCAAGAGCTACCGCGATCTGCCGGTTTTGATTAATCAGTGGGCGAACGTGGTTCGCTGGGAAATGCGCACCCGCCTGTTTCTGCGGACGCTCGAATTCTATTGGCAGGAAGGGCATACCGCTCATGCAACTGCTGAAGAGGCGCAGGAAGAGACGCTCCGGATGCTGGGCGTTTACGCCGATTTTGCGATCAACGAAGCTGCTGTTCCGGTAATTCAGGGAGCAAAGAGCGATTCGGAAAAATTTGCCGGTGCGAGCAACACTTATTCCATTGAAGCGATGATGGGCGA
>DHPK01000011.1:0-613 GCA_002407845.1 Leptolinea sp. UBA5366 | reverse complement strand
TTCCATTGAAGCGATGATGGGCGACACCAAAGCGCTGCAGGCAGGCACCAGCCATAATCTGGGGCAAAACTTTGCCAAGGCATTTGATATCAAATATCTGGATCAGAACAACACGCTGCAATATTGCTGGACAACCTCATGGGGATTGTCCACCCGCTTTATTGGGGCGATCATCATGACGCACGGGGACGACAATGGGTTGATTCTGCCGCCGCGGCTGGCACCTTATCAAATTGTGATCGTGCCGATTTTCAAGACGGATGAAGAACGATCAGCCGTGATGGAATATGTCTCGAAAGTTCAAGCGCAGCTGAAAGGCTTCCGGGTGAAACTGGATGACCGGACGGAAGTGACGCCCGGATTTAAATACCATGAATGGGAACTGCGCGGGGTTCCGCTCAGACTTGAGATCGGACCGAAAGACGTCGAAAAGCAGGCGGTTATGGCTGCGCGCCGGGATATGCCCGGAAAGGCTGGGAAAAAATCGCTTGGTCTGGAAAATCTGGCTGATCAGGTCGGCGCATTGCTCGATGAAATTCAGGCAGCCATGCTGAAAAAAGCGACCGATTTTCGGGATGCGAACATTCATCAGGCTGACTCCTACGATGAACTG
>DHPK01000017.1 GCA_002407845.1 Leptolinea sp. UBA5366 | reverse complement strand
GGTCGCTGTCATCGGCGGCGGGATTGCCGGTTTGGAAGCAGCCCGCGTTGCTGCGATCCGCGGTCATCACGTGACCATTTATGAAGCAGAAAACCATTTGGGCGGCTTGATGATTCCTGCTCACGTTCCGGATTTCAAATTCCGCGATAAATGGCTGCTGGATTGGCTGATTCGTCAGGTGGAAAAACTGGGCGTTTCGATCAAGTTGAACGCAAGGCTGACCGCTCAGGAAATCATCAATTTAACCGAAGATGAGATCATTGTTGCTACAGGCAGCAAACCGCGCACGCTGACGATCGAGGGAGATCAAAACACGAAGGTCGTAACCGCTGCAGATGCTTTGTTGAACGAAAAATCCCTCGGGAAAAACATCGTGCTGATCGGCGGCGGTCAGGTCGGCATCGAAACAGCCGTCTGGCTGAAACGGCAGGGGCATGAAGTCACCTTGGTTGAAGCGCGGGATGGATTAATGAAGGCTCCAGTCGAACCAATCGCGCTGCCCAATCAGCATATGCTGCTGGAACTGCTGACCTATCATCAGATCCCCGTCCATTTGAGCGCTACGGTGAAATCATTTATTGGCGATCAAGTGACCATCAATCATGCGGATGGAACCGTTGCAGTGAAAGCTGATCAAATTGTGCTGTCGATCGGATATACCTCAGACGATAACTTGTATCGGCAGGTCTACAACAAGATCCCCAAAAAGGTCTGGCTGCTGGGCGATGCAAGACAGCCCGGAACGATCATGACTGCTATTCGGGATGGCTCCGCTGCTGGAGCTGCCATTTAAGCGAAGACGAGGCGCAGGTCAAGCGGAATGTCAGTCCGTGATACCTGGTTGACGTTATAGCCTTATCTTTAATCAACCGAGAGGAATTCAAACGAAGGAGACCATCAAAGCGTATGATGGTCTTCTTGTTATTCCGCTGAACGCCGCAAGGAATCTTCATTTAAAGATCATCGGACTTCGTCTATTTACCAGCAATGAAAAAAGAACTCGATTGGTTTTCTCTTCAAAGCAGACATGTAATTTTTACAAATTGAATTTCTTTTTATTTTGGTGATGGCATGAAACTTGCGACCATTAATTCAGGTAATTTTTGTACCAATTTATCGAATTATTAAGAACATTGGGACAGATTGAATTGTTAGTCATTTTATTCGTCTGCAGCGGGGTAAAAATCATGAAAAAATACCAACAGATTATCTTTTTTATAGCATTGCTATTAATGGTTACATTAATCGGGCAGCCGGTTCAAGCCCAGACTGAAACAATCGGCGTGGCTACCTTATCAGATGGTTCCGAAACCTGGGACCCACTGCTTGATAAAGATGGTACCAATGGAATTGTCAGAACCTTTGACAGCACAACTTATGAAGTTCTGGTTACCCGCGTTGATACGCCGAATTTCACCCGTGAAGTGCTCATGACGATATCGCTCGGGAATTTTGCTCTGCCTCCTTCTTACACCAATGATCCAGTCAACCCGCCTTTGACCAGAGTTGAAAAATTTATTTATGAGAGTCTGATTCCGGTAACGGGGGGCTGTAAAAACCCAATTGAAGGCCAACCGGCAGCTGGAAATCCCAGTAAAAATTCTTACATTTCGAGTGACGGCCAAACGCTCTATTGTTACGTCCCAGACGGACAGCATGTCAACATGAAAATACCAGCTTGGGTATTGGCAACAACGCCAAACGGAACCAAGATCAATCCGCCTAATTATAAATTGACCGTTGGCGGTTCAGATATTCCGGCAATAGTTTTGCCTGGCGGCGAGCTGCGCACGCTGACCGTTGCGGCAAAACCAAATTGGGACGTCAAGCATTACGTCAACTGGAAAAACTTTCAGATGATCGAAAAAAGCGGACCCAGCGGCGAAGACGGATATGTGCTGCCAATCATGGTGGGGATTTATAAGCAAGGGTCCCGCAAGGGCAGTGAATTGCTGAAGCCTTCTTTCTCTCTGATCAGTGATTTCTCCAACACAAGTTTCCCTAACGCCCAAATCCCGACGACCTGGCTAGTAAATAATCCGCGCTGGTTTGGACCTAACTATAAAAACATTACTCTACTGGATAATAATTACTGTCTGGGTGTGATGGACACTTACCATCTCACTGGCAACCGGCTGGATGGCGCGAATTATCACGTATCGGACTTTCAGCGAGCATTAACTACTTCGGAGCGGTCGAACATTGGCGCTTTCACCGTTGCTAACGGCGGCGTCTGCTCAATCACACCCACAGCCAATCAGACCTTTACCATGACCATTCAAGGCACGGATATGACACTTGATCATTTCCCGACCCGGCATACTCAGGTCGCATCCTCCAGAACACTGATCACCATTGGAAACCTTGATGCGCCTGAAAATGAATGGTGGGTGGCTGACAAATGGTACATCATTTGGATTCCCAAGACTGATATCGCTCCTCCGGTTCCTTCAATTGTGCGTGAATTTGTCAGCTCGATTCGATTTGATCCGGCAAACTCATCTTCCATTTCCGGGCAGTTGAATCAGGAAAGTGATCCGACCAATAATCAAGTGTCTTACAATATTTTTCGCGGGTACCGTACGGCTTTCGACGATATGGCTGCTCAATGGCGTTGGGGGCCGCCCCAGGCGTCCTTGACCGCTTTCCCTGACCCGAATTCCGTCTGGGATGAGAACGTTAATCAGGCGATTCCAGGTCAATTCTACAGCTCCTATACTCGAATAACGAACACCGGATCTGACCGCTTAGACAATGGCACGATCTGCTATAAATTTGACAATTCGCGCGCTGAGATGATCGATACAACAGCTGTTGGAACTGATTTAGGTCTAAATGATAAGAGCATTGGCGTCGTCCACTACTTTATTGCTGGCAGTCTGCTGGATATGCCGGGCTACAATTCACAGCTGGGCGTTAGCCTAACTGAACGGAAAACCTGGGCGTCTTTCAACAATGTCACCAATGAATATGACGAGCCGTTGTATACAGGATCGGATCAGGCAGATAGCGGCTGCGGTAACGATGAAGCGCTTTGGTTTGATTCTGTCGCAGCTTTGAAAGCAGCAGGGTACAACCTTCAGGATGTCAATCGGATTCGCATTAAATTTGAGAAGCTGACACCGGGGACGAACCTGCTGATGTTTGCGCCGTTGATGGTGCGCGATACTGCGCTGACCTCAGGTGTGGACATCCTTGCCGATGGAACGAAAGTCCCGTTTGCAGCAAACGCCTCAACAATGGGAATGTATATCCCCCATCAATCGTATATCGAAGCGGATAATTATCCAAGGACTTATCAATCCGATGCGATCAAAGTGGTCGGGAAAGAATGGGCTAAGATCACCAAGAATTCGATTACGCACCCCAAAGATCCGCTTCAGCCGGCAGTCTATCCGGTTGTAGGACCGCTGACACAGATCGAATATTCTCTGCAGGTGAACCTCTCATCGAACGATTATCCTCACCTGACGAATGTCACAGTCTGGGACGTGCTGCCTCGCTACACAACCTATATGCCCGATTCTTCTACCTTCGGAGGAGAAAGCCGGGAGCCAACTTTCTGTCAGAAGGGATCGACAGGCTTGCCAAAGGATATTTTCCCAAATGGCATTCCCGCCGGTTATACGGTCTGCCGTTGGGATCTTCCCTTGCAGCTGGTGCCGCACGCTCGGTTTGGCGATCGGCAAGGCGATATCCCTACTTTGAATTTTCGGGTGATTGTGGATGTCGATGCGCCTGCCGGGACGATCGTATATAATACGGCATTCGCCGATTCAACAAACAATGAATTGATCAAAGCCTTTTATGTTGACGGCGACCAAGGCTTTCGCTGCGATGCGCGTCAGGCGTGTTCGCGCGATGATCATGCCGCTCGGGTCAATGCTGACATCATCTTCCTCGCTCAAAAATTCACCCGGACGCCGATTGTACTCGAGGGAACGCCTTTTGAATTCACGATGTATTACGGGACGCGGACGGAGACAACCAAGAATGTTCGGGTACTCGATATTCTGCCGTACAACAACGAAATTGACCCCTATCGGCTACCAAAAACAAAATATCAGGGGACTTACCATTTGTCCCGCCTGTTGACAGCGCCGATTGCGCAGCCGACATCGCCGTATACCATCGCTGATCCAAACATACGTTTCTATTATTCAAGCCGCCTGCCGCAAGAGATCAACGCCAATCCTTATGATTCATCGCAGTGTCTTTACAGCGGGGCTGGCAGCTGTACCGCCGGTACGACGGTTTTCTGTCAATCCTCTGACTTTGGTCAGAGCGGCTGCCCGGCTGACTTGAACAGTGTTACAGCTTTCATGCTGCTGCCAAATAATGGAGCACTGCTGCCAAAAAATGGATATTATGCTGTCACGATCCCGCTGACACCGGTTGGAAACGCGAAAGGCGACTTGTATTCCAATCACTTTACTTTAGGACTCACAGATATCGTCTTCGAAAAATCAAACATCGCGACCGTCTTTGTTTATCCGCCAGATCCGGCGCTTGGAAAAATTGTTGATAAGCTGCAGGTGACCAGCCATAATCCGCTCACGTACAGTATTGTTGTAAAAAATGGTACTACGGCAGGCACTGGTCCGCTGCTGCCTGGCGCAACGCTGACCGTTACAGATATCCTCCCGCAGGGGGTGATCATTGAGTCAATTGACACTGAGGGGCGGATTGAGGGAAGCTGGGATTGCGATTTTACGCAATCTGCCTTTACCTGCAGTTATACCGTTCCGGAAGGCAAGATCATCAGTGCTGGAGAAGTGGTTGATGCGCCAATCCTGGTTCATGCCCGGCTTGCGATTGGAACTCCGGCAACTCCGCCAGGCGTTACGCTGACGAACCGGGCGTGTGTGGCGCTCACCGGAGCACAGATTGACCCCGTAACTTCAAATAACTGCGCTCAAGCCGGGATCTCGGTCTTTGCATCCAATTCAATGGAAATCTTGAAGGTTGAAGTCTTGGCAGATCCCCCAGCCAAGTATGAAGTTGGCGATACAGTTCCGTTCCAAATCACTGTTCAGAACACAGGCAACTCGGAACTGACCAATGTGACGCTGGTTGATGATAATGCGGTGGTTGATTTTGCGGCGTGCACGCCCCCTCCCTCAACTGTGACGGCAACGGGCGCTCAAAGCTGGCCGCTTGCCATTGCTGAAAAGATCATCTGCCCTGCAACACATGTTGTGACGCAGGACGATTTTGACGTCGGGGAAATCATCAACAAGGCGACTGCGAACAGCGATCAGGTCGGTCCGCTTCATGGATATGCAACCGTAACCCTGATTACCAATCCGTTATTGGAAATTACAAAAACAGAAGTGGCTGCCGAGCCAAAGGATCTTTACAAAGTCGGCGATACAATCCGCTTTGAAATAGTCGTGAAAAACAGCGGGGATGTCACGCTGAGTAACGTCATGGTTCAGGACGCAGCTGCTGATACGCTGATTTGTGATCCCGCCGTGCCGGTTGCGAAATTTGAAGTGGGAGGGACGATTCGCTGTGAAGCAACGCGGGTTGTGAAACCGGCGGATGCAGCAGCGGGAAAGGTTGTCAACCGCGCGATCACGACGAGCGACCAGTCTGATCCAGCGGAAACATCAGTGGAAGTTCCGGTCAAAAAGACCGAAATAATTCTGCCAGAAACTGGGTTCTAATTTCCTGAGTCCTTTTCGATCGAATAAAGTCAGATAAAAATTAGAGGATGTCTTTTACAAGGACATCCTCTGAATATTTAATCGGCTCTTTCTGAGCAAGGCAGAGCCTCCTGACTTTGCCAAAGAAATTTGTTCTGCAGTTAAACTTATTGAAAATCATTTTGAGGATGTGCTTATGACGAATTCAACTGCCGAACAGATTCAGTTTCGTTTTGCTGAACCGGCTGATATCGGGCTGATCCTGACCTTTATCAGAGAACTGGCTGCCTATGAAAAAATGGAGGATCAGGTCGTTGCTACTGAAGACCTGCTGAAAGAATGGCTGTTCGAGAAGAAAACTGCAGAAACGATCATCGGTGAAGCGGGCGGCGTTCCGGTTGGTTTCGCGCTTTTCTTCCATAATTTCTCAACTTTTTTAGGCAGGGCAGGTGTCTATCTCGAAGATTTGTACATCAAATCGGAATTTCGGCATCGCGGCTTCGGAAAAGCATTTCTGAAGAAACTGGCTCAAATTGCGGTCGAACGCGGCTGTGGACGGCTTGAATGGTGGTGTCTCGACTGGAACCAGCCCAGCATTGACTTTTATCTTTCACTAGGCGCTGAACCGATGGATGAGTGGACGGTCTATCGCATCACCGGCGACACGCTGCGGGAGATGGGGGCTCCGTCCGCGGGTGAATAAAAAAAAGGAAAAACCAGCAGTATTTCGCTGGTTTTTCCTTGAACCCATCAAAACGAGCTCATCTGCCCCTTGTCACAGGCATATCACATTAATCATCCCTTCTTTGCCATCGGCGGGTTCATCTCCAAGCAGCATGCAAATTAAATCTTCTTTTAGAAATGTCGTCAGATATTGCGCGCCAGCCGTCTCCGCGTCGATCCCGTCAAGCTCTGTCTCCGTAAATTCGGGCAGCTGCTGATAGGCTTTGATTGCAGCTTGGTAACCCTGATCGAAGCTGGCCTTTTCGCCTGAATCGTAGCTTGCGTTGTAAGATGCCATCGCGTACTGGCGTGTTTGACCGTCAACCTCGAAGACTGCAAATTCCCTGGCATCCAACAGAGCCGAAAAATCCAACCCTGTGCCGGGAGCGCAGAAAATCTGCTGATCGGTGCCCTCAATACAGCTCAAGTTGCTGTATTGAGCCATGATCTGTCCGGCTGGATTCACCGGATCGAGCGGCGTCTCGAGGATGTTCCAGATATTGATAGCGGAAAGCGCTTCTTTTTGGCTGTCTGACTGCGGATCGCCCGCTATTTCCTGGCTTTGAGTATTATTGAAAATGGGGATCTCGACTGGTTCGGGCTTTGATTTGTCGATTGTGACCGGTTCCGTTCGATATGGATCGTCGTAAAAGACCCATCCTTTCGCATATTTTCCGCCCATCACTTCATAATAAGCCCATCTGTTTTCGTCTGCGTCAATATAGGCATAGGGAACAGCGATGTCCTGATGTGTCAGCGGAAACTCTGGATCAAGCCAGACATCGTTCTTCCGCTCTGATCCCGGATATTGCCAAAAAACGAAATCATAGAGGAGGTCGGGGTTCACTTGACCTTCGTACGGGATCAGGTCGGAGAAATGCTCTTCATAAAACGATATGTCGTCGTAGATCACCTGAAGTTCATCTTCGCGAACCCATCCGGATGCGAAGAGTCCGTCCAGCGATTCAACCAGCAGCCAGGCTGTCCCAGTTTTATCCATATATCGGAAACTTCCTTTGAACATTGATCCGTTTGAATATTCAGAAAGAATGCGCGGTGATTCAGGCGCGATCCAAAGCTGAATTTTCCCGGATTGACCCGCTGCCTGGTATTCGCGCGGGGCGGCGAGATCCGTTTCAAGAAAATGATCATTGAAAAAGAGGTTTTCGTTTCGCGGAGACCACAGTGCGTCAGCCGCGACCAGCAGCGCGCCAGATAACAGCCAGAAGCAAGCAATCATGAGGAACAGGAGGAAAGTCTTTTGTCGAGTCATGATAATTGTCCTTTCATTTAGAAAAATGCGTTGATCAGCTTTCCGATGCTGAAAGAGAGGATATTCGCGGAAGCTGAAAAAAGAATGGGATTGTTAATCGCTCTTGCGAAGCGCCACAGCAACAGTGCTTCTGCAATAATTACAGCGGTTTCAAGCAGGATGGTCGTGATGGTTAAGTTCCAGTTTGTTCGATAAAGAATCCGATAATGGATAAATACAGCTGCCGGATTCGTCAGGCAATTGACCGCGCAGATCAGCAGCAGGTCATGCCTGTTCCGCAGCCTGACCGCAAGTGAAAACAACAGCTCAACAACAAGCGTGATCAGGAGGGAGATGCTTAATGTTTGAAACATGACGTTTCTCTCCAGACGTGATGACGGCTGTTTGATTCCGGTCTGGTTCAGATTGTCAAACAGTTTCTGATTTGATTATACATTAGGTTGATTTTTACTTTTATTGCACGGACAGCAAGGGCGTTTTTCCCTGGATTCTTGAATAAAAAAAGACCGGAGCTTGCTCCGGTCTTTCGGTGATCCTTGATTACAGCTGAATGCCGACTTCGGCGTTGAAGTCTTTAATCAGTTGATCGACTTCATCGCGCTGGGCGGCAATTTCTGTCCAGTAGTTGCGGTCGTACCACTGATCATTGAGTTCTTCTGAGGTGCGTCCCTGCTGTTCAATCCAGGTGTAGTACTTCAGGTTGTGAATGCGCTTGCGGTCGTAATAGCTCAGTTCCTGCATGTTATGGGTGTTTTCGCCCATCAGGTAGCGGCCATAGTTGTAGGCAGCGGTATCGCGGGTGAACGGACCGTATTCTTCTGTATATTCAGCCAGACGGGTTGTGTACATCTCGAGCGAATCGGTGAAGAGTGTCATGACGACGTCATTGCTGGTCAGTTCGTTGTATTTCGCGAATTTGATTGCTGAGAGCAGGTTGCCGACACCGGAGAGTCCGATGTATGACAGGTGTTCGATCGTTTCCTGCGGAACACCCTGGTCAAGCAGATATTTCTGACCATCCGGCTCGTTGAAGAGGCGCAGGATATGGACGACAGAGTTATCATCAATCGAGGTGACAAAGTCAGTGTTGCGGACGTTGTGAACCCACGGAACGTGCTTGTCGCCGATACCTTCGATGCGGTGTGCGCCAAAGCCGTTGTTCAGCAGTGTCGGGCATTGCAGTGCTTCACTGGCAACGATCTTCAGGTCAGGATGCAGTGTCTTGAGGAAATCGCCGCAAGCAATTGTGCCGCCAGAACCAGTGTTCGAACACATGCCGGCAAAGCGATCCCCTTCGCCTGTGATCTTGGCGAAGACTTCCTGCATTGCGTTACCGGTTACGTGATAGTGCCAGAGGTAGTTGCCGAGTTCTTCAAACTGATTGAAGATCATCAGTTCCTGGCCGGAATTTCTCAGTTCCCAGCACTTGTCAAAGATTTCTTTAACGTTTGATTCAGTTCCTGGAGTGGCAATGATTTCATCCGCAACTTTTTCGAGCCATTCAAAGCGTTCGCGGCTCATGCCTTCGGGCAAGATCGCGACTGAGTGGCAAGCCAGCAGCTGAGAAACAAAGGCGCCGCCGCGGCAGTAGTTGCCGGTCGATGGCCAGACTGCTTTTTCTGTTGTCGGATCGAACTGACCGGTGACCAGACGCGGGACAAGGCAGGAATATGCCGGGCCGACTTTATGCGCGCCGGTGGGGAACCATTTGCCGACGAGCGCAACAATGCGGGCGTCCACGCCGGTCAGGCTGGATGGCAGTTCAACAAAGTTAACGCCGCCAAAAGTTCCGCCTTCGTCCTTCGGTTCGTTTTTCCAGCTGATCCGGAACAGGTTACGCGGATGGAGATCCCATACGCCGAGTGACTTCAGTTCTTCTTTAATTTTTGCAGGCATCTTTTCTGGATACATTTGTTCTTCAAAGGTCGGGATGATGATATTCCGTTCCTTCGCGCGATTAATCGCATTCTTACGTCTTGCTTCATTGATTGATAAATCGATTCTTGCCATTTTTTTCCCTCTTCTGTTTATGATGGTTAATAACTTATTTGATCGTCTCAGTCTCTGATTGAGACGAGGACGGTTGATCCTGATCGTAACGGCTGCGCGAGATTTCCGCAGCAATATAAATTGGCCTGTTTTTGACTTCGTCGTAAATTCGCCCCAGATATTCGCCAATGATCCCAAGGCAAATCAGCTGAACACCTCCTAAAAACAAGGTGGAGATCAGCGTGGTAGCCTGCCCTACCAGTTCCTGTCCGGATGTCAGCCGTAAAATGATGATGACTGGAATCAGGATGATGCTGAGAAAGGCGACTGCAAACCCTAAAACCGTCGCGACCTGCAGCGGAACATACGAAAAGCCAGTGATGGCATTCCATGCCAGCTTGAGCATCTTTTTGAACGGGTATTTTGTCGATCCGGCATAGCGCTTGGCGCGATGATAGGGCACGCCAATCTGCCGATAGCCGACCCAGGACGACATCCCGCGTAAAAAGCGATGCTTCTCGCGCATCGAGTTCATCACATTGATCACTTTCCGGTCATAAAGCCGGAAATCGCCAGTGTCAAGCGGGATTTTCACATCAGTGATCTTGTAAATTACGCGATAAAACAGGGAGGCGCTCTTCTTTTTAAACCAGGTCTCGCCATCCCGTTCAGCCCGGACTGCGTATACGACTTCATAGCCCTCTTTCCATTTCTCGATCAAATCCGGGATCACTTCCGGCGGGTCCTGCAGATCAGCATCGATCACAACAACTGCGTCTCCAAGAGCGTGATCCATTCCGGCTGTTACAGCGATCTGGTGGCCAAAATTACGGGAGAAGTAAATCACCCGAATCCGGTCGTCCTTTTCGGAAAGTTCCCGCATCTGCTGAGAAGACCCATCGGACGAGCCATCATCGATCAAAATGATCTCCCAGAGTTCACCGGTCTGATCCATCACTTTGACCATTCGCTCGTACATTACCGGCAGACTTTCCTTTTCGTTGTAAACCGGAATGATGATAGAATAAACAGGTTTCATCTTTTTTCCCTGTGTCTCCGTTCTTACTTTCTGTTTTCCAGATATTTCGTCAGCGCGTCCATCGTCGGTTCAATAACCGCGGCTTCGCCGGTTGCGACCATGGCGGAACGGATATCTTTGAGTCCGCTGCCGGTATTGACGACCAGCACGTCGTCATCCGCGCCGATCAATCCGCTTTCAACAGCTTTCTGCATGCCGACATAAGCGGTTGCACCGGCTGGCTCGGCGAAAATACCATATTTTCCAAGTTCAGAAATTCCGCTGTAAATGATTTCATCCGGAACTGCCAGGTAGGCGCCGCCAGTTTGGGTCGCAGCCCGAACGGCACGCACGCCATCACGCGGCAAATCGACCGAAATTGAGTCGGCAAAGGTGGTGGCATGAACGGGGATGATTTCCTCGCTGTTCTTTGCCCAGGCTTGATAGACTGCGGCTGATTTTTCGGACTGAACGCCGAAAATGCGCGGCATCCGGGGCAGCCAGCCCAGTTCGAACAAATCGATAAACCCTTTGTGGATACCCGAGATGATGTTCCCATCCCCCACGGAAATAAACACGTTGAGCGGTTTGTCAGTGTCTTTAAGCGACTTGGCAATCACTTGTTCCCAGATTTCAAATGCTCCGGTCTTTTTCCCTTCAACGGTGAAGGCATTGTACCCTGTGTTGCGGCAATACCAGCCGTATTTTTCGGCGGCAGCGACAGAAAGGTCAAATGCGCTGTCATAATTGCCGTCAACCAGAATCACTTCAGCGCCGAATACCAGCAGCTGTGAGATTTTGGCAGGGGGCGCTGATTTTGGCGCAAAGATAATGGCATGCCAGCCGCTGGCAGCCGCCATGCCCGCTAAGGCAGCGCCGGCATTCCCGGTTGAGGCAGTGACGATCGTTGGCGCGTTGATTTCTTTCGCGCGGGCAATCAGGATGGCGCTGGCACGGTCCTTAAAGGATGCAGTCGGATTGCGCCCTTCATCTTTGACCCACAGGCTGTTTACCCCGACCTTCTCAGCCAATTTATCGAGCCGGTAAACGGGTGTCCAGCCGGCTGAATGCAGCGGAGTTCCCTCAAAACCGGGATCATTGACCGGCAGCAGCGGTTCATAGCGCCAAAGCGAGGATTCCTGCGATGCAAAAATGTCCTGCGGTTTGTACGCTTTTCGAATGGCATCATAATCCAGTACCACGTTCAGATTTCCGCCATCTGCTGTGCAGACATAGCCGGAATAAGAATGATCATATTCTTTCCCACAGATGGAACATCGATATCCTGAAAATTTACCCATAATGGTATGCCTCTCTAATTAATAAAAATTCAAACATTACTTTATTTGCTGCAGCCGGCTTCCAGTAAGAAAGCTTCCTGTGCTGCAGGATCTGTTTCGGTTGACAGCGCGCTGATTCGCTCGCAGAAAAACGGCTGATAATCTGCTTTGGCAGTGATGCTGCCTGAAAGCTCAAGCGCTTTCTCCCATTCGCCAGCCAGTGCAAATGCTTCAATCTGCGGGAGTTGATCCAACGGATCCTCGGGCTGCAATTCGGCTCGATAGGCTTGTTCAGCGGATTCAAGCGCTGCTGCCGGGTCTCCCTGCTGGAATGCCAGGTTGATCTTCTGAAAATAATAGCAGTAATCAGCGGCTGGTTCCGCTCCGATTGGAGCTGGCGGCTGCACCTGCTCAGCTGATGCCAATATCAAATCGGGGTTGGACAGCTCAGCCAGATCGGCGATGTTTTGCGGCAGATTGGGGTAGTTCTTCTCATCCGCGCCGATCACCCAAAGACATCCGTCTTTCTTGTAATAGAGCGCCAGCACGTGATTGCTGTCTGATTCAAAATGATGGCTGCGATAATCGTGCGTGATCGGCTGATCTGCCTGAACCGGGTTGAAGAAAGTTTCAGCTCTCAGATCCAAATCAAAATATTTGTACTGATAGGTGTATCCTTTGAGCTCTGGGGCATATTGCCAGTTCACAACAGGCGTCAGGTCGTTATCGCTATATCGGTCGAGCGGAATGTTTTCGGACACCAGGATCGTCCCAGGCGTCAGCTGCGGCGCCCGCCAGGTGAGCTGCCAGAAATAGTCGTTCATTTTGCGCGCTTCGTCTCGATAGACCAGTGCATTTGTGAAATGAGAACCGATCGCAACCACCGCCAGCAGAGCCACTGCGACCGTTTGAAACCAGGGTTTGAACAGCCAGGAAATGACGACGCTGAAAAGCAGCGCTATACCGGGGCTGAACGAAATGGAAGGCCGGTCCCAGGGGAAATTTAACTCGATGTTGATCATCGTGATCCAAAAGGGGATGCCGGCTGCCAGCAGCGCAATGACGCCGGTGACGAACATCTGCGTTTCAGGCTGATCCCAGCAGGAAGTTTTTTGGTGAAATTCTACTGTCTGATCGCGCTGGTTCAAGAGCCAGACTGCGAGCAGGAAAAAGCCGGCTACCAATAGACCCCATATCAATTGATTATTGAGTCCGGATGGCAGATTGACAGCCTTTCGCCAGACGCTGATTGTCACTGTCACGAGGTCAGTGAAAACCTTTCGAGCCATTTCCATTATTGCGTTGATTGGCTCGTCAGTGAACTTGCCGATTAATTTCGGCTGATAGGTCTGGAAGGAGAAAATGAAGATTCGCCAGACCAGAAATACGATCAGGCTGGCAAGATAAGGCAGCCAGCGTGTCAGTGCCTGCCGCAGCGGAGCGTTTCGCTTCATGCTATTACGCAGGAAAAACAGCAGCAGGAGCGGCCGGACAAATTCCAGACCGATGAAATATTCGCATGAAAAATGGGCCAGCAGCGCGGCGGCAACGCCAAGAATTGTCAGGACAGTTGCGAAACGCTTTTGAACAGTCTCGGCTGCGGCTGATTTCAGCATGCACCAAATCGAAAACAAACAGAGATCCAGCGACGCGAAATGCAAAATATATTGAACCGCGATCGGCTGCTGTTTGAATCCAGGGTAAATTGCAAAGAGCAATACTGCCCAGGAAATCAGACGATTGCTGGCAGGCCAGACCAGTTCCAATATCTTCCAGAATAAAAAGACCGAAATCCAGCGTTGCGCCAGCAGCAGCAAATGATAGGGCAGCACGTTCTCACCGAACAAGGCGGATGCTGCCATGTAAATCCAAGCCGAATGCGGCCGATCCCACGCGACAAATTCAGGAAAACTCAAAGAACCGGCAAGGTGATAGTTATAGATGTAAATCCAATCATCGCCGTAAAAACTGAACCAGCCCAAAAAGATGGGGAGTCCGTACGCAACCAGAACTGCGGCGGTGAAGATCACCGGCAGCGAAAACGGATGAGTTCTGGTTTGCGTTCTGGTTTGCACTTATTTTTTTCCGATTGAGCGGATCACCTGAAACTTGAAGAATCCCGGCACAAAATAGCTGATTGAGTAGTCAATCATGCGCCCTTCGACGTCATAAAGATCAGCGTCAAATTTTAAAAGCGAATCACCGCGCTGCAGCTGCATTTTCTTTGCAATTGCTGCGGAGGCAGAATGAGCTGCCACGATTGTTTTTGAATGGGACAATTCCGGTTCTCCGCGGCTGATGATCAGGTCGAGAACCGATCCAGTGAAGCCTTTTTCCAAGACTTTATCGTCAAGCACGTCGGGCAAGACATGGTCAACGAGATAAGCGACCGGGCGGTCAACAATCCAGATGACACGGGAAACTTTCACGACCGGGTCGCCGGCTTTGAGATTAAAATGCGCTGCCATCTCCTCATCGAGCTTGACATGGTTGATCTCAAGATATCCCATCTTGACGTCCAGCCCAAGCCGTTTTGCCTGAGATTCGATGCTTTCAAGCGCTTCCAGTCCGCTTTCGATATTCTGTTTCTGGTCTAAGACAAAAGTTCCCACGCCCTGGCGGCGGCGGATCAGCCCCTGCCCTTCAAAGCTGCGCATCGCTTCGCGCAGGGTCGCCCGTGAGACGCCTAGACTGGCAGCCAGTTCCGGCTCCGATTTTAAGCGCGAACCGGGCGGAGTGTTTTCGATGATCTTCGCGAGATCATTGTTCAATTTTTGAAATAGCGTCAAATTTTCGTAATTTTTTTCCTGGTGTTTCATACCGCTCCTTGATCAATCCTGTCTGGCAAGCCTGGCGGCCGATGCATTGTGTCGTTTTACCAAATCCGGAACATCAACGGTCAGCAGCACGCCGTCTTTGACGATTGCTTTGCCGTGAACGTAGTTGTAATCAACGATCCCCGGGTGGCAGAAAACGATTGCAGCCAGCGGATCCATCATGCTGCCACCCGGGGATCGTTGATTA
>DHPK01000023.1:62627-99928 GCA_002407845.1 Leptolinea sp. UBA5366 | reverse complement strand
CGAGTTCGACTGCCTCAAGGCATAATAATTTAAATAAATTAAGGGCACCTCAAAAAACATGCTGCCCTTAATTTTCTATAGCTCTAACTTGTTATTGATTGATCCCAAACCCTTCATAGTAGCGGCAAATTTGAGGTGGGAAGAATAAGTGCTCTGTAATTCCAGTGACATAGGCAGGATTTCCTTCGATTTTGCAGAATCTGGCTGTAGGCCGGGAATCACGACCTCTGAAGCCAACAATTCGACCATCGACGATCACCATACTATTCCCAATGGGATCGCCATGTTCTATTGCAGCTAATACATCTTTTCCGCATGAACCAGGCGGGCAATCTATAACTTGAATATCGGCTTCACGGCCTACTTCGATTTTACCGGTGTTTAGACGATACAAATCTGCGGCATTACCAGTTGCAATTGCAATAGCTTTCCAAGCTGGAATTTCGTTGAGGGACGACGCTTTGACAATAGCGCGATTAATTGCTCCAGGGAGGGAAGCTTGACCGGTTGGTGCATCACTGCCAAAAACCAACCTATCCAGTTCATTCTTCTCGTCCATATGTTTTAGCATCTTATTGAAATTCACAAAATTGCCATTTACAACCAGTTCCAGTGGAATATCACTTTCATCCATCAAGCGTTCAATATGGTCAAAAGAAACTGCAGTTGAACCACCATTTGTGTGCGCTACTTTGTTTGGCTTTAATTTAAGAATAGCTTCTGAAGTTACCCAAGATGATCCAGGAATCGATGGAGGCGCGAGGTGGACAGAATAGAAGAAATTATATTTTCTAGCCCATTCTAACATTGGTTCGACTTCGACAGGATCAGATAAGCCGCCGCCGCCAATTTCAGCAATTAGCCAAACACCAGCCTCTGCCATTTCTTTAAAATCCTGCTCTGTCAAGCCATGTACAAGGACTAATGCTCCGCCGTGAACCTTCAACGCCCCACCTGGACGAAACCGATCGAAAACTCGTTTACTCATAATTGCCGCTGCTTTACAGCCTATCGGATCGTCATAGAATCTAGGCCAACCCGGCCCTTGTTCACCTTCGGAACACATTGTCGTTGTTCCGCTATAAAGGGCATCAGAGTAACAGCCGACTGCTCCCCGCTGAGGGGCATAATCATCTAACGTATTGTGAATATGACAATCAATGAAACCTGGGCAGACAGTCTGTCCATCAACATCAACTACTAAATCAATTCCTGAAGTATCGACATCTTTTGCATATCCTACACCAGAGATCAACCCGTTACGGACAACAACAGTGTCGCCAGGGACTACACCTACATTGATGTCACCACTGACGATCTTATCAATATTCTTCAATACAATATCATTCATGTGTTACTCCTTTTGCAAAAATTTAGTTTTTGTATTTGTTTTATTATTGCAATAAAATAATTGGATAATAATTTCGTGTTATGAAATCTGGTTTTTTCATAGAATAACAGAATAATTTATTGTTGTCAAATTTAATTATCGACGTTTTTTCCACACTTAAATTTTCGTTTTGTCTAAACAGATAAAGGGACAAACTATTTTTACTCACAATGAATGACAAAAGGATTAAAATTCGAATACAAATATCACTTGTTTTTACTGTTTTCAAACTAAACTAAATTTTCTCTAGGTAAATTTTAAATACACCATTTTAGCCTTACTAAATTTTCAATTATTAATACCAAACATTAGCTTCAGTCTATTTGTAATTCCAATTACTTTTTTATAATCTCATTTGGAAAAAGTGGTGTGTATTCTTTATATAGTGAACAATGTTCTTAGAAAAGTTTTTGATCCCTTCCATTTTAAACTTTTTATGACATTTTCTACAAAATATAATTGCTTTAGTGTTTTAAGTAACATAAAAACATATTACCTTTTGTACTTGTTAAAAGAAACTGAGTTTTGATATATTTAAATATAGACAAAAATAATTTGACAGAGGTAAATAATTAATCTCCCGAAGCAACCTGATCTTTTACAGGAGTATTGCTTTTTTAAACTCATTCATAAAATAGGGTGTGTTTTATGACAATTTTAATAGGTACGGAAGTTACAACTGAATTTGGAACTGGTCATCCTACAATCATTGCATCAATGCTTATCAATACACTAAAAAATGAGGAGTTAGCCAGAGAGATTATCAGTGGCAAGATGGACACTGTTAAAAAATTAGCTGAAGAACAGCGCGTCCACGGAACTGGTTTTCTTCACATCATGATTGCCCACCCTGAAATTGATGAGGAAAAATTGCTTCCTTCTGTTTGCAAAGCGGCTGAAGATGCATCGGGTCTTCCGCTTTATATTGACTCAAGCGATATAGTTGCAATTAAAAGAACTCTCGATGTGATTGACTCCAAACCGATTCTTTCAGTAAATGG
Organism: Leptolinea sp. UBA5366; assembly: GCA_002407845.1. Classification (GTDB taxonomy): domain Bacteria; phylum Chloroflexota; class Anaerolineae; order Anaerolineales; family Anaerolineaceae; genus Flexilinea. The sequence goes on along the minus strand of DHPK01000023.1, from coordinate 97,537 downwards.
GGAAGAATTGAAAATGAAAAAGATGTTACCGCTTGTAAAAGATGGGAACACAGCGGTTATTTGCTTATGCTTTGATGAAGATGGTATATCACCTAATGCAGAAACACGTATTTCCGTCGCAGAAAAAATTGTTCAGCGCGCAAGATCGATCGGTATAGCTGATGACGACTTAGTCATTGATCCCCTCGCAATGTCCGTAGGTGTGTGCGATTATGACAGCATGATGGTTTCTTTTGAAGGGCTCCGTTTAGTTAAGGAACGTTTAAATTTGAGTACATTTCTTGGTGTTGACAACGTGGGGTTTGGTTTACCTTTTAAAGATTATATTGACTTTGCATTTTTATTAGCTGCAATTCCAACAGGATTGGATTCCGCACTTTTGGAACCGATGATAGCGACCGAAATTGGGATAAGGGGAATTGTCCAGTTAAATGCAGTTAACTTTATGAGCGGTAGAGATCCTTATGCTAAAGAATATTCACGCTACTTAAGAAAAAATAACCTGACGAAGAAAACCTCGCTTTTATAGAAATTACTCGCCAGTAATACATTTACCGCAAATGGACAACTTCTTGATAGTTGTCTAAAAAAAGAAAAGGAGAACTTATGAATAAAAAATTTTTATCAATTATTCTCGTGCTATCAATCTTGTTGATTTCTTCCGTTCATGTTTACGCGGTAGAGGATGTTTCGGTTGCTTTAATTCTTCCCGGATCAATAAGTGATGCTGGATGGAACGCCTCAGCTTATATCGGGCTTCAGGAATTAGCTGAAAAAGGATATGAAACTGCATTTACTGAAAGCGTTCCTATCCCGGACATTGAAGGCGCATTCCGTAGCTATGCTGAACAAGGATTTACATTAATTCTTGGTCATGGTTATGAATTTGGCGAACCAGCCGCAAAAGTCGCTCCAGACTTTCCGGATACTTACTTCTTTGTAGCAGGGAAAAAGCCACCGGAAGTAGAAGTTTCCCCAAACCTGCGTTTTATGGATCAGCAAGAGTATCAAGGCGCCTATTTGTGCGGATACGCTGCAGGCTTATTGACCGAAACGAATAAAATTGGAATTGTTGGCGGTCTCGAAATTCCTACTCAGATAAGCAGTTTTGCAGCCTATACAACTGGTGCTCGCGACGCAAATCCAGATGTTGAAGTCTTTGGTGTTCTGACTGGAACTTATGAAGATCCTGAAAAAGGTCGTGAAGCTGCTTTAGCTCAAATAGCAAATGGGGCTGATGTCATTATGCAAATTTGCGACTCTACAGGTATGGGTGTAATCCAGGTTGGAATCGAAAAGGGTGTAAAATTGATCGGTTATGGAACGGATCAATCTCCTTTAGCCCCTGACTTGTTTATCACGAGTGAAACACAGGCAATTCCAGCAGTCGTCGCCCGCCAAGTTGAAGATATCACCGCAGGGACGTTTGGAGGCGATGTCTGGGTCGCGGGTGTGGCTGAGGGTGTAATTGACATTGCACCTCTCGGACCATTCGTCTCAAAAGAAGATTCAGATGCAATCCTGGCACGCCGCGAAATGGTTGTTTCTGGCGAATTCGTTGTTCCAGAAATTTTTGAACGCATTGATAATAAAGTAGACTGATTCGGGTAAACAGGCGGAAAAGCAAATGCTAATCCGCCTGTTTTTATAACTAATTCTTCTTTGTGTATAGAATTTATCTTTCTTATCAGTTTTTATATCTGAAGTCAGTCATACAGATTAGATTAAAGACGGAGAATAAACTTGAATCAAATTTTACAAATGCGTGGGATAACAAAGCATTTTCCTGGAGTTCTTGCTAATGATCATATTGATTTTGATGTCAACGAGGGTGAAATCCATGCGTTATTAGGCGAAAACGGCTCTGGAAAAACCACCTTGATGAACATCCTTTATGGCCTCTATCAACCACAAGAAGGAATAATCATTTTTGATGGGAAAGAGGTAAAAATCAACTCGCCGCTCCAATCGATCGAATTGAAAATTGGAATGGTTCATCAACATTTCATGCTAATTCCTGTCTTTACTGTTGTCGAAAATGTGATCTTAGGGATTGAGGCAGAAAAAGGGATCAAACTCGATCTGGACAAGGCTAGAGAGGAGATACGGCATTTATCCCATGAATTTGGTCTTGATGTCGATCCAGATGCTATAGTCTGGCAACTTCCGGTTGGGATGCAGCAAAGAGTTGAAATCCTAAAAGCACTTTACCGCGGGGCAAAACTATTGATTCTTGACGAACCCACTGCTGTCTTGACACCTCAAGAAATCAACGACCTTTTTAAAATTTTAAGAGACATGCGGTCTCACGGCACTTCTATCATCTTCATTTCACATAAATTAAATGAAGTAATGTCTATCAGTGACCGAGTTACGATATTAAATCGCGGTAAAGTAATCCATACAGTAAACACGAAAGACACTTCACCGTCAGAGTTGGCACGAATGATGGTTGGGAGAGAAGTTTTTCTTCATGTCGATTTAATAAGTCAGGAAACCGGCGATATCAAACTAAAAGTTGAAAATCTCAAGGTTCTAAACGATAAGAAGTTAATTGCAGTCAATGATCTTTCCTTAGAATTACGTTCAGGAGAAATACTTGGAATTGCTGGCGTCGATGGCAATGGCCAATCGGAGCTATCTGAAGCACTCGGAGGCCTTCGCCCTATTGAGAGTGGGAAAGTATTTGTAAATGGTGTAAATGTAACGAACAAGCGGCCAGAGATCATAACCCAATGTGGCATGTCCTATGTACCCCAAGATCGAAAGAAACACGGCGTCGTCATTGATTTCAGTTTGGCAGAAAACTCAATTCTTCGTTCTCATAAATCCAAAGAGTTTTCCGCAAACGGGTTTTCTCGGAAAACTAAAATAAACGAGTATGCAGATGATTTGATTAAAAAATTTGATATAAGAACCCCCAATTCGCAAGTTCATGCAAAAACACTTTCTGGCGGAAACATGCAGAAGCTCATATGTGCACGTGAATTCTCCAGACCTCATGAAGTTTTGATTGTCGTTCAGCCGACGCGCGGTCTCGATGTAGCTGCAATGGAATTTATTTATTCAAGTCTTGTAGATGAAAGAAGCAGAGGAACTGCAATTCTTTTAATTTCAACAGAACTGGATGAAGTTTTTTCGCTTTCTGATCGGATTGCGGTAATCTATGAAGGAAAAATCGTAGGTGAACTTGCTCGCGAGAATTTTAATACTGAACAGATTGGTCTTTTAATGGCAGGTTCAGTCACACATTGAAAAATAGGTAATGGATGAAAAAAATTCAGATTATTGAAAAAAGAGAACAGCCTCGTGGAAGATTATTCAGCCTTTTACTCATCGGTATTTCGCTTGTTATTGCTTTACTATTTGGCGCGATTTTAATTTTATTAGCAAATAAGAATCCGATTGAAGCGTATAAAAGTCTATTCTATGGTGCATTTATTCGTAAGTCTGGAATAATTGAAACATTGGTGAAAGGGACACCATTACTGATTGCCGGACTTGGGATGGTAATTGCATTCAAAGCAAATCTTTGGAACTCAGGTGGTGAAGGTCAGATATATTTTGGGGCACTTTTCGCTACAATCGCAGGGATTTATTTCAAAGGACTCCCAGCATACATTCACCTACCACTTGCAATTATTGCGGGCGGAATTGGTGGGTGCATTTGGGCATTCATTCCCGGACTCTTCAAAGTTTATCTTAATGTAAACGAAGTTATTGTGAATTTAATGATGAACTACATTGCAACCTTTTTCATTGCTTATCTCTGTCAAGGGCCTTTATCAGAACCAGGTGGATTCATGCCACAGACTGCTCGAGTGGCTGAAACAGCGATGCTTCCTTTAATTGCTCCCCCAGCTCGTTTGCATGCCGGCGTCATTCTAGGGCTCATCCTGGCAGTTATTATGTACATAATCCTTTTTAAAACAACTTTGGGTTACGAAATCCGCGCAATTGGTTTTAACTTATCAGCCTCAGAATATGGGGGCATTAAATCCAAGAAAATCATGTTAACCGTTTTTGCAATTAGTGGTTTCCTAACTGGGATCGCTGGAGCTGGTGAAATTCTCGGTGTCCATTATCGGCTCATGGACGGGATATCAAATGGATATGGTTTCAATGCGATGGTTGTTGCAATTCTAGGTCGATTGCACCCTATTGGTATCATAGCATCTTCATTTCTATTTTCAGGCTTGCAAGTCGGGGCAGCCCAGATGCAACGCGTCATGCAAATTCCAAATTCGATTTCAGATGCATTGCAGGGATTTGTCATTCTATGCCTGATTGCTGTTGATATTTTTATGGAATACGATTTGGTTCTATTTAAAAATTTAAAACAAATAAGTCGGCAATCGTCATAAATCGAAGCACGAAAGGCAAAAAGGAAATTATCAATGGTTCTGGATAGAATTCTTACATTAACTTTTATTGTGAATTTGCTCGCTGCGACAATTCGAAGCGCAGCACCAATTCTATTATCCGCTTTAGGAGAAATATATACAGAGAAATCAGGCGTATGTAATATTGGTGTTGAAGGTCAGATCCTATGTGGCGCACTCACAGGTTTTTTAGCTGCTTACTTCACAGGCAGCAACCTTTTCGGTTTCGTAATGGGCATGGCAGGTGGGTTACTAATGAGCTTACTATTTGCATTTTTAACAGTAACCCTTAATGCTGATCAAATTGTGGTTGGTGTAACAGTAAATATCTTTGCAGCAGGGCTGACAAGTTTTATTTATCGTGTGATTTTTGGTGTCACAATATTTCCTCCAGCAACAAAACCAATGAAGGAAATTTTCATTAAGGGGCTTTCTGATATCCCTATTATAGGGCAAGTATTCTTCCAACAAAAACCATACGTTTATTTTGTATTTTTACTTGTCCCTTTTCTTTCATATTTACTCTTTAAAACAACTGTTGGGCTCAAGATTCGTTCAGTTGGTGAAAATCCTCTAGCCGCTGAAACAGTTGGCATTCCGGTTCGGCTCATTCGTTATTGTTGCATTTTATTTGGCGGTGCATGTGCTGGTTTGACTGGAGCATTCTTGTCAATTGCTCAATTGACCCGTTTTATGGATAACATGGCAGGTGGCCGGGGATTCATCGCATTAGCAATCGTGATTTTTGGTCAATACAACCCAACAAAAGCTGCCGCTGCCGCTTTAATTTTCGGATTTGCAGATTCACTTCAAACTTGCCTTCAAGCGGTGGGATTAAAATTTCCAGAACAATTCCTCCGTATGGCACCTTATCTTGTAACAATTCTTGCAATGGTGCTGGTTTCAAAATCTGTATCTGGACCAGCCTCATTATCGAAGCCTTATTACAAGGAATGACAGTTTTTTCTTTCAAAAAGAAGTTCAAATATTGAAATTGGAAAGGAATTTTTAAATGGGCTCTTTACTCGTAAAAAATATCAATTATTTAGCAACAAATGATGAACAGTTTGGTGATTTAAAAGATGCATCGATTTATGTGGAAGACAATATTATCAAGCAGATCGGGAAAACTAAAGATTTAAACATCACTGCAGATATGGTCATTGATGGTAGGAATTATTTGGTAACTCCTGGTTTTGTAAATACGCATCATCACTTTTACCAAACGATGACACGAGCTGTTCCTGGAGCTCAAGATGAAAAACTCTTTGACTGGCTAGTTCGACTATATCCTATTTGGGGAGAAATGGACAGCGAAGCCGTTTATAACAGCACACTTGTAGCTATGGCTGAAATGATACTCTCCGGCTGCACAACTAGCAGTGATCATCTCTACTTGTTTCCAAATGGGTCTTTATTAGATGATCAAATCGCTGCAGCACAAGAAATTGGTATGCGGTTTCACGCAGTACGAGGATCTATGTCTTTAGGTCGAAGTCAAGGAGGCCTACCTCCGGACCATGTAGTCCAGACTGAAGATGTGATTTTAAAAGACTGTCAGCGTGTTATTGAGAAGTTCCATGACTCGTCTCCTTTTTCAATGCTGCGCATCGTACTCGCTCCGTGTTCGCCTTTCTCAGTTACGCGTGATTTGCTTGTTGAATCAGCAAGACTAGCACGAACCTATGATAACGTATTTTTGCATACTCATGTAGCTGAAACAGAAGACGAAGAAACATTCTGCATGCAAAAAGTTGGTTTACGCCCAGCGAGATATATGGAAGATGTTGGTTGGTCTGGAAATGATGTTTGGTGGGCTCACTGTGTTTGGGTCAGTCCTGATGAAATAAAAATGATGGCTGAATCAGGAACTGGTGTAGCACATTGTCCGTCATCAAACATGCGCCTTGGGTCTGGCATTGCACCTATCCGTGAAATGCTTGACGCTAAAGTCAAAGTTGGAATAGCGGTTGATGGATCCGCAAGCAATGATTCATCTCACGTCATAACTGAAGCTCGAATGGCGATGCTTCTTCAGCGAGTAAAAAAAGGAGCTGATGCACTCACGATTCGTGAAACATTAAAACTTGCTACAAGTGGTGGAGCATCTGTATTAGGTCGGGGGGATGTTATTGGACAATTATCTGTCGGAAAAGCTGCAGATTTCATCGGCGTACCATTAGATCAATTAGGTGTCGCCGGAGGCGCAATTCATGATCCGCTCGCCGCACTCTTCCTTTGTACTATTCCTAAAGTAGATCTATCAGTAATTAATGGAAGAATAATTGTCAAGGATGGAGAATTACAAACCATTGATCTACCTAAGGTTTTGGAAAAACATAACCAAATTGCTGCAAAAATTGTTGGGCGGCACCCTGTCCCGGAACGATTTAAATTGGTTTAACCTCTACGGTTTGTATCAATTGTCCAGGGCATTAATGGGGGGGAAAAAATTAAAAGGAGCTGACAAGTCAAATAATACTCTCAATATATTGACTTGAAGTATTGGTTTTTATATTGGTGCGGAAATCATTCGATTACTTGCCGTGATAAAATCATGGTCATAGTTTCAAATATCAGCATTTGCTATGATTATCATCAGGAGAAAAAATGGATTCATTACTAGAAGAAGATCTTGTGACCATTGGAAAGAATATTCACAAGATTCGAAAACAAAAAAAAATGAACCTGAAAGATTTAGCCAAGTTAGTTAGCATTTCCGCACCATATTTAAGTCAGATCGAAAATGGAAAAGTTAATTTTAGTTTGAACGATCTTGTTTTAATCGGAAATGCACTTAATGTTTCGATTAGCTCTTTTTTTATTGACGCTGAAAAGAGTAAGACCCGTCTCGTGCGGAAAAAAGATATCATCTGGAAACCATTATTTGGAAGCACAACTGAAGCTGTGCTGATGAAGTCTTTGAGTGATTTTGAAGTTAGTATCATTCAGATCCCAGAAGGTCAGAACTCCGGTTTTAAAAATTGCCATGACGGGTCTGAGTTTTGTTTCGTCACAGACGGCGCACTAGAAATAGAATTGGAGAATAACGGAACACATATTCTTCGAACAGGTGACGCATGTTATTTCGACGCAAGTATTCCCCATAGATGGGTCAATAATAAATCTGAGAAAGCAGAAATAATTATCATCAATACAGTTGTTTAGCTAATGGAGGTATGATGAGCGTTTTCAAATTGGAAGAAATTTCTTTTGCAGAAGTTGAAAAGTTGGATCGAGAAAAAACTATCGTTGTTATGACATTAGGTTCGATGGAACAACATGGGCCACATCTTCCAATAGGAATGGATATTCATATTGCTTCTGACATAGCTAAAGTCGTCGCAGATCGAAAAAAGGATGAAATCGACTTATTAATATTACCTTCAATTCCAATTGGTCAAAGTCCTGAACATATGGATTTTCCAGGAACATTGACGTTTACTGCAGAAACTTTTATTCGAATGATTAAAGAGATCGCAGCTAGTATTTCACGCCATGGATTTAAAAAACTTCTAATCGTCAACGGCCATGGAGGGAATATAGCCGCAATTGGTGCTGCAGCTTTTGATATTCGCGATCAATATAAAATAAAAGTATTTATGTTCAATGTGTGGTCATTGGTTGTTGACCTTGCAACGAAACTTACTAATCGCGAAGCTTCAAATCGAACAGATGCTCATGGAGGAGAAATAGAGACCTCATTAATCATGTACCTCTACCCAAATCAAATCAACATGGATTTGGCGATTGACGAAAAAAATGAACAGCTTGCTGATTCAGAAACCATTGGAATGGCAGGCCCAATCCAGATTAATTGGAATTCGATTGACGATATTGCCCCTAGCGGGATTTCAGGCATACCCAGCTTTGGTACGCCTGAAAAAGGGAAGGTTATCTTTGATGCCCTATGTGATATCGCGACTAAAGGGATAGATGAAATTAACCTTAAATGGTGATTTATTACTACTTTGTTTCACCAAGAAACAGCCTTTATTTAATTAAACCTCTGGAAATATTTCTTGCAGGTTTTAAAATTTCTTCTAACCTTAAATATTTATATATAAATTAACTGTAACAGTTGCCTAAATAAATTGAACCGTAGGTATCCTTTTACTCAGAAATAATCCTTACTTTAACAGCCTTCTTTTTTCATGTGCATACCTGATTTATTGTAAGAGAAGTCTTTATTTTCCCTAGTTCGTGTATGTTATACTTGATCATCACTTTGAATTATTACTCTTTGATGAATTTGAGAAAATTGTGCAAACTGGAAATTCCCTCGAAAATAATAAAATAATAGGAAAGCGGATTAGAACGATTCGGCTTAATCAGAATTTAATTCTGAAAGCATTGGCAGAAAAAATCGGAATTTCTCCTTCATATTTATGCCAAATAGAAGGTGGGAAAATCAATTTCAGTGTATCTCTTGCTAAAAAAATTAGTAATGCGCTTGGAATTTCTATCTTGGATTTACTTGATGAAACTACAAATGACAGCTACAAACTGATTCGAATTGAAGATCAAAAATGTTTATATATTGGTAAAACAAAAAAAATCTCTCACGCTTTGATTTATGATAATCGTGAATCGATGCATGTTGCGACTTTAACGCTTGATATGAACATTCGAACTGACAAGCGAAAAGGTTCTGCCAACAGCGAGGAAATAGTTATTGTCCTTAAAGGAACGGTTACTATCCACATTGAAGAAGATCCTCCAACAGTTTTACAAAAAGGAGATATTCTATCCTTTCCCTCCGGGGTTGAAATTTCATACGCAAATTATTTAACTGAACCAGCAAAAATATTGATTATTTCTTCGCCAAAAAAATCATGATTTAATTTTGTTTATAAGAACTTTTTCTACTTTTTTATTTTCATTTGCTTGCTTATTATTCTTTTAAAAAATTTCCCCTGTAAATTAATGTAGATGAGATCCTTTCGCCGAATAATCTCACAAAGATGCGAGCCGACTATATTGAAGACAATCGAAGCGCACTGCTTGCGAAGAGCTCCGGCAGAGACTATCCTGCGGAGATTGAAGCGATCAATCGGCGCATCTACAATCTCACAGAAGCAATCGCGGAAAACGGCTCATCAGAATCCTTGAATGCTAAACTGACAGAGATGGAAAACCAAAAAGAAATTATTGAAGCCGAATACCGGTTGACACTATCTTCAATCGAGACGACGGATTCCGCGCTCAATTTAGTGGATAAATTTATTGCGGATATCAAAAACACGCTGTCAGACCCAAATACAATCATCTTTGAACGGCAGCGTGTTTTACGATTGTTTATAGCACGGATTGAAATTCTTCCAGACCGGAAAGCTTCGATCAGCTATTTTCTCCCAGGTTCAGCCTTTTTCAGCCAAAGTTGTGAGAAAAGTTGCGGATTTATGAAAGCGCCCCCGGAGGGATTCGAACCCCCAACCTTTTGATTCGAAGTCAACTGCTCTATCCATTGAGCCACGAGGGCATTTATCGCCAATTTCGCCACGAAAGTATACCACGTTTCGTGAATTTTTCCGGCACCATTGGGCTAAAATCAGCCCATCAAATGCCCAATGCGCGCAATTCGCGCACACAATCCGCTCGGCTCACTGTCTGCTGTGTTCGATTGAGCAGATCCTTGATCGTGACCTGTCCAGCAGCAACCTCATCCGGTCCTGCGATTAAAATTGCCCGCGCGCCAACTCGGTTGGCGAATTTCAATTGTTTATTGAGCTTTGCCGGCTCAGGATAGGTAATTACATTGATTCCGCCGCGGCGGATTTCAGCAGCCAGCTGATATGCATCACTTAATGTCTGGTCATCGAAACAAGTAACCAACACGTGAGCCGGCTGATAATTCAACGTCGGCAGTAAACCATATTTTTCCAGCAGGACTGAGATCATTACGTCGCCCATCGCAAAACCAACCCCAGGGAGCGGATCGCCGCCGACGTCCTCAACCAGATTTTCATACCGTCCGCCGCCCAGCACCGCTCGACCGCCGGGAGCCTTGTCCCAGACTTCGAAAACCGTTCCTGTGTAATAAAGCAACCCACGGATGACTTGGGAATCAAATGCAAGATATTCGCCGTATCCCATTTTATCAACCAGATCAAAGATAGTCGTGAGCGTCTCAGATTCTTTCCAGAGCTCCTGATTGTCAAGCAAAGCGATGAGCTGTTCAAGCATATCGGTTCCGATGCCATTTTCAATTGCGAAATCACGCCATGCATCCGGACGCAGTTTATCACGCCGGTCAATCAGCCGATAAACAACAGGTTTCAATTCTGCAGTTACGTCAATCTTCAGCAGCTGTTCATCCATCAGCCGCCGGTTATTAACCTTGATTTGAACCATCTCTGGCGTCAACCCGATTTGATTCAGGAAAGCCGCACAAACAGCCAGCAATTCCGCATCAGCCTGATAACCGGCTGCACCGATCATGTCAATATTCCATTGAAAAAACTCGCGTGTCCTGCCCTTTTGCGGCTGTTCATACCGCCAGAAAGGACCAAATGACCACCAGCGCACCGGATAAGCCAGTTCATTCTGACGCTGAGCAATCATGCGCGCTAAGGAAGGCGTCAATTCGGGGCGCAGAGCGATCTCACCGCCGCCGCGGTCGCTGAACACGTAAGCCTGCTCCTTGACTAATTCTTCGCCTGATTTCGCTGCATAAAGTTCAAGTTTTTCCAAAATGGGCGCTTCATATTCCTGATAGCCAAACTGCTCAGAAATACACCGGATTTGATGATAAAGCCATGTCCGAAAAGCCATTTCTGCGGGGTAAAAATCACGCATCCCCTTCACTTTTTGAACAATTTCTTTCATCGAATCCTCCGTAAAACCCTTTTATTTATTTGAGCAAACAATCATTTTTTCGCACCTAGCTTGTCGCAGCACCGCATAATTATAATCTTGATTGCAGTATAATTCCATTTATGCATGAGTTGTCCGCAACACGCCATATCTTCGAAATCGTGATGGCTCAGGCGCACCTTTCCGAAGCAGACTCCGTCGATCGAATCAATCTGGTAATTGGCGATTTTTCTAATATCGTTCCTGATTGTGTCAACGTCTATTGGAAGGAGCTTACGAAAGGATCCATTTGCGAAAATGCTGAAATTCATTTCGACCGCCGCGCAGTGGTTTTCAGCTGCCAGCAATGCCAGAATACGTTTGAATTGCAAGGGAAATTATCCATCTGCCCAAATTGCGGCAGCGACCAGATCAGTTTTCTTTCCGGCGACGAAATGTTGGTTGAAAGTATAGAAATAACTAAATTCGAGGAAAATTCATGACTTCTATCAATGTTCCAATCATTCAAAACATCCTGCAAGCGAATGACTTTGTCGCTGAGGAAAATCGCAAAATATTTTCAGATCATCACATTTTCTGTATCAATATTATGGCAGCTCCCGGTGCGGGAAAAACCGCTCTGATCCTTAAAACGATAGAACTGCTCAGGGGCAGCGTCCGTATCGGTGTGATCGAAGGAGACACAGCGTCCGTCACGATCGACTCGGATAAAGTTGTTTTAGCTGGTGCACCTGCTGTACAAGTCACAACCGCTGGAGATTGCCACATGGACGCGATGATGGTGCGCAAAGGCATGGAACAGCTTCCGCTTGATGAGCTGGATTTGGTGATTATCGAAAATATCGGCAATTTGATCTGCCCAGCTGAATGGGATTTAGGGTCGCATTCAAACACGTTGATCGCAAGCATCGCCGAAGGGGATGATAAACCTTGGAAATATCCCAACATTTACCGAAATTTGAACGCTGTGGTCGTGACAAAAACAGACCTGTTGCCTTATGTCGATTTTAATTTGGAGCACTTTTCGCAAGGAGTTAACATCCTGAATCCAGACGTAGATATTTTCCCAACCTCAGCCAAAACTGGTGCCGGGCTGGATTTATGGACAGATTGGCTCCTCTCGCAGATTGAAGCAGCCAGCCGCGCTTGAATTCGGAGATAGCTCAGAAAAGCAGATGCCTTCTTCGCAACCATTGAAAATCGGGCGCCAATATCTGATCACCGGCATCGTCCAAGGCGTCGGTTTTCGCCCATTTATCGCGAATCTGGCAGCCAGTCACGAACTGAGCGGCTTTGTGCGAAACACGACTCAGGGAGTGGAAATCAAGGCTTTTGCAGCTGAAGAAAAGATCGAAGCATTTGAAGCTGAAATGCGGGCGACTTTTCCGCCGCTTGCACAAGTCGATCAGGTCATCAGCCATCCGATCCCATTAGAAAATTACCCAAGGTTCGAGATTCTTGAGAGCGTCAGCCGGAAAGGTGAGTTTTTACCCATTCCCGCCGATGTTTCCATCTGTTCTGAATGTTTAACCGAAATTCTTGATCCGGCAGACCGCCGTTACCACTATCCATTCAACAATTGCATCCATTGCGGTCCCCGCTACACGATTATCCGAGATCTGCCCTATGACCGGCCGAATACCGCTATGGCTGATTTTGTGATGTGTAAAGATTGTCAAAATGAATATGAGAATCCTGAAAATCGCCGCTTCCATGCCCAGCCGACCGGCTGCCCGGCATGCGGTCCCAGCCTCACTTTCTTGACCAATTGCAACCCTGCGATAAATGGTGATCAGGCACTTGTTGAAGCGGCAGCAGCACTCCGATCTGGAAAAATCCTTGCGCTGAAAGGGTTGGGCGGATTTCACCTCGCCTGTGACCCATTCAATGTGAAGGCGCTTGCCAGACTGCGTGAAATAAAGCTTCGCAGTCGCAAAGCCTTTGCGCTGATGGCCAGCGATTTGGATGCGATCACATCTTGCTGCGTAGTCAGCGCAGAAGAAGAAGCGATTCTTTCCAGTCCGCGTTCCCCAATTGTACTGTTATCGAGACGGTCGGACTGCAGCTTGCCTTCAGCCATTGCACCAGGGCAAAAAACACTGGGGATTATGCTGCCTTATACACCACTTCACCGCTTGCTGTTCGACTATCTCAAGCCAGACATCCGGTTATTGGTCATGACGAGTGCAAACCGAGCAGAAGAGCCGATCATCTGCGGGGACACTCCACAGGAACTCGAAAAATTAGCAGCCTTATGCGACTGCATTTTGACACACAACCGCCCAATCGTGGCGCGAATCGACGATTCTGTTGTCCGCAGCCTGCCAGATTTTGAAACCCCGCTGATCATCCGGCGTGCCCGCGGTTATGCCCCCGAGCCGATTCGCAGCAACCAACCCTTTCTGCCGCTGCTTGCAGTCGGACCGGAGCTGAAGAATACATTTTGTCTTACAAAGGATCGTTTTGCCTTTCTGAGTCCGCACATCGGCGATCTCGAAAACGCGGAGACGCTGGCATCTTTTTCCCAAACCATCAGCCATTATCAGCATCTGTTTCGGACAAAACCTGAGGCGCTCGCCTGTGACTTGCATCCAGATTATCTCAGCACGCGCTATGCAGAGGAGCGTTCAAAGGAAGAAAGAATCCCTCTAATCCGCGTCCAACATCACTATGCGCATATTGCGGCAGTCCTCGCTGAACAGGAGCGCTTTAACGATCAGCCGGCTCTGGGACTTGCATTTGACGGCACTGGTTATGGGGCGGACGGAACAATCTGGGGGGGCGAAGCGCTTTTTTGCAACAGCTCAGGTTTCGAGCGTCTTTATCATCTCGAGCCTTTCCTGTTAGCAGGCGGAGATCAAGCTGTGCGCAGCCCTGCCAGGCAGGCGCTGGGGCTGCTCCATCACCTTGGAATTCCCTGGGAAGAGGATCTTCCGCCTGTAAAGGCGCTCAAACGCGACCATCCTGATGCATTGAATGTGCTTGCCTTTCAACTTAATCAGCGTATCAACTGCGTTCAAACCTCTTCTGTCGGCCGCTTCTTTGACGCTGTGGCAGCGCTGATCGGCATTTGTCAGCGGAATAATTATGAAGGTCAGGCTGCGATTGAACTTGAAAATGCTGCCTCGCCTGACGCATTACCGCCGTATCCATTGGACATAAACTCAGTTGAAATTTCAACGGCAGCCATAGTCGAGGCAATCCTTGCAGATTATCGTCAAAATGCAGCGCCATCTGAGATTTCAGCCCGTTTTCATCAGACGCTGATTCAACTTTCGCTTGAATTGTGTATTAGAATCAGAGAAAAAAGAGGATCAGGCTTTCCAATAGTTCTTTCCGGGGGAGTCTGGCAGAATATGCAGCTTTTGACTGGGGTCACCAAGGTTTTGAAAGCAAACCAGTTCGAAGTGTTGATCCCGCGGCAGCTTCCCGTGAACGACGGTTGTATCGCATTTGGTCAGGCTGTCATTGCTGACGCAATTTTGAAGGAGAACGAAGATGTGTCTCGGAATTCCCGGTAAAATCACTCAAGTTTTTAATCAGGATGGTCTTTTGATGGGTCTGGTTGAATTCAGCGGCGTTCAGCGCGAGACATGCTTAGCCGCCGTACCCGACGCTCAACCCGGCGATTACGTTATCGTCCATGCCGGTTTTGCTATAAGCCGGATGGATGAAGCTGAGGCGTTAGAAACAATCCGCGTACTGGATGAAATAAATGAGCTTGAATAGCCTGTCCGCATTTCGGGATCGAGATCGGGCTGAAAAACTGATCAGACGGATAAAAAACCGACTCACCAGATCCTGGATGATCATGGAAATGTGCGGCGGACAGACACATGCGCTGCTGCAGTCGGGCATCGATCAGCTGCTATCGCCGGAGATCACTTTTATTCATGGGCCGGGCTGTCCGGTCTGTGTCACGCCGCAGTCCACAATCGATAAAGCCATCCGCCTCGCAAATCACCAAGATGTAATCCTGACGACTTATGGGGACATGCTGCGCGTTCCGGGTACAGATATTTCTCTGGCAACCGCACGAGCAGCGGGTGCGGACGTTCGCGTTGTTTATGCAGCGTTGGACGCACTGACAATCGCCCGGGAGACCCCGAACAAGCAGGTCGTTTTCCTGGGAATTGGATTTGAGACCACTGCTCCGGCAAATGGCATCAGTGTCATTCAGTCCGCCCGGCTGGGAATCACCAATTATTCAATGCTGAGTTACCAAGTTCGGGTGCCATCTGCATTGAAAATGATCCTGGATGCCGAAGACAACCGGGTTCAGGCTTTTCTGGCAGCCGGTCATGTCTGCGCCGTGATGGGCACAGCGGAATACCTGCCGATCAGCCAACAATATCAGGTGCCAATCAGTGTGACCGGGTTTGAACCGGTCGATTTATTGGCAGGGATCGATCAAGTTGTCAGCGACCTTGAAAGCGGTCAGTGGCAGGTTCAAAATGCATACAGCCGCAGCGTATCTGCGTCAGGAAACCCCGCAGCGCTGGCAATTATTGATGAGGTATTTGAGCCCTGCGCCCGCGAATGGCGCGGCATCGGGCAGATTCCTGACAGCGGATGGAAAATCAAGGATCAATTTTCAGCTTTCGATGCCGAAAAAAAATTCGATCTCGCTGTAGAAAGCGAAGTATTTGATTCTGTCTGCATTGCTGGTCAAATCCTCTTAGGACAAAAACTCCCGCTGGATTGTCCTGCGTTCGCCCGGAACTGTTCGCCTGAGCACCCGCTTGGTGCCGCTATGGTGTCGAGTGAAGGAACCTGCGCGGCTTATTATCGTTATCGGAGGGAGTATGCATGACTTTTCTTGTCCGCTGCCTTCAGCAGATTTCAATCACAGCCGCATCCAAGCCGGACACGGCAGCGGTGGAAAGATGACCGCAGATTTAATCAGAAATATATTCCAAAAGTATCTGATTTCGGATGGGTTGGCGCAAGGGAATGACGCTGCTGTATTGCCCATTCCCGACAGTACAGGACGAATCGCAGTGACCACCGATTCTCACATTGTCGCACCGCTCTTTTTCCCCGGCGGGGATATCGGCAGGCTTGCGGTCTGCGGGACGGTCAATGACCTCCTGACTTCCGGGGCTGTCCCGGTTGCGCTGACAGCTGGTTTTATCCTCGAAGAAGGGTTTAGAATCAGTGAGTTGGAAAGAATTCTAAAATCGATGCAGATGAGCGCAGTGGAAGCCAATGTCCAAATCGTTGCCGGCGACACAAAAGTGGTCGAAAAAGGCAGGGGTGATGGATTGTTCATAACGACCGCAGGTTTTGGCTGGATCAGGGATGACTTCCAGCCGCAAGGCGACCTTGCAAAACCGGGAGACGCTGTGCTGGTCACCGGAACAGTTGGCGACCATGGCATGGCTGTTCTTTGCGCTCGCGGCGAGCTGGGTTTCCAATCCGATATTCAATCCGATACGGCGCCGCTCAATGCGATCGTCGAGAAATTACGGCAGACTGCACCAAGTACGCATGTCTTGCGCGACCCGACCCGCGGCGGGTTAGGGACTACACTTAACGAAATCGCAGTTCAGAGCGCAGTGTCAATTGAGATTGACGAACAGCTCGTTCTGGTCTCGCCGCAAGTCCGCTCTTTGTGCGACTTGCTGGGGTTTGATCCATTGTACGTTGCAAATGAAGGGAAAATGATTGTCATCCTGCCTGAAGCGGATGCCGAAGCAGCCTTATCAGCCATCCGCAGCTGCAAATATGGGGAAAACGCAGCAATTATCGGCCGCGTGACAAGCGCAGCCCGTCCTGGTGTATTACTAAAAACCGCGTTAGGAACTACGAGGATACTGGATTCGCTGCATGGAGAGATGCTCCCGCGAATTTGCTGAAATTTGTGGCTATTCCAAATTAGCGTGGCGCAGCATGATTTCTTTATTCCAGTCATCAATTTTCAGACGATTTGAAATAGAAATGACCAGGACTTCGCATAAAATTAGCAAGCTTTGTTCAAATGTGCTGCCGCCGGGCTGAACCGACTTTCGTTCATCTGAAACTACTTTTGAGGTAGTGGTCGGGATCACAATTCTAAAATCAGATAATCTTCCAATAACAGATTCGGGATAAATCGTAATCAGACCAATTTTTGCCCCGATTTTCTTCGCTTTTTGTGCCATTACGCATAAGGATTCCGTGCCCCCGCTTCCTGAACCAATGATCAGCAAATCATTCTCAGTAATTGATGGAGTCGTCGTTTCCCCGATGACATGAACTTTAAGCCCCAATTGCATCAGCCGCATAGCAAAGCTCCGAATCATCAGTGAAGTTCTGCCTGCACCGGCAAAAAAGATTCTGTTTGCTGCGATAATCTCATTTTCAAACACTTTTATTTCTTGCTGATTTGTGCCATTTAATGTCGTATTTATTTCATTAAGAATCAATTCGCTCAAATTCAAATAATCGCTCATAAGTTTCCTTATTTTTTAATAGCGTGCTGCATTTCTATTACAGCATTTCTAATGTTTTCAGAATTCATCAAAGAGCTTCCAGCAATGATTATCTCCGGATTTAATTCAGTAAATGAGGCTAAGTTTTCCATATTGATTCCGCCAGCCGCAGCGGTAAAGGACGATGGGACGGCTGTAACTAACTGTTTCAGGTCTTCTAGCGGCGTTCGCCCCAGCGTTTGAATATCCACTGCCGTATGAACGCAAATGTAATCTACTCCAAGTTCTTTCAACTCTATTGAACGTCCTTTAATATCCTGGACACAAATCAGATCAGCCATCGCTTTTTTGCTATATCGATGAGCGGTATCAATTACAGCGCGTGCAGTTGCCAGATTTGCTAAAGCTAAAAAAGTAATGATGTCCGCTCCAGCTTCACAGGCATCCCGGCACTCCAACTCACCGCCATCAACAATTTTTGTATCTGCTAGAACGGTCAGGGCGGGATACTTGTTTTTTATTGCTGAAACAGTGCTCAATCCCTCGCGAAGAATCAGCGGTGTTCCAATCTCTACGATGTCGATCACATCATGGATCGTCTCAACAATTTCAATCGCGCGGTATCCGAGAACAGCGTCCATCGCAATCTGTAATCTCATATTGTTTCACACTTTCCGAACAAGTCCTTAAACATCTGTTCAATCCTCTTAATACCAGGAATGGCATCAATGGCACCTTTCTTTTGAACTGCCATCATGCCGCTGATATTTCCATACTTTAATGCTTTCGTTATTTCAGTCTCGGTAATTTCTTTGATATACCCGTCTGTTGAGCGTAATATCGACGAGAGAAATGCTCCCCAAAAAGCATCTCCAGCGCCTGTTGTATCCACCACGTCCGTTTCAATGCCATTTTCCTGGACAATCAGATCTTTATAAAATGCAGTTGCACCAGATTTACCTTCCGTCAATACGATCAGTGATACGTCATGCCTAGTCATAATGTCTCGAAAGTTTTCTTTTCCGCCAAGAATATCAGCTTCTTCTGTTGACAACTTAATGAAATCTAAGGAATTGATGGTGCTGAAAACGGCTTTTTTTGCCAAGTCGCGACTGCCGTTCCAAATACTATCGCGATAATTTACATCAAAGCTCACCTTTGCTTGCTGGCTCAGCTTCGCAGTTTCTATCGCTTCAATCGTGGCATTTATAGTAGATCCCATGGATAGCGAACAAGAGCCGGTGTGAAAAATCCGGCAATTCTTTATTTCTTCTATCGGTAAATCGTTAATTTCTAAACGCGTGTCGGCACCTGGTTTTCGGGCAAAGGTAAAATGACGTTCTCCGAATTCGTCCAAAGTCACAAAGGACATCGTCGTGATTGCATCATCGCACATCGATGAGCATAAATTCGTCACATTATTTCCTTCGATAGTTTTGATCAGGAAATGACCGAACTCGTCATTGCCAAGTTTTCCGCAAAAACCTGACCTGAGTCCGTTTCTTGCAACTGATACGGCTACATTGGCAGGGGCGCCGCCTGCGTGTCGAATATAGGTCCCCGGTTGATCGCCGGGGAGAAAATCGACCAGAAGTTCTCCAAGCCCTATAAAATCAAACATTTCTTAAAATCGTTTTTTCGAACTTAGATTCCAAATATTTGATTAACAAATGCAACATCGGATTTCAACAATTCAATCTGGTTTTCAGCGTTCTCTGATCTTAATGGCAGCTTGTTATAATAATTTTCCAAAATAAGCCAGCCTTCAAAATCCATTGATGCCAAAAATTTTAACTGATCAGCGATATCCATATTGCCTTTTCCCAGCAGCGATCCCCCCGGTGCATCAATCCCATCTTTCACATGCATTTGATTGAGCAAGTGAGGGAACAATGCAGTCAGCTCTTCCAGCTGAGACAATTTACTAAAATACTTGTAATTCATTGAATCAAAGAATATTTTCAAGTTAGGTTTATTGATTCGTTTAACTAATTCCAGATGGAGATCATTCTGAAGGGAAGTTTCAGTCGCGATCGTAATCCCATGAGAAAGTGCGCAATCGCAAGCAAATGTCAGCGCTTTTTCAGTCTCAATTACGTGCTGTGGCAAAGAAATGATATTGCTTTCAAAATTTGGAATCATCACTACATTGATTTTCATCTTCGCTGCGACATTTACGCCCAATTCAATTTGGTCATAGGCGATTTTCCCATCTTCTGTATCTCTTCCATTGATATATGGATGCAGCATCACGTCATTTAACACAATTGAAGGAAACTCCAAATTATAAGTTTCTTGGTCTTTTAGCAAGTTCTCCTGAATAACCGCCTGTGACAGAGGAAACCCATCCTGATAACTGCCTAACTCCAATTGAATGCCATCCAACCCAGCCATTTGTGCAATTTCTGGTGCATAAACACCTCCGCCGGGCAACCCCCATGATACAACGCCTATTTTAATCATAATTATCCAAAAATACTTTATTAATCGAATCAACCACAGCTGATTCCAATTTAATATTGCCCATCTGTGCATTTTCCAGAGCATAGGAGGGTTTTCGGCTTCCAACAATAATCGAAGTTACAGCTTGGTTAGCCATGAGCCATCCTAACGATAGCTGTGTTAAGGTATATCCGGTATCCTGAGCCAGTTCTTTTAATTTTTCTACAACGATCAGTTTTTTATTTAGGTTTTCTCCAACAAGTTCCGGATTTGTCAGACGCATGTCTGCTGCGTTTAAATTTGTGTCCCGTTGTTGATAATATCGGCCAGAAAGCAGCCCCTGGTTTAATGGGCTATATGGAATAAAAGCAATCCCGTTTTGGACGCAATAAGGAAGAATTTCAGCTTCAGTTTGATATTCCAAGGGGATACCGCAATAAAATTCACTGTTCCTGTCAAATAAGTTGTACAACCCTTGATAGGAGGCAACCGGCAGGCTTTCATTAAAATTTTTCATATCCGCCAGTGAATAGTTCGATAAGCCTACATACCGAATTTTTCCTGCTTTAATGATTTCCTTCAAAGCGTCAATCGTTTCTTCCAACGGAGTTTTATGATCCGGCCAATGCAACTGATAAAGATCAACATGATCCGTTTTCAGCCTTTTCAAACTTTCATCTATTTCGAAAAGGATACTTGCTTTTGACAGATCATTCTTGGTCGGACCGTCTTTGACATCCCAGCGCAACCCGCATTTGGTTGCCAGGAATATTTTTTCTCTTTTTCCATCAGCCGAAATCACATCGCCAAGAATTTTTTCTGAATCGCCATACCCATAGACAGGTGCGACGTCAAAAAAATTCACACCGCTATCAATCGAGACGTCAATTGCTTTTTTTGCATCTTCGATATTGCCATCAGTCCAGTTATACGAAGCAACTGACCAGCATCCGAATCCAATAATAGACAGTTCCTCTTTAATAGCATCAACTTTTCGGTAATTCATTTATTTCTTTGTCCTCTTGTCGATCAGAACAGCACCAATGATCAATAATCCAATGACAATTTCCATCAAATGAGGATTAATGCGCAGCAAGTTACCGCCATTTCTAAATGTCTGCATGATCAAGGCTCCAATGACAGTTCCTAAAACTGTACCTTCAGCACCGGACAAACTCGCTCCACCGATTACCGCGGATGCAATTGCGTCAGTTTCATAGCCTTGTCCACCAGTCGGTACGCCATTGCCCAGCCGCGATGCCATCATAATGCCAGCGATTGCACATAAAAATGAACAATAAATATAGGCGCCATAGGTCGTAAGCCGCACATTAATACCAGACAGTCTTGCACTTTCAATATTGCTGCCAATTGCATACAGGTGGCGGCCAAATGTGGTGTATTTCAAAATAAACGCAGTAACCAGCATGATTATCAGCCAGATGTAAAACAGCGCGGGAAGGCCTAAAAACGTCGCCTGAGCAAAGTCAGTAAACGCGCGGGGAAGTCCGGAAACCATTCTTGCGCTTGTGACCAGCATAATCAATCCGCGGACAGCAGTCATCATTCCTAAGGTTGCAATGAATGCCGGAACTTTGCCGTCGAAGATAATAATTCCATTTAACACACCGATCAGGGTTGAAACCAAGGCTGCGACCAAAATTGCAGGAAGAATTCCCATGTTCGACTGAGCCATGAACTTTGCGACTAAAACGCCGCTCAGACCGACGACTGACCCGACTGAAAGGTCAATGCCGCCAGTAATCACAACCACTGTCATGCCGATTGCAATGACTCCGTTAATCGAAGTCTGGCGAATGACATTCGTAATGTTATTAGGCGTGAGGAATTTGTTTTGTCCTGATGTAATAATTGTGAGTGCAAAAATGATCAAGCACATGATCACATAGATGATTAACAATAAAATATCAGTCGAAATTCTGGTATTAGTTACGGCACGGTTTTTCTTCATTATCCACCTCTTAAGAGATTAGTTTCTTTTTTCTGCAATTCGAGTATCAATACCTGAGGCCAAACTAACCAACAGATTTTCATTCATGCTTCCATCAACATCGAATTCATTTCTGTTAACTATGCCTGAAATTTTCCCTTCATACATAACCACAATTCGATCTGATAATCCCATTACTTCGGGAAGATAAGACGAAATTAAGATAACTGAGGCGCCATTCTTGATAAGGTCCTCAATAATCAAATAAATTTCTCTTTTTGCTCCGACATCCACTCCGACCGTTGGTTCATCAAAAATAAAGATCTCGCTCTTAGAAGCCAACCATTTTGAAATGACAACCTTTTGCTGATTTCCACCAGAAAGGTTTTTAACCGTTTGGAAAATGGACGGCGTGACAATCTTTAATTGATCGCAGTAATGGTTCGATCGTGCCTGTTCTGTTTTAGGATTAAGAACACCAGCTTTACTGATCAAATTCAAGGATGCCATGTTCACATTAAAATCAACCGGAAGATTCATAGCCAATCCTTGAGCTTTTCGATCTTCTGTCAGAAAAGCGAATCCTTTTTTCATCGCATCTTTTGGGTGCTTGCAGGAACTTGCTTTTTCATTGACAAAAATCTCGCCATTGTCGCATTTATCAGCCCCAAAAAGCACACGCATGATCTCTGTTCGTCCAGAACCGACCAATCCGTAAAAGCCCAGAACTTCGCCTTTATAAAGCGTGAAATTGATATCTGAAAACTTTCCTTTGCTGCTCAGGTTCTTCACATCAAGCACAATTTCATCGGAAACATTATGCTCGATATTGTACATGTCAACCAGTTCTCGTCCGACCATCATGGAAACCAATTTATTCTCATCAATTTCGCTGATTGAAACTGTATCGATATATTGACCATCCTTCAGAACGGTCACTTTATCGCAAATTTGAAAGATTTCATCCAACCGATGCGAAATATAAATAATTCCGCAGCCTCTGTCTTTGAGGTCCTTGATGATTTCGAACAACCTGTCTGTCTCTTCGTTCGTAAGCAGAGCTGTTGGTTCGTCGAAAATCACGATGTTGGCTTTATCATAAATAATTTTTGCAATCGAGACCATTTCTTGGATCGCAACAGGGAGATCCTTGACTCTTGTCTTCGGATCAATATTGATGTCGACCATCGATAAAATTTCGGTAGTCTTCGAATAGATCAAGTTCCAATCAACCAAACCATTCTTTTTTGGTAATTTTCCTAAGAAAAAATTTTCACCAAGGGAAAGATGAGGCGCAACCATGACATCTTGATAAACAACACCGATTTGATTCAGTTTGGAATCTTGCGGGTTATTGATTTCAACTTTTTTGCCAGAAATAAAAATTTCTCCACCGGGATCCATTTGATATGCACCAGTAAGAATTTTAATAAGGGTTGATTTACCCGCTCCATTTTCCCCAATTAATGCGTGGATTTCTCCACTATTTAAAGAAAAATGGACTTTATCCAATGCTTTTACTCCTGGAAAAGTCTTGCTGATATTTTCCATCCGAAGAAGCTCATTCGCAGCCAATGGACCACCTCCGTCTCTTGCTTACATGTGGAGAAGGAAAATCCTTCCCCACATGTTTTTGCAATTCAAAATATGATTGTTATTTGTTTATTTTTCTCGAATAAGGATCCAGCAAACCTTGAATAGCCTCATCTTTGAAATTTTCGCGCGTTACGAGCGCAACAGGAGTCTCAACTTCTTTGTCAACTGTCTCACCCATCAAAGTTTTGTAGACGAAATCAACACCCTGGTAGCCCATTCCGTAAGGATCCTGAACGACCAATGCATCAATTGAACCAGCTTCCAAACCTTTGACTTCTTCCGGATCTGAATCGAATGCAATCACAACGATGTCTTCTTCTTTTCCAAGTTGGCTAATAACTCTTGAAATTCCAGAACCTGTGATGTTGTTCCCGCCATAAAGACCGACGAGGTTATCGTTTGCAGTGATCAGATCTTCAGTGATGCTCATGGCTTTGGTCATGTCATTGTCACAATATTGCGGTTCGATAATTTCGATTTCAGGTGCAATTTCTTTCATCTTATTGAGGAACCCGCTGTCACGGTCTTCCATGACTTTCACACCGGCGATCGATGATACAACGCTGATGGCTTTCCCTGAAAGGTCGTCGCCATATCTTTCTTTCAGCATCTTTAGCATTTCTTCAGCAGCGCGGCCGCCAGCAATGATGTTATCGGTGGCAATGAAGGAGGTTACCTTGTCTGTGTTGACACGATTATCAATCGTTACGACAGGAATACCGCTATCCATTGCGCGTTCAATTGCCGGAATTGTGGCATCTGAACTTGTTGAAGAAATAACGATCGCATCCGGATTCCCTGAAATTACGTCTTCAAGAATTGAAACCTGCTGCTCAATATCTGCTTCCGAAGGAGGACCAAAAGTTGAGATCTTCACTCTTTCCGGAAATTCAGCTCCGTAATTCTCTGCGCCTACAAGCACATACTGCCAAAAGTCAGAATCAGTGGCTTTAATGATGACGGCAACGTCATAAGGCTGATCCGGTGACTGCCAAGCGCATAAAGAAAATACAACTACTAATAATGATAATACCAAAACTAATTTTTTCATTCTTCTCTCCTTATTTTATTTTTTTATTCAGAATATGGATAATAAGCTTTATGCTCCAAGACATTTACATCCTTCCAGAACGCAAATTCCCGGAACTCCGCATCATAATTGCCATACCCAAAAACTACATGATGGTCTGCATGACTTTCAAGCAATAAAGTAATAATTTCAGGAACTGAAAGCCTCCTTTCCTTTATTGTTACATTTCCGACCCATCCAGAAGAACCTTGATAGGTTTCTTTTTGAATGATATCTCCAGTTAATACCAGCATCTCATTGGTGCGGGAAGAAAGACGATGGACAGTAATTTTCCCAGGCTTGAACTGAAATGAAGCGACCGTTCCGCAACCATGCCACTCACCATTCACATTTTCTCCAATGTCAAAGTGATGATCCCAATTTACGCCTTCTTCGTTGGCAAAACATTTTGGCGAGGGGCCGCAATGCCATAGGTTCATAGAATTATCAGCTTCGTCAAAATTCACAATATCAACCATCGTTGAAGGCTCGTCCGAGAAGCAGGAGGCTATAAACATGCCAAGCGCGCCATCTACATCCCCTTCGCAGGCAGTTGCAATTCCCTGATTATTTAATTGGGAAATTGAGCTGCAGGCTGCAGCGCCATATAACTCCTGAAGTTTAGTCCAACAGCTTATTGCCAAGATATCAAAATCGTTTTCTTTGGTAAAACCCGCGATAGAGATTTTTAACCGGGCAGATTTCTCGAGTTCCTCTTTCGAGACGTTTTTTGACAACTTTGCACCATTCAGCATTTCTCTGATTTCTTCATCAACTTCAGCTGCTGAAACTTTATTTGTTCTTTCAACTATATCCTCAAGTGAAATAAAGCGATCAACAAAAACCCCATATTTTTGCAGTAAATCCGCATTATTGACGATCAAATGATCAAATCCGCGCACGGTCGGTCCAATTAATCCCAATTTTGCATGATTGAGGGACTCAATCGCTCTGATCGCTTTTACGGTCACTCTAAACCGATCCAAGAACAAGGGTTGATCGGGATAGCCATAAAACCATTTAAATTTAATATTCGAATTTTTCAGGTATTGCCCCAGAATTCCAGACAATATCATTGACCCGCAAAATGAATTGATCGGCAGATAACCGGATTGAGTCGTCTCAGGCACAGACCAAATGCCGATCCTGCAATTCAAACTGCGAAAGGGAACTACGGCTTCTCCGTTTGCAACACTCGCACAAAAAAGGAGACAAAACGCAAGTCCCTGGGAATTCAATTCCGCTACAGCTTTTTCTGCATCCTCATAGGTATAAACTTTGGTTTTCGAGAGAAATAATTCGAAATTTAATGACTTACTTAATTCCTCGAGTCCGCGAACAGCCTTTTCGAAAACCTCAAAATCGCCTCTGGCGTTATTATGAAAAAAAGAAACCAAGCCAATTTTTATTTTTTCCACATTTCCTCTAATTTAAATCTTTTTGGGAATTTCAAAACCCAAATTTATTAATTCAATTCTGCATCTTGCTCTTAACAAATGCAATCGATTCTCTCGCATAACGATCCCTTGCTTCTTTTGAGAGGTCTTTTTCATTATCCCGCCAAATTCGCAAATCATTCCCGACAGGACCGAATGATTCCAAGAAGGGTTCCATTACGATATTTCCCTGATAGTTAATTTGTTTTAATGCTTTAAATATATCATCCCAATCGATATGTTTCCCGGATCCCGGCAAGCGGCGATTGTTCTCACTGATATGGAGGTGCGCCAGCAAATCTCCAGCTTTGCGTATGCTGTCAGCGATATTAATTTCTTCAATATTTGCGTGGAACACATCCACTAATAATTTTGCACTTGGGGATCCAATGTCCTGGCAAAACTGAATACCTTCATCCACAGAATTCAAAATATACTGCTCAAAGCGGTTTACGATTTCGATGGCATAAACAATCCCGCGGTTTTCAGCTTCCGGAATTATCGTCTGGATTGATTCAACGCCTCTTTTCCAAGCGTCCGATTTGTTTTTTTCTGTCAGCTGATGATCATATAAATAAGGCCAGCTCGAATAGAGGATTCCACTTAATACTCTCCCGCCCATGTAATGAACAGCTTCTAAAATCCGTTTTGTATAATCAATTCCTGCCTGCCGGATGGCCGGATCAGCAGAAGCCATATCCTTAGATTTGGGGAACCCTATACAGAAGTTTAATTCGACATTTGTTTCTTTGCTGACTTCAATCAATTCATCCATGCTCTTGTAATCGTTTGATTCAATAAAGTCAGGAGGAGTGATATCGATTGCGCTAAAGCCAACGTTTGCGGCGTTTTTTACTTGCTGAACGAGATCAATTTCCCATTCAGAACTCCAATATGCGTAATGAATTCCAATTTTATTCATCTTTTCACCTAAATTATTCTAATAATCGTATTTAATTGCACAAGTCTAATCAAAATATCCAAAATTGTATAAATTGTTTTTAAAAAGAGAAATCTTTTTGTTATGAGTATATTATATTTCCAAGTGAAAATTAATATCCTCAGTTCGAACTATTTATTTCTGGCGTATCTTGTTATTTGTTCTTATTATCTGACATTTGTTAGCATTTAGACTATACTAATATAGCAGGACGATTTCACTTTGTCAATGACGGAAATCCTGAAGATTGGTTGCTTTTGTCATATGGGAAGAAACAATCTTAACCATGATATGATTTTTTTATTAACTGCAAATAATCGAAATAATGTAGAGCAAACTATGAAAAATGATGAAACTGTTTTTGTTGAAGAACGGAGAGAACAGATCGCTTTATACGTCAACGACGTAAAAAAAGCCACTGTTTTAGAATTAAGCCAGCACTTCAATGTTTCCTCCTCCACTATCCGAAATGATCTGTTTGCAATCGAAAAGCTAAACCTGATACGGCGTACGCATGGCGGCGCGTTAGCACTTAACAATAGTAAAGTTGGGCTGGAGCCGCTCCCCAGTCTGAATCAAAACAAAATGCTGGCGGAAAAAAAGAGCATTGCGATTAAAGCAAGCAGCTTCATAGAAGACGGAGATGTGATTGCCATTTCAACTGGGACAACAACTTTCGAATTGGCGAAAACGCTGCAGACAAAAAAAGACCTGACAATTGTGGTAAACGATATCCAAATCGCATACTATTTAGACTTTAATACAAATCACTTAATCTACCTGATCGGCGGAATGATTCGGAAAAACTTCCACTATTCTTTTTTTTCTGATGATAATTTCCCAACAATAAACATCGATAAGACATTCTTTACCTGTAACAGCCTGGATATGAAAGCGGGTTCAACTATCCCGGATGTCAACCTTGCATCAAACCTGCAAAAAATTCTCAGCCGGTCAACAAGTTCTTATTTATTATGTGACAGTTCTAAATTTGGCAAAGTTTCGTTTGCACAAGTCTTACCCATCTCAAAAATCGATAAAATTATTGTGGATGACGGGATCGGTCAAAAGACGATAGCGGCGTTCAAAAGCCGAGGTTTAAAAAATTTTGTAATAGCCGATAAAATTTAACGGCCAAAGTTGACAAAAAATAAAGACACCGCACGGATATCCATGCGGTGTCTTTAATTATCTAATCCTTACGCCCGCGGTTTACGCGGCTGGGTATGTTCGATCGCCGGGGGCTCTTCCATCGGCGGGTACCCGGCAGACTCCTCCCGAGGAGGGACCTGCGGTGCAGCCGGATATGCGCCATAAGGCGGAGGCTGCGGCACTGGATAGGCTGGATAGCCTGTCTGAGGGGAGGTCCCTGGATAGCCTGATTGCGGTGCAACGGGCGGTTTCGCGACATTTCCCATCGCTGGCGGCGGGGGCACAACCGGGCGGCTGCCTGCAGGTGCTGGCGCTGCATAAGCAGGCGGGATAACGGCTGGATCGACTGTCCGCGGCTGCTGAGCAGGAACTGGCGCTGAATAAATCGGGGGAACCGCACTCACCGGCGCTTCCGCCTTCACAGCAGGAGCGGCTGTAGGCAGTTGTTCTGGCAGATCGGTCTGAGCCATCGCCTTTTCCATGTCCGAAAACGGCACATAGTCATCCTCCGGCTCTGGCTGGATCTCGGGCTTTGGCGGGACAACCGTGCTGAGTGTTTCAAGGTGCTCCCGCAATGCCTTTTCTGCATCGCGATCCGGTACAACCAATTCTTCTTCATCGTAGAGCACAGCATCGGCTTCAACGGTTTCAGCAGCGGGCTCAACAATTGCCGCTGGAACAGGTTCTGATGCTGCAGCTGCTGTCTTTTCAGGTTCTTCTGTCTTTGGTTTCATAATCAAACCAGTCAGCAATGCCAATTCAAACTCCGGATCAGCAAAGATCGACGGGACGATGTCTTCAAGAATCCGGCGCTCCGCTTCAGCGCGATATTCCGGCGCTAATCGTTTTCGGGCAACCCCAAAAAGTTTCCGCAGCAATGCCCGTTTGATTTCAAGCGGGGCGAATGATGCCAGATCAAAAACATCATCACTGGTGGATTCATCTACCAGTTTTCCGACTACGGTTTTTGCCATCTTATTGGCATCTTTTAATGGGATTGTGTTCCAGTTCCGCGTGCCGATCACTTCTTTGAATACCGGCTGGACGTCTTCTTCTTTGATTTTCGCACTTTTTGCATTGAAGACGATGATGATCATCCCCAAAATTCCAAGTGAAATTGCATTTCGTTCAATCTCATTTTCGTCAATCAAGTCATATGAAAAACCATCAGATTGAATCGGATAACTCGGCGCATCGCCTTTCCATGCCCAAGTGTCCTGCGAGAAGTCCAATGCTTCCGGATCAATTCCAAAGTTCATGCCTTGAGATAACGAATTTATTTGATTTTTTCGTGCCATATTTCTTCCTTTTAAGCTTGGAAAGATTAATCTTCATATCTTTCCTTCACATTTCCATTTATTGTAACAAAGAATCGTCCCGTTCTTTCACTGCCATTATGCCTTCGCGAATTATCCGGTTATCAGCGGCTCAACTTTCATCATGATTGTCCCGGTAATGCTTTGTCCAGGATCAAGAATCAGGAGGTGAGATTCATCCACAAATCCTTTTGTATGCAGATTGTGACAATCTGTGGCATTCGTTTGGTTTTCCATACAGAAAAATGACTCGAACGGCGGGGTGTAAACGACGCTGTGAGTAAAGATATTGGACGCATAAAGGCACAATTTCCGGCTCAGCGCATCATAATAAATGGTCATCGGTTTCATGACGTCCATGCCATACCAGACATCATCCAAATTAAGCCCGGCTAAAACGGTGGGATCGGACAGATCCGCTGGTCCCTTATCCAGGTTGAGTAGTTTACCGGTCGGCATCAGGCTGACAGCCTCCATCCATTTTTTAGCAGGAACTTGGATTCGCACCTGCTTTTTCGTTCCATGCACATTGAAATATGGGTGGATTCCCAGACCAAATGGGAATCGCTTTTTCTCATCAAGGTTGGTGACCTTAAAGTTCATCGTCAACCCATTGAAGCTCAGTCCAAACGTCACGTCCAGCCGGTTCGAAATCGGGAATATCGAATAGAGCGGATGACCCGGAACGATCTCAATGGACGCAACCGCAGACACAGAATCATCCGTCACAACCGGCGTTTGCAGCTCAAATGGCGCATCCGAGACCAGTCCATGCAGTGATCTGCCGCCGTCATTATCCGGCAGCACGTATTCAACGCCGTCAAACGTGAACCGGCAGTTCCTTACGCGATTTGGAAAAGGATAAAGCAGCGGAATGCCAAAGAATTTTTTCCCGATCACCGGCATTGGCGCCTGGTGGAGATATTCAATACCGTCGACCATATAGCTGTAGAGATTGGCGCCCATCCCTGGGAAAAGACGAATCTCGCTTTTGCGATAGCGGTCTTCTTCCTCCCACATGCAAAGCACCTTCTGGCCAAAAACCGGATGGTTTGCAAAGTTGAATCCGAACATAGTTCCCTCCCGACCCAAACTTTCAACAGGTCGCATTGATTAACATGCCCGTCAAGAGAAAGAATACCAGACGGGTTCGGCTGTTATAATTATACTCATGGATAAGGAACGAATAATCAATCCGGGCGTCATTTCGACTGATGATCGCGTCGACCTGGCACTCAGGCCAAAATTTCTCAGCGAGATTGTCGGGCAGGATCAGATTAGAGAGAACCTTTCAATCCTTTTGACTGCTGCAAAACAGCGTAATGAACCGTTGGATCACGTCCTTTTTTATGGGCCTCCCGGGCTTGGAAAAACCACTTTTGCGCACGTCATGGCAAATGAAATGAACGTCAGCATCAAGGTCACAGCAGGGCCTGCAATTGAACGCGCCGGCGACCTGGCTGCCATCCTGTCCAACCTTCACGAAGGCGATATCCTTTTTATTGATGAAATTCACCGTCTGAACCGGGCGATTGAAGAAATTCTTTATCCGGCAATGGAAGATTCCGTCCTTGACATCATGGTCGGGAAAGGGCCGTCCGCCCGCTCGATCCGGCTGAAACTGCCGCGTTTCACTGTCATCGGTGCAACGACGCGGCTGTCGCTCGTCAGCGCACCGCTGCGCGCGCGGTTCGGTGCGGTCTATCGGCTCAATTATTATGATCAGCCTGCAATGGAGCGCATCATTTATAACGCCTCAGTCAAGATGAATATATCTGCCGATGACGATGGTGTTCATGAAATTGCCATCCGCTCCCGCGGAACACCGCGCATCGGGCTGCGATTGCTGCGGCGCGTCCGGGACTATTCGCAGGTCAGAGCAGAAGGATTGATCGACCAGTTAACCTCACAACAGGCGCTCGAATTGCTCGAAATAGACGCAGCAGGTCTGGATGATGTTGACCGCCGCGTTCTATTGACCATCATTGACAAATATGGCGGGGGGCCGGTTGGTTTGAGTACAATCGCCGCATCCATGAGCGAAGAAACCGATACGATTATGGAGGTTGTCGAACCATTTCTGCTGCAGCTCGGTTTCATCGACCGCACGCCTCAAGGCCGCAACGCCACGCGCAAGGCTTATGAACACCTGGGCATCGCCTATCCTGACAATTCTGAGGATCAGCCTCGCCAAAACAGTCTTTTCGACTGACAGCGGTTTTTTTATTCGTCTACTCCGCCTAAAAAAGCCCCATGCTTACGACCGATTTTGACTATTTCTTACCGCCTGAACTGATTGCCCAAACACCGATGGAGCCGCGTGACGCCTCCCGTCTGCTGGTTTACAACCGGAAAACTGCTGAGATATTTCATCGCCATTTTTATGATATCGGCGAATATTTAAATCCCGGCGATCTGCTGGTGCGGAACCAGACCCGGGTGCTGCCCGCAAGAATCTTTGCACAGAAGGCGGAAACCGGCGGAAAAGTCGAAATTTTGCTGCTGCGCCGGCAAAACGAAACAGATTGGGAAGCGCTGGTCGGTGGGAAAAGAATTCAAACAGGGATGAAACTGATTCTGAGCGAATCTCTCTGTGCAGAAGTGATCGCAGTTTACGACGGCTCTCGTCGCCTGATCCGTTTTGATGGTCCATTCGAAGCACATTTAGCGTCGCATGGGAAAATGCCGCTGCCCCCGTATATTCACGAACAACTCACTGATCAGGAACGATATCAGACAATTTACGCGAATCCAAATCAGACAGGCTCCGCGGCAGCCCCGACAGCCGGATTACATTTCACTGATGAACTGAATGACAAGCTCAAGGCGCATGGCGTTCGTTTTGCCGATGTAACGCTGCATGTCGGACTGGACACCTTTCAGCCGGTTGTGGAAGACGACCCCGCGACACACAAGATTCACACGGAATGGTGCGAATTGTCCGCGGAGACCGCTGCGCTGATCCAAGAAACTCGGAATGCAGGCAGGCGCGTGATTGCGGTCGGCACCACCAGCGCCAGAACGCTCGAAAGCGCCGCAGCAGCTGCCCTTTCAGCCGGACTGGATCAATGCGTTGTCCCGATCCGCGGTGACACCGGAATCTTCATCCTCCCGGGGTATGAATTTCGCGCAGTGGACGGAATCATCACAAATTTTCACCTGCCAAAATCCACCTTGATCATGATGATCAGCGCTTTTGCCGGACGCGAAAATGTCCTGTCAATTTATCAGCAGGCAATTGAAATGAAATATCGGTTCTTTTCATTCGGCGATGCAATGTTGATCCTATAACACATCTGAAATTACTGCTTTAGGGACAATGCGCACAACGGAGAGTCTCTGTTTCCCTGTTGCTCCTTAGATAAAAAAAAAGCCCCATTTCCACGGGGCATTTGTTTCTCTCAATTAGTTAATTCATTCCGATAGGGCACTGAGCAGCGGGCTTTTCCGCCGGTCCGCTATACAGCAGCTCCTTGTAAGCATCAACTTTTTCAAATTGTTTTTCAGCATAGCTGCAGACCGGCATCAGCTTCACCCCAGCCTTGCGGGCTTCGTTAACCACTGCCTCAAGCAAGCCGGCTGCGATGTTCTGTCCGCGATATTCAGGCTTGACAAAGGTATGATCAATCGACCAATAGCTATCATAGCTTGTGTAGGTGCATTCACCGGCGGTTTTTCCATTTTCATCCACCGCGATGACGCGGCAATTCTCTTTTTCATACCGAAATTCCATGCTTGCCTCTCCTAATCGTCCAGCCGTCTGCCCAACGGGCAGCGCTCAATCGGTTCAGAACTGTCAGATTTATACACAATTGCCTCATATTTCGGATTGTCCTTAAAAAGCCATTCTGCGTAAGAACAAGCCGGAACCAGTTTCACACCTTCTTCACTTGCTGCTTTGACAACTTCATCAATCAGCTGTTCTGCAATTTTTTGTCCACGGAATTCAGGCAGGACAAACGTGTGATTAATCGTCCAATATGCATCACAGATCGAAAAGACAGCTCCGCCGACCTCTTTCCCGTTTTCATCCACCGCCGCAACCTTATTGCGGTCGCGTTTAAATATATAGCTAACCATGCGATCCTCCTGTCCAGCTGCGCTATTAACCAGCACATCGCAGTATTTGTTCACACAACTGCATTATACAGGCAGACCGGGCAGCGCATTACCAAAGTCATTTTTCATACAGAAGTCTTACATCCCAGCAGCCATTATGTGCGCACGTGATAATCACCGCTGATGATCCATTTATAGGTCGTCAGCTCACGCAGCGCCATCGGGCCGCGCGCATGCAGCGGCTGTGTTGAAATCGCGATCTCAGCTCCCAAACCCAGCTGCGAACCGTCAGTAAAGCGCGTGCTGGCATTGACATAAACGCAGGCTGAATTGACGTTCGCTTTGAACTTTTGAATATTCTCCTGATCTTCTGACAGGATGCCGTCCGAATGCCCGGTGCTGTGCTGGCGGATATGCTCAATCGCCTGATCAACGTTATCTACCACCCGGATGCTGAGCACCAACGCCAGCCATTCCTTGTCGAAGTCCCCGGCAGCTGCCTTTTCAAAAACAATTGACTGATCGCCATTAAGCATCAGAATGTTATTGGCGTTCCCGTCTACTTTAAAGTGTACACCGTCAGCAGCCAGCGTGGCGCAAACCTCCGGCAGGAAACTTTCGGCGATACTGCGGTGAATTAAAAGGGTTTCGAGCGCGTTGCAGACGGTCACCCGCTGCACTTTTGCGTTGCGGATAACGTCAATCGACCGAGCCAGATCAGCCGATTCATCGACAAATAAATGGCAGATACCGATACCGCCTGTCATGACCGGCATGCGGCTATTCTCGCGGCAGAAGGCATGCAGTCCCGCTCCGCCGCGCGGGATCACCATGTCAACATACTGATCCAGCTGCAGCAGCTCGAGCATCAGTGAGCGGTCGGGGGAATCGATGAATTGAATCGTTTCAGCCGGCAATCCGCTGCCCATCAGTGCCTCTTGAATAATCGCGATGAAAACACGGTTGGTGCGAATGGTCTCTTTCCCGCCGCGCAGGATGGCAGCATTTCCGGATTTGATCATCAAACAGGCAGTGTCAACTGTCACATTCGGCCGTGACTCATAGATGACCGCGATCACCCCGATGGGCGTCCGTTCTTTTTGTATTTCCAAACCATTTTCATGCGTATGTGCGTCAAAAACTTCCCCTACCGGATCGGGAAGATTGATCACATTTAAAACATCGCTTCTGATTCCCTGAATGCGCGGTTCATTTAGAAGCAGCCGATCGACCATAGCCGGCGCCAAGGTGCCGGTTGCCTCTGCCACGTCCTGAGCATTTGCCTCCAAGACTTCAGCCATCCGGGTTTCAAGTCCCTCAGACAGTTTAGTCAGAAAA
>DHPK01000023.1:29675-62523 GCA_002407845.1 Leptolinea sp. UBA5366 | reverse complement strand
TTCCTCAGACAGTTTAGTCAGAAAATCATTCTTCTTTACGGTTGACGTTCCTGCCAACACCAGCGCGGCTTCTTTAGCGCTTTTTCCAATTTCAATCATCGGTCTCATTCCATCTCCCCTTTGATCATATTATCCTGATGGATCACTTCATCTGCATAGGTATATCCAAGGATGGTTTCAATTTCGCTGGCTTTAACCCCGCACAATCTTTTCACTTCCCTGGACGAATAATTAACCATGCCGATAGCAACTTCTTCATTGTTCTGGTCGATCATTTTCACCGTGTCGCCGCGATCAAACTCACCCTGAACATCTGTGATACCAGCCGGCAGCAGACTTTTCCCTTTTTGGACAGCGCCCGCCGCTCCTGCATCCAGCAGGATGGCTGCATCATTCGAGCGGAATCCGGTCATCAGGTATCGTTTCCGGCTCTCCGGCACAGTGTTCGTCGGGCGGAAAACGGTTCCAAACCGCTCGCCGGCTGCGATCCGGATCAGCACATCCACAATCTCACCATTCGCGATCATGACAGACGTCCCCATGCGGCGTGCCATGTCAGCTGCGCGCACTTTCGTCGTCATGCCGCCCGTCCCCATCCCGCTCTGGCTCCCACCGGCGGCTTCCCAAACGTAAGGCGGAACCACCGCTGAATCAATCAGCTCGATCAAGTGCGCTTCGGAATGGTTTGCCGGATTCATATCGAAAAGCCCATCCTGGTCTGTCAGCAGCACCAGCAGATCAGCCCCGACCAGTCCCGAAACAAAGGCAGACATCGTGTCATTGTCGCCTAACTTTATTTCTTCAGTCGCGACCGGGTCATTTTCGTTAATAATCGGAATAATATTCTGATCAAGCAGTCCCTCAATCGTACTGCGGGCATTCAGATAGCTGCGGCGCTGTTTGAAATCACTCCGGGTTAACAATACCTGAGCAGCCGTCTTTCCGTACATTTTAAACAGATCCATATAAATTGACATCAGGCGCGGCTGTCCGACAGAAGAAAGAATTTGTTTTCCAGGGATATGCTTGGACAGATGGGGGTAATTTAAAAGCTCCCGACCGGCTGCGACTGCACCGGAAGACACCAGAATTGTCTTGATCCCATAATCCATCATGCGGCTCAGCTGCCGCACCAGATCAATCATCCGCGGCATTTCGATATGAGTAGACCCGCCAGTCAAAGTTGATGTTCCAATTTTTACAACAATTCTTTCGTAAGACATAGTCACCTTCAATTAGTTGTCTGATAATTTTATACTGGAACCTGAAAATCCGCATTCGGTTTTCACAAATTATGAAAAAAGAGACTGTCAAATCGATGACAGTCTCCTGTTTATTCAAAGGTTGAAATCAGCTTGTCAGTTTGATTTACTGCTCAAGGTGCGGCTCAGAATGTCTTCCTGTTCTTTAGAAACTGCGGCTTTTTTCTTGTCGCTCTTGTTGCGTGCTTTCGCTTTTTCCATCGCTTCACGAATGGCGATTTCCATCGCGGTCGGTTCTGCTTCACCGGTCGTATTCTCGTCAGTAAAGCTCATCGTGATGCCTTCGCTGTTGATATCAGCACGCTTGCGGGTTGTCTTCTTTGGGCGCCGCGGTTTTTCGGTCTGATCGGTCGAAGTGCGCGCTTCTTTGAGCTGCATGGCGCGGGCGCTGACAGGACGGGCAACTGCCGGTGAAGATGATTCTTCTTTTTCCGGTTCCGGCTGCAGAGCTTTAATGCTGAGTTTAATCTGTTTCTTGCGGCGATTTACTTCGAGAACCTGAGCTTCAACTTCGTCGCCGTCTTTCATAATGTCCGAAGGCTGTTTGACGTAGCTATGCGCAAGTTCGCTGATGTGGATCAAACCAGGGCGTTCTGCACCGATTTCAACGAACACACCGAATTTTTCCATCCGCACAACGGTGCCTTTGACAACCATGTCTTTTTTGATTTCACGCCATTCGAGATCGAAAGGCTTAATCATGGTCAGTTCAATACGGCCGTCCTTGATTTTCTTGACCCAAACCTGGACTTCTTGTCCGATCTGGAGCAAATCGTGAATATTATTGACAGCTTCCTGACCTTCAGGCCGCGGGATCTGTGTAATATGGATCGCTGCCGGGATATCCTGTCCGATGTCAACCAAAGCACCCGCCAGACTGAGTTTTGTGATCTTGCCCATGAACTGGTCTTTGATCTTCAATCCGGTTCCGTCTTCGGAATCCTCCGTCAGGTCATCGTCAGCAGCAGTATCATCTGTCAGTTCTGGTTCGACTTCAGAAACAGTTTCGACAGCTTCTTCAACTACGCTCTGCACCTTTCCTTTTTCTTCTTCTGTTGCTTTAATTTCTTCAGGTGATACAGATTGTTCCATTTTTTACCGATCTCCACATTAATAATATTCGCAAAAATTGATTATACTCGTTATTTTTTGAACTTGTCAATCAATTTTCCCATTTTCATACATTTATTCATGATAAAAACAATATTTCATCGATCCAATCTGAAATTTCGCTGATCTAAAGCTCTGTATCAAGAATTTCAGGCGTCGCTTCCATTTCGGGCGCCGGCTGATCTGTTTCCGCCGGCAGCTCCCCGGTCAGAATTATTTCAACCGCTTTATCCAGCTGCGGATCGACATCGTTAGCATAGTCCTCTTCAGTCATTTCGACCACAACGTCCGGCGTGATGCCGATGCCGTGGATTAATTCGCCAGCAGGAGTCAGCCAGCGGGCGATTGTGACGCTGACAGCGCCGCCGTTCGACAGTTCAGGCTGGATCTGCATAGATCCCTTGCCGTAGGTTTGAACGCCGACAAAAACCGCGCGTTCATAATATTGCAGCGCTCCGATTAAAATCTCGGATGCTGATGCTGTTCCCTCATTGCCCAGCACAACAATCGGCAGGTCTGCGGAGATGCTCGGCTTTCCTCGGGTTCGGTATTCTAATTCCCTGCCATCACCCTCCCGTTCGATCAGAACCAGAGAATTTTTTGGCAAGAATTCAGAAGCAACTGAGACGCATGTCTCGACATACCCCCCGCCATTATTCCGTAAATCGAGAATTAAGCCTTTCGGTTTCTGTGGGAGCACCTCTTTCAGGGTGCGCTGCAGTTCCTCGACCGTCAGATCGCCAAATTGGGTCAGCTGAACATAAGCAATTCCATCCTCGCGCATTTCGGAAATGACCATCGGGGTCACCACTGCAGCGCGGACAATTGAAACATCAAAAGGTTCAAGGTCCCCACGTTTGATTGTCAAGACTACTGTCGTACCTTTTTGCCCAAGAATCTTATCCAGCGCGATTTCAGTGTCAACATCAGTCATGTCCTCCCCATCGATCGCGATAACGAGGTCTTTTGCCCGCAGCCCGGCGCCTTCAGCCGGACTGCCTTTCATCGGAGAAGTGATTTTCACATAATCGCCCGAAATATCCACCCAGGCGCCGATACCTTCATATTCCTCACCAGAAATATAGTCAGATTCTTTCTGAAAGCTCTCCGGATCAGAATAACGCGTGTGCTGATCGTCAAGCGATTCAAGCATCCCGCGAATAGCGCCTTCCATCAGGCTGTTGTCATCCAGCGGCTGATCGACATAATATTCATGAACGATGTCCCAGGCTTCCCAAAAGGGATCAAAGCGGATGCGATCATTGCTGCGCGAGACTCCGCCGCTGTTGCCAGCATCGGACAATATGTTTGGCACAGCCAGCCCAACCTCCGGCAGCTCAGTGCCTGGTTTGAACTGTTCAACCAGCTGCGGTACAGCCGCGATAATCGCGCCTGTGCTGAATCCGGTACCGAAAC
Source organism: Leptolinea sp. UBA5366 (assembly GCA_002407845.1). Lineage (GTDB taxonomy): Bacteria > Chloroflexota > Anaerolineae > Anaerolineales > Anaerolineaceae > Flexilinea. Next base: position 58,735 of record DHPK01000023.1, on the reverse strand, counting down.
AACAAACGAGAATAACGATTATTGCGAATATATTCACGAGGTGATGTCGTTTCATTCTTGCTCCTTTTTGGACCTGAGAGATTCCAGCCGGTCCATTTCATTTCCCAACTGCCGGTATTGATCGATTTCGGGAAGCCAGAAATCGATTTTTCTGGCATGTTTCAGATGGCTGAACACTTTTGATACAGACGGTTCCGGCGCGGCAGTTTTCTGTGGTTCGGCGGGCGCTTTAGTCTTTCGTTTTTCAAAATACAGTCTGATTCTTTCGCGATTCAAGATCAAAATTATATTGATCGCAAGCACAACCCCAATCAGGGCAATCAGAAAGAACCAGCCAGCTAATCTCATCTCAATATCTGATTATAAATCTCCAGCGTCTGAAAGTCAGCGACCTGATTCAAATGCGCAGCAGCGTTTTCAGCCTGTTTGCGCGAGCCCACCTGAATGGCGAACATGCCCAATTCGCGCGCTTGGTCGACATTTAATGGGTTGTCGTCCAGAAAAATGACCTCGTCCCCGCTGTCCATGCCAATCATGAACAGGGCTTTCTCAAAAGCTTCCTGCTCTGGTTTGCAATAGGGCTGGACGTCCAGCACATCAATAATTCCATCAAAACAATCCAGCAAATTTACTTGTTTCAGAACCCGTGTGGCATGAAATCTGTCAGCATTCGTAAATACATATTTCGGCAGCCGAATTCGATCGAGCATGCGTCTCACTTCTGGGTCAGGCTCCATGTCAAGCGACAGGTCGACGGCATGAACGTAACGCAAAAAGTCCTGCAGGTTGATGCCATATTCGCTGACCAGCCCTTTTCCAGTTGTGCCATATTTCTTAAAGAGGGATTCCCGAAACGATTTCACTTCCAAATCTGGAACATTCACAGTTTTTACAATGTATTCATTCATCCGGTCGGTGATCTTTTTGATCGATGGATTCCCTATCGGGTAAAGCGTCTCGTCCAGATCGAACAATATTGCCTTATAAGTCATACAAAAAGTATAACTTAAATGAGATTGAAACAACTTGTGACAAAGTGAAAACCTGACGGGTTTTACTTCGGAACGACCATCGGATAAGGGCTTTCCTCAAGCGTGATCACCGACATCGGCACCTGATAAACGGAAGAAAGCGTTTTCTCTGTCATCACTTCAGCCGGATCACCCGCAGCCTGAAGCAAGCCGTTTTTTAGGATCAAAATCTCGTCTGCGAACCGGGATGCCAGATTTAGGTCATGCAGCACCATCAGCACGGCGACATTTTTCTCCCGGCTCAAATTCTTTACAATCGTTAGCAGGGACAGTTTGTAATTCAAATCGAGATGGCTGGTTGGCTCATCCAAAATCATGATCGGAGCATCCTGTGCCAGCGCCTGTGCCAGAATAACGCGCTGCTGTTCCCCGCCTGAAAGGGATTTGATGTTTTTATCCTGCAAACTTTCGATCGAGGTTTCGCGTATGGCATGATCCACAATCTGTTTATCCGAATCTGAAAGACGCCCCATAAAACCCAAATAGGGGGTTCTGCCGAGTGCGACAGTGTTATACACCGTGAAATCATCCGGCAGATGAGAGGACTGCGGCACGACACCGATTTTTCGTGCCCGTTCAACTTCTGACAACGTTTTCATGTCAGTCTGCCCGAAGCAGATATTCCCGCCTTCAAGCGGCACCGCGCCGGTTATGCCGCGAATTATCGTCGTCTTTCCCGAGCCATTCGGCCCGATCAGCACGACCACTTTTCCGGGAGTTAATTCAAATGAGATATCGTTAACGATCGTCCGGTCGCCGTATTTGATTGAGAGGTGGTTGACAGTCAGCATCAGGAAAATTTCTCTTTTCTGGTGCGGTTCAGCAGCCATAAAAAGAACGGAGCACCGGTCATGGCAGTGATGATCCCGACCGGTAGTTCCTGCGGCGCTAGCACCACCCGCGCAAGGATGTCCGCAAAGAGCAGGAAAAATGCGCCGCCCAGCATCGAAAGCGGCAGCAACTGACGGTGATCTCCGCCTACCAGAATACGGATGATATGCGGAACGACCAGCCCGATAAATCCGATGATCCCGGCAAAGGCAATCACGGTCGCTGTCGTCAGCGTTGAAAAGAATATGATCAGCAGGCGCACTTTTCGCACCTGCACACCGAGGTTTGCCGCCTGTTCGTCGCCGAATTGCAGCACATTTAGCTGATGAGACAAGAGAAATTGCCCCGTGAGTCCGATCGCGACCAAAGGCAGGGCGATTTTGATGGGGTCCCAGCCGCTTGAAACCATGCCGCCAAGCATCCATGAAAGCGAGTTGCGAATGTCCCGTTTTCCAAGCAGCAGCCAGGTCGAGGTCAGCGCCGATGCAAGCGCGTTCACTGCGACCCCCGCCAGGATCAATCCGGTAGTGCTTTTAAAGCCGCCCAGATTGCCTAATTTGAAAACCAGTCCAACGGTCAAGATCGCAGCTAGAAACGCCAAGATCGGCGTCATCAGCGTCCCGAGCGTTGAGTAAGGCCATTCAATCGACAGCGCGATCACAGCGCCCAGCCCAGCGCCAGTCGAGACACCGATCAAATAGGGATCTGCCAGCGGGTTCCGAAAAAGCCCTTGATAAGAAGCACCGCTGCAGACGAGCGCTGCTCCGGTCATCAACATCATCAGGGTGCGCGGAATGCGCAGGGCGAACAGAATTTTATCGGTGCCGATCAGTTCTTTCGGAATCGCCAAGCCGCTCAGGCGCAGTTTGACCACCTTGATGATCACTTCAAGATCCAGTGAAACACTGCCCGTCAGGATGCTCAAAATTGAGGTCACTAACAGTCCTATGATCAAGATTGCAGCCAGCTGCGCCGGTTTTATTTTCATCAGCTGATGATTAGCTTATTCAGCAGTGTAAAGTTCAGGATGGATCATCACAGCAATCAGCTCATACGCATCAATCAGACGCGGTCCCGGGCGGGAAATGATGTCCGAATCAAGCGGGAAAAGGTTCCCGTCAGTGACTGCCTGAATGGAGTCCCAGCCTACTCGTTCGTTGACTGTCTCCGGCGTCACGCCATAATTGCTGTCGCCCAGGATGATAATTTCAGGGTTTCGGTCGATCAGTTCTTCAAGACTGATCTGAATCCATTCGCCTTTTAGATCCGCAGCGATATTCTTGCCGCCGGCGCGCGTGATGATTTCGTCAATGAATGTCCCGCTGGTAGTCGTCCAAGGCTTAGAAGGTTCGGTGGCGTCCAGTTCATAGAAGACCAGCGGCGCAGTCTCCGCTTTTGCGCTGACTTCGTCAACCGCATCCAGCCGTTCCTGCAGGTCTGCGCAAAGAATTGCAGCCTCATCCTCTTTTCCGATCACTTTGCTGATTTTTTCGATATAGGGAAATAGTTCGTCTAAAGAAGTCGGATTTTTGATATAGAAAACGTTTAAACCGAGGCCTTCAAGTTCTTTTACCTTGTCAACCCCAATAATTTCGGCGACCACAACCAATTCCGGCTCCAGCGAAAGGATCATCTCATAATTGATCACGCCGTCATATCCAGAGATGATCTGAGCTTCAGCGACTTGTTCCGGATAATTTGACTGGATGTCCACTGCAACCAGTTCATCGCATAAACCCAGCGCGCACAAAGTTTCAGTGATCGAAGGTGCGAGCGACACAACCGATTGCAATGGCAGCGATACGGTTACTTCACGATCAAGATCATCGATAACAGTGAGTTCTTCTCTGACAGCGGTTTGCTGCAATGCACTGACAGGCAGACTTCCGAATAAGAAAAGAGCGCTGATTAAAAGCAGGGAGAATAAAATTTTTCGAAACATTTTCCACCTCGATAAATTTATTGTTGGATTTCCGATCCATGCCGTGTGGGGGAAATGTTTCTGTTCAAGAGAAAAACCCCTCTCGGGGTTTTCAGCGTGCCATCCCAATCCCCGGGGAAATCCTGCGGTCTGAACAGAGGTCTGGCTCAGAAGCGGCGCTTCTTACAGTTGCGGGTCAGCATCGGGTTTTTACCGATTTCTCTGTTTCGACCTGGCAAAAAGAATTATACCTGAAATCAATAAATCAAACGCTTTCCATTCGGATCAATCAGAGCATTTCCCGCTTTGGAAATTTCCCTTCAAATCATCTCCATCGGGATGGAAATTAGACAATCTGTTTATCTATACGCAACAGTTTTATTTGGCATTTCAGCGAAAACTTCAGTTCAGGTTGATGAAACGATGAAAGGCTGGATCAAGCTTTGTCCACTGGTGTCAGTACGGCATCACCAGCATGAGAAGAATCCGTTTATTTCCCGCGATTGAAAGTTGTTTTCCGGCGCCGATCCGGCAGGACACCGACGTTCGGATTACGGCTGAACATCGGAACTTGAAACATCTGCACAACCTGGCAAATCTGAAAGTCAACCAGACGGCTGCGGATATTGGGATCAATTTCCTGAATCGGCAGCACGGTAGTGATGACCGTCGGCAGCGGTGCGAGATAACGATGATCCAAGATCTGGAAAAGTTTTTCTTTTGCCCAGGGCGTAGCGTTGGCAGTATCCAGATGGTCGAGGATCAGCAGCGGCGCGTTGCGAATCTTTTCGAAAACTGAGTCATACGTCACCGTACTTGTCGGACTAAACGATGCCCGCAGGTGATCCAGCAGGTTCGCAGCGACAATAAAAACCGGCTGATCCATTTTCAGCTGCCGATAGTTCCCGATCGCAGCGGCAAGGTGCGTTTTACCGATCCCGTTTGGTCCGGAAAAAACCAGCCAGCCGGCAGGTTTTTGGGCAAAGGCATAAGCCTGATTGAACGCATTGCCCAGCTGGGCAGCGGCTTCCTCGCTCAATCCTTCCTGCATCCGTGAATCGAACGATTCAAAAGTGCGCCCAGTGAGCTGATGCAGGCTTGAAAGATTGCCCGGGTCTGAGATGCCAGCAAATGGTTTCCGGTAATCCGGGGCTTGAATGACGATTCGCGTCACCAGTGATGGGTCTTCCAGCCGGGATGCAATTCTTCCGTCAAGGTCCTGAATCTTGCAATTCGTCGTCAGCACCGTCGGCAATTTTTGGATATAGCGATGATTGAGGATCTGATAGAGTTTTTCCTGTGCCCAGGGAGTCGTGCTTTGAGCGCCGAGGTCGTCCAAAATCAGCAGCGGAATATTTCTGATCCGCTCAATCCGATCTGCATAAGTATTTCCATGCTCGTTGAACGAAGCTCGGATCCAGTCCAGCAGGTCTGGCACTGGTAGGAAGATGTTTTCAATGTTGTCTGCCAGCGCAGCATTGGAGATTGCAGCCGCCAGATGCGTTTTCCCAGTACCGTAATTACCCAACAGCAGCAGCCAGCCTTCGCGCTCACGCGCGAATTTTTGGGCATGCTCAAATGCCAGCTTCAAACACAATTTCTCATCCAGACGCAGCTGACCGCGCCCTTCGACATTGAAATTATTGAAAGTCATTTCGGTGTAGCCGGTTAAATTACTGACCGCCTGATTATGAGAAATCCGGGCGCGTTCCAACTCATCGCTGCGGCAGCTGCAGACGTCCATCTTGCCAAATTTGGGGTCGCCAAACGGCACTTCCTCGCTGACGAAACCGATCCCATGGCAGATAGGACAGTCCGGATCGCCGGGCAATGCATCGGATCGATATTCGGATCGTTTTATCTCAGGAGATAACTCAACGCCGAAATCCTTTTTCACCCGTCCGATCAGATCATCAATAGATTCCACTGCGTCCGTTCTCCTTCCAGCTTTTCAGAACTGTTTCAATGTACCGCCAATTCCGCGCGTTATTTACTACCGAAATTTCGATTGCCTCGCTGACCCACTCTTGCGTATAAACCGCTTCAGCATCTTTCAAACGGTCTGCAATCAACGGTGTCAACGGGCCGATATTTTCTTCATAAATTTGAAAGACATTGGGTCTGAAAACATTGACCGAGCCCGAAAGGTGCAGAAACGCATCAGGCATCCACTCGCCCGACTCCAGCGCAGCCACGGCAGCGCGGCCTTTGGGACTGTTCAGAAAATAAAGCACGGTATCCTGATACTGCACTGCGATTAAGGTTCCGCGGATAACTGCTTTTTCCAGCCCGTCATCCAGAACGCTTTCAGCTTTTTTACCGTCACTCGTCAGCCCAGTCATGAAATCGCCCGAATCGAGAAAATCCGAGCGGGTCAGATAACGCTGATCGCCGGCAAATTGGTTTAAGAGATAAAACGAAAACAGGCTGACTTTCAGTTCTGAAATCGAATTTATTTCGGGCAGAAGGTTCTCAAAGAATTGTGTCGGAATTACTTCGACCCCGGAGCTGAATCCGGTGAAACTCATCTGTATCCTCCAGCTTCATTGCGGCGGGCAGCGTCTTCAAAGCGAGCCAGTTTTTTCAGGAATACCAGGTCAATTTCGCCGACCGGTCCATTTCTGTGCTTGGCGATGATCAATTTCATCGCGCCGTCCAGCCCGCTGACCCGATCCTCTTCCTGATTCGGATTGTGCAGGAACATGACGATGTCTGCATCCTGCTCGAGCGATCCGGATTCACGCAAATCCGAAAGGATCGGCAGCTTCTCGGAACGCTGTTCAACGCTGCGGGAAAGCTGAGCAGCGGTCAGAACCGGAACATTCAGTTCCCGCGCCAGCACTTTCAAGTTCCGGGAAATATAAGAAACTTCCTGAACGCGGTTATCGTTCTTGGTATCGCCGGTCATCAGCTGAAGATAGTCCACGATGATCAGATCAAGATGGTGTTCCATGTGCAGCCGGCGGCACTTCGTCCGCATCTGCATCGGCGAGATTGCGGGTGTGTCATCCAAAAAAACTTTCGTCCCGCCCAGCACGTCAACTGCCTCAACAAACATCGGCAGTTCATCCTCCGCCAGCTTCCCGCTGCGCAGTTTCTGGCTGTTGATGCCGGTCTGCTGTGCAATCAGACGCTGGACAAGCTGTTCATTTGACATTTCAAGCGAGAACATCGCGACATGCTTGCGATGGGTCAGCGCAACATTTTTCAGGACAGACAGCAGGAAGCCGGTTTTACCCATGCCTGGACGTCCAGCAATAATGATCAGATCCGACTTTTGCATCCCGCCCAGCATCCGATCCAAGTCCCGAAATCCAGTAGGGACCCCGACGATATCCTCATCCCGCCGCAGCAGTTCGCGCACGCTGTCATAAATTTCGCTCAGCACATGCGTGATCGGCTCGACATCATTGCGGGTGCGCTGCTCACTGACGTCGAAAATCGCTTTTTCCGAGCGATCCAGCACTTCATCCAGCGGTTTTTTCTCGTCATACGCGAATTGGGTCATCTGATTCGCCGCGTTCAGCATCATGCGCCGCACGCTTTTTTCAGCGATGATGTTGGCGTATGACTCGGCGTGCATTGAAGACGGCGTACTGCTGGCAAGCGAATAGAGATACATCTTTCCGCCCGCCTCAATCAGCTTACCTTGTTTTTCCAGTTCGTTCGCCACGGTCTGGACATCAATATCCTGACCAGATTCCAACAGCGTGCTGAACGCCTTCCAAATCCACTGGCAGCGGTGAATATAAAAATCATTCGCGCCAATAATCTGACTGACGTCGTAATATTTTTCCGAATTAATCAGAATCGCACCCAGCACCGCCTCTTCAGCCTCGCGGCTGTGCGGCTGGAGCCTCAGATCCGTTTCAGAAACTTCGGGCAAAAAAGATTCAGCAGAGAAATCAGATATTTCTTCCATAGTTATAGCGGTAACGGCAGGTTGCCGGGTTCGGAACGCTGCCCTTTATCATCGTTTTTATCATCATCATCTTTATCTGAAGGGGAATCCGGCTCATTTTCATCGGATAGCGGTTCACTCAAGTCCAATTTCTTCAGAAAATCATCAAACACGGACAATTTTTGCAGATCTGTTTCTTCATCCTCTTCGCGCAGCAGCTCATCTTTGCGGGTCGCCTCACGTAAATCCTTTTCCGGCTGAATCCCCGCGGACTGCAGCACTTCAAGGTTGACCAAAATCGGCACTTTGCAGCGGATCGCCAGCGAAATAGCATCCGATGGACGGCTGTCGACATTGACCTGGGTATCGTTCTGATCAAGCACTAGATAAGAATAAAAGGTATCTTCCTGAATTTTTGACAAAACCACATGCAGCAATTTGCCATTCAACGCGCTGATCGTGTTTTTCAGCAAATCGTGCGGCTGAGGCCGGCTGACTTCAATTTCCTGCAGCGCGATCACGATCGATTCCGCTTCGAATGAGCCAACCCAAATCGGCAGATAGAGGTCATTGGTAGGCTCGTGTAAAATCAGCACCCGCTGCTGTGTCGTCAGGCTTACACGTATGCTGTCAACTTTTACCGGGAGAAATTCCGCCATTTCAACGCCTCCTTACAGGATTCTTCATAGGCTATCTATTATAAGCGAATCGCCATGCTGCCTGCAATTTTCAAATGAAATGATTAGATTAAGGTTAAGCGCCTTGCCTCATAAATAATTCGATTCATTTTGTTTAAGGCAGAAAAATAGATATAATAAGCAGGCTGAAAGGGACTAAAAGTATTTTAGTCACTAATTAATCATGCAGATTGTACAATTTTTTAGCGGTTTTTTTTCGATAAATTATGTACAATTGGTATCATCGAAACGTCCAGATCAAAATGGACGTAATTTTTTCACCGGCGGGGAAATCAGTTGGATCAATATCAGGGAAAGATCATTCTTATTGAAGGAAAACAGACAGATCATCCATCTTTCTTTTTAAGCTTAAAGAAAAAAGGATATAACGTTGAGATTACTTCAACCGGGAATGCAGCCATTGAGAAAATCAAGGATGGCGCCCCTTTGATGGTTCTGATCGATGCAGCGTCCATGCGCACGACCAGCAACCGGATTGTCTACCGCATTAAAAAATTAGATCCAGCGCTGCCGGTAATTTTGATCATCGATGATACGCTGAAAAACAAGAACATTTCCGATAAGGCTGATCTCGTCCTGTGTTTGCCGTTCACAGTTCAAAAACTGCTCAACCGGATCGCGCTTTACATGCCGTCTAAAAAAAGCAATCTCAAAACGCTCGGAAACATTTCGCTCGATCTTTCCAAGAACTCTATCTATATTGAGGATCGAATTGTCGGCGTGACACCGCGCGTCGCAAAACTGCTTGAACTGTTCATGGATCAGCCCGGCAGAATTATCGACCGCGAGGAACTTTTCCGCAAACTTTGGGACACTGAATTTGTTGACGACATGCGCTCGCTCGACGTGCACGTCCGCTGGCTGCGAAAAGCGATAGAAGAGGATCCGAAAAATCCAATCAATCTGATCACGGTCAAAGGCAAAGGGTATCTCTTTAAAATTGAGGATTTAGTTCTCGAAAACAATTAAGTCTTGGTTTTTACACGCGTGGAGAAGCCGCTCTATCGGCTTTTTTTGTTTTTAACAGGGAAAATGTCATATTTCTTGACCTGATAATTCAGTTTGGCTATAATTATTTTAGATATTCAGGTTATACGGGACTTTTTCAAACCTTGACAGGACAGAGATCCGCGAATTGCTGAGACACGGAACAGGCTTTGAATCTTCCACCCCGTGCGTCCCCAGACGCAGCCGCTTTCGAAAAGCCAAACGGATAATAAGAAAGCCGACTCGGGATCGTTATCTCCCCATGAGGCTCTTACGAGCGAATGCAGGTGGTACCACGGATGCCCCTTCGTCCTGCGCGAGGGGGCATTTTTAATTAGCCTCGTAAAAGGAGAAGCTTATGTTAGACATGAATTTAATCCGTGAAACACCAGAAATCGTCATCAAATCCATGCAAGACCGCCAAATGGATTCCGCATTGATTGACCGCGTGATCGAGCTGGACAGCAATCGCCGCGTCACGCTGGCTGAAGTTGAAAAACTGAAAGCTGAACGGAACACCGCGTCAAAAGCCATCGGGCTCAGCAAGGACCCCGCGGAGAGAAACTCAAAAATTGAAGCGATGCGGGTTGTCAGCGATCAGATAACCGCGCTCGATCAGCAGGTTAAGACAATTGAGGAAGAGTTGAATTCCTTGATGCTGATCATCCCGAATACCGTTGATCCGAAAGTCCCTTATGGTGAAAGCGAAGCGGGGAATGTGATCGTCCGTTACGAAGGAAAAGCCGCTGACCCGGCTTTTGAGATGATTCCGCACTGGGATCTGGGGACGTCGCTGGGCATGATTGATTTCGAACGCGGCGTCAAACTGACCGGCAGCCGGTTTTATGTCCTGAACGGCGCAGTCGCGCGGCTGCAGCGCGCGCTGATCGCATTCATGCTCGATCTGCACATCAAACAGGGGTATGAAGAACGCTACACGCCGTTCATGGTCAAGAGTGAAATTTTGCAGGGCGCTGGTCAGCTGCCAAAATTCCGAGACAACCTTTATCATGACGCGGAAGAAGACTTCTGGTGGGTTCCGACTGCCGAAGTTCCGCTGACAGGGCTCTACATGAATGACATCCTTGAGGAAGAGATGCTGCCGATGCGGCTGACAGCCTACACTCCCTGCTTCCGACGTGAAAAGATGAGCGCCGGGCGGGATGTGCGCGGCATTAAGCGCGGGCACCAGTTCGACAAGGTTGAAATGTATTGCTACAGCCACCCGGATAAATCGGCGGAAGAGCTGGATCGCATGCTGAACGCAGCAGAAGAGACCTGCCGGCAGCTGGAACTGCCTTATCGGATCGTCGCGCAATGCACCGGCGATCTGGGATTCAATGCCCAGATCTGTTATGACATCGAAGTTTGGGCGCCGGGCTGCGGAGAATGGCTCGAGGTTTCCTCCGTTTCCAATGACGGAGATTTTCAGGCGCGCCGCTCTTCGATCCGCTTCCGCGACAAAGCAAGCGGGAAAAACCGTTTTCCGCACACGCTGAACGGTTCCGGGCTGGGGCTGCCGCGCACGCTGATCGCTGTGATGGAAACCTACCAGCAGCCAGACGGTTCAATCGTCATTCCGGAAGTGCTGAAACCCTGGATGGGCGGGATCGACCGGATCGAGAAAGTCTCCTGATTCCAAAGAATGTTAAGCTGAGAAAAACAGCCCCTTATAAGAGGGGCTGTTTGCTTTCCATTTGTAAGTGTCACACTTAGAAAACTACATAATCTCAGGCGTTTCAATTCCGAGCAGATACATGCAATTCACAATCGCCTGCCGCGCGGCAGCTGCCAGCCGCAGCCGATAATCCCTGACGGCATCCTCAGCCTGCAGAACCGGACACTGGCGATAGAAGTTATTGAAAGTCTGTGCCAGATCGAAAGCGAGATTTGCAATAAACAACGGTTTGAACTCTGCCGCTGAGCGCTGAATTTCTTTTGGCATCCGCGAAATCAGGTCAATCAGTTCGACTTCAACCGGTGTCAGCTCGTAAGCCAACGCGGTTACGCCGGGCAATCCCTGCCCCCATTTGCGTAAAATGCTGTTAGCGCGCACGGCTGCATATTGGATGTAAGGGGCTGCCTGTCCATTAAAATCGAGCGCAGCCGCCCAATCGAACGTCACAATCTTCGTATTGTCACGTGACAGCATTGAATATTTTAGTGCACCAAGCGCGACATTATTCGAGATAACAGTCTTTTCTTCTTCGGTCAGCGATGGGTTCTTCTCTTCGACGATCGCCAGAGCGCGCTCCATCGATTCATCGATCAAGTCCTGCAGGAACACAACCGTGCCGTCCCGGGAAGACATGGTCACATTCCCCGGCAGATTCACAATCTCATACGCCAGATGGTAGCAGTCTTTCGCCCAGGGATAATTCATCAGTTCGAGTGTCTTAAAAATCTGCTGCATGTAAAGCGACTGCCGGACATCGATCACATAGATCGAGCGATCCAAATTAAAATCTTCAAATTTTCTGGCAGCCAGAGACAAATCTTTTGTGGCGTAAAGCGAGGTGCCATCCGAACGCAGCACAACCAGATTGCGGTATTTCTCCTTTGTCCCGCACAGTTCGTCCAGCTTGACAACCACTGCATTTTCAGGCCGTTCGTCCGTTGCAATCCCCTTCTCGATCAAAACATCTACGACTTCCTTACCGGAATCCTCGACATCGCTTTCAAAGTAAAGGTGGTCAAAATGGACGTTCAGCTGCTGATAAATTTGATCAAAACCATCCAGGCTCCATTGGCGAGTTTCTTCCCAGAGCGCGACGATGTCGGCATCCCGCCGATCCCAGCGCGCGAACAAGGATCGGATTTCGCCTTCGGCGTCTGGTTCTTCCTCATGCCGCCGGGTCGCTTCGGCGTAGATATCACCCATCCAGCGTGTGATATCGCCAAGCGGTTTTTCTCCTTCGTGGTACTTCATATAGCACCACAGCCATTTGATTACATGCAGTCCAATATCGCCGAGGTAATTCGTCCGAACCACTTTTTCTCCTGCAAAATCAAGAATGTTGCAGACTGAATTTCCAAGGATCACATTTCGCAGATGCCCGACATGAAAGGCTTTATGCGTGTTCGGCTGCGAGAACTCGACCATGACAGTCTTTCCAGTCCGTTCGCCGCGCCCGAAATCTTGGCGTTCGTCGATGACTGAGTCAATCACCCGCTGGGCGTAGATTTTTGTTGAAAAATAGATATTGAGATACCCGCGGACCGCTTCGATACGCTCAAATCCATCTGGCAGCGCAATTTCATCAGCAAATATCTGGGCAATTTCCTGCGCACGCTGCGGAACATTGACCCGAACGCTGCGCTGTTTGGCATCCTCGGATGCTAACTGAAAGAAAGAAGCTGAAATCCCCCAGTTGCCTGAAAACGGGATCCAAGACCAGATGATCGGATTGAAAGGAAGTTCTTTTTCCCCGCAAATTTGTCTGATTTGGTTTTCCAGATTCTTTTGTTCGGATTCAAACATTAGTCCTCCAAATTATCTCAATTTTCGAAGCCGGAGGTTTCCGGCTGTTTTCTTTTTATACAGAAAAAAGGGTTGAATGTTTTATCATCAACCCTTTCAAATCTTACAGTAACACGATTTTGAGAACGGCTTATGGTTAAGCTTTACGCCTGTTTTAAAGCAGCGAGCTTCTTCATCAGACGGCTCTTTTTTCTGGCAGCGTTGTTCTTGTGGATGATGCCCTTCTGAGCAGCTTTATCCAATGCAACGATCGCTTTCAGGACCATCTCTTCAGAAGAATCCTGCTGATCTTTGATCGCAATTCTTGCTTTGTTCAAAGCTACCCGGGTTGCCCCACGGACAACGCGGTTCTGCAGACGTTTCTTTTCATTCTGCTTGTTACGCTTGATTTGTGACTTAATATTAGCCATTTCTTACTTCCTCCAAGGTTTCAATACATATCAGGTTTTTGGTTAGCCGGGCTTTCTATGCCCGCTTCGTGCCAGCCAGCCGCCCATCGAGGGTATGTTTGGAACTTTAGAACGGCATCAATTATCACTCAGGCAGGCAAATTTGTCAAACAGCCTTACGCTTAAGACTATGACGGATAACAAGTGCAGAAGCTGCTGCCAGCGCAGTGACAGCCATGATCAGCTGATTCATGTTCAACCCGCCGACCATCGCGGTATCCAGCCGTAAGAATTCGAGCAGAAATCGTCCAACCGGATAGATGACAAGATAGCAGAGGAAGATGTCTCCGTCTTTCAGTTTCTTTTCAAATTTCCGATCGATCCATAACAGCAGTGCCATATTGATCAGATTGTAGATCATCTCATAAAGAAACAGGGGATGGTACGTCGCCTGATTTTCGAATCCTCTGACCCGATTGTCGGGATCAATCGTCAGCGCCCATGGCAAATCAGTCGGCGCTCCGTAGAGCTCCTGATTGAAATAATTTCCAAGGCGTCCAATCGCTTGCCCCAGAGCGAGACCAGGGGCGATCGAGTCAGCGAATCGAGCCAGTTTAAACCCATTCTTTTTACAATAAAGCCAGCCGCCGAATAATCCGCCGATCACACCCCCCGGAATCCCAAGTCCGCCATTCCAAACCGCCAAAATCTGGGATGGATTCTGCAGATAATACTGCAGCGTGATGCCGGAAGATTTCGAAGGAAGCAGCACATGCCAGAGGCGCGCGCCAAGGATCCCCCCGATCAGTATCCAGAATAAACTGTCCCAAGCCGTGTCCGGTGCAATTCCGCGGCGCTTGCCATTCCTGCCAAACAGCCAGGCACCGGCAAGCACGCCAGCCAGAAAACACAGACTGTAGTACCGGATTAAAATCGGTCCGATCGAAAATCCATAAGAATAAAATTCCACTGTGATTCTCCTTTGGCCGCTTTAGTCTTTCAATTCCTGGTACATATGATAAAGCCGCTGGATCGCAGTGATATGAGAGCCAATCGCAATCGCCCACATCGCTATAAACGGCACGTTGAAGATCAGGCATGGCACAAGAAACAGATAGCGTTCCAGCCGGGACATCAGCCCGCCTTTCATATTCAGATGCTCAATTTCGCCCTTGGCGCGCGTATAGGAGACCAAAATCGCGCCCATCACTGCCAGATAGGATACCGTCAGATGCAGCATATCTCCCTGCTTGGCGTAGTACAGGATCATCCCGCCGAAAATAAAGAATTCGGCGTAACGGTCGGTAGTGGAGTCCAACACCGCACCGAACTTTGTCCCTTTGCCGCCGGTGGACAGGCGTGACATCGTTCCGTCAAAAAAGTCGGTGATTGCAAAAAACACCAGCAAGATACCAGCCCAGGTAAACTGCCCAATCGCAGCTAGATATGCCGCGCCGATATGGCCAACACAGCCAATTATGGTAACCGCGTTGGCAGTCAGTCCGATTTTAAGCAGAAACCTCGAGCAAGTTTCGCCAAAATTCTTGAAAATCACTCTGCATTTGTCTGAAAACGTTACCGGATCGCTTGATTTATTCATGATCATTCCTCCTGATATCCGACATTTTCGCCATAAGAATCTCCTTCATCTTCCCCCCACAGCACTTCGCGCGAGCGGCCGCCGACCTGGATCGGTCCTACTACACCGATTTTTTCCATTCTGTCCAGCAGACGGCTTGCCTTTGGGAAACTGATGTTCAGCTTTCCCTGCAGGTTAGAAGCGCTCGCCTTGCGGGTGCGGCAGACCAGTTTGATCGCTGCTTTAAGGTCTTTTTCATCTTTGTCGCTGATTTCTTTTTCCGCCTCATCGATCAATTCTTCCCAAGGCGCTTCATTTTCTTCAGCGGGACGCGGTGCCAGTTTCTTCCATAATTTTACAACCGCATCAATTTCCTGATCCATCAGCATCGGACCCTGGATACGCACTGGAACATTCAGACTCGGGTCGACGAAATACATATCGCCGCGCCCCAAAAGTTTTTCAGCGCCTTGTTTTCCCATGATCACCCGCGAGTCAATCGCTGAGGCGACATTCAACGCAATCCGTGCCGGGATATTTGTTTTAATCTTTCCGGTAATAATGGTTGTGTCAGGCCGCTGGGTCGCGACAACGAGATGGATGCCGGTCGCCCGAGCGAGCGATGCCAGTGTGTCGATATAGTCTTGCCCTAGCTTGTCAGCGCCCTTCATGATTTCAGCCAGCTCATCGATGAAAATCACAATATGCGGCAGCGGTTTTTGCCCATTTTTCTTGGCATATTGATTGTAAGCATCCAGCTTTCGGATACCAATGGTTTCAAACAGTTTATAGCGGTTTTTCATCTCTTGAACTGCCCAGCCCAAAACAGAAATACTGCGGTCATTTTCAGTTTCAACCTTGCCGAGCAGATGCGGCAGCCCATTGAAGCGGAATAGCTCAACCCGTTTAGGATCGATCATCACCAGCCTCAGTGTCTCAGGCGTGTTATTCATCACCAGGCAGACTGCCATCGAGCGGATCAAAATCGACTTTCCGGAATTGGTTGTTCCAGCGATCAGCAGATGAGGCATCTGTTCCAGATCCACCACAACAGGCGTGCCCTGAATGTCTCTGCCCAGCGCAACATTCAGCGGATTCGATTTTTCCTGAAATTCCGGACTTTCAATCAACGGGCGCAGCCGGACTTTTAAGGCATCCGGGTTCGGAATATCAATCCCGATATAATTTTCACCCGGCACCGGCGCCTGAATCGAAAGGTTCGCAACGCCCATCCGAACTGCAAGATCACGTTCCATTTGAGCAACTTGCGCTACTCGGATTTTTTTCGGCAGCGCTGTGCCCCGCGTTCCAGCTTTTTTCAGCGTGCCCGGCGTCACCTGATATTGAATAATGCCCGGACCGACGCTGTATCCGTTGACCTTCACCGGTGTGCCAAATTCTTCCATCGCTTCTTCAATTTCGTCAATCCGGTATTGAACATCGACGTTTTTGTTCAGGAAACCCATTTCGGGCTCCAAAAGATTCAAAGGCGGCAGTCGGTTCGTCCGCGCTTTGGAAGTTGTCTTGCTGTCTACAGAAATCTTCATTTCTTCGGTCTCGGCTTCGGTCAAGCGCCTCGGCTTTGACTCATCATCCTCTTCTTCTATATTTTCGTTGATGCCGATCGTGCGCATCAACTCAGTGTCAGAATTTTCCGTTTCGAGCGTCTTGCTGTTCACTCGATCCTTAATTCTGATCAAGGTTCGTTTGATTTGCGGCCAAAATCGCTGGAGATCAAAAAGAAGGATAACAACAGTGATCAGGGCAATCCACAGCATTATGGATGCAAAAACCTTGCCAAACGCCGCTGCCAGACCGTCAAACAGCACTTTCCCGATCAAACCGCCCGAAATGCCGCGGCTGTTTGTTGCCAGTCCGAGCAGAATCAGAATCCCCAGTCCGGTCAGCAATCCTTTTCGCACTGAAATTCGCAGTTGAATGTCTGAATAGCGTTCCGTCAGCAGTTTAAACCCTAATAAAGCAGGAAGCAGCGCCAGCAGATAGCGCCCAGTTCCAAGCCAGAGCATGAAAAAACGGCGCAGGCTCTCGATCAATTTTCCGCCTGATTTTCCGTCAAATCCGACCCAGAGCAGCAGTCCTGCCAAAATCAGCGCCAAGGCGATGATGTCAGGCGCGAGGGAATCCCGCTTTACCCAAGGGACGGGTTTGTTATCATCCTTGATCGGCTCGGCGGTCAAATCAGCGGTTGGCTGAATCGTCTTTTTCATTTACCTGAACCCAAGCTGCAGTCCGCTCAATGCAGCTGCGGCTTACGATTTTCGTGCTCCATTCTGATAATTGTCTTAGCCAGTTCATCTATTGCAACTTTCTGTTTGCGGTACAGATCAGCTTCAGAAATCGAAAGTTTTCGGGAAACTTCCTTCACCTTCCCGCCTTCGATAAACTTCAAATCGAGAATGTTGTAAAGTGTCCATTCCCCGGTGATATTGCGATCCCCTTCCGGCCGAATCTGCTCGATTCCGCGTTTTAAAACAGTCCTCAGCGCGTTGGTCGCGCTATTCGGATCGCCGTTCATCTCCTGCCGCACGATTTCCAGATCAATCAGCGGACTTTCTGTCAGCTTGGGACCGCCCCAATAATGCGTCAACGCGTCTCGCACCCAGCCGCTGACCTGTTCCGGGTCTGAGCTGGAATCGCGGTTCAGCATTTCAGAAGCGTTCAAGAGACTGACTTTCCGATAGGAACGGATGGTCTGATCGCTGGAAATCTCTTTCAGGACGCTGAAAGTGCTGTGGACAAAGGCGCGCTGCCAGAGAACTGCGCGAATTTTTTCGATTGCGACATCCATCGCGTCTATCACGTCCGGATCATCCCACTCAACAGCCGGCTCATGAATTCCAAGGATCGCCAGCAGCCAGGATTGGCCTGACTCCGAGTCCTGATAAAAAATCGGCTGCAAAAAGCCATCTGCGACATCAATCTGAGCGTCCGTAATCGGTCCTGCAGCTTCAATTTCCCGGGATAAATCAGAATATTCCGTCCAGTGCACTTCACCGACCGTCACATACGCTTCAACGTTTCCATTCAGATCCTGTGCCGAAATGAGCACGCCTTTCGCTTGAAATTTATCGCAAAGCGCACTGATAATCGACTCTAAAAACATCTTTAGTTCGGATGACGACACAACCATATTTTCAAGTCCGATCATCATCTCATAATCCCGCCCGCCATAACCGGAGATGCTGCTTTTCTTGATCCAGGGCATGATCAGCGTCACAATTCCTTCCAGGACGATGATCATGATGACCATCAGCAGCGAGGTCCAGCCGCCCGGGTTAATTCCCAACACACCTGAACTGCGGCGCACGATTGTGACAAGCGCGAGTGTCAGACTGGCGGATACCGGCGCTCGCAGCACCCATTCAAGCAAATTCAGCCCGACCACGCGGGACGGCCACGATACGCAGAAGGTGATCACAGAATAGCCCAAAAGCAGCACCATGATTAAAATCAGCAGGTTAGCGACCATGCTGATGACCCAAAAACTCAGGGCGTGTGCTGAAATAAATCCAGAACCGAAAATCATGACGGGAAAGGTTCCGATCAAGATGCTGAGCGAACTGACGATGAGATAAAGCATGCGGCGGTGACTCGTCCGCGTCCGCGTCCGGTTAAATGTTTTATAGTAGTTGATCAGGATTAGAACGAGCAGTCCAAAAAACCAGAGCCAGAAAAATCCGGATAATCCGGTTGAAATCATGCTCACACCCAGATTGTCCAAGACGCGAATGCCGTCAAATAGCAAGTCTTTCCAAAGAAGAACCAGGAAACCCATGGAAACCAGATAAATCCCGCCCAGCATCCATTTCCGCAGTGCGCGGATCGGTTTACCGGTCATCTGCAGCAGCACCTGCGAGAAATGATACATCGCGGCGGGCAGGAAAATGATGCCGGACCAGTGAATTTTCTGCCAGATTTCCTGATTGGCATGCGATAAAGCTGCGCCAGCTAAGGCGTCCGCCGAGTAAATCACGACGAGCGCAACCAGAATCAGAGAAAATACCTGAGCCAGCCGTTCTTTGCTGATAAAAAACAGGAGATACAATAAAAGTGAAAAGGATGACACCGCAATTGCAGCAGTCAGAATTTCACTGATTGTTTTAATGAGCGCTAAAAACCAGTTATCCATCGATCCTTTTTATATCAGCGGATATTTTTCGCAAAAAATAACGCAATTTCCAAATTTGGAAAATAAAATTCCTGATACCCGCAATAGGAAAAGTGATGAGCAGCGAGAAACTGGATAGCGGAATCGTTTTTCGCCTGAACCGTGCAGACGATCCGAGAAATCTGGTTTTCTACAGCGGTTGCTTCGACAACATTCATCATTGCGCTGCAGATCCCTTTCCGCCGGTATTCAGGCTTCACGCCGCCAGTTTTCAACAAGATCCGGCTGGTGTTATCATCCTGCTCCAGCCGCAGAAAACCGACGATTTGATTGTCATAATGAGCGCAAATCACTTCCTGCCGCTTGATCATCGCCTCAACCGCGTCTTCCGTCACCCCTTGAAATGGCACATGGATGACCTTCGGCAGTTTAATCTTCTGAATCGAGATCGAATAAGCATCCAGATCATCAATCATTTGAGATTTCCAAACAAATTCACTGTCAAAATCCAGATCAATTTCCGTGATCAGCGGAAAATCTGCCATATTTGCCATTCTGATATTAATTTCTTCCATAAAAAATTATCCTCAGCTTCAAGACGTTGTTGTCATCAATCATTTTAATCCGTCTGGTTAAGAATACGGATCGCGACATCGCATGGTTCCAGCTCGCGGTTTGATTTGTCCAGCACAATCATGCGCAAAATGTAATCGCCGTTCGTGATTTCTGTCGTCGCTAAAACACCCAGTTTGCCCTCAATCACTGGCATAGAGCCAGCGGAAATTGCATGCCAATTTGACTGGTCGCCAAGCAGCGCATACTGATACTTATAAAAGCCCATGTCCTGGACATTGATGGTTGCCATCAGGTCATAGACTCCGGAAATCTCCTCGCCTGGTTTGGGTGAAATCCACTCAATTACGCCCGGCATGCAGCCGCCGATCAGTCCTGTTCCGGTGCTGGCTGCGGCAACCGGTAAGCCTTCGGCAGTTGACAGAATTTCAATATCCAACCCATCTCCAGCAGTCTGGATCGAATCCGCTGATGGAACCTGAGGCAGTTCGCCGATCACAAATGTGACACTGACAAATTCAGCGATGAGCAGCAGCAGAATCACAATCACCATCGCGAGGGATGTGTTCAGCTTGTGCTGGGCATATTCCCTTTCGAGGCCAAAGATTGTCGAGCGCCACTCAATAATTGCCTGAATCAGTTTCCTGAGATAAATCAGCCCAATTCCGACCAGTATTGTGTAAATCCAATTCTGATAGGTGACGAGAAAATTTAATAGAGATTGCACCTGGTTTCGCCCGCACCGATCACATTTTTGGCAAAATTTCTTTCAGCAGCAGGATCATCTTCGGTCCGATTGTTTCAGCTGCATTCAGGACATCCTGATGCATGGCTTTCACTTCGCCGTCATCGCTGCCCATGTTTGTAATCCCGGAAAAACCCAGAACGCGCATGCCTGCATGGCGCGCAACAATTACTTCCGGCACAGTGGACATGCCCACCGCGTCAACCCCAGCAGTTTGTAAAAATCGAATCTCCGCGGGTGTCTCATAGGTTGGACCGCTGAGCCAGGCGTAAACACCTTCCTGCAAAAGAATTCCCAGCTTTTTCGCAGCTTTCTTGGTCAAGTCGCAATAGGCGCGGTCGTATGCCTGAGACATATCGGGGAAGCGGCTGCCAAGCCGTTCGTCGTTTGGTCCGCAAAGCGGGTTGAGTCCTGCCATCGCGACAAAACTGATGTGATCAGTAATCATCATGATGTCACCCGCTGAAAAGCCTTTGTTGATGCCTCCCGCGGCATTGGTGACAACCAGTTTTTGGATGCCTAACGCCTGCATCACGCGGATAGCAAACGTGATTTCCTGCGGATTGTATCCTTCGTAGAGATGTGCCCGGCCTTGCTGAACGAGAACAGTTCTGCCGTTCCATCGCCCCATCACCAGCCGGCCTTTATGCCCGCTGACAGTCGATAGCGGCCATTTTGGGATATCCTGATAAGGCACAATGACCGGGTTTTCGATCTCATCCGCCAGGCTGCCCAAGCCGGATCCAAGCACGAGCGCAACTTCGATGGGCTCAGAAAATTTATTGCGAATCACATCAGCTGCTCGCTCATAATCAGCGT
The DNA here is from genome assembly GCA_002407845.1 of Leptolinea sp. UBA5366. GTDB lineage: Bacteria > Chloroflexota > Anaerolineae > Anaerolineales > Anaerolineaceae > Flexilinea. The sequence goes on along the minus strand of DHPK01000023.1, from coordinate 37,651 downwards.
ATTCAAATGTATTTTTCATTTTTCACCTTTTGAATAATTATACAGGAAATTGACCGTCAGCTCTGACAGGCTGTGTTCGGACGACCGCGTGCTGAGAAACATTTTCAGTTACACGAGATGCGGACGGAAATAATCAGGCACGCAATTTGTTTCGCTTGCGTGCCTGAAAATTCTGAATCAATATTTATTTCGAAAGCTGATCAGATTAAATCCCTTTGAAATGATATTTCCGCTGGAAGAATTTGACGATCTCGACCGACGGGATGATCAGCAGCCCGAGTCCAATCGCAACCGCGTATTCCTTCAATGAAATCACTTCGAATTCAAACATTTCTGCCAGGAACGGAACTTCGATCACAACGGTCGTCAGCACGAGTGCGATGACCATCGAGAGCAGCAGGAATATATTCTGAGATTTCATGGTGAAAATTGAATTGAACCGCGAGCGCATGTTGAGCGAATGGAAAATCTCAGTCATCGAAAGCGTCAGGAAAGCCATCGTTACACCGTCAGGGCTTTGAGCGATTTCCCATAAGCCGGATTCCATGTAATGGCCGATGAAATAAGAAGCGATCGTCAGGATTGAAATCAAGATTCCTTGATAGCCGATGTTGATCCCCATTCCTTCCGAGAAAATGCTCGAATTCGGGTCACGCGGCTTGCGTTTCATCAGGTCGCCCTCTGCTTTTTCAACGCCGAGCGCCAACGCCGGAATGGAATCTGTAATCAGATTGATCCATAAGATATGAACTGGCTCGAGGATTTTGAAACCCAACAGTGTGGCAAAGAAGATCGATAACACCTCGGACATGTTTGCTGACAACAGGAACTGGATCACTTTCAGAATATTGTCGTAAATGCGGCGTCCTTCTTCTACAGCGGAGACGATGGTTGCGAAGTTATCATCTGCCAAAACCATGTCAGCGACATTCTTGGTTACATCCGTGCCGGTAATTCCCATACCGACGCCGATATCTGCGCTCTTGATCGATGGCGCATCATTGACGCCATCCCCGGTCATCGCAGTGATTTTGCCCTTCTTTTTCCACATTTTGACAATGCGGGTCTTGTGCTCGGGCTGAACCCGCGCATACACTTTAATATTTTCGATCTCGGTCTCGAAATCTTCTTCAGAAATGTCATCGAGCTGCGAACCGGTTATTGCCTGGCTTTCGTCGGTGAGAATTCCCAGCTGTTTCGCAATCGCGATCGCTGTAATCCGGTGATCTCCAGTGATCATCACCGGCGTAATTCCAGCTTCGCGGCATTCCTCAATTGCGCCGATCACCTCAGGGCGGATCGGATCGATCATGCCCATCAATCCGAGAAATACCAAGTCTTTTTCAAGGTCGACCGCTTCATAAGATGCCGGTTCGCCTTCATGTTCCTTCATCGCGCCTGCCAGGACGCGCAGCGCGTTCCCAGCCATCTCATTGTTGGCATCCATGATCTCTTGTCTGATCTCGTCTGTCAGCGGCACAATTTCGTTGTTCCGATAGATCCGGCTGCACTGCTTGAGCACTTCATCCGGAGCGCCTTTTGTGAATTGAAGAATTTTATTCTCAAACCGATGAACCGTGGACATCATCTTGCGCGATGAATCAAACGGAGCCTCGCCGACGCGGGGATAGTCATTGGTCAGATCATTTTTATTCTGGTCAATCGTTGCAGCATATGCGACCAGTGCAGCTTCGGTCGGTTCGCCGAGCACAGCAACTTTGGTCTTATCAGTGATTTCTTTTGAATCGTCAATCACAGCGTCATTGCAGAGCGCCATGGCAATTGCCAGACGATTCTCATCCTCGCCATAGGTTTTTACAACTGTCATCTTGTTCTGCGTCAGTGTGCCGGTCTTGTCCGAGCAAATTACTTGAGCCGATCCGAGTGTCTCGACTGCGGTTAGCTTTCGGATCACAGCATTTCGTTTGGACATATTAGTCACACCGATGGAAAGGACGATCGTGACAACTGCAACCAGCCCCTCAGGGATCGCCGCAACTGCCAGACTGACAGCGATCATGAACGTGTCAAGAATTACGCCGCCAGAAAAGTCGCCGTTTCGAATCAGCGTAAAAATAAAAATGAAGACACAGATGCCGACGACCAGTTTCGTCAGAATGTTGCTCAGTTCGCTCAGTTTCTTCTGCAGCGGCGTCTGTTCGTTTTCCGCTTCGCTCAATGCGCCGGCGATCTTTCCCATCTCGGTCGTCATACCGGTGTTGGTGATGACTGCTTCACCGTGCCCGTAAACAACTGTGCTGCCCATGTAACACATGTTCTTACGGTCGCCCAGTGGGATTGAATCATCAGTCGTAAGATGCAGCATATTAATAAACTTGCTGACAGGTTCGGATTCTCCGGTCAGTGAACTTTCCTCAATTTTCATGCTCGCGGATGCGATAATCCGGCCGTCAGCCGGCACTGCGTCACCCGCTTCGAGATAGATCACATCGCCGACAACCAGTTCAGCGCTTGGAATGGTCACCTTTTTTCCATCGCGCTTCACCTTCGAAGTGGCAGCGGTCATCTGCTTGAGCGCTTCGATTGCTTCCTCAGCCTTGCTTTCCTGATAAACGCCCAAAATGGAGTTTAGCACGACCACAAAAAGAATAATGAACACATCCGCCATCGATTCATTCTCAATCGCAGCTGTAACGCCAGAAATGGCGGCTGCAACCAACAGCATGATGATCATCGGATCGGACAATTGCCCCATCAATTTTTGCCAGGTACTCGGCTTGGGCGGTTGAACAAGTTCATTGCGGCCGTAAGCGGTCTGTCGGACCTCAACCTGACTCTGGCTCAGTCCTTCCGGCGAACTGTCCACGTCCTTAAATACATCGAGAACTTCATTTGAGTAATAATTCATTGGATCATCTCCCTTACTAAAATCGTACCTATGCTGTTCGTCTGCATAGTGCTTCAGGAAAGCCGTATTGTCGAAATCTTAGAAAAGAAAAAATGGCAAATAAATCGACTTTCGTCATTATTTCCAAACAATTATACCTTTCGGAAATATTCAACGCAATAATTATATTGCTATTCTTTATTATCAAAAAGGATTTGTTTTATCAATTTTCCAATTTGGATTATTTTATGCGCAGTTCTGCCAAAGCAGCTTCCAGTTCAGGAGGCAGTGGCGCTTCAAAAACGGACGGCTCATTCTGCCCGGGCAGCCTGATCGAGATCTTCCAAGCATGCAGAAAATGCCGACCCAGCGGGATGGACTGTTTTTTATATCCGTAGAGCACATCCCCAACAATCGGGCATTTCAAAAACGCCATATGAACGCGGATCTGGTGCGTCCTGCCGGTCAGCAGATTGGCTTCAATCAGGGTGTGTTTCGGGAACGTTTCCCGCGTAAAATATTCCGTCACAGAGTGTCTGCCTTTGTCATCGGACAAAATTGCCATCCGCTGGCGCCGAACGGGATCACGTCCGATTGGCGCTTCAATCCTGCCGGTCGGCGTTGGGGGTTTGCCATCGACCAATGCCAGATAACGCTTATCGATATCCCGGGACTTGAACTGTTTCTGGAGAAAGACATGCGCTTTCTCATTTTTTGCCATCAGAATTACACCCGAGGTATCGCGATCCAGTCGGTGAACGACACCGGGGCGAATTTCTCCGCCAAAGCTCTTCAGATCATCGCAATGTGCTAAAACGGCATGAACCAGCGTCCCCGTGCTGTGTCCGAAGGACGGATGAACAACCATGCCAGCGGGCTTGTTGATGACAATCACCTGATCATCCTCGTATAAGATGTCCAAAGGAATTGCTTCCGGAACCAGAACAGAAGGCTTGTCTTCAGGAATGCTGAGCGTGATGAGCTGACCGGCTGCGAGTTTCAAACCACCTTTGCTGGCAACTTTGCCATCCACCTGCACCCTGCCTTCCTGAATAAATTGCAGGAGCCGGGAGCGTGAGTAATCCGGATTTTTTTCAACCAGGAAATGATCCAGACGCATGGACTCATCAGCCTCATATTTTAATTGGGTTTCAGTTGATTTTTCCATGCTCACCCTATTTTTTCTCAAACCACGGAATCTCGGGGATATCCGCCCGGTCTTCCTCTGTTGTTTCAGCTGCTACTGATCGATTTTCGATTATTCCGCTTTCAGACGGTTGATCTTCAGGCTGGTTTTCCAATGATTCGCCTTCAGTCCAAATTCCGAACATCATGACGATTGCGCCGACAACGATTGAAACATCAGCCAAATTAAAAACTGGAAAATTTCCAATCCAGATAAAGTCGACAACATAGCCTACCTGCGGATTGATCCGATCCAGCAAATTGCCAATCGCTCCGCCCAGCTGTAATCCCAGCGCTATCGGCCAATACTTTGAGCCATAAATAACAGGCTTATAGAACAAAATGATCAGCAGAATCACAACCAGTCCGATGCTGGTCAGAATCCATCCCATGCCGGGAAAAAGTCCAAAGGCGACACCGGTATTTTTCCAATGGATAATGCGGAAATAAGGTGCAAGCCATTCAATCGGCATCCAGGTTTCCCGAATCGCCAAATTCGCCCGCACAATCAATTTTGAAGCCTGATCCAGAATAATCACGACCAGAGCAATTATCAAGATTTGCAAATATCTTTCACTTCGATTTTTTTTCAAGCAGCGCCCTCCATCAGGAATACGCATTGAGCTCACATTCCCGCACGGAGTTTATTATAAATCAAAAGAAACGGGGCAGCGGATCATTCCGGCATACGGCGGCCTGCGTGCTTGTTGTCAAAGGAGACCGTGCTGATTAACCAGTGGCTTCTCGATGCAAGCGGATAGGTGATATCAAAGGAAACTACCCAGGCTGAAGTACTATTGATTACAATGCAGGCAGAAAGCAGGAATCCATATGGATAAAAAAAGGGCTGTCTGGTATTCAGACAGCCCTTTCACATAAGAATCACCGCTATTTATTGTTGAAAAGATAACCCATATCGACCATGACGATCACTTTCAAGCTGCCGCTGTCGAGCGGAGCGCTGCCGCCACCGCCGCCCATGCCGCCCATTCCATAGTTATAGGCAATATCCGTTGGGTAATCACGCACCTTGAAATTCGCAATAGTACCTAACTCAACGCCCAATTTTTCTGCGACCTGCTGAGCATTCTTTTCAGCATCCTCGATCGCCAGATCGCGCGCCTGGGCATAGGTCTCACTGCGCAGGGTCGAATCGAAATTGACATTATTGATCGAATTCGCACCATTCTGGATACAGGCGTCAAGCACCTCATTCAATTTTGAAATATCCCGAAGTTTAATCTCAAAACCGTAATAGACTGTAAAAATGTACTCATCCATCGACGCGGTATTATCCCGGTAATACTTCTGAGAACTGTAAAGGGAATAAGAGGATGTCTTGATATCCTGTTCCCCGACACCCAATGCGATCAGCGCGCTTTTTACTGCGTTCACTGCCTGAGTGTTCCCGTCGAGCGCTTCTTCAACCGATTCTTTTTCGGTCGAAATACCGATCGTGATCAGGGCAAGATCGGGTTCCAACAAAACCGTACCCGTACCGCTGACAGTCAATATCTGATCAGACTGTGCGCCAGCGCCGCTGACAGCACTTCCTGCCAATATCAGGACAAGCACAGTCAATAAAACCGCAATTGTCATTTTCTTTTTCATAAAATTACTCCTTTTTGTAATCCTCTTATTATTTTATTTCAAACTCAATTATCACAGTCACGCTGACAGTCTGATCTCCAGCACTGATTGGAGCGCTTTTTGCATAGGAACTTTCGTTTTCCAAGGGGTAGTCACGCACGGAGAAAGATTTGATTCCTCCCAGTTCTCTGCCGAGTTTCGTTGCAATTTCGGCAGCCTGCTGCTGAGCATCTGCAATCGCCAAATCACGGGCAGCCTGAAGCGCCTCACTGCGCTGCGACGGTTGAAAATATACGCCCGTCAATTGGTTCATTCCATTCTCAAACGCAGAATCGAGCACTGCACTCACCAGCTCAGTATCTCTCAGGGTGACTTCAAAATCATAGTAGACGTTGTACATCATGGTAGTTTGCTGATCGACCTGATTCGTGGATGTGTACATTGAATAAGCGGTCGATCGGACATCTTCGTCCGCGACGTTCAATTCTTTCAGTGCGGCTTTGAATTTCTTCACAATCGCTGTGTTTTCGTCTAGTACCTGATTAATGTCAGTGCCTTCTGTCCGCACACCGATATCAATGATTGCAACATCCGATGCAAGGATGACGCTGCCGGTGCCATTCACTGAAATTACCGGAACCGAATTGGCTGATTGCGAAAATCCAGCCGACGTAATTGTCAAAAGAAATGTAAGGATCAGAGCACTGAAAATCACATATTTCTTCATTTTCATAATTCAATAGCCGCCTTTCTCCGTTATGCCTGTTCTTTCTAATGAGACCAGAATAAGACCAGGATTATTCGGTTATTGTGAATACGTTCCTGACAACTGACAAGTTCCAGTAAGGTTTTATTTTACTGCTACCGCCATAACGCTCAAGATCGCAGCGTTCCACTGATATAATTGGCAAAGAAAAATCCAGACAGTTACTGCTGCCGATTTTATGAAGAGGACTTATGCTTGACAAAATTAATGCAATCGAACAACGTTTCAATGAGTTAAACAAGTTGATTGCTGAAAACATGGAAGACTATCAAAGCACCGTTGAATGGATCAAAGAACGGTCGGAAATTGAAGAGATTGTCGAAAAAGGGCAGGATTATAAAGCTACGCTCAATCAGATAGATGAAGCCCGCGCACTCGAAAAAGATCCTGAGATGAGCGAGCTGGCAGAGATAGAGCTTGAAGAGCTGCTGCCGCGGAAAGAAGCGCTCGAATCGGAAATCCGCTCGCTACTTCTGCCAAAAGATCCGCGGGACAATCGCAACGTAATTGTTGAAATCCGCGCCGGAACCGGCGGGGATGAATCCGCAATCTTTGCAGCAGACCTTTTCCGCATGTACAGCAAATATGCCGAGTCGCGCCGCTGGCACATCGAAATCCTCTCCGCGAATGAAATTGGTCTCGGCGGCTATAAAGAAATCTCTTTCATGGTGAAAGGCAAAGGCGCTTTTTCACGCCTGAAATTTGAATCAGGCACCCATCGCGTGCAGCGCGTGCCAGTGACAGAATCGCAGGGGCGCATTCACACCTCTGCCGCCACCGTTGCGGTATTAGCGGAAGTCGAGGACGTCGATATCCAAATTCCTGAAACGGACATTCGGATCGAGGTCTTCAAATCAGCCGGCGCCGGCGGACAAAACGTGCAAAAGAACTCAACAGCTGTACGGCTGATCCACTTGCCGACCGGCATGGTCATCACCTGTCAGGATGAGCGGTCGCAGCTCCAGAATAAAACCCGCGCAATGAGCATTCTGCGCGCCAGACTTTATGACATGGAACAGCAGCGCCGGCAGGAAGAGCTGGACGCCACCAGACGGTCGATGATCGGCTCAGGCGACCGCTCGGAGAAAATCAGAACTTACAACTATCCGCAATCGCGCGTGACAGACCATCGCATCAATGTCTCCTCTTTCAACCTGGCAGGAGTCATGGAAGGCGACATCGATCTTTTCATCGATGAATTGATTCTGCGGGATGAAGCGGACAGGTTATCCGTCTCGGAAGAGGGATGAACGAAAAAATTACCATCGGGGACTACCTAGATCGTGCACAGCAGCGACTGAGGAAAAGCGGCTGCAGCGATTCGCCGTCGCTTGAAGCGCAGTGGATTATCGAAAAAGCGACCGGGCTTCACCGGTCAGAATTCTTGACTCATCCAGAGGTCACGCCTTCCGCTGAGGCGATTGGTGACTCTGACAATATGATTGATGCGGTCATCGCCGGAGAGCCGCTGCCTTATGTACTCGGGGATTGGAGCTTCTGCGGAAATTCGTTCATCGTTTCGCCCGCAGTCTTGATTCCCCGCCCGGAAACCGAATTGCTGGTCGAACGAGCCGTGCGCTGGATTCG
>DHPK01000023.1:5145-29592 GCA_002407845.1 Leptolinea sp. UBA5366 | reverse complement strand
CGTGCGCTGGATTCGGGAAAATCCGCAGGCACGTCTTTTCGCCGACATCGGAACCGGATCAGGCTGCATCGCAGTCTCGATTTTGAAACTACTGTCTAACCCTCAAATTCAGGGAATTGCGTCTGACATTTCGCGCTCAGCCCTGAAAGTTGCCCGCAAAAACATCAAAAACCACCAGCTTCAGAATAGACTTATGCTGATACAAGGCAGCCTGGCTGATGCGCTTGCAGGCTCTTTTGACCTGATATGCGCCAACCTGCCTTATATTCCGTCCGGACGCTGTGCTGAGCTGCCGGTAGCGCAGCATGAACCGCTGATCGCACTCGACGGCGGAGCTGACGGGTTTGATTATTACCGCGAATTCCTAACAAATTTGAAAGGGAAAATGGCTCAGAGAGCCCTGATAATCTGTGAAATTGACTTCACACAGAAAAAGCTTGCGGCTGATTTTGCCGCAGAGTGTTTTCCTGATGCCCGGATTACAATTGAGAAAGATTATGCAGGTCTTTCCCGCATTTTAATGATTCAGATTGGCTGAAACTCATGAAAATCTTACCGCTTTCCGACCCCCAAGCAATTCAAGAAGCGCTTCAACGCGCACAGCGCGTGCTGAAAGCCGGCGGGGTCGTTGTCATTCCAACAGACACCGTCTATGGGCTGACAGCGCAGGCATCCAACGCGCAGGCAATCGCGCGCCTCTACCAGCTGAAAGTCCGGTCGGAGAATAAATCGATCGCCGTGCTGTTGGGTGATTTTTCGCAGTGGCAAGAGGTCGCTGCTGAGCTGCCGAAAAGCGCTCATAAATTGGCAAAGCGCTACTGGCCAGGAGGTATGACCTTAATCGTGCCGAAGCTTGAAACATTGCCGCCGGAAATCTCACACAATGAGAAAATCGGCATCCGCATCCCTGACCTCGAAATCATCCGCGAGCTGATTCGGCTGACCGGACCGCTGGCAACAACTTCCGCCAACTTATCCGGGGAACCGCCCGCTAAATGTCTGGCTGATTTGCCGCAATCGATTTTGGAAGGATCAGACCTAATTCTGGATGGAGGGACTGTGACCGGCGGAATTGCCTCAACCGTTATCGACTGCACCGAAGACCCGGTCAGAATTCTGCGGGAAGGGGCTTTATCGCCTGATGCAATCTTCGCAGAGGCTGCCTCCTGATGAAAAGCGCATTTTATTCCTCATCTTTACACAGGTTTTCACGCATGCTATTGTTGGTCTGCGGGTTCTTGGTCTTGAGCGGCTGCCGCACAGATCAGGCGCTGGATGTCCAGGATCTTTTCACGCTGAAAACGGTCACGCTTCCGGTGCTGACCACTCCGCGGGCAACCCGCACCCACACGCCCAGCATGACGCCGCGCGCTTCCGCCACAGCAACGATCACCCCGACAGAGACCGCCACCCCGATTCCAATTCATTCACCGACGCCTTATTTCGTCGACATTGCCAGCTTTGGTCAAGCTGCCGAGGACAAACTCGAAATCATCGCGGACATCACCGTCCCGGACGGCTCAGTTTTCAAACCCGGAGAGATGTTTGTGAAGAGCTGGCGGATTAAAAACAGCGGCAATGCAATCTGGAACAAGCAATATCGGTTAGCGGCTGCTTATTCGAACCCGTTTGAATCTCCTCAGATGACGCAGGCAATTTTCATTCAGCCCACAGATTTGCTCGATTTTGCAATCAGCACCTGGAACCCGCGCCAGCATAACGTCGGGCAGAAGGCAACTGTCGACCTCGTCATTCCGCTTCAAGCGCCGCAGCAAGCGGGCAATTATTTGGTTGAATTTTTCCTGATCAATGCAGAAAATGAAATTGTCCAGCCGCGCTTCTGGGTTCAGTTTTCCGTTGAACTGCTGCCTGAATTTGCTACGCAGACAGCCGCTGCGATGGAACAGCTGACAACCACTCCGACACCATCCGGCGAGACGGATCGCATTTCGGTCAGCGCTGGCACACTCACGCCGCAACCGTATGACTGGACCGGAACCTGGCTGATCCGGGATCCGAATTTTACTGATGAACTTTACCCAATCCAAGCCTGGCTGACTCAAACAGATAACCAACTACGGGGATTCTTCTATGACTCGAACGATGAACCGGTGCTGATTGAGGGGGCGCTCACGAGCGCCGGGCGTATTTTCAAAGGCAAATTTGCTCAGCCTTGGCAAAACCGCGCCACGCCGGTCGAATGGCGGATGCTGCTCAACCATGACCAGTTTTATTCTGTCACTCAGTCTGGAAAGCTGGAATTCGGATCTGTCTGCGGCGGGCGCAACGGAATGGGCTTTCCTGATCATTGTTCAATGCCCACTGGAGACTAAATGACGAGTATCCTCGAACTTACTGAAATGATGAAGGCATTTGTGGACGAAAAAGGCTGGTCAGCCGAAAATTCGCCAAAAGTGCAGTCACCGCGCAATATGGCAATCAGCCTGTCGCTCGAAGCTGCAGAAGTGCTCGAGTATTTCCAATGGTCGGATGAAATCCATGACAAAGAAGCTTTCGAACTCGAATTAGCCGATGTTCTGCTTTATCTTTTACAGCTGGCTCGCATCGCTGAAATTGATTTGGATGCCGCAGTTCTCAAGAAGCTGGAAATCAACCGCCAGAGACATTGGGAGACGCCAAATTGATCAGAATTCCGGGAATGATTGACATCCGCACGCAGGTGAACGCCGCCGGAGAGGACTGGACGAGCACAACCTCTGCTGCGCTGGCGGGCGGTTTCACTGCCATCGTTGCGGCTGCAGACGGCTTAGAGCCAGTCGTCAGTCAAGGTTTGCTGACCGCTTCGCTCCAATCCGCTGCGGTTCAGGCAAAGTGCGACTATGCGCAGCTGATGACTGTGCAGGGTGAAACTGTGCGGGAGATTAACCGTCTGGGAGCCGGATCAGCCGGATTTAGCCTTTTCACGGAGAACATCCAGCACCCGCAATTAGCGTTGCAAAACATGCATCAGATTACACGTGCTATCAGTAATGCCCCAGCTGAGCTGCCGCTTTTTTTTCATGGAAATGCCAGCCAAATCGGCGCTGCCATCTTTTCCGCTGGCATTCAGCAACGCAGCATTCATATCGCTGATATTCGAACTTGGGATCAGCTTGAAATGGTGCTCGAGGCAAAAAGCTCCGGCGCAAATGTCAGCTGTGACGTCTCAGCAATCACCCTTTTCCTGAGTCAGAAACATTATGATGGGGCACCAGAACAGGTTCGCCGGATGTTGCCCGCGCTGGGCACGGAGCAGGATCGGCAGGCAATTTGGCATCATCTGGATGCGATCGACTGTTTTGTCTCCGGTCATGATCCACAGCCTGACTCAATTTTTCCCGGATTTCCGGCGCTTGAAACTGCATTAAATTTGTATCTTTACGCTGTCGAAGGCGGATTTCTATCGCTGGACGACCTGATCCTGCGCACTGTGAACAATCCCCAGCGCATTTTCAGACTGAATTCACAGCCCGACACTTTCGTCGAAATTGACAATGATGAGAGAAAGCCGATTGATCCGACACGGTTTCATTCAAATTTGAAAGTTTCCCCTTTTGCGGGGCTCGAATTTCCAGGCAGCGTGACAAAAGTCGTCTTGCGCGGTACTGTCGTTTTTCAGGATGGGGAAGTTTTAGCCTCAGCCGGCAGCGGCATGCCCGCGAGACGCAGCCTCGAAATAGCAGGCGGATCATGATCTGGATTCCAAACGAAAACAACGATCCCGCCTTCAATCTTGCTGCGGAAGAATATATCTTGAGCCAGCTGCGTCCGGCTGATGATGTCCTTTTTTTCTTCATTGACCGTCCCTCCATTATCGTCGGGCGCCACCAGAATACCGCGGAAGAAATCAACGCTGAATTCGTCCGCGAAAACGAGATTCAGGTCGTGCGCAGATTATCCGGCGGCGGCGCCGTCTATCATGACTTCGGCAATCTCTGTTTCAGCTTTATTTTTCCAGATGCAAGTAAGCCAGCGCCTGATTTTGAGACATTCACCGCACCAATCGTGCAGGCGTTTAACCGGCTGGGCGTCCCCGCAATGCTCAGCGGGCGCAATGATCTATTGGCAGACGGTGCAAAATTCTCCGGGAATGCCTATTATCATAATCAGTCCGGTTCAGTCTGCCATGGAACGCTGCTGTTCGACTCCGATCTTGGCGTGCTCACGCGCGCGCTGCAGCCGCGTCCGGAGAAGATGAGTTTGAAAGGCATTCAATCAGTGCGCAGCCGGGTGCTGAACCTGCGTGACCGCTGGCTGCAGGAAATTCCAGACGTGAAGGCACTGCGGCAGAAAATCGTGGACTATATGGCTGAAACCCAGCCTTCATTTACTGAAATGCAGGTGACCACTAATGATCTAAACCGGATTGAAGCGCTTGCAGACGCGCGCTATCGCCGGGACAGCTGGAACTATGGTGAATCACCGAAATATAACCGGCGTGTTCAGCAGCGCTTTCCATTCGGCACGGTTGATGCCCGACTGTGGATTGATCAGGGTTCAATCGTAGAAATGCGTCTCTTTGGCGACTTTTTCAGCGCTGCTGATCCTGTAAAGATTGAAAGGGCGCTGGCAGGCGTAAAATTTGAGTCAACAGCGTTGGCCGCTACGCTGCAAGCGGTTGAATTTGAAACCGTCTTCCCTTCGCTGACTGCTGATCTGTTTTCGGAATTTCTGCTGCAAGGTAAACTGGAAGACGCAGCAACCGAAAAATAACCTGTCGGCTGGCAGTCGACACTTCGATTCGATACATGATTAACAGCAAAATAGTTGATAGAGTGAGTGAATACCATGAGCGAAAAAACGATGTTTTCCACGATTGATGAATGTCTGAATCAGTTCAGCAATGACCGAAGGCTGATGCTTGAGACTGTTCGCGGAACGATCCGGCAAGCCGCACCCGACTGCGAAGAACGCATGAGTTGGCAGATGCCGACCTTTTGGCAGGGGAAAAACCTGATCCACTTTGCGGCAGCCAAAAAACATTTGGGCATCTTTCCCGGTGCGGAAGCGGTTGAGGCATTTTCACCCTATCTCTCGAGCTACAACCATTTTAAAGGCACGATTCAGATTCCATACACAATGGAAATGCCGCTTGAGCTGATCAGCGCGCTGACACGTTACCGCGTCGCACTGGTCAGCGGGAAACCAGAGGAAGCAAAAATAATCCTGGCTGACTACGCGGAAACTGCAAGCCGCCAGCCAAAACAGGAGGCTTAGATGGAAAACGCAGATCAGCTGATTACTGGCACACAGGACGGGCGTCCGATTTACGAGTTTGACGCAGTAATTCTTAAAGTCCCTGACATTGATGGGGCTTATGTCGAAATTCCGTTTGATGTCAAAGCAGTCTTCGGCAAAGGACGCGTGAAAGTCCATGCCACTTTTAACGGCGAGCCGTATGACGGCTCAGTAGTTCGCATGGGGACGCCCTGCCACATCCTCGGCATTCGAAAGGAAATCCGCGCGAAAATCGGCAGGCAGCCCGGAGATACGGTTCACGTTACGCTGGTTGAACGGGAGTAATGCAGGGAAGAAAAAAGCCGTTGAGAAGCATCCAGGCTTATTTTATACATAGCAAAAAGAGGAGCAAATGATAAAGTATCAGTTTGATTATAAGGAAAAGATCCAAAATTTGGATTACCAAAGCCTTTTGAAAGAGCGAGACTCATTAATAAATGATATTCATTATTTTGAAAACTTTGGCAATTTCATTAATAGTCAGTATACCGTGATTCCTTCACTCGAATTGATTTATAGCCTAAATCTTCATTATCTTGCGATTGTCTGTGAAAGAATTTCTGAGGTATATTCAATCCCAAAGTAATTCGAATTTTCAAAAAACTTTTATAACAATTAGCAACAATAAAGTGATGATCCAACATTCTGAAGCCAATCATTTTCAGGAGTATGATGCTTTTATCTTACTGATCTCAGCGGGAAACAGACTGCTTCGGATACATCTCAACAATGTTCTGCCACCCGATCTTAATCATTTGCGTCAGAATTTCCGGATCAATGTCTGCCAGCTTGTTGATATAGATGCAGCTTGCCCCGATAGAATGCTTGCCAAGTTTTGGCAGCCAATCCAACTTTTGCTCTTCGCTCAGGTAGATATACAGGCTGATTTTTGCTTTCCGCGGAGAAAAACCGACAATTGCGGCATCTCCTTCATGCCCGCTCGCATAGCGGTAATGATAAGAACCAAACCCGATAATGCTTTCTCCCCACATTTTCGCCTGAGTTTCTGTCGCATCAGCGAACAGGTCAAGCAGCTGAAGCGCATCCGTTTTCTTCCCAGCATGCTCAATCTTTTCAATGAAAGCGAGCCCATCAAGGTCATTCTCTTTGGTTTTCAGTTCGTACATCAGTCCCTCCTGCAGACAAATTTCGATTGTCTTAAATCAATCGTAATCCAATTCCGTGGGTTTTACTAAAAAATCCCGGTTGCCCGGGATTTTCTTTACTTTTTTCGTTTGAGATCGCGATAGGTTTTGCGCAAGGACCAGGTGCGGATAGCGGCTTCCCGCGAAATCGCCAGATTCATTTTTGAAGTGCCAGCTGTCCGTTCCTTGAAATAAATCGGAATTTCTTTGAAAACAAAACCGAGCTTTGTCGCCACATAATTCATCTCGACCTGGAACATGTACCCGTTCGCCTTGATGCGATCCAACGGCATCGCTTCCAGCGTCGCCCGCTTCCAGAGTTTATATCCGCCGGTAACATCCCGGATCGATAAACCTAAAATTGTACGTGCATAGAAATTGCCGAATCCAGACAGCCACTTGCGATAAAACGGCCAGGTTTCATCAAGTTTCCCACCGGCGACATAGCGCGACCCAATCACGACATCGCAGGATTTCAGCACTTCAGCCATGATCGGCAGTTTGTCGATCGGGTGCGAAAAATCTGCGTCCATCTGTCCGATATAATCAGCTCCGTCAGCAATCGCCCGCCGGAATCCCTGATTGTAAGCCGTCCCCAGCCCCAGCTTGCCTGCCCGGTGCATCACCTGAATGCGGTTCTGATATTGCACCGACAATTCTTCTGCAAGCTGCCCGGTTCCGTCCGGACTGTTATCATCCACGATCAACAAATTCAGTCCGTCCATCTCCAAAGCAAAGATATTTTCAACTAAAAGGGGCAGATTTTCGAATTCATTATAGGTTGGAATAACGATGGTTGTTTTCATTGAGCCTCTCTGGTTTTTATGTTTTTCATAAAAACAAGCGAATTTTAATCATTCTCTGATGATTATAACGTAGAATACCCTATAAGAGCGGCTGAATCGCGTTTGCGCCCGCTCACTAAAGAAAATAAAAACAAACAGAGAGGTTTTTCGTGATCTCGATTAAAAAGAGTATAAAACTTTTTATATTGATGGGAATTTTCAGCATGATCATTTTCCGCGCTGGTTTTGCTCAGTCGCAGCCGGAATCCGCCATGCCTTTAAACCAGCCTGCCCAATCCACGCCAGAACTGCTGTGCCAGCCCGGCACGGCTGCCGGCGGACAAGATTACTGCATCCCGCTCGAATCAAGCGAGGCAGAAACTGCTGCAGTCACCGATGGCTCAACAGCTGGGACGCCCGCTGCCGTGTTTGACCCGCAGCGCATTGACCCAGCTCTATCTGCCGTACCATTCAGCTATGCGAAACTCAATCTTGAAGATTATGAATCGGCACCGCTTTATGGCTCCGCACAGGATGCGATTGCCGGAGTGAATTCGATCAACAGCATTCCCGCCGGCGGCATTCGCTATGTGTCCTACACCAACCGGGTGGACTCAGGCAGCGGTCATTATGTGCAGGCAAAAAACGGCGGCTGGCTGCGCGCCAGTCCGGCTGCCATCCCGACCAGCACGCTTGGGCGAACCTTCACCGCTACCCCTGCCAACAATTTCGGCTGGGTGTTTGAAGGCGGCAATCCGTACACCGCTCCAAATTACAATTCTGGCGTAAACAAAGATGTCTGGTTTAATCGGGAAGATGTGCTCGAAGTGTTCGAAGTTGTGGAAAATCAAAGCTCGACTTGGTTCCGCGTCGGCGAAAACCAATGGCTGGACCGCATCCACTTTCGCTGTGCTTACGTGAAAACGACCCCGCCGGAAGGTGTCACAACCGGACGCTGGATTGAAATTGATCTGCTGGAACAGGTTGTGATGGTTTATGAGAACAACTCGCTGGTTTATGCAGCACTGGTCGCGACGGGCATGAAACCGTTTTATACCCAGCCCGGATTGTTTCAGATCTATAAGATGGTCGAAGCTGAAAACATGACCGGAGCCTTTGAATCTGACAAATCCGACTACTATTCGCTGGAAGATGTCCCCTTTGCGATCTATTACGATCAAGATCGGGCTTTACACGGCGCTTACTGGCGCGCATGGTTCGGCTATGAACAATCGCACGGCTGCACGAATATGACAATCGGCGATGCTCACTGGCTTTATAACTGGGCAGAGGTAGGCGACTGGATCTGGGTTCATGACCCATCCGGAAATACGCCAACTGATCCGTCTTATTATGGCGCAGGCGGCGCATAACAGCGCTCCGAAAGTCACCAGAATACAGCCGATTAAGCGGATAACCGGTTGGGTGCATTTATAATAATTTCGGGCTGGCAGGTTTAATCAGCCTGGCAAAATGTCGGATAAAAAAATGACCAGATTCGCAAGAGTCTGGCATATTTTTCTAAAATCCTTTTGAATAGTGGATTATTTGACGGAAGCAGATACAATTAGCGAGTGTGAATGGAAATTCTTTGGTCTGAATACGAAAAACATTGTCAGGGAATTGCAAACATGGAGCTGGAACTTCCAAAATTTAACATTCTAAAGTCCGATCCAATGATCATCATCATTTCCGGAATCTCAGGCGCTGGCAAAGATACGCTGATCGAAGAATTGCGCCTGACACCGAAATATGACTTCCATTTTGTGGTCACCTGCAATACCCGCAATAAACGAAACGACGAAATTGACGGGGTTCACTATCATTTCATCACCCGCGAAAAATTCCTTGACATGATCAGCAAGAATGAGATGATTGAATATTCCCCGGTCTACAACGATTTCAAGGGCGTACCAAAGTTTGAGATCGAAAAAGCATTCGCTGACGGGAAAGACATGCTGCTCAGGCTCGACCACCAAGGCGCAAAAAAAGTAAAACAGGTTTATCCGGAAGCGATCACGATTTTCATCGTCCCGCCTGATCCGAAAACTTGGATTGAGCGGCTCGTCACGCGCGGTACCGATTCTCCTGAAGACCTCCAAGTTCGCATCAAAACTTCCCGCGATGAGATCAAGGCAATACCCGACTTTGATTATCTGGTTGTGAACGATGAACTCGATCAGGCGGTTGAAGACGTCCTCAATATTCTGAGAGCAGAACACCAGAAAACCAGCCGAATAAAGGTGGAACAGGAATAAAGATGGAATCAGACGCTCCACTGTCTCGAAACCAGTCCGACCCATCATCCTTCGGAAACTACAGCGAAGAGCCCCTGCATGGGGAAATCATCGAGCCGGCTCACGGAACCAGTTCCGAATCCGAATCATCCTCGAAAAGCTTTCTCATCAAATATCCGCGCAGCCGACCGGTCGTTACTTGGGTCTTATTAGGGCTGAGCATCCTGATTTATATCGTCCAAATTGGTACGGAACATTTCTTAGGGGTTGACCTGCCGCTGGCTTTCGGCGCGAAATTTGGGCCGCTGATTGCTGCCGGTCAAGTCTGGCGCTTGCTGACGCCGATCCTGCTGCATGGTTCCCTTGTGCATCTGTTGTTCAACATGTACGCCCTTTATATCCTCGGTAAAGATATTGAGCCGACCTATGGGCATCTGGATTTTCTGCTCCTGTATCTGATCTCCGGTTTTGGCGGAAACGTTTTTTCCTATGTCTTCGCACCCGAAAGCATTTCAGTCGGCGCCTCATCCTCGCTGTTCGGATTGATCGCAGCACAGGGAATGCTGCTCTACAAAAACAAAAAATTCATCCGGAATTACCCAAAAGCGATTCAAAACGTCATCATGGTCGTTGCCATCAACCTGTTCATCGGCATGAACGCCCGCATTGATAATTGGGGGCATTTAGGCGGGCTGGCTGCAGGCGGCCTGGTCGCGTTTTTCGCCGGTCCGGTTTGGGATTTACGCCTTCACCCAGAGGCAGGCTATGCTGAGCTTTTTGATAAAACATCTGCCGCTCGCCGTAGGATTGTGTTTCTGCTGGTCTTCCTGCTATTGGCAATCTTCGCTTTATTTTCCAAAGGTCTTTAACACGTGTCTTTTATCCAAGCCTTATTCCTTGGGATAGTACAGGGACTGACCGAATTTTTGCCAGTTTCCAGCTCTGCCCATCTTGCTCTGATTCCTTACTGGTTTAATTGGGAGTTGCCCGAGGAACAAGTTTTTCTGTTCGGCGTTCTGGTTCAAATGGGAACCCTGATCGCCGTTATTCTCTATTTCCTGAAAGATATTCTGAAAATTATTTCTGCTTTCATCAGCGGCATCGTTCAGAAGAAACCTTTTGAAAACCCGGATGCAAAATTGGGCTGGATGATCATTCTGGCGACGATCCCCGCCAGTCTGGCAGGTGTTCTGATCAAAGACGTGGTTGAGTCAGCCTTCAATAATCCGCGTGCAATTGCAATTTTCCTGCTGATCACTGCTCTGATGCTTTATATTGCTGACCGCATGCAGACCAAAAATCGATCGCTTCAGGAGATTGGCTGGAAAGACGCGCTGGCTATCGGCATCGCGCAGGCATTTGCGCTTTTCCCCGGCATATCGCGTTCTGGTGCAACCATCTCCAGCGGGTTGATCCGGCAGTTCAATCGGCAGGATGCCAGCCGTTTTGCTTTTCTGATCTCAATTCCGGTAATGGTCGGCGCCGGTCTTTTCAGTATTCTTGATCTGCCCGATTTTGATTCATTCAAATCGATCCTGCCGGCTCTTTCCGTCGCAGCAGCCGCCGCAGGCGTAGTCGGTTACTTCTCGATCAAATGGATGCTGAGCTATGTCCGTAGCCGCCCCTTCACCATTTTCTCGATTTATTGCGCACTTGTCGGCATCGCAACGCTCGCCCTGACTTTCATCCGCTAATCCGTTATTCTTTTCCGCACACGCTGCTGAACCATTGTTATAATTTTCAGGTATGAAATCCAAATCTGAAATGACATCCGCCAGCCAATGAAGCCCAGTAAAATCATCTCCTGGCGCAGAAAACGCGCCAAGCAGTCGAAGGACAGCCGGTTTGAACGCTTCATTTTAAGCATGCGCGGACTGTTTTTCTCTTTCATGGTGCTTGCAGTAATCTTCCTTTTTTTTGCCGCTGCGGCTTATGCATTGATTTCTCAAAACTTGCCATCCATCGATCATTTTGACCAACATTTTGAAACCCGGCTGGAACCGACGCAGATTTATGATCGCAGCGGCAGCCAGCTGCTCCTCTCACTGAACTACCCGTCAATGCCCGCTCAACAGCTGGAGATCGAGGCGAACGCAGGATCAAGATTTTCGGACGAGCTGGTGCGAGTAGTGGTCGGTTCCAGAGAACCAGATTATTGGAATTCAGCAGGCAGCTGGCATGCTGTCACGGAGGATGCACCGCCGACGATCGCAGAAAGTCTCGTGCAAACCGTTTACAAAGAAGATCTAGGCTCTGGGTTTTACAGCCGCGTGCTAACGCAAATTGTTGCCAGCCAGATTCTCGAGAAATATGGGCACGAACAGATTCTGAAATGGTATCTGAACAGCGCTTATTTTGGGCAGCTGGCATTTGGCGCTGACGCAGCAGCTCTAACCTATCTTGATAAATCTGCAGCTGAGCTGGATCTGGCTGAATCCATCCTAATCAGCGCGATCCTGAACGCCCCGGCGCTCAATCCGATTGATTCTAAAGGGGCGATGAGAGAGTCTTATCTGGCGGAGGTTGAAAAACTTTCCGCGAACGGAACGCTGAACGAGACTGAATTGCAGGAAGTTTTGAGCCGAAATTTTATTATTTTTGAACCGCCGATCCTGCAGGCTGAAATCCAGCCCAACCCCGGGCTTCAAAAGGCACTGCTCTCCGCCTACGAGCTGATTGGGCAGGAGGCAATTGAACGGGGCGGCCATAAAATTCGCTCGACGATTGACTTTGACTTGCAAATGCTGCTGGAGTGTCTGACCGGAATGCAATCGGAAGTCCCGAAAACTGAGACAGCTGAAGCGGACGAAACCGCCTCAGAAGAGATTGATCCGATTGACGCTTGTCCCTTTTATCAATCTGAAACGCTTTCGGACGCCATGCAGCAGGAGCTGCGTCAGACGCTGCAAACCAGCCCTCTGAGCGTCGCAGTGCTCGAAGTGAAGTCCGGGCAGATGATTGCGTCGATCGACATCGGCAGCAGTTTGAGCGGGGATCGGGCTGCGAACCGCAGTTTCACGCCGCATGATCCGGGCAGTCTGCTGCTGCCGTTCGTGGCTTTGTCTGCTTTCAACCGCGGAATGTCTCCCTCAACCATGGTTTGGGATCTGGCAGAGCAAACCTATTATCTGCCCGCTGGCTATCAAAGCCCGGCAAATAATTTTAATGGTCCTGTCCGCCTCAGAACTGCGCTCAATCAGGACATGATGGGTCCGGCAGCAGAACTGCTGCGGAATATCGGCACGGCGCCGGTCTGGAATCAGGCACAGCAATTTGGGCTGACTGCGCTGAACGCGAAAACACCGGAAAGCGCCATTTTCAGCGGAGCTGCCATGCCGGCAGATGTTTTGGCAAACGCCTTTTTACCCTTTGCGAATCAAGGCAGGCTGACCGGCACGGTGTACACGGATATTCCTCGTCCAAAAACCATCCTGACGATTGAATCGCCCGGCGCAGGCGAACAGCCGGTTCAAGAGCGCGCCAGTGTTTCGCTGCTGGATCAAAAACTTGCATTCCTGATGGTTCACACGCTGGCAGAAGATGCTCAGGCGAATCGATTTTTCAATCGGCCTGCCGGAACAAAAACCGGACAGACGATGAAATCCGGAGATTTTTGGCTGGCAGGGTTCACTCCTGAAATCTTGACCATTGTTTGGGTTGGAGCATTGGATGATGCAGTTGAAACCGCGGACATGACCCGGCGGGCGGCGACAATCCTCTGGCAGACAATCATGGAAGCGGCGGTTAAAGATCAGCCGATTAATGGCTGGAACCGTCCTGAAGACGTCACTCAGCTGATGGTCTGTTCGCCATCGGGAAAACTGTACAATGGAGTCTGCCCTGAAACCGTGAGCGAAGTTTTCCTGTCGGGAAATGAGCCGCTTGAAAGAGATGATCTTTATATCAGCCTGCCGGTCAACCAGCTGAGTTTTCGACTGGCAACCGCGTTGACGCCTTTCAGAAATGTTCGAAACAGCACCTATATGAATATTCCAAAAGAAGCTGAGGATTGGGCGATTGATCATCAAATTGAAATGATCCCGAAGGAATTTGACACAGTTTCCGGCGATCTTTCAGCTGAAATTGACATCTATGAGCCCGGCAGCTTTCAATCGATTTCGCAGAAGACAATAGGGAACGCTGCGCTGGAAGTCAAAGCCGCGCTGCAGATTCCTGAGGAGATCAGCCTGGTTCAAGTGGCGATCGGCGATGGATTCTATCCGCAGGAATGGCGCAGCATCACCAGCGCATCGGACTTATCCAATGGGCGCTGGACACTCGCGGCAATCGATCTCGCTGGGCTGGACCCGGGTTTATATGCCCTGAGAGTCAGCGTGATTACGAATGAGCAGAAAATCTATCGCGACTATCAGTTTTTCAGTCTAACAGAATAATATTTTCCGATCTTTAATCCAATACGGTCAGCGATCAGCGTTCAAGCCAGACTTCTGCGCTAGTCTTGCGCGGCCGCGCAGCTGGTGCTTCAGCCGGATAGCCCAACGGGGAGACCGCAACAACGATGTAGGATTCCGGCAGATCAAGGACGAGCTTCACTGCGGTTGGATTAAAAGAACCCAGCCAGCAAGTGCCCAATCCGAGTTCAGTTGCTTGAATCATCATCGACGCCATCGCGATGGAACAGTCGACCGTCGCAGCAGACTGCCCGCACCCCATCGACCGGTCACCGGTGGCGCAGACGACAATCGCAGCCGGTGCTTCAGCAACGAACATCTGACTGTTGCAGGCTTCTGCTAAATCAACCAGCAGCCCTTTTTCAGTTACCAGCACAAACTTCCAATTTTGTTTGTTGCTCGCTGAAGGAGAGAGACGTCCTGCTTCACGGATCAAGAAGAGTTTTTCTTCTTCAACTGGTTTTTGTTCAAATTTCCGGATACTCCGTCGATTCAAGATCACGTCCGATACGCTCATGGTTCCTCCTCTATTTTGAAAACAGGCTGCTGTGATTCTTCTTTATTTTACAAAATCCGGGCAAAAGATTCAAGCCCGGAATTTGATATCGCTAAGTTCAAAAATGTTTCTATAAGTCTAAACGCTTGATTCAGCAGTTTTATTTTTCTTTATCTACATTTTTAAGGAAAAGAATATTCGTGCGAAGTTTGACCGGGCGTTTCCGGTAATAATCCAATGGCAATCTGTTTTCTGCCAGCGCAGTCAAAATCTTGTAATATCCGCGGTTGACAGGGACATCGATCTTTTTTGCATCAGCGTACCGCACCACTGCGCCATTCAAGAATTCAACTTCATTTCTGTGGTGCCCGGCATAAAGGTCGATATGAAAGGATGGCATTTTCTGACCGCGGCCGCTGCCAACCTGCTTTTTAAGCAGCACTTTCAGAAGCGGGCGGGGCAGAAAACGGATCCCCCACACCAACAATTTCACCGGCACGCCCGGGATGTTGATCACTGGAATATCATACGCGTTCATCACGGCAGCAGCCTCTCGGATTTGCAGCATTTCCAGCTCGAACGAGGAATCATCTGCATAGATTTCCGCCGGTGTCATATCCAAAATCGCCGACGACGCGTTTGCCAGCAGGTTGGAAAGCATCTTCGACCACTTCATCGCAGTTCCATTCGCAATCAATTCGGGTTTCAGTCCAGCTTTTTTAAATTCTGCATAAAGAGCGGCTGAAAGATTTTTCCCCTTTTCAATCCCAATACCCCGTAATTTCTCAACTTTGATGCAATCTGTCGGCGTGCGGCTGATTGCCGTGCAGACCGAAACTGCGATGACATTTTCTTCACCGATAATTTCTGCCAGTTCCTTTTCATTTTCGACCCCGTTCTGAAGACTGATAAAGGGCGGCAGCAGTTCAGCCACTGGCTTCAGCGAAGCGATCAGTTCTTTTGTGTCGAAAGACTTAACTGCCAGAATCGCAGCATCAAAGGATTGTTCGCGGATGACTGCCAGCGCGTCACTGGTGATTTCTGGGTCAGGAATGTTATGGATCGCACCGGAAACGTCTTCAATTTGGATTCCGCGCACCTGAATCCGGCTTTTTTGCTGAGCCGGTTCAACAAAAACAACTTCATTGCCGGCAAGCTGGAGACTGCCGCCGACATAAGAACCGATCGCACCGGCGCCAAAACACAGAAATCTCATATTGCTGCCTCATCTTCCCAAATGCGGCAGCCTGCCAGGAACGCGTTTCCTGCCATCGCCTTCTTCCCCGCACATTGAATTTCGTCCAGAATCAGCATGCCTTCTCCCGCTGCAATCGCCGGTGCGCCTCTTTCAATCAGACACACGCCCGAATCAAGGCTGCAGTCAGCGACAGCATGAGCCCGAATCACCTTAATCATCACATCATGATGGTAAAAATACGCCGAAGGCCAGGGGTTGAAGGCGCGGACTTTTCGCTCAAGCTCAATTGCTGGTAAGCTGAAATCCAGCCTGCCGTCATCTTTTTGAATCAATGGCGCAATTGTCACGCCAGTTTCAGGCTGCGGTTGGGGCTGTAGGTCTCCTGAAACAATCGCTGGCAGCGTTTTCATCAGGGTTTTTGCGCCTAGCCCAGCCAACTTTTCGGATAGGCTCAAGGTTGTTTCCTGCGGGCCGATTTCGCATTGTGCCGTTGCGTATACCGGTCCGGTGTCCATGCCAGCGTCCATTTTCATGATCGATACGCCGGTTAACTCGTCCCCTGCCAGAATGGCAGCCTGAATGGGGGATGCACCGCGCCAGCGCGGCAGCAGCGATGCGTGGACGTTAATGCAGCCAAGATGTGGCAGTTCCAGCACGTTTTTCCGCAGAATTTTTCCGAAAGCCATCACAACGATCACATCCGGCGCCCAATCCTTAAGCTGCTCAAAAACTCCGGGGTCTTTCATCTTTTCGGGTTGGATAACCGGGATACCCGCTGCCATGGCAGCGATCTTTACTGCCGGAGGCGTCAGATGCTTGCCGCGGCCAGCCGGGCGATCCGGCTGAGTGACGACGCCAACGACGCACCCCGTTTCAGCCAGACTTTCAAGCGCCGGCACTGCAATTTCGGGCGATCCCATAAATACAATTCGAATTGATTCTTTAATCATCCTTCTCCACCTGCTCTAATCTGTGCTTGATTATATGATTAAACTCGGAATTACGCCGGTTTCATGCAGCCAGCTGCCGCTTAAACAAATATTCCCCTGTCCCAGGGAATATTTGTTTGGTAATGCATTACTGAAAAATAATAAGGAGGTATGAAAAAAGATTCTGTTTATTGCTGATTGCTCGTTCCTGCATCCTCAACCGGAATTGCGGTTGGAGAAATCGATTCTGTATCGGGCAGAATACAGCGGAACCCGATGTAGTAACTGCTCATCATATTGACATAACTGCGGTTGGCAGTTCTCAGATAAGCCTGATAATTGTTTATTTCTGTGTCGGCAGCCGATCCGCCTCGGATGACGTTGGCAGAGCCATTTTCGGAACCGGAGGGGTTCATTACGACGGTTGAGCCTTCCGGCACACTGTCAGCGAGCTCGCCATAGTAATCTGCCTGATACAAGGACGAAGTCCATTCCCAGACATTCCCTGCCATATCATATGCGCCATAAGGACTGACGCCGTTTTCAAACGAACCGACCTTGAAGACACCGCTGTTTCCTGTGTCAGGATTGCTATAGCCCGGATAATTGGCGTAAGTCGTGCCGTCTACTGGTGCGTCATCTCCCCAAGGGTAAATTCTGCCGTCAGTGCCGCGCGCTGCTTTTTCCCATTCGATTTCATTCGGCAGTTTCTTCCCTGCCCATTGGCAATACTGCGCCGCGCCATCCACCGTCACGTAGGTAACCGGCATGTCCGAATAATCCGGATTGTTCAAGACCATGTATCCAGACGCTGAACAGCCGCCGGCATTGACGCACATCAGATATTTAGCATTGGTGACTTCGTACTTGTCAATCCAGAATCCATCCAGATAAACGCTGATCTGCGGACCTTCCTCAGCCATATTGGCAAGACCGTCTTTTTCAATATCGGATCCAAGGATGAATTCGCCAGCTTTCACGTAAACCATCTCAGCCTGATCTTTTTCAGAAACAATTGGCTCACGGTCAATGGGCGTGGGAGTTGGCGGACCCTGCGGAACTGTGATGGTCGGCGTCGTCGTCACGACCGCGCCGGTTTCATCCAGGATAAAACCAGCCGGCAAATCGGTCGGCTGCAGTGTTGCGGTCGCAGTTGGTTCAGGAGTAAAGGTCATCGTTGGCGTCCAGGACAGCCGGATTATTTCTTCCGCCTGAGCTGTTTGCTGCAAAACCGCTAGTGTCGCCTGAACCGGGTCAATGGTCGGCGTTGCTGTAAACTTTGGACCGAAAAGTCCTTGCCGGCCTTGGCTGCCTGAGAAAATCCAAAACAGTGCAAATGCCAGCAGCGCAAGAATTGCTGCCCCGATCAGGAAAACTGGTTTTCCTGCTGTCTTTTTCCGATCCTCATCGCTCCGCACCCGCTTCGGCTTGGACTTGTGAATCAGATCCAGCTCTTTCGTTTCGCGGTTTAAATCAGTCTCCGCTGGCAGGGTTCCCGGCTGGCGCACGACTGATTGAATCGTTTCTTCATCATAGATCCGGATCACAATTACGGACGCTTCTGCTTGATTATTCTGATCTTTAACAACATTCAGCAGGTTCTCGACCATGTCTTTCGGCGATGCGTTCTGCGAGGCTGCCAGGATTTCATCCTTCCCAACATAAGCGGTCAGCCCGCTGCTGCAGAGCAGCAGAATGTCATCCGGCCGCACTTCGACGCCGTCATAAATGTCAACAACAATGTCTTTCTCGCTGCCAATTGTTCTCACCAGCGATCCGGTTGATTCCAGCTTGAAAGCTTCCTCGCGCGTCATCTCGCCGCTGCGGACTTTCTCTTCAATTACGCTCTGGTCTTCGGTTATTTGATAAACTTTACCGCTGCGAACGACATAGGCGCGGCTGTCGCCGATGCTGCCGATGACAGCTTTTCCGTCCGTGACGGCTGCTGCCACAACCACAGTCGCCATTTTTTCGTCCTGCGTTTGGGCGTATTCATAGATTTCATTGCTGGCATTCCGAATCGCCAGCGCCAATTTATTGGCATCGATAAAATCATGGCTCTTAAAATATTCGTAAAGGATTTTTTTGCCAGCGAACCGGGAGGCAACCTGAGGATGGTAGGTGTTGTTCATTCCATCCGTCAGCACATAAACGTTGGATGCGCCAACAGTCCCTTCCGGCTCTTTTTCAAAGAAGATCACAAAATTATCGCTGGTTTCAAGCGTCGCACCTGCGAATGTTCCAGCATAACCGGCTGAAAATATTTTGTTTTCTGCTGTGTTATCTTCCATAGCTTCCTCTGAATTCCGAATCGCAGTCAGATGACGATCAACAGCGATACAAATTTATATTAAAAATGCAAGTTTCGTGCCAACTATAAATATTTTCACACTTTTTCCATATCGGCTGAGGCGATCACATCTATCCCCGTGCCAAGCACATTCGAAACGATAACATCATTCATCCGCACCGGAGCTTGAAGATCGACAGTACGCAGCACAGCCATCAGCTGCAGGATCAATCCCTTTGGAATTGGCGCGCTGGTTGTGACAGGCAGCATCGGATGGATCCCGCCGCTGATGCGCACAGTTGACGCAATCATCCGGCGCGGATCGGTCAATTCCGCCTCAGCATAGGTTTTTCCGCGCTTGCAGCTGCAGCCGCTGACGTCCAGTACGCAGCCATCTTCAACTTCCGCGGTCAGCTGGCAGCCGCGCGGACAGGTCACACAGATCAGTTTCTTTTCTTCAATCATCTGCTGTTCCTCTCAGACAAGTGAAACAATCAGGCGCTCGGCTTTTGCAGCCAGATTATATGCATCCGAGGGAATCGAGATCGAGACCATCTCACCAGGACGCGCGTAAGGCAGGCGCCTTTTGGCTATGATTGTATCATCGGGAGCCTGTACGACGATCTCCACCGAGCGTTCGAGCGGGCTGCTGACGCGCAGCTGCAGCACGATCTCCTCAGTTTTCAGTGATTCGGGGCAGATCAGCTGCGGCACCACGCTGCGCACTTCCGCCCCGCCTTGCACCGGAATCGTTTTTTGGAGACCGAGCCAGCGGCCATGCACGAAATCAGCAGCGCTCCTGCCGGCTTTTGTGCCTGCCTGGCTGACATAATCGACCAAATCATAAACATGCACCACATTTCCAGCGACAAAAAGCCCGGGGACGCTCGTTGAATAAGTGTTGTCAACTACCGGACCGCCAATGCGCTGATCCATTTTTACGCCCGCTTTCCGCGTCAATTCATTTTCCGGGATCAAACCGACCGACAGCAGCAGCGTATCGCATTCAATTCTCTCAGCAGTGCCGGGCAGCGGATTGCGCTGTCCATCCACCGCGCTGACTTCAACCGCCTCAACCCGCCGATTGCCATAGATCCGGCTGACGGTGTGGTTTAGAAACAGCGGGATATCATAATCTTGCAGACATTGAACCAGATTTCGCGATAATCCCGACAAATAAGGCATGATCTCAACCACCCGCGCGACCTCAGCCCCTTCGAGCGTCAATCGCCGAGCCATGATCATGCCAATGTCGCCCGAGCCGAGGATCACAAAGCGTTTGCCCGGCATCAAGCCATCAATGTTGACCCAGCGCTGGGCAGTGCCGGCTGTGTAAACCCCGGCTGGACGGGTGCCCGGAACGCGAATCTGTGCCCGGCTCCGCTCGCGGCAGCCCATTGCAAGGACGACTGCTTTAGCGTTCAGAACTTTCAAGCCGATGCGGGCGCCGCTGACAGTCACCTGGAAATCGCGCGTGACATTCAGCACCATTGTGTCCAGCAGGAAGTTCACGCCCGCGGCTTTTGCCTGATCAATGAAACGCTGAGCATAGGAGGGACCCGGCAGGTCTTCCTTAAAAGTCTCCAACCCGAAACCGCTATGCACACATTGCTGGAGAATTCCGCCGGCTTCAATGTCACGGTCAATGATCAGCACACGGTCACATCCCTGCTCTCTGGCTGCGATTCCGGCTGCCAGTCCGGCTGGGCCGGCGCCGATCACAATCACGTCAAAAAGTTCGGTCAGGTTCATCAGCTCACCTCAGCCTTTTTGCTGGCTCTCGACAGAAAAGCTGAACCAGGCTCATTTTTGCAAATCTCCATCGGGGAGAGTCCAGTCTCCCGTGCCAAAATTTCGACTACGCGGGTCATGTCAAATCCGCCCTGGCAGCGTCCTGTGCCGGTCCAGGTGCGGCGTTTGATGGCGTCATAAGTCAGCGCGGGAATCGGCGCATGAATTTCTGCAACGATTTCTCCTTCGGTGACTTCTTCACAGCGGCAAATGATGCGTCCGTAACGCGGATCCCGTTCGATCAACCGCTGTCGATCGGCATCAGGCATATGCTTGGGAACCGGCCGCCGCTTCCGCTGCGGATTCCAATCCGCTTTTTCATTCAGTCCGATACCGGTTTCCTGCAATATTTCAACCACTCTGGCAGCAATCGCTGGTGAGGCGCTCAGTCCCGGAGATTCGATGCCAGCGCAGTTGATCAGTCCTTCGATTTCATCTGCTTTTTCAACGATAAAATCAGCCCGGTAATCCGTCATCGGATTCTTGCAGACCGCGTTTCCAGACGCCCGCAGCCCGGCAAAAGTCGCAATCGTCCAGCGCAGATCGATTGACGGCATCAGTTTATTCATATTCGCAGTCAGGTATTCCTGCCCGACGGGCGTGATCGCTTTATCTTCCTTATCCGCGACAAATTCAGACGTCGGACCGATGACTGTATTGCCGTGTGTTGTCGTAAAGATCAAAACGCCTTTGCCTTTTTCGCTTGGAACAGGAAAGAGCACCGTGTCAATTTTGAAACTGTCAGGATCGAGGATGCAATACTCCCCGCGGCGCGGAACGATTCGGAATTCCGGACGAACGCCAGCCTGATGCATTACATCATCCGCATAAACTCCGGTGGCATTGACGACCCAGCGTGCGTGAAAATCACCTCGATTGGTGTGAATACCGGTGATCCGCCCTGAATCGATGATGAACCCTTCAAATGCTGTATTCAGGAGCAGCTTTACTCCGTTCTCAACTGCGTTTTCAGCCGCTGCGATTGTGACAGCAAACGTATCGCAGACCCCGGCGCTGGGTGCGAAAAGCGCTCCGCTGGCATCAGGATTGAGCAAGGGAATCCGCCTTTTTATTTCATCACTGCTGATCAGCTGCAGTCCGGGAACGCCATTTCTCTTTCCCTGTTCTAGCAGGATGTCCAGCGCCGGCAATTCCTCGGCGCCGATCGAAACGACGTAATCGCCGCAGCGTTTGAAATCGACATCCAGTTCGGCAGCAAGTTTGTCCCACATCCGGTTCCCTCTGACGTTTAGCTCAGCCTTGAGTGAGCCGGGAATCGGATCATATCCGGCGTGCACCAGTGCGGAATTGGCAGCGGACGTTCCGCTTCCGACATCAGAATTACGCTCAATCAACAATACACTTATTTGATATCGGGATAACTCGCGGGCAACCAGCGATCCGATCACGCCTGCGCCGATGATAATGACGTCAAAATTATTCATGTCCATCCTGTCTTTTCGCTCTTTTGATCAAAATAAATCAGTTCTGGATAAATTATATCTTCATCATCTCTCAGCCGAAGAAACCGGCGCCATTAAAGTTGTCTTGGGGATAATATTTCGCGACGTTATCAAAAATCCCCGCATGAGACAAGGTCAATCTGCCAAAGATATTGAAGGACGGGACTTCTCTGTTACATACGCTATAGCCGAACCCAGCCGAGATACAAAAAAAGGACTTCGAGTGATTCTTCGAAGTCCTTTCAGTCTGATTCAAAACTATGCCATTTCGTAAAATTCCGGCCAGATGTTTTCCTTTGGCACGCCGATGTTGTGCAGCGCAGGCATCACAATCTTCACCATCGGCCCCGGTCCGCACACAAAGACATCATAGCGCTCTTTATTAGCTGGATAATGGCGGGCAATCACGTCCTGGGTGACATATCCTTTCTCGAACTTCGGATCATCCGTTCTTTCCAGCACATGCACGATCTCGAGGTTTACACGGGTAGCGATATCGTTCAGCTCATCATAGAAGCCGATACTTTCAAAGTCCCGGCTGCCATAGTACAAAACGACCTTGCGTTTATCCTTGCGAGCGTCAAACGACCGCAGAATGCCCATCGCCGGAGCTATGCCGATCCCGCCGGCAATGATGACAAAACCTTCGTCCCCCAATTTCTGGGGATCAAAGACACCAAATCCGCCTTCAACGTAAACCGTCTCGCCGACATTCAAATTCTTAATCTGGGAAGTCAGGTCGCCAAGTTCTCTGATCGCAAAGCCGATTTTGCTATGATCAACATCAGCGGACGCGATCGAAAACGGGTGTTCACGATAAGCAATTCGCGATTGCCGGATTGTAATCCAAGCAATCTGCCCGGCGTGATATTCGAGCGGTTTATCGTTTTTCCCGCCTGAGAACTCCAGCAGCAATTCGGTTGTGGCATTGTTGCGAACGATAACATCGGTAATCCGGTAGGGTTTGCTGAGCGAAGAAAATGACGAGAAAAATCTGAGCCACAGGATCGCGATAATCGCGAACACCGTCAGCAAAATGTAATACCAGAAAATCAGCGGCGAGCGTGAATAATAATAAACGCCATACGTATGATAGAGTCCGAAAACGACCATCAAAATCGCTGTCAGCGAATGCCCGATTTTCCAGAAATCATAATCAATTTTCAATTGTTTTCGGAAATATGAGAAATATACCAGACTGCCGGCAGCCACCAGCGCGATTGGTCCGGCGCTCAGATGCAGCGGATAACCAGCGAAAATGTTCCAGAATCTGCCAATTTCGTGATTATTGATCCACAGCACAGCCAAATGAATCACTACCAGCCAAAACCCGATCGATGAATAGCGGTGGTGGAATTTATACAGCACATCCAGGTTGAAAGTGCTGGTGATGTTTCGGTCGCGCCTGATCGGGACAAATGACAAGATCATCAGCGAAAGCCCGAGCATGCCGCAGAACGAAGCGACCTCCCGCGGCCAGGTGCGCCACGTGCCGTTCAGCGAGTTGCTGACTGCTGCGACGATCAAAGGGAAAAGCGACAGGACGATGAAAAGACAGATCCAGGCGGCTTTTTTAAATTTTAGCTGGGCAATATAAGCCCGGCGGACGGAGCGGTTTGCAGCTGCATTCATATTTGAACGGCCTACCCTTCCGGTCTTTTCAATCCGTCTGCCGAAATCGATGGGTTCGAAGAAGCCAAATCTTCGATGGAGTCGATCAGCAGCTGAGCGGCATAAACCGGATTGTGAACAAATGCGCCGGTAGTCTTGACGAGTTTGTAGTTGAAAGCAGCGTGCATCATGCGCGGAGTCCAGTCCTTATAAGACCCTTCACCCTCATCCTGAGCTCCATTTCCGTTCGCATCCATGAACCAATAGGGGTAATGATCAACTATTCCAATTTGAGCGTCTGCGTTGTCTTTAGAATACAGCTTGAGCGCTTCTTCTGTCCGTTTCAGCAGACCGTCAATTTCATCAAAAGTGGACTCACTGGTATTACCGTCTCCATCCAGATCCGCTTTGGTCCGGCGAATTTTCTTCAGATCAGGCCAGGATACCACTTCCGCGTGGCACATTGAGCATTTTTCAATTCCCGGATCAGCCAGATGCAGCGTGTGGGGGTCATGACAGTCGGTGCAGGTTTCAACGCTGTTTGCGTGCTCAAAACGGGCTGCATAAACTTTCCCTTCATACTGATATCCGGCATTGGATTCCGATCCCATATTCAGACCGGCAACATTCAGATAATGCGGGTCAACTGCCCGCAGCGACTCTGCTTTCTCATCCAGCCCGGTCGTTCCGATCAGATTATCCATGCGGCCGTTGATCCCGCCTTCCATGCCCTGATGGCAGGTAAAACAAGAGGCATTGGCCGAGGCAACTTCAACTTCCATCTGCGATGGGAATGTGACAGCTGTAGTGTTGGCGATCACCTCATTATGGCAGGGGGGACAGGCCACCAAC
>DHPK01000023.1:883-5044 GCA_002407845.1 Leptolinea sp. UBA5366 | reverse complement strand
ATCACCTCATTATGGCAGGCGGAACAGTCCACAACCGATCCGAGTTTTGCTGGCATGTCAACGCCGGCAGCTGTGCCGTCAGCGCCAAGATAATCGAGCATGCCGGTTGAGGCGTGACAGCGCGCGCAATCAACCGGGATTTCCCCATCCTCATCCCAATGCCGAAAAGCCGAGGAGGAGGCGTCTGCATGCGCAGACTGATTCCATTTAGATGTCACGTCTCCAACCTGAACAAAAGGATTTGCTTCCTGAGGAGCAGTGGACTCTTTTGTCGTGAACATAAATCCAATGACGGCGACAGAAACCGCTAGACATAAAACAACAATAGCCATTAATGGTGTTTTTTTCATAAATTCCTAACCTGTCCAATCATAAAGAAGAAATAACATCTTTTATTTTCAATGGATATTATACTTTTCAAGAATCGCTTTGTACATAGCGATTCACAGAACCCTGATTCTATTTGAATGACATTGTTCCGCAAGCAAACCGCTGCCTTTATTTCATTTTTCGAATAAGGCGGCCGGCGACGATGCAGAGAATCGCCATGAGAATCCCAATAACAATCATTTTATCCATTCACTCTCCAATCGATCTTTATAAAAGAAAAACCAGCGCAATCAGGAAAAATGCATATCTGACATTTTTATTCATCAGCAGATAAAACAGCCCAAAAAGGACGGATAATGCAACCGTGAATAGTCCAACTGAAGGTGTGTTTACCAGAAAATGGATCAGTCCCCAGGTCAGCGCCAGCAGATATCCACCCCACGGGATGCCCGGTTTCTTGAAACCCAGTTCGCCCGCATGCTGTCCAAAAACGATCACCAGCGTGATCAGAACGGCTTCGACAAAGTAATAAATATATTGGGCAATGAAACGCGTCAGCCCAAGCATCTGAAACTCCAGCACTGGCTTGAATCCGCCCGTGCTGTATGATATCAGCATCACGCCGACGACTGCCAGGATCGCGGCTGAAACTGCTTGTCTCAACCGCGGTTCTGCCTGATTTCCGGAGATATCGAAGTGATAGTCCTGCCGTGCTTTCTGAATTAGGAACCGTGAGAGCAGTGCCCAGATCGCAGCCATGATCAGCCAATGGAGAATTTGTTTCCAGTCTGACCAGTTTCCCGGCGCAGTTTTATACAGGAATGATTCGATTGACACCAAGACGTAATCCAGACCAAATCCAACGAATGCGAGCATGACCAACCCAAAAAAGTCGCGCGCATTCTGGGCTGGAATATTCTTCTTCTTTTTTGCCATGAGCCTCCGGGCTATGTAAATTTTGTACGCTTACTCGGTTCTATTATAAATGCGGAATCGGAACTGGCAGCTTGGACGATATAATTATCTCATGGGTGCTCATTGGGCGCTCATAAGGAAGGAGAAAGCTTCGTGGACGCTGAACTATTTCTTGATTTATATAAACAACTGGAACAAACACTGAAAGGGCGCAACAGTTATTACAACAGCCGCTATGAAAGCCCGGTCATCCGGTTTCAAAACTCGAGCGAGGGAAAAGCCTGGCGGGACGAGCTGGATACCATCCGGGATATCCGAAATTTGTTGACCCACGCCCCAAAAGTGAACGGAAAATATCCCGTTGAACCATCGGAAGAGATTGGAGCCGCTTTACAGGAAATTCTGCGCAGTGTTGAAGAGCCGAAGAAAGCGATCGAATATGCAACCTGGGCGGAAAAAATCTTGGTTACCACCCCCAATTCAGAAGTTGTTCCGCTGATGCGCATGATGGAGCTGCGCGGATTTTCTCACGTGCCAGTGGTTAAAGGGGAAGAGGTGACCGGCGTGTTCAGCACCAGCACAGTTTTTTCATACCTGATTAAAAATTCTTACACGATGGCTGACGATATGAAAGTTTCCGCCTTCGGTGATTTGCTGAAAATAAACAATCACTCCACCGAATTTTTTGACTTTGCATCGCGTGACGCGCTCTACAGCGAAATTCTGGAGATGTTTGATACAAACTACAAGAAACGAGAAAAACGGCTCGCAATCATCTTCATCACGCGCAACGGACGCCGCAATGAAAAACTGGAAGGATTGATCACGCCCTGGGATGTGCTGGGGAAATGATCCGTTTTTTTCAAAATGGCTCTGATCTTGCCCCTCTTCATTAAAATTTAATGCCCAAATCTAATGTTGTTCTTACAGGCAGCAATTATGATTCTTTCAGACGTACTTAAAAACGTAAACAGACCAAAAACCGCTTGACTCGGACGGATAACTCCGGCGAGACAGAAACAAAGGATGGAATGAATTTATGATGAGATTTGACAGATTTACCGAGAGTGCGCAGGACGCTGCCCAGCGTGCAGTTGAAATCCTTCAGCGCTATGGTCAGAACCAGATCGATACCGAGCATTTCCTGCTCGCTCTAATTGAACAGCCGCAAGGAAACGTCACACAAATTTTGGATGAGATCAACGTCTCAACCGCTCTGCTGGCTGATCGGCTCGACTATATTCTCAGAACAACTACAAAAGCGAACATTTACGGCGGCGGTTCGGGACAGATTTTTATCACGCCGAACGTCCGCCGAATCGTTGACCAGGCATACGTTGAAGCGAACCGCTTGAAGGATGAATACACCTCAACCGAACATATCTTTCTGGCAATTTTAAATGAAAAGGGGACTCCGGTTGCAAAGCTGATGGAAGAGTTTTCCGTCACACGCCCGAAAGTTTATGAAATCATTGTCAAAATGCACGATGGGAAAAATATATCCGACAAAGGCAGCAACGGGAAATACAAAACGCTGCAAAAATATTCCCGCGACCTGACGGAGCAAGCCAGAGAAGGGAAGCTCGATCCTGTCGTTGGGCGGGACGTAGAAATCATGCGCATGATGCAGATCCTGTGCCGCCGCACCAAGAACAATCCGGTGCTGATCGGTGAAGCCGGGGTCGGGAAGACCGCCCTCGCCGAAGGATTAGCACAAAAGATTGTCGCGAACGATGTGCCGGAACTACTTTCCGGTAAAAAAGTCGTTTCGCTTGACATGGGTGCGATGGTCGCCGGTTCAAAATTCCGCGGAGAGTTCGAAGAGCGGCTGAAAGCCGTCATCGAAGAAGTTCAGAAATCCGACGGGGAGATCATCCTTTTCATCGACGAGCTCCACACCGTCGTCGGCGCAGGCGCATCTCAAGGGGCGATTGACGCTTCAAACATGCTGAAACCAGCGCTTTCGCGCGGCGAACTGCAGTGCATCGGCGCCACAACGCTTGATGAATATCGCAAATATATTGAGAAAGACGCTGCGCTCGAACGCCGGTTTGCCTCGGTTTACATCGAAGAACCTTCCGAAGAAGACACGCTTGAGATGCTGCGCGGACTGAAAGATCGCTATGAACAGCACCATAAAGTTGTGTTCAAAGACGAAGCGCTGCAAGCCGCTGTCAGGCTTTCGTCCCGCTATGTCTCGGATCGCAAACTGCCGGATAAGGCGATTGATCTGATTGATGAAGCGGCTGCCAAGCTGCGGGTCGCGCTCTACAGTCTGCCGGAAGATCTGAAAGAAATGAAGAATGAAATTGACCGCATGACCAAAGAGGAAGAGGACGCCGGCGTCGACCGCGACTATGAAAATGCCGCGAAAATCAAAGCTGAGCGGCTGAGGATTGAAGAGTCTTTCAATGAAAAACGATCAGCCTGGGAGAACGAGCATAAGCTCGATGAAGTCGTCGATGTCGATGACATTGCGGTGATCGTGGCGCAGTGGACCGGAATTCCTGTCAACCTGATGCTCGAAAGCGAGAGCACAAAGCTGGTCAACATGGAAGAACGGCTGAGCGAACACATCATCGGACAGAAGGAAGCGATCGGTGCAATTTCTGACGCCATCCGCCGTGCTCGCTCCGGTCTAAAAGACCCGAAACGGCCGATCGGATCGTTCATCCTCATCGGTCCGTCCGGCGTCGGAAAGACTGAATTAGCCAAAGCACTGGCGGAATTCATGTTCGATGACGAGGACGCGCTGGTGCGCATCGACATGAGCGAATACCGCGAGCAGCACACCGTTTCGCGCCTGTTTGGCGCCCCTCCGGGATATGTCGGCTATGAGGAAGGCGGTCAGCTGACCGAAGCTGTCCGACGGCGCCCTTATCGGGTTGTATTATTTGATGAAATTGAAAAAGCCCA
>DHPK01000023.1:0-667 GCA_002407845.1 Leptolinea sp. UBA5366 | reverse complement strand
TCATGACCAGCAACCTGGGTACGGAATACATCAATAAAGGCGGAACGCTCGGGTTCATTGGCACTGAAAACAGCAGCAATGAAGATCGCGAAGCAAAAATCAAGATCGACAAAGCGCTGAAATCAACCTTCCGCCCGGAGTTTATCAACCGGATTGATGAAATTATCATGTTTACAAAATTGAC
Organism: Leptolinea sp. UBA5366; assembly: GCA_002407845.1. Lineage (GTDB taxonomy): Bacteria > Chloroflexota > Anaerolineae > Anaerolineales > Anaerolineaceae > Flexilinea. The sequence goes on along the minus strand of DHPK01000023.1, from coordinate 483 downwards.
GATCGATGACATGAAACAGATCGTTGACCTGCAAATTGAAGAAATTCGGCAGCGTCTGTGCGATAACGGCATCGAAATCACCCTGGCAGATGACGCTCGCTCCTGGCTGGCATCCATCGGATATGATCCGGCTTTTGGCGCAAGACCGCTGCGGCGGGCGCTGCAGAAATACATTGAGAGCCCGGTATCGATAAAATTCCTTTCGGGTGAACTCAAGGCAAACGATAAAATTTTGATCCAGAAAAAGGCAGACGCCGAGGAATTGGAATTTATCAAGCAGAATGAATGACAAACCGCAGGATACTGGTCGGGAAGAAAAACCAGCAGAGCCAAATGCCCTCAGAGACAAGTTAATTCGTCTCTTGAAGGGCATGGTCGTGCTGCTGGTTTTTCTGGCAGTTTGCTGGGCGCTGTTCGGCGACAGCGCTGCCATCCTCCCGCTTGCCGGGCTTGGGATCGTATTCCTGCTTCTTTATGCCCTTT
>DHPK01000026.1 GCA_002407845.1 Leptolinea sp. UBA5366 | reverse complement strand
AACTATTATGATCCGCCGGCAAACAGCCAGAAAATATAGATAAAACGTGATGTCATTGTATGCTGGAAACGATTATACGACAAGTAATTATTATTTTGTGAATATAAATTATTAAATAAATGATGAAGTTCCGCGGAGCACTTTTCGATTTATTTTTATTCGGAACATTTCAAACGCACTTTTATAATTATTACTCTCCAACTATACGTGTATCAAAACGACGGTTTTTCTTGTCAGATTAGCTGATATTTGCTATAATGCGATGTGCGTTGGGCGCATAGCTCAGTTGGTTAGAGCGCTTGTATCACACACAAGAGGTCCGGGGGTTCGAGTCCCTTTGCGCCCACAAAAATCTGTATCGTGCAAAATGCTTCTGAAAAAAAGGAGCATTTTTTGTTTAATTCTGCCATTGATCCGGTTTTCGTCCGTTCGATCAAAGATTTCTTATCAAAAAATAATTGAATTAATAATCTATCCCCATTGATTGCCGTTATTTGAGTTATGACGCAAGTTATACAGAATCTACTCCCACTTTCACAATTTCAGTTTATTTTCAGATATTCGAGATAGTCGTCGCTATTCATCCAATCAAACTGCCTGAAAATCCAAAAACTAAGCTGTCAGCATAGTGATTTTTATTCTGATGGTGATAAATTTCTCACAACACCATTTCAACATCAATGACTCTAAGAGGTGCGTAATGAGTAAAAGAATGCGAATCATCTTTTTTTGCTTACTGGCTGTGATTGTTCTTTCAAGTTGTTCAAAACCTACCGTCAGTGTAACGGTTAAATCTGCAAAAGTTGTTGAGAATTTATCAACGCAATTGAATGTGTTTCTGAAGAGTGATTTAGGCACCAGCAATGCGATGGTCGGGAGCAACAGTATGTTATATACCTTTCCTGAACGAGAAATCATCCGGGTCGAACTGGACTGTACTTTTATCGGACTTGGTGAATCGCTGAAAACTGGGTCGGATGAACACAAACAATTAATTTTTGACAGAGTTCTTGAAAGCGCTGTTTTTACAGTCAATGAAAAAAAGGTTGACTATATATGGGGTTATTGGCCAAAATCCTCCGGGAAAAATGATGCGACAAATATAACGCTCTTCTATCTGATCCCAGATGGTACCTCGATGGCCGATCTGAAACTGACGTTTGACGGCGCTGCACTTGGAGACCCGGCATACACACTGACCTTTACAGATTTCAAGGAAGAATAAAGGGGCTGGAAAAAGTTGTAAAACATGCAGATTTTATTAAATGAATCTGAAAATGATCTTCAAGACGCATTAACTTTTTCGTCTGCTTTTATCATTTATTGTCCATTATTGGTCAAGAGAAGGATTTTTCCTGATGATGCTTGATCAGATCAGAGTCTTAATTCTTATTTGCTGGAATTGCTGGCAGGATTTTTATAGCTGTATTGAATGTTCGTTGGGGGAATTAAATATCAAGTGAAAAAATTTCAACTTTGGAATTTTTCTGACAGATTCTTTCAATTTGCAATTTTCTGCCGACACCGAAAAAAAATTTCCAATAAGTCGAGTGGCCTATGTGAAAGTAAATTCTAATGAACATTTTCATCGTGAATGGAACAAATGTGAGAGGGGTTACTTATGAGTGAAAAACAAATATCAGAACATCAATCCGATTTGAAAACGGTGAGGTTAGAAATTTCTGACAACCTGCCTGACGCCGAACGGATCAACAGATTGCAGACTATTCCGATTGAAAAAAAGCGAGCAACCGAACGCGAAAAAAAGGAAGCGTTCAAGTGGATGGCAGTCGCTGTCGTTGTGGCAATCATTTGCTGGATTTTTGGCAAATGGGTCATCAGAGAATTTGTAGGGCTAGGCGTATTGGTCTTCGGTTATTTACCTGCTTATGCCGGCCCGCCAGTGATGCTGCTATTCTTTTTGTCTCAAGCCTACCTTCTGGTTCGCTCAGAACAGAAAAAAACGCCGGAAGAGGCTTTCAGTTGGTTATGGGAAACAGCTTATTTTGGAGAGGATGCCCCTTTGGAAAGCCGCTTTGACGCGCTGGATTATGCAGTAGGGGCAGCCATGAGGGCGATTCCTGACGGGTTAAACATCCCAGAAGTCTCTGTTCGAGCCTATATCGAAGATTTTCGAAATACGCTCAATTCTGCTCTTGATGATGCAAAGTCATCGGATGTCAGTCTGGATTGCTACGTCGATAAACCACCGATCAGTCTGAAGCGCAAAGCGATAACGAATTTGGCGGATGGCGTTGTCGTCCTTGAGGAAACGATTTCAGGTACGGATATCTGGAAATGGACTCATGAAAACAAGACGTATCAAATTGCTGCCTCAAAGTTTGAACTGCAGGTTCGGCAGGTATTTATTCGCTCGGGCGACTATTGGTTTGCTGCGGACCCGCTGCCGAAGATCAAGCGGGTTGCGTGAAGTAGAGAAATGAGAGTGGAGGAAAAAATGAAAAAGATTGCTTTTTTTACAGTTATGTTTGTGATGATGATTTCGGTTCCGGTGCAAGGTTTCTTCAGGTTTCAGTCGGTTGAAGTTGAAGGGGAAGCGACCGAAGACTCATATCTTAGCCATGAGATTACAGAAGGGCAGCTTGAAGTGACGGTTGATTTGTCAAGCTGGGACGGGAAAACGCTCAAATTTCGCAATGGGGAAATTTACATTCCGATTTGGCTCTCAGCGGAATGTGGTGGCAAGATGGGGGATTCATTAAGTGTTAATACTGATCCGTCCTCAATGACCTACACAATCGACTGTTCAGTTCAGCCGGAAAAGATTTACGCTTACAGTCTGGAAAATGAAGATGTAAAAGTATTGATTTGGGAAGCTGGACAGCCTGCTGTTGTAAAAAATGACGATGCACCTGCCGAGGATATTGCAGCAGAGGAAGATGTGAAAGAGGGATCCGGGTTGGACGGCATGATGATTCTGCTTGAGGAGTTGGACGAGCCGCTCTACGATTCAACTTTAGATCTGCTTCGTTCAGGCGATCCGATCCGAAACGGAACTCAGGGAGACGCAGTTCGGGGCGTGCAGACGCTGCTGAATGAATTCGGAAAAAATCTCCCGCTGACTGGCGGATTTTACAACATGTCTCTTTCTGGTTTACAGGATGTTGAGCGCGTATTCGGGATGGAGAAAACAGATTTCGTTGACACCGCTGTTTTTGAGGAATTGCTTATAAATCTGCATGTTTACCGCAATTTGGAAAATGAAGACGGGAATGAAATTCTTCTGCCTGAAGAACTGGGAATCAGCTTGGATCAAGAGACCTACCTCAAAGCCTGCTCATGGGAAATGAAGGGAAAATTCTATAAAGCGTATAACCAGTTTTATTTGTCGGATTGGGAAGACTTTGAAGCCCGGATGGATGCTTGTGTCCAGAAGTGGCCGGCAAACGGTGAGATTTACCATAACCCGTCATATTATGGCGATGGAGCTACCCTGAATATTCTTGTCGGAAAAGAGGATGGGCAGGCGATGCTGATAAAGATTATGAGAGGCGATACACTTATTTCTGCGCTTTTCCTTGGCAACGGAACCAATGTCAGTACGAGTCTTCCAGCGGGAACCTATACAATTAAAACAGGAATCGGCGACACCTGGTTCGGGTTGAATGATGCTTTTGGCGAAGATGGGTATTATGAAACGCTTTTGTTCGACGATAATTTGAGAGATGTGGCGCTTGATTACGGGTATGATTACACGCTGCGCCTCAATTTCACTGGAGAAGCAGATCCTGCAGCAGATGATGTTGGGTCGCAAACTGAATCCTTCGATGATTTTTAATATCAACATCGATATTTTCCGCTGAATATCAAAGCGGAGTGCTAATTTGTGACGATTTCAGTCGAAAATTCCAACCGGAATCGGCCAGGGCGAAACAAATTCGTTTAAAACGAATCCACTTTCGCCCTTTTTGCATTCAAACGCTCGTTCCAATTCACTGAGATTTTTTATAGCGTTCGCGTCAAGCGGGGTTAATCCGAGCAGCGTCCCTCCGTTCCAAACAGTTGCGCCTTTGGCAGCCGTTGAAGATTCAAAGGTGGAATAGGCAGCCAACCTTCCGCGCCCTAACAGCTGTGTGATTCCGCCCGGCGGATAGCTCATGTTCCGAACGTAATAATCTCCCTGCAATTTACCCGCATTGTAGCAGCGGGTTAAAATCCCGTCATCCGTGAATGCGGCAACCCCGCCGACCAATGACGCGCCTCGTACTGTACCCACATTCGCTGCTTGGGTAAGATAACCGCTGTTTGTTCCGACCACACCGCCGGCGGAACTGTCCGTTTGTGTCAGGCTGCCGTTGTTTTCGAGGATAATCGCTGCGGAATTGAACAGCCCGCGATTGATTCCTCCCAGATTTATCCCGACAATCCCAGCAGCTCCGCTTTCGAAACTGATATCGGCTCTGATTGTGCCTCCCAGAACTGCGCATTGTTCTACGATTCCGCTGTTTTGAATCCCAACCACCCCGCCGACGCCGGTATGTCCTTCAACCACTATTTTGATAACTGGTTCGACCAAGATCAGGTTTCTTATCGCTGCCAGATGAGTGTTGCCAAACAGTCCGCCCCATTGCCCCTTTGTGATTCGAATTCCAATGAGACGGTGACCCTGACCATCGAAGGTACCGGTAAAGGGATATTCATCGGTGCCAATCGGTTCCCAGTCCGGAATAGAACTGAGATCAATATCATTTGCCAGCATGTAATTTCCGCTAAGATCATTCCGCATGTCATTCAGTTCTTCGGCGGAAGAGATCATGATCAGTGGTTTATTATCTTCCAGCTGGAGATGAATCATGCTGTCAACTTTGCCAAATTCGTTTTTCCCAGTCAAGAAGATACCGTAATGCCCTGGTTCTTTTACGGTGTTCGGGACAATCAGGACCCATTTACCGCTGCGATTTTCAGCCGTGATTTCCACCGGCTGCCCGGAGAGAATAACCTCGTCAACCTGAGTTAATGCGATTGGAAAAACATGTTCTGATCCGAATTCTCCAATCAATTCGATCAGTTCCGGTGCGGATGGTGCATTTTTCAGGTCAAGCGTGAAGTTTTTGGCTTTGCCTGGCTCGAGGGTCCCTGCTGGAATCGAAACTTGCCGGTTTTCAGCAGCTGCGATGATGGAATATCCGCCGAAAGGAAATACTTCCAGCGCAGCTTTTCCGGATTTATCAGGCATAAACCAGTGATGATTATCCCCCGATAAAGCGCAATCTGTGACAGGTTTTCCATTATTCAAAACGGTGATATTTATCGTCGAAAGAACATCCTGGCTGTTTCCCCGTGCATTTGCAGGAATCGGCTGCTCTTGGACGATCTGCGCTGGCGGTCTCGTCAAACTCCAAAAGAGCATCACCCCTGCCAAGAGTATTCCTGTCATCACAGCGAAAGTCAGCGCCATTTCTTTTCTTGAAGGAGGATTGAGCGCCCGTTCCAAAGCGCGTGAAAGACTTTCCATCGAAGGATATCGTTTCCCCGGTTCAAGGGTTGTGCAGCGATTAATGATTTTCGCCAGCTGCGGGTCTTTAGGCTGCGTGTAGGCGTCACCGGTTGACAGATAGTTCATCAGCCTGCCGACTGAAAAAACATCGCTGCGAGCATCCGTAGATTTGAACCCGAGATGTTCAGGTGAGGCATATTGGAAACTGCCGATAATCTGAGTGTCAGTCGTTTTTTCCTGACTGTATTCGCGGGAAATGCCAAAGTCTATCAGTGTGATTTTTCCATTGGGTGTCAGGATTACGTTCGACGGTTTGATGTCCTTGTAAATTACCGGCGGGGTCTGATGATGGAGATAGCTCAGCACCTTGCAAAGACGGTTCGTGATTTCCATTGTCTGCCGGGCGGAAAAGGCTCCGTCCCGTTCAACAAGCTCGCTGAGCGTGGCGCCTTCTGCATAACTTCGCAGAAGGATTGATCTGCCATCTGCATCTTTTTCAAAATGGCTTGCACGAGGAATTGCAGGATGGGATAGCTTGCTGAGCAGCTCATATTCCCGTTCAGCATTGTCCGCGCTGGAAGGGTTCGTTATTTTCAAGATGCATTTTTCACCGTTGTCCTGATTGCGGACCAAAAAAACACAGCGGTCATCATTTTCAGATAGCAGATCCAGGAATTGATAGCCGGTCTTTAAAGATTCCGGCAGCCAATCAGGCGGATTACATGAAAATTGATTTAGAAACTCAGCTTTCAACGGGTTTGGATTAGCGTTCATCACTTTCCGATCTCCTGAAAATTCCCTTTGGAATGGGTCCGCTGGCGTTTTTCTCTGTAAATTCCCACTGAGCCGAATCTCCTTCAAAGCTGCCAAGCAGGTCAAGCGCTGCAGGATCTTTCAACTGTCCCGGTTCAATCACATTGATTTCGTTGATAACTCCTTCGCCGAACAGAGACCCGCCCCGCTCGGCTGATCCTCGTAAAAACAGGGAACTGTGGATGATTCCAGCGTCCACAGTCTGAATAATTGCACCGGGAGGAAATTCTCCAACCAGAGGCTGTCCGTAGATTTGACCGCTGTTTATACAGTGGGAAAGGAACACATCGCTTCCCCAGCCGATGATCCCGCCGGTCAAATGGCGTCCTGAAATGGTTCCCTCATTGGCACAGCGGGTGATGTAACCGCTTCCGCCACCGACGATTCCTCCGGTATTGCGCATCACTCTTTCTTTAATACTCGAAAAAACATCAGCTGAGTTGAACAGGTCACGGAAGATACTTTTCTCAAAACTGCAAAACATACCGCTCGCCCCACCGTTTCCGGCTGTGATTTTTCCTCCGACCACTGCGTTGTTTTCAGCAAAGCTCTGATGCATGGTATGAGACAGGGCAGAAAAACACTCTGTTTCGTTTCCCAGATTCTGAACTTCGATGTAAGCATCGCGCAAGGTTGTGTTTCGAATGACCGCGTTCTTGCAGGCGCCGAACAAAGAAAAAGAACCGCTCTCAAATGCCGGATCAATCAGGTGGAACCCCTTGATCTCAAAACCATTGCCGTCAAATACGCCGCTGAATGGAAATTCATTTGATCCAATCGGAACCCAATTGTCGATGGCGCTGAAGTCAAGATCGTTCATCAGCAGATAATTCGCAGTCAAATTATTGCGGATCTTGGAAAATTCTTCCGGAGTGCGAATTTCAATCAATGGCTCCGGGGCGGGACTTGTGATTCCGACATATGTCTTGGATGTGCCGAACTCGTTGGTCGACAGAACAGAGAACGAAATGAAGTTTTTTTGCAGATGTTTTTGCGGAATGCTGATTTCGAATTGCCCATCAATTTTCTTAATACTTACACCGTCCGGTGCGTTTTCAAGCGTGATTTTTTCCGCGTTTTGAACAGGAAGTTTGAAGATAAAGTCCGCTGTGCCGCTGGATTTGATGATCAGGAGGTCTGGAACATCCGGTGCTAAACCGGCGTCCAGAGTGACAGTTGATTCTGTTCCTTCGATCAGTTCAATTTCTGCTGAGACGAGATGATTTTCATATGCCAAAAAAACAGTGTTCGTTCCCGGTTTTCCATTCAGGCGGATGAGCCTATTATCCGGCATGAACCAATTGCCTCGATCGAGACTCCCGGACAGGTTATCTCTATGAACGCCATTGACCTGCCCGATTAAGATGACAGGCACGGTTCGATCTTTAGCTTCTGTTTCGCCGGCAGAACCAAGCAAATTCATCTGCAGCCTGCGTTTCTGCAGGAACGTTTTGGAATAGGACGCTGCCAGCGGAATTGATAAAAGCATCAGCAAAGCCAGCCCGAGCAACGCACCATTTCTAATAGCGGCTGCGACCCATTTCATAAAATGAATTCATCCAAGTCAAAAAGCAATTCGTTGAGATCAAAAATGTTCAGCTTCTTTTTCAACCCGAAGATAATGATTGCATCGCGGCGGTTCCTCGGATAAAGCTCATTTACTCCGCCAAATTTCAGCAGTTTTTGACATTCCTCAAGGTCTAATTTCATCGCGATCGCAAGGGCGAGCAGCTTGTCACGCGATGGGTTTCTTTTCCCGGAAAGGATCTGATAAGTGTAGATTTCATTCAGTCCAGATTCGCTGATTATCTGAGGTTTTTTAAGCCCGTGCCGAGATAAAAGCTCTTCAATGTAATCTGTAAGCGAAGTGTTAATAAAAGAATCGGCGTTAGCCTTTGCGAACAATGAAATATCATTGGCTTCCTGGAGTTTTTCAAACAATTTATCTGTAATGGCTGCCCGGTCATCAAAGCTATTTGCATTCGAATTGTTTCTGTCCATGGATTGCTCCATCATGAGATGTATTCATCGCGGAAATGTGTTATCCGCGGGGAGAACTCAGTCGGCTGGCGAGAAGAAAAAAGAATATCAATCCGCAGTCTGCCGCATGAAGATTATGAAAATATTATCCATAATGTATAGACAAGTCAAGTGCCTTCTTTGTATAAATTAAATTATAAACCTGCATAGTAAATGAAATATCGGACGGTTGATTATCGACTTTGAAGTCATGAATGAGCTTCAATAGCAGATAGGTTGTTTTTTGAATCTTACTCTGATGCATTAATAGCAGTAGAGTGGAATAAGGACACTACCTATTTCAGCAAAATAATAGAATCACTGAGCAGAGATATTCATTGTTATTGTATTCAAGTTAATTCATCCAATTAGGGTGATAGTCGAATTACACGTCCCTCAAAAAGTGAAATAAAAGATATTATCAAGACAAAAGGTGGAAAAAATCCGACAATTTATTTTGTCGTATCAAAATCCAAGATTTACGAGAATTTCAATTTTTAGAATTTGACTTGCAGCAAAGTGCTTCAAATAAAGAAAAAAATAAACCGACGCATTCTAATAATAATAGAACAATTGTTGACCTGTATAGCCGGTGTACAAAAAAATTTCGAAGTTCCAGTACTAGTATTTGCTTATTTCAGAAAAACCTGTATCAGACATTGCAATGCTCTTTGACTGGACTGGATTGGGAATTCAAAGGAAATCTTCCTCAAGCGTCAAATTGCTGATATGATTAGTTTGAGACAAAATCATGAATAATACAGTATATATTTATTCATTAGAATTTTCCCGTTGGCAGATCGGCTTTCAGAACTGTATGCACCGCGAATCATTGAAAAAGAGGCCTTATGAAACGAACATTGTTCATCGTGCTGGCATTATGCCAGCTTCTCTGTTTTAACGTCGTAACTGCCAATCAGCAGGATGGCCGGGTCCGGCCTGTCTTTAAGGATAATGTTTCCTCTGAATTTATGGATGTTTTAGACGAGGGAATACAATCAGGCCGAACTTCCTCGCTCGAAGGTGATTATTTCTATTTAGAAAAATTTTCGGCTGAATACCGCTTATCTGACGGATCGTTTAAGTTGTTTCGCATGTTCGATCAGGAAGTCCCAAACCTTGTGATTCTCGCGGATGTAACTTGGTTGGTGGGCGGGAATTTTCCATCTACCATTGACACCGGATGTGGCTTTGTCTTCCAAAACAATGACGATTCACGTGAAGAAGAACCAGACAGTTTCATGCATGCCCAGATTGTCATGGAAGGGAAGGACTTTTTATAGGGATTGGATAATGGAAAATTCGTCTCTTACGGCAGAAAATATTTTGCAAATCCGAGCAGTTTTATTCCAGTACGTCAACTTGTAATTTTTGCTTCCGGATCAGAAATTTCTGTTCTTCTTGACGGGCGGGGACTTCGGCGCACTTCAAATGTCGCTGTGACGACCCCAGGAATGATACATTATACAGTCCAGTCGGGGACAAACAAAGGTTTCGGAACCCGATATATTTTTAAAAATACTACTCTGTTTGTTCCGGATGGTCAGCTGACGAGCGACATTCAAGAATTTCATCAGAAACAGGGGCATGATTTTACACGCATGATGATAGCATCCAGCAGTTCTCTCACTTTTATTTGCAGCTGTAATAATATTTTCATGGGTCATCCGAAAGAAATTTCTAATGAGTTTTTCTTAACCGAACAGTTTTAATGGGCTTTTGATCTTGTAAAAAAATGCTTGAGATGGAAAAGTGTGAGTAATTATGTATCAAAATAAATCTAAATTAGATTTTGGTTAGAAATGGTTGTTTATTCCAAAGGTTGTCAGATTCCATTTATACTTACAATCAAAATAATCAATATAAAAGAATCGTTTTGATACAGAGGGAAATATGGGAGAAAAACAATCATTTAATCAGGCAATAGCTGAAAATCTTCCGACACTTAAGCAATATGTGCCGGTTGTGGCGAAAGTTCATGGTAAAACGCATCCAGAGTTCCATGAGGTAAAGAAAGTTTTTGACGGGCTTAACAAGAAGGTTGAAGATGCTGGGGCAATTGTTCCGGAATTAACCGACGAGTTTTCACAGCTGCGTCAAATAACCAGCAATTACACCGTCCCCAATGACGTCTGCGAAAGTTACGAAGCAGTATATAAGATGCTTGCTGAACTCGACAAGGCATATCAGGCATAAAGAAAGGTTTACCACGAGGCAGATAGTCAATGCAGAGATTTATACTTAGCAAGAAAAATCAAATAACCTTAGTCAGCGGAATTTTAATTGTCATTGGTTTTGCCAGTGAGCTGATTTTTAAAAATGAAGCCGTTGCTGTTGCAGCATTGGTTATCGCGTCCATAATCGGAGTTGTGCCGATTGCTATTCAGGCGTATCAGGCATTAAGAGTCAAAGTTGTCAGCATCGATGTTCTGGTGACGATCGCCGTTGTCGGAGCTTTCTTTATTAAGAACTTCGAAGAATCCGCAATCGTCACTTTTCTGTTTCTGTTCGGGGCATATCTCGAACAGCGCACTTTAAACAAGACACGCTCAGCCATCAAAGAGCTCACTGAAATGGCACCCGAAAGCGCCTTGAAGTTGATGGAAAACGGCGAGTTCGAAGAAGTTGAGGTGGACGAAGTCGATGTCGGAGATGTTCTGTTGGTAAAAACCGGAGCAAAGATCCCGGTGGACGGCACGGTCTTGACGGGCGAAGGCAGCATCAATGAAGCCAGTATAACCGGGGAATCACTGCCGGTTTCAAAGGAACAGGGATCGAACGTTTTTGCTGGAACGATTCTGGACAATGGCACGATTCAAATTGTCGCTGACCGCGTCGGGGAAGATACCACTTTCGGAAAAATTATCGAATTGGTTGAAGAAGCTCAGGATTCGAAATCAGAGGCTGAACGCTTCATTGACCGATTCTCGAAATATTACACGCCCGCGGTGCTCGTGCTTGGAATTATCGTTTGGCTGGTTTCACGCGATATTGAATTAGCGATCACAATTCTGGTTCTCGGCTGCCCTGGTGCGCTGGTCATCGGCGTTCCCGTTTCGAATGTTGCCGGAATCGGCAATGGGGCGCGGCATGGCATTTTGCTCAAAGGGAGCGAAGTGATCGGCGACTTCAGCCGGGTGGAAACGATGGTGTTCGATAAAACAGGGACGCTGACTGTTGGAAATCCGGCGGTCGTGGATAAAAAGTATTTTGGAGATCAAATTGAGGAAGCGCTCGGTTTTCTGGCAAGCGTTGAACGCGAATCGGATCATCCATTAGGAAAAGCGATTCTGACGGACATTGGTGAGACCACCTTTTCACCGGTTGAAAATACGGAAGTAATAAAAGGCGGTGGGATTAAAGCCAGTGTCAATCAACACAGCGTTGCGGTAGGCAACGTCGCATTGATGGAAAAAGAAGGCGTTCCCCTCAACGAAGAAGCGCGAGCTGCCATCGCAGAATTCGAGAATCAGGGCAATTCACTCGTGCTAACCGCTGTCGATGGGGAATTGAAAATCTTGATGGGTGTGCGGGATCAGATTCGTCCTGGCGTGAAAGAAGATTTGGCGAAACTGAGAAAATTAGGCGTCAAGAATCTTGTGATGCTCTCGGGTGATAATCAGCGGACGGTTGACGTGGTCAGCAAGGAACTTGGGTTGACCGAAGCGCATGGGAACATGCTGCCAGAGGATAAATCGGCATACATTAAGAAACTGATTGATGCTGGACAGATTGTAGCATTTGTGGGCGATGGTGTGAACGACAGTCCCTCGCTTGCGTTGGCAAATATCGGAATCGCGATGGGCAGCGGGACCGACGTAGCGATTGAGACGTCAGATGTGGTACTAATGAATTCTGACTTTAGCCGTTTGCCGCATGCGCTTGGCTTAGCAAAAGCAACTGCCAGGAACATGAAACAAAATATTCTGATCGCAGTCGGGGTAGTGCTGTTTCTGCTCGCCGGCGTCTTCTTCAGCGAATGGATGAATATGTCGATCGGAATGCTGGTGCACGAAGCCAGTATCCTGGTGGTCATCTTGAATGGCATGCGGTTGCTGCGCTACAAATTACGGTAAGATTGAGATTATCTGAATTTATATGGTCAGGAGAGAGGTGAGATTATGAAAAAAGCAACGATTCAATTGGATACATTGACATGCCCGTCTTGCGTGCTAAAGATTGAAAATGCAGTCAAGGCAATGAATCATGTCGAAAAAGACAGTGTCAGCGTGATGTTCAATTCGAGCAAGGTGAAATTTGATTTTGATGATGAAAAACTTGCAGTGGCAGATGTCGAAAAGGCGATCACGGCGTTGGGCTATGATGTGAAAAAGACCCAGGTGAAATAAGCTAAAAAAAAGCGATCCTCTTGAACCAAGATTTAACCTGGTTCAAGAGGATCTTTTATATTAATTTCCGCGGCAGCTGCTAAATCGAGATGACCTTGCTTGCTTTGAACTGAGCCTCAATAATGTCGGTCATGCCGCCGACGATGCCGACTTTTTCCTGACCATTCAATTCATAATAATTCAAACAAGTCATGCATAAAATCAAATGAACGCCTTTTTCTTCCAGCGCTTTTAAGGATTCCAAAACCGGTGACCCTTCAACTGCCAATTTGACTCCGTCGGCATAAAAACAGATCGCTGCAGGCAGCGTATTGCTGTCATTAAGCAGTTTAAAGTAGGTGTCGATTAGCTTGAGCTGCAATGCCGGGTCACCGTTTCCCATCCCATTTCTTGTGATGAGAATGACGGTTTCGGTAGCGGGTATGGTCATGAATCCTCCTGAATTTATTTCAATCGAAAGTCGTAAATGCCGTCCACAATCGGATAGTCCCGTCCGCAGGCATGGCAATGGATCCGCACATCTTCTTCGACAATCTCGTAACTTTGGCAATTTGGACAGCGGAAAAACTCATGCTGAAGAGCATTCGGCTTGTCAAATGTCTGCTGGCAGCGCATGAAGACGCTCGGACTGATTTTCAAAGGCGCAGCGGCGGTCTGCAGCAGCGATTCAAGCTTCAGCATCCAATTCAGATTCTCTTTCTTTTTCAGAGATCCGATGCGTAAATTTGAAACAGACAGCACTTTTTCAACTTTAAAGTTGTTTTGTTGAAGCCCTTTTTCGACGATGTCGGGGTGGTTGTTGAAGTTCAATTCGACAAATTCCACCCTCTCTTGTGAAAATGGGTTCCACTTTTGTTTGCCGGTCAGATAACGCAGAATTGCTTTCAAATTGCGCTTGTTAGCATATTCGAGAATGAAGGTTGAACGGGTCTGCATCACGCGCTGAATCTCTTCAAATGCCGGTTCAATTTCACTCAAATGATGGAGCACCCGAATCATAGTCGCGCCGTCAAACAGTGCATCAGCGAATGGCAGATGAAAAACATCGGCTGCTACGTATACAAAGCGGTCGGAGGTGCCGAGCCGTGCCTGAGCCTGCTGCATCTGCGTCAGGGCGTAATCCATCAATACGATTTTTTCATAGCCGGGATACCGCAGCGTGTTTCTTCCGGCTCCGGCGCCGATTTCCAGCAAAAGCTTCCCTGTTTTGGGCATCAGGCGTTCGAGCGCCATGACTTCGCAGGCGTCCTCATACGCCCTTTTTCCTTCGCCCCAAAAAGCTTCCTGATAGTCTGACTGATCGTAATTACAAAAGACGGGGGATTCGTTTTCTGACATGCTTCCTTTTCCAATGGGTAAAAAAAATTGCATTCGGACAGGTTTACCGGCGGCGCCCGAATGATCCACCTTATTGCTGCTTCCTCTCGGACCTGACAAGGTTCGCTGGTATCCGCCGCGCCGGTCCCGCCCGAACGCCCCTTAAGCATACCTGAACCAAATCAAGGTGTCAATGAAATTTTATAAAACCTGACGTGTCCTGAGGGATTTTCAGCCCGCTCTTCTGATTATCCGTTCCCGTCACGCTATCAGCGGTCTGGAGGGCGGATAAGGCGTCTGGATGGTATAATTAATAGGATATTTTACGAGGAAAAGAGTAACAAATAATGCGGACTGACGATGTAAATTTGGTGGATATAGATCAACAGATGCGGATTGCGTATCTCGATTACGCTATGAGCGTAATTGTCTCACGCGCACTTCCGGACGCTCGGGACGGGCTCAAACCGGTTCATCGCAGAATCTTGTTTGCCATGCAGGATATGGGCATCCGTTCGAATGGACCCCATAAGAAATCAGCCCGTATCGTGGGTGAAGTGCTTGGAAAGTATCACCCGCATGGCGACCAGTCGATTTATGACGCAATGGCGCGTCTGTCGCAGGATTTTTCCATGCGCTACCCGCTCGTTCATGGTCAGGGTAACTTTGGGTCAATCGATGGTGACTCCCCGGCGGCGATGCGGTATACCGAAGCGCGGACATCACAGATCACTGACGAACTGCTGGCGGATATCGACAAAGATACCGTCGACTTTATGGATAACTTTGATGGTTCGCTGCAAGAACCGCTAGTTATGCCGACCAAAATTCCTAATCTGCTGCTGAATGGATCATCAGGGATCGCAGTCGGGATGTCGACAAACATCCCCTCCCATAATCTCACCGAGATTATGAACGCGCTCAACTATGTAATTCAGAATTATGACGATATCGAAAACATTACGGTCGAAGATCTGATGCGTTTTGTGCAAGGTCCGGATTTTCCGACCGGCGGTATCATCATCGGCAAAGAGGGCATCACTAATGCCTATTCCACCGGGCGCGGCAGAATTGTTGTGCGCGGACGAACGCATGTCGAAGAAAATCGCCCAGGCCGGTATGACATTATCATCACCGAGATTCCTTATCAAGTTAACAAGACTACGCTGATTGAACGCATTGCTGAGCTTGTTCGCAGCGGGAAAATCGATGCGATCCATGACTTGCGGGATGAATCGGACCGCACCGGGATGCGGGTTGTTATTGAACTGAAAAAGAGTGGGCAGCCGAGACAGGTGCTGAATCTGTTACACAAACATACGCCGCTTCAATCCACTTTTGGCGCACAAATGCTGGCATTGGTCGACAATCAGCCGCTGATGCTTTCACTGAAAAAGATGTTGGTTGTGTTTATTGAGCATCGGCTGGTGGTAGTTCAGCGCCGGGCGCAGTTTGAACTGAGAAAAGCCAAAGAGCGTGAACACATACTGGATGGACTGCTGATTGCACTGGCGAATCTGGATGAGGTCATTGCGCTCATTCGCGGCTCTCAGGATGCTGATTCAGCCCGGACAGGATTGATTGAACGCTTCAATCTGAGCGAAGTTCAGGCTCAGGCAATCCTTGAAATGCAGCTGCGCCGGCTGGCAGCCTTGGAACGCATGAAAATTGAGGATGAGAAAAAAGAACTCACGCTGAAAATTGCATCGCTCGAAGAGCTGCTTGCCAACCCGAAACGGCAACTTGAAGTGGTTGAAAAAGAGAATAATGAAATTCTCCAGAAGTATGGAGATGCACGCCGGACAACGATTGAACCGGATGCAGTCGAGTCGCTTTCCGAGAGCGATCTGGTCGAAGACCGATCGGTTTTCGTGACGCTGACTGAGCGTGGCTACATCAAAAGAGTCAATGCAGATGTATACCGCACCTATAACCGCGGGGCGCTCGGAGTTGCCGGGCATGGGCTGAAGGAAGAAGACGAATTGTCGAAATTGGTCTTTGCCAATAGTCTCGATACAATGCTGTTCTTCACGAATAAAGGCCGCGTCTATTCCGAAAAAGTTTATCGAATTCTGGAATGCAACCGGACGGACAAAGGAACACCAGTAGTCAACGTTATCAACCTTGAAGGGGATGAAAAAGTTACCGAATTAATCGCGGTATCCGAATTCGACCCGAGAGCTCATCTTGTGATGGTGACCGCAAAGGGCAAGATCAAGCGCAATGCGCTTTCGGATTATGCGAATGTGCGGACGAATGGCATCATCGCAATTGGACTGGAAGAAGATGATGACTTGAAGTGGGTGCTGCAGACGGATGGCGACTGCTATGTGATTTTGGCAACTGAGTCAGGAAAAGGACTGCGTTACCACGAGACGAAGGTGCGGCGGATGGGACGGCAGGCGCGCGGTGTCCGCGGCATGAAAGTCGCTGCTGGTGACCGGCTGGCATTTGTTGATGTGGCGAAGGAAGAAGATTATCTGCTGGTTGTCGGTGAAAAAGGCATCGGGAAACGGACCCCGGTCAAAAACATTCCAACCCACGGCAGAATTTCCAGCGGTGTGATGATCACAAACAAGCGGATGCTGCACGTGACTGGAAAAGTCATCTCTGCAACTGTTCTGCGTGAGAATGACGATGTGACCTTTATCACGACTTACGGACACGTTGTCCGGCTGAAAGGCGATTCGATTCCGGTCAATGGACGAACTGCGCGGGGTGTGCGCCTTCTGCGGCTGGCGGATGATGACACCGTTGCAGCTGTGACCAGCAATGACCCGGATGATATCCCGGTCGATGTGATCCCTGAAAGCACCGATCTCGAGCCTGAAATTGAAATGGCTGAAGAGCTTGAAGAGGAGCTGGCAGAGGATCTGGACGAAGCGGACGATCTTGAAGAAGACGACGACGCGTCCGAGACTGAACCGGAGGACGAGGACTGAACTTGAGTTGTTCCGGGTAGGGATTGCCCTGCCAAGCTGGACAGACTGACAGATTGAAATTTGAACTTCCCCATTTTCCTAATGGGGAAGTTTTTTATATAATAGCTATTCAGATGTAAAAGGATTGGTAGAAACCTGCGCATTGCCTGTGATAGGGAGCGCCTTCATGGATTTGGAAAGCGATCCAACTGCCGATTATAATCTGGTCGTGGCTGAATACTATGATTTGGATCAAGTTGCTGCATTCGAACCCTGCATCCAATCCGATTTTCCGAGAGAGAATTAAAATCACCATTTGGTTTAAGATATTCATGTCCAGTGAAAAAATTGCTGTTCACAGGATAGTTAAACATTTAGAAATTACTTTTACTGATTTAACGAGGGCATAATGGTTCTCAGCGTTTTATTTGTATGTATTCATAATAGTGCCAGAAGTCAGATGGCGGAAACGTACTTGAACCTTTTTGGAACGGGGTGCTTTTCAGCACAAAGTGCCGGAATTGAAGCGGGGACGATAAATCCATTGGTTCAGATTGCAATGGCGGAAGAAGGGTTCGACCTCTCAAATAAAGGTACCAATTCAGTATTCGATTTTTATGAAGAAGGCCGAAGATTTGACATCGTCATCAAGGTTTGCGATCAAGCAAATGGCCAGCGATGTCCAATCTTTCCTTCCTCTAAGCTGAATCTCAACTGGAATTTTCCCGATCCTTCAACGTTTCAGGGCAATGATGAAGAGAAACTGCAGCAGATCCGGGCAGTGAGGGATGCAATCAGGGATCGCGTGAAGGAATTTGTCCGCGATTTTCCGATGGATGAATTCAGTAACGATTAAATCGGCTGGATGGCTCATGGGATTCTGCTGGAGAGAAGGCTTTACTTAAGAACGGTTCGACTTAAAAGAAGAAAATAAAAATTAAACCCTGATCCCGCCGAATCAAGCTCAAACGTGAAAACGGACAGCTACGCCTATTGGCAGCGAGCCTCAGGATAAAAAAAGGAGATCGTTCTTGCGATCTCCTTTTTGACTTTACTTCGAAATTGACTTTTTCAGAATTTTTCCGTTCTCATCGACTGTGACCCGTAAGGTCACGCTGAGCGGGAACCCGTCTTCTGTCTTTTGCTGCCGGGAAAACACCAGCAGTGTTTGGGTTGATTTCTGCTGGCTGACTGATGGCTTTATCCCGCGAAATTCGGGATGTTCGCTGTAAATCGCCTGACAGACTTTATCGAGATTATTTCCTTCTGACATCGTTTCCTTTTTCCTGAAAAAGCCAATACACATAAGCTAATTTTACATCTTGCGGCGAATAAATGTCGGGATGTCCAGATCCGGATTGATGTTCGATTCTTCATGCAGGAAATTCACGGATGCCGGGTCGATGCCGCTCAGTCCCAGCGGGGACATCAGCGTATCAAAAGCGGCGTCCGCAGCGGGAGAAATGTTCAATTTCCCGAAATCTGCACCTTTTTTGATATCGGCTTCCGGTTTATTCTTCTTGACCATCGACTGAATCAAAGGCTGATAGGAGAATTCAGGCTGTAGTTTTTGTGGTTCTGCTTCGGCTTCTTTTGTCTCAATGTCAGCTGGCAGGAACTGGAACAAAACAGGTTCAGGATCAGCCAAGACTTCCGGTTTGCTCAAACTGACCTTTGCCGGAGTGGTCAGCGATTCTAAAGGGGTGGAGGCGATCCCTGTCACGATCAGGATCACCTGAACCTCGTCCGCCATTGTATTATCGATCACCTGTCCGGGGATCAGCTCTGCGTTGCCATTCGTCAGGTTTTGCAGTGTTGTCATGCCTTCCATCACTTCGGCGAATGAAAGTTCATCATTGCCGGTGAAGTTGACGATCAAGCCGGTCGCATTCTCGATCGGCAGATGTTCAAGCAGCGGGTGGTTTAGCGCCTGATAAATCGCCTTTGCAACTTTTTCTTCGCCGCGGCCATAGCCGATTGAGAGCAGCGAACCGCCCCCATTCAGCAGCATGTTGCGGATATGAGAAAAGTCAACATTGATTTCGCCCGTTCCGGTCAGCAGCTGGGATAAGCCCAAAATCCCCTGGCGCAGAACATCGTCAGCGATTTCAAAAGATTCTTTCAGCGTCAGATGCTTTGGCACGATCTTGAGCAATTGATCATTCGGGATTGCGATCAGCGTATCGGAATAAGCAGCCAGCTTTGTCAGGCTGTTGCGTGCGTTTGTAATGCGTTTCCCGGATTCAAAAGAAAACGGGGTGTTAACGATTGAAATTGTGACTGCACCGATCTTACGGGCGATTTTTGCAGCGACACTGATTGCGCCTGAGCCGGTTCCGCCGCCCATGCCGGCAGCCAGGAAAACAATATCAGCACCAGTCAGCGCTTTGCGAATTTCAGCTTCGCTTTCCAATGCGGCGCGTTCGCCATTTTCCGGATTGCCGCCAGCGCCCATTCCTTGCGCAGTGTCAGGACCAAGCAGAATCTTTTTCGTTGCTTTGCAGTTTCTTAACGCCTGACTATCGGTATTCGCAGCGATAAATTCTACGTCGAGAAAATTCTTCTCGATCATCCGATTGACGGCATTTCCTCCGCCTCCGCCAAGTCCGATTACTTTGATGACTGGTTTTTTGTATAAAATTTCTTCACTGCTGTTCATAAGAAACCTCGCTTTTTCAACGTTTTGATACTGATAAGGTCCGGATATTACATTCATTCTGATGTAAAAGGTTGATGATGTTTTGCGGATAGAGCGTTTTGTCATTAATCAAGATGACATTTTTTGAAGCCAGCGCTTCGTTCAAATTTCGTCCTGCTTTGCAGTTGGAAACTTTGAGGTAGCGTTTAATCATTTGCTGTTGATCGTCACTCAACAGATCGACAACATCAGGAACGAGAAAATAGTCGGAAATTCGGCCGCCGCTGAGTAAAATCCCCAGCCAGGACTTGAGCGTTCCAAAAGTGTTGCCAATCATTTCATTTAGGTAAGGCTGCAGTTCTTTGAATAGAAATTGTAGAATTGTGGTCAAAACTTGCAGCAGAATTCCGCCGGCAACCGTGCCGACCGTTTTTCCGACCAGCGCCTGTTTCCCGCCGGGAAGCAGAGCCGATGAGCCTTGCGGTTTAATTTTTGAGATTAGAGATTTTTTTGAACTGCCTTTAGTCTCCTGCCGGTTCATGACATAATCTGTCGGCAATTTGTAGAGATTACAGGCAATTACGTAAGGCGGAATGCAATCCTGCGGTTCGCTGGTTTGATGATTTTGCTGAATCATCGTCAGCACCTTGAAGAATTGTTGACCTGATTCTTTTGGCGCAGCGTCGAAAGCCCCAGTATCAGCCGACCATTGACCAGTCTGGAAGAGGATCAGCGGATAAGTTTTCTTGAGCACTTCTTTGATCAGCGCCTGATACCATTCGAAAATGTAAAAGCCACGATGATCAGCCTGATTTTTTCCATAAGCAGTCGTGTTCGGGTTCTCCTGCGGACCACCTTTGCCCCAATCCAGTGTGTGCCCCTGGAAGCCGGCGTTGGCGGAGAAGATCAGGTTTGGCAGAATTGTCTGAGCATATTCATCGTTTAAAATCTGTAACACCTGCTTCAGGAAGGCGACATCCCAGTAATCTCCTCCAGGTGTCAGCATCGGAAAGATCGGGATGACGCCGTTGCTGATGCAAATTTCAGCGAGACTGCAGAAGGTGTCAGTAAAAATTCGAATCAGATCGGGTTTTTGCCAGTCAGCGGCTGACCATGATGTTTTCATGTTCGGCTGGCTGAAAAAATGAATCAGATGAACACCGGCATTGCGGTAATAAGCTGTCCGCTGGCGGAAAACTTCCGGATCGGGAGGGTTGGACAAAGAAAGCTGCAGGTCGATGATCGGTTCAATACCGGCACCGGATAAGCGCAGCAGAAAATTCTCTGGGATTTCAGCTCGTTCAGGAATTGCCAGAACGATCCAGCGGGTACCGGCTGCCTGGAGTTTTGGCAGCCAAAAATCAAGGCTGGCTTCATCGAAATGATCCACATCATTGTAATAATGAAATCCTAAGCGATTCAATTTTGTTGTGGTTGAAATGAAATTACTCTGCATCCCTCTGCCCCGTTCTGTCCATCTGTTAGTTAAGTTGCAAGAAAGATGCCAAGATTAGGTTAAGGCATGAAAAATGCGTAGTTAAAATTCATCTGTTTTTTGCAGCTTGAAAGGGCTCCATTTTCGCCCTCAGCTGAGCAGAAAATCAGCAAAAAAACGCCCACTGTACTATAATTTTGGCAGACATTTTTAAATATCTATCATTTTTTCAATTCACTGGAGGTCTCAATGGAAAAACCAAAGATTTGCATCGCCGGCTCGTCAAACATGGATTTAGTCACGTCAGTGACGCGAATGCCCTTGCCGGGTGAGACCATCCATGGCAGCGGTTTCAACACTTATTTTGGCGGAAAGGGCGCAAATCAGGCGATCATGGCTGCTAAATTGGGCGGTCAGGTAGCAATGATCGCTAAGGTCGGCAGCGACGGTTTTGGACAGCAATACCTTGATAACTACAAAGCAAATGGGCTGGTCATGGACTACGTATATGTGACGGATGAAGTGCCGACTGGAATTGCTGCCATCACAGTGGACGAAAAGGGACAAAATTGCATCATTGTGGTCGGCGGTGCAAACAATGCCATTACGCCCGCAGATATTGAGCGAGCTGCGCCCATTATTCGGGCGTCAAAGGCAGCGGTTTGCCAGCTGGAAATTCCGCTCGAGAGCACTATAAGGTTTCTTGAACTTGCACGCAGTTTTCAGGTGCCGACAATTTTCAATCCGGCTCCCGCTCAGGACCTGCCGGACAGCGCTTATCAGCTGAGCGATTTTTTCTGCCCGAATGAAACCGAAGCTGCGTTGATGGCTGGCATTCCGGTCGATTCACTCGCTGATGCTGAAAAGGCTGCAAATGTTTTCTTGAAGCGCGGTGCCCGGGCGGTGATCATGACGCTGGGCGGCAACGGTTCCCTGCTGGTCACACCGGAAGAAACAACACATGTGCCGACTGAGAAAGTTCAGGCGGTCGATACCACCGGAGCCGGAGATGCTTTTATCGGCAGTGTGGCTTATTTTGTGGCAGCTGGACTCCCAGTCACCGACGCGATGCGAAAAGCGAGTTTTGTCGCAGCGCTCAGTGTTCAGCGGCATGGTGCTCAGACCAGTTATCCGACCTGGCAGGAGTGCGGATTTTAGCTGTTCTTTGGCTGAAGAATCAAACTTTATCAATCAGACTGCTCCGAGTAAATCGGCGGTCTCGACATCTCGCGTGAAATGGTCTGAGGAGTTGTCTCAGAGCACTCTTTCTGTTATGGTTTAGTCCTGAGGAATCATTATGACTGAAGATCATTCGGAATCCATCTCTCTTCATCCGGAACACGAAAAACTGAAATCAGCAATCCAAAAGCTTCGCACGGAACTTTCCATGCTGGTGACTGAACGGGATGACTTGCTTTATCAGGAATGTAAAAACATCGAAATGCAATACATGCTGGCTGTCGGTTTTCTTGAATATCAGGCATTTGAGCTGGAATGCGCGGTCAGGCGGCTGCAACGAAAGATTGAACTGATTCAGGCGAAGATCAACCGGCAGGAAGCAGTTGACCTGCCAAAGATCGAACGACTGCTGGATTTTGAATTTGCCGAATACCAAGAGCAGTTGCAGGAACAAGTTCGCAAGATGAATGAGGCAGTTGAACGCAGTCAGGCGCAGCCGCTGACTGGCGAAGAAACGCGCAAGATAAAAAATCTATACCGCTCAATTATGAAAACGCTGCATCCCGATCTCAATCCGGACTTGAGCCAAGAGAAACTCGAGCTGTTCTATCGAGCAGTAGAAGCGTATGAACGCGCTGATCTCGACGAGATGACCCTGATTGCAGCAATTCTGGCTGATTTCGAGCCCTCAGCTGTTTCAGCTGAAAGTTTTGAAAAACTAAACGAAGAGAAAGATCGTTTGAATCAGCTGCTCAAGCAGGTGAAGGATCAGATCATCCAAATTAAATCTCAGTTTCCATATACAATGAAAACTTTTATTCAAAGCCCTGGAAAGATTGAAGCACGCAGAAAAGAAATCAATGCGGCGATTGATGAGCTGAATGATGTTTACAACGCTTACACTGCAAGAATTGACCAGATACTGGGAGAGTCGGATGGATAAGGAACTAAGTCAAAGCGGTGAAAGCGGAATCATCAGTTTGATTCATCGAAAGGGCGGCGGTTTAGCAATCGCAAGACCCTTTGAGCGCGAAATTTTCCTGTTCGATACGCATATTGCTGGCACCACACATGTCGCGGGGATTGAAGAACTAGAACCTCATTTGCAAATCGATGAAAAATTAAGTTTTTTCCGCGAACCCGACAACCTATATGATCCTCAGGCAATCGTGATAAAAAATGCGAACGGTGTCAAAATTGGCTACGTCCCCCGGGCTGATAATATAATCTTTTCCCGGTTGATGGACGCAGGAAAGCTGCTTTTCGGCAGAATTTCCTCAAAGGAAACAATTAACAGCTGGCTGAAAATCGGAATTAAAGTGTTCTTGCATGAATAGCGCTGCCAAAGATTGGCAGAGATCGCTCGCTAACGGTGTCCAATCAGTTGAAACCCAGCGTTAAATTCGCTTGCTTGTGCAGACCATCGTTCTCGTGCCAGCCGATCTCCTGATCCATTACGAAATCGAATAAAATAAGTAAGGTATGCAAAAGAAAAAAGGTTCATTCATCGCCAGAAACGTGGTCCTTTACGGCGTTGGCGGCGTTCTCTCACAAACCGCGGGCTTGATCACCTTGCCGCTGATGGTCCGCAAGCTGACCTCAGCGGAATATGGCGCCATTGATGTCATCACCGCCGCGACGGGATATTTTGCTCTTTTAATCGGACTCAACACTCTTTCCGGCCTATACCGCTTTTTCTATGAATCGGACGATGATGCCCAGGAGCAGAAAAAACTGGTCAGCACCGCGATCATTTTTGTTTTTCTCTGCAGTGCGGCGGTTGCAGTCATTTCATTTCTGCTCAGTCCGTCTTTTTCGCTGAGACTTTTCAACAGTTTGGCATACACCGAATTTATTCAGCTCGCATTTTTGGCGCTGATTCCTGTCGCGATTTATAACTATACGATGGGGCTGCTGCGCATCCAGAACAAGGCGCTGGCATTTAACATCATCTCCCTGATCGTCTCTGCGTTTTACATGGGGTCCATTATCCTGTTTGTCGGCATCTTGGAAATCGGCATCAAAGGCTATTATTACTCGCAGATCATTGCCAATTTCGTCGGGTCAGCGATTGCGCTGTGGTTGTCGCGCCGTCTGCTGATTGCTGAATTCTCAATGTTCTGGTTTAAAAAACTGGCACGTTACAGCTTTCCGCTGGTACCCGGCTCGCTGTTTGCCTGGAGCTTGTCCGCAAACAACCGCCTGATCCTGAATGCGACGACCGATCAAATCCAGGTCGCCTATTACGCGCTGGCAAACAAAGCTGCTGTGGTGATCACATTGGCGACACAGGCATTTTGCAACGCCTGGGAACCGACCATGTATGAACTGTTGAAACAGGAAGAAAAAATCAAACAGAAGTTGCCGACGATTCTGTCGCTTTATATTTTCGGGACGCTGAGCATCTGTATCCTGATGATGACTGCCGCAAAGGAAATTTTCCTGATTCTGGCGCCTCCTGAATATCTCGCAGGGATCGGCCTGCTGGGGATCATTCAGCTGCGCTGGATTTTCACGATGGGTGTGTATGTGATTGACCCCGGGACAGCAAAAACCGGCCGAACCTATTGGGTCACGATCATGCTCGGATTGGCAGTCCTCATTAACTTGTTAGCGAATGTAATTCTGACACCTCGGATCGGTCTTTACGGCGCAGTTCTGTCGGAGCTGATCGGCTATGCGGCTGCCATGATCGGCCGCTGGGTGGTTTCAAATCGCCTCTTCCCGGTTCGCTGGAACTATCGCTATTTTGTGCTTGCACTGGGCTTGTACGGCATCGTTGCAGCGATCCAAACGCGGATCGTTTTGTCTGATATGAACAACCTCCCGAGTTTTCTGCTGCGGCTTGCGCTGGGTATCTTGCTGATTCTTGTCTTGTGGTTCCGGCTGGATCAGGAATCACGTAATACTGTGATCGGACTGGCAGAACCCGTTCTCATGAAAGTTAGAACGAAGAGGAATAGAAAATAAAAAAAGCGGTCAAATCCAATTGGATTGACCGCCAGAATATCTGATTAGTTTATTTTACAGTTTCAGCGATTGAGTTTCCAAACCCCAACAGTTCTTTTACCATCTGGGTCGAGCGCCCTTCTGCATAAACACGCAGCACAGGCTCGGTTCCCGAAGGCCGGATCAGCAGCCAGGAATCGTCTGCCATAATGTATTTGACACCGTCAAGCGTGTTTATTTCCTGAACTTTTTCGCCGCCGATTTCCTGAGGAGCCTGATCCAGCAGCATCTTGATCATTTCCTTTTTGGAAACCGGGTGACGTAGCCGCAAATCAGTGCGGTCGTAGTAGAAATTCCCGATTTCTTCAGCCAGCTGGTCGACCAGTTCGCCCAGTGTCGCGTGTTGAGCGGCGACCATCTCCGTGATCAGCAGCCCCATGATGATTCCGTCCCCTTCTGGAATATGCCCTTTGAAGGAAATTCCGCCCGACTCCTCGCCCCCGATCAACACATCGCGTTCCATCATGTGATCCGAAATGTGGTTAAAGCCGACCGGTGTCTCGAATACTTCCATGCCGTACTTTCTGCCCAGCACGTCGATCATGCGCGTAGTCGAAACTGTTCTGACGAGCGCACCGGATAATCCGCGCTGTTCATGCAGGTATTTCACTGACAGCGCCAGAATCTTGTGCGGATCAATAAAGTTTCCGCGTTCATCCATTGCGCCAATCCGGTCAGCGTCTCCGTCGGTCGCCAGTCCCAGATTGCCCAATCCCGCTGCCAGTGCGCTTGCCAGCGCGCCAAGGTGCCGGTAAATGGGTTCAGGGTGGACGCCCCCGAATCCCGGGTTCATATCATTGCGAATCTCATTCACTTCGACTCCAGTGCCTTGGAGCATGTTTCGAATCACGCCGCGGCCTGAGCCATACATCGAGTCGACCACAATTCTGAGGTCTTTTGCTTCAGCGATCAGATCAAACCGGATCAGGTTTCGCAAATGGTTGCCATACTCGAGCAGCGGATTGAAAGTCTTGATCAGATCCAGTTCCCGTGCTTTCCCGAAGTCAATCAGGTTGGGACCGCGCGCCAGCGTTTCATTATCGTTCAGGTAGACCTCAACGAGTTTGCACTGTTCCGGCAACGCACTGCCGCCGAATGCCGCTTTCAGCTTCACGCCGTTGTAGCGGGGCGCATTGTGCGACGCTGTGATCATGACTCCAGCGACTGCGCCGATATCTTTAACGGCATAGGAGATAACCGGTGTCGGCACATCTGACTGACTCAGGTAAACCGTGAATCCGTTGGCTGCCAAAACCCGCGCAACCTCTTTCGCATACCGATCGGATAAGAATCGGGTGTCATACCCAATCACGATCCGGTCATTGTTTTCAATCTCGGCTCCTTTGGATAAGTCCTGCCAGGTGGAGGTCTTTACTGCATCGGCGACAGCCTGTGCGACTGTTCGAAGATTGCCAAAGGTGAACGTGTCGGAAATTACTGCCCGCCAGCCATCCGTTCCAAAATTTATAGCCATATTTTCAGCTCCTGTGTCCTGCGCTTGTTCTTATAAAAACCGGATTAAATATATCACTGATTTATAATATGCCAGAATTTACGGTTGATGTATCAGTGAAAAGCGGCGCTGGCTGGTCTTGTTTGTTTAAATCAACTAAAATACAGATATGAGAGAAAAGATACTGATCTATGGCGGGGGCGGGCACGCCAAAACAATCATTGGGCTGATCCGCCAATTGAATTCCTGGCAGATTGCGGGAATAATCGATGACGGGCTGCCGGCAGGCACGCTCATATCAGGCGTTCCCGTACTTGGGAATGGCTCAATGCTGGCTGAAATGCGGGAAGTTGGCATCCATTCAGCTGTCAACACGGTCGGCGGCATTGGGGACTATTCCATCCGCTGGAAGGTTTTCGAGTCATTGATTCGTTTTGATTTTGATTTCCCGACGTTTATTCATCCGGCATCATTTATTGAGGCAGATGCAGTAATTGAAGCGGGCGTTCAGGTGCTGCCGATGAGTTATATCAGCAGCGAAGCTCAAATCGGTTTCGGCAGTCTGATCAATGCCAATGTAGTGGTGTCGCATGACTGCCGGCTTGGCAGATGCGTGAACCTTTCTCCCGGCGCGATGATTGCCGGAAACGCAGTCATTGATGATTTTGCACAAATTGGCATGAATGCCACGGTCAATTTGAATGTGCGGGTCGGGAAAGCTGCCCGGGTTGGCAACAGCGCTGTTGTGAAGGGGGATGTGCCCGATCAAGGCAGGGTTTACGCTGGTCAGGTTTGGCCGATCAAGCGTTTTGATTCCGAATCACGTCCAGAATTTTACCGGAAGATTGCCTGATGTTTAAAAAGAATACGCCGGTTCCGCAACAACCCGCTGCAGCGGCGATCGAACGAGTCACGTCAATTCTGGGCTCGGGCATCAACTGGCGCGGCAATCTGCGCGGCAGCGGCGGCATTCGCATTGAAGGAACGTTCGAAGGCGAAATCCAAATTCAGGGGATGGTTGTAATCGGCGAAACAGGCCGGGTGACCTGCATGAACCTGCGAGCCAACACAGTGATCGTCGCAGGAACCGTGCGGGGCAATATTACCGCTGAAAAACTTGAAATACGTAGCACAGGCCGGGTCTGGGGCGACGTCAGCGTGGTCGGTTTTTCGACTGAAGAAGGCGCATTTTTACGCGGTCAAGTCCGGATGGAAGAGAAAGTCGTCATCGATCAGCAGCCGCAATTCAACCCAAACATCCCATATTCCAATTTTTAGGAGACGTCAATGGACTATCTGAAAAAAATAAATATTCCGATGTCTCTGCCTGACATCACCGACCTTGAAAGAGATGCTGTCGCGGCGGTGATGCAGACGAATTACCTGAGCATGGGTCCGAAGGTGACCGAATTTGAATCCGCTATTAAATCCTTCACTGGGGCTGCGCATGCGGTCGCGGTCAGTTCAGGCACGGCAGGACTGCACGCTTGTGTGCGCTGTGCTGGGTGGAAAGACGGCGACTGGGTGCTGACCACTCCTTTTTCATTTGTGTCTTCGACAAACGTGCTGCTTTATGAACGGGTCACGCCGATCTTTGTGGACGTTGATCCGCTGACAGGCAATATTGATCCGGGTCTGCTGCAGGAAGCCGCAGCTGATTTGGCATCTTCGCAGACGGATGCTGCAAAATGGCTGCCTAAGAAAGGATTCACTCCGCAAAAGCAGGCGAAAGGGATCATCGCGGTGGATGTTTTCGGTCAACCGGCGGATTATGATCTCATTCAGAAAACCGCTGAAGCGTTCGCGATGACTGTGATTGAAGATTCGTGCGAAGCGCTGGGCGCGGCATATAAAGGGCGTCAGGCTGGCAGGCTGGCTGATTTCGGCGTATTCGCTTTCTATCCGAATAAGCAAATCACAACTGCAGAGGGCGGCATGGTGGTGACGGACGATGATCGTCAGGCAGATTTGCTGCGGGCGTTCAGGAATCAGGGGCGTGCGCCGGGGGATACTTGGCTGGAACACACCTATTTAGGCTACAACTATCGGCTGGATGAACTGAGCGCCGCGCTGGGGGCTGCCCAAATGCAGCGGATCAATGAGCTGATGCGGATGCGGCAGCAGGTCGCAGACTGGTATCAGGCTGAATTAATGGATCTGCCGGGCGTTTCCTGTCCGCAGGTTTCTCCAACGACCACGCACAACAGCTGGTTTGTGTATGTGGTTCGGCTCGACGCGCAAATTGATCGGAAAAGTGTGATTGACCGGCTGCAGGCGCTGGGGGTTCCTTCCAGACCTTATTTTTCACCGATCCATCTTCAGCCTTACATGGTTGAACGATTTGGATATAAAAAGGGACAATTCCCTGTGACGGAGGATCTGGGCGCGCGCGGTCTGGCGTTGCCATTTTCAGGGAAAATGACCCGTGAACAGGTTGAGGAGACTGTCTCGATGCTGCGGCAGGTGCTGTAACTCGAGGCAAAATGGCACAGCCGGCTGAAAGCCCTCGTTCATTTTCTTATGCGCCGAGTCGTTTCCCGGGCTTATTGATCCATGGGTTGCTGACCCTCCTGCTGGGTGCCGTCAGCATCTTTGGATTCCGATATTTTTCTCAGCAAGAACCCGGGATTGCGTTTTTTCTATCGTTCATTTTTTCAATTTTACTGTTGATTCCGTTCGCGTTCTCGCTTTATCGCAGCTATTCCCTTTACAACGGACTGTATACGCTGGCACGCGATTCGCTGACGATCAAGTGGGGACTGCGGCGGGAAATTATTCCGCTTTCCGAAATCAACTGGATTCGCACCCCGGTTGAAATGAAAGAAAATGTCCCCTGGCCGTTCATGCCGATGCCCGGTGCATATGCAGGGAAAGTGCTGACCGAGTCGGGACAGGAAATTGAATTTATGGCATCAAACATTCGGACGATGCTGTTTGTCGGAACAGCCCATGGCATTTTTGGCATTTCACCGCGGAAACCACAGCAATTCTTAGAAGGCTTTGAGCGGGTGCTGCAGATGGGCGTGCTGGCGGAGCCGCCGCATCAGTCGGTGAAACCAGTTGACTGGATCGCATCGTCATGGGGGAATCGAATTGCGCGTTTATCGCTGATTTATTCGGTTGTCTTTTTTTCACTGCTCTCGCTTTGGATCGGGTTCAGATTTTCAGCAGCCCGGGGCGTTGATGTTGAATTTACTGCGGAAGGCATCGCTAGCCAGCGATTGCCTGCTAGAAACATCCTGCTGCTGCCCATTTTGAGCATTGCGATCTGGCTGGTCAATCTGATTGTTGGCGTACAATTGTATAAAAATGAGCGCTTAAAACCGGTCGCTGAAATGGTCTGGAGCAGCAGTGCAGCGATTCTTTTTCTAATTTTAATTGCCGGATTCTTGATCTTCTAATCGATGAACACACGACTTTCTTGCCCTGTAAAAACTTTTTTTCATCGCCCGTTCGTCATGGCGGGTTTGATTGGGCTTCTCTTCGGGATTTACGGCATCTGGCTCTTTTTTGCCTTTGCTCAGGTTCCGATGGATTCGGATTTTGCCAGTTTGGTCTTGATTGCGCAGGATATTTTGGACGGAAATTATCTGCTGAGCGATTGGAATCTGACCGGGGCGACGTTCCTGTTTTCGGAAGTGCCATTTTATCTGATCGGTGTGCTGTTGTTTGGCGTGAGCACCAAAGCTTATCTGGCAGCATCCTGGCTGATGGCGCTCGTGCTTTTTCTACTTGGATTTTTAACGTTAAAGGGGAGAAAAGGGTTCCTTCAGCTATTCCTTTATTTTGCATTGGCAGCTTTCCCAGGGACATTTTTAATCTATTCAGCGCGGGCACATGTCGGGATTTTCGTCCTCTGTTTTCTGGCATTGCTGTGCCTGGATGCCAGTGCGCGTAAAAATGATGCTGAATCCTTCAACGTTGGGACTGGCTTATTTTATTTCCTGCTGATCGTCTTGGGAACTGCCAGCGATCTGTTTATCATCCCGGTGCTGGTGCTGCCGGTGTTGATTTATTGTTTTCGCGGAATTTTATCGAATCGGGATCAATCGGTGCGTCTGCTGTGGAAATGGCTGGGCATTACACTCGCGGGTGTTTTGACTGGCTGGCTGCTTGAAAGGCTGATCCTCTCAGCAGGCGGAGCGGAACTCAACAGCCGTATAGGCGTGGTCGAATTCACACCGCTTGCGTCGATCCCTCAGACGCTCCAATTGTTCACAGGTCTGTTGCTGGAACTATTTAATGCCGGCTGGGACGGACTGCGGGTTTTCTCGATTCAGTCCGTTTTTCTGCCGTTTCGGATCGCGGTGCTCGTGCTGGGAATTTGGGCACTCGTCCGCTCGCTGAAAGAATTTGCGAGCGGGAATCTTGAAGACCGGATTTCAATCCTGATTAGCCTTGGCATCGTTTGCCAGACGGGTTTGCTGATTTTTCTGCCCTTTGTAACCGGCAGATCTGCCGGCCGTTACTTTTCCTATTTCCCGATCGCGTTTGCAGTCTTGATCTTGCGCCGGATCGAAAAGGATGATTGGCTGAATCGGAAAATCTGTCAGGGGCAGGGAACGTTGAAGGCGCTGATCTTTCCTTTTGCGCTTATACTGCTGATTTCAGGGATCAGGCCGCTGCCAGCAACGAGAATTGTCAGTCCACAGGATCAGTTAGCGACGTTTTTACGAGAACGGCAGCTGACTGACGGATATGCTGATTTTTGGCAGGCAAATCATGTAGCGGTGGCTTCAGAAGGCAGTGTCAGACCGCGGGCAATTTCATTCGACGCGGTTGACGGAGCGGTGAATCTTCATCCTGACAACTGGTTTAATAAGAATAGCTGGTACCAGAACCCGCAGGCGAATTTTATCGTTGTCATGGACGGCAGCCCGAGCTCGGTCAATGAAAGCAACATCCGAAAATATATTGGGACGCCGCAGGAAACTCTCCGACTGGCTCCCTATTCGATCTATCTTTTTCCGGAGGGATCGATCCAGCCATGATCAGCGGAACAGGGGCAAAATGAAACAATTTTTCAAATCCCGACCGATCACGCTGAAAGCGCTCCCAATTCTGCTGGCTTTGATCGCGTTTCTGAGCTATGGGCTGGTCATTCGAAAACTGGGGATTTATTGGGATGACTGGGCATATCTTTGGACGAAAATGGAGCTGGGATATGCCGGTGTGGTGCGGCATTTCAGCTTCAGCCGCCCGCTGGCAGGACAGATTCAAAACCTTGTGATGCAGCTGACTGGCATGAATCCGCTAGTCATCCAGCTTTATGGGCTGTTGATGCGAGTGATCTGTTCGGCGTTGGTCGGACTGCTGGTCTATCGGCTCAGTCTGAAAAAAGTATTTCCCGGGCTGGCAGCCGGTCTGTTGTTCATGACCTATCCCGGATTTACAATGCAGCCGATTGCCTTGAATTTTGGCTTTTCGTACCTGCTGATCAGTTTGTTGACGCTCTCTTTTTTGATCTCTTTGCGGAAGGCTGAGACCCCGCGCTGGCATTGGGGCTGGACGCTCTTGGGATTGTTGCTGGCTGCGGTCAATCTTTTTGCCTCGGAATATTTCTTCATGCTGGAGCTGCTGCGCCCGATTTTGATCTGGGGCACCTGCACGCAACTTGGATTGACAGGAAAAGAACGCTGGCAGCGGCTGGTTCGGGTTGAACTGCCCTATGCGCTGATGCTTGGGCTGGGCGTCATTTATCGGCTCTTTTTCAATCAAACCCAGACACTCCACTATGAATTTTCGCTTGTGGAGCAATTCAAAGCTGACCCGTTTGCCGCTCTGGTGGGATATCTCAATTCAGTCTGGAGTGACAGCGTCAAAGCGCTGGCGGGCGCATGGCTGTGGGCATTCAGACTGCCAGACCGGCAGCTGACAGGCGCAAGAACCTTTCAGGTATATCTGATTGTCAGCTGCCTGACATTTCTGATCATGCTGACCGTATTCCTGCTGATCAGGAACGAGTCCGGAAAAAAGGAACGGCGGGCAGCGCTTTTTCTGATTCTGACAGGCATGATCGCAACGCTGCTTGCCGGACAGCCCTTCTGGCTGACAGGCTCCTATCTCTCATTTGTGTTTCCAAACAGCCGCTATACACTGCCGTTCATGCTCGGAATGGCATTTTTCTGGGCTGGCATTTTCAGCTTGATCTCCAGCTGCCGCAAACCCGGAGTCGTTCTCTCAACGCTGGCGATCGCGTGCATGGTGGGGATGAGCACCGGGTCGCATTTCATTACAGCGAACGAATACCGCCGCGATTGGACGCTGACAAAGGACTTTTTTCAGCAGCTGAAATGGCGCGTGCCGGCATTAGCAGAGAACACCGCTGTCATCACCAATTCGCTGCCGATCCGTTTCAGCACGGACAACTCACTGACTGCACCGCTGAACTGGATATACGCTGAGGCTTACGAAGCGGAGCGGATTCCCTACATTTTGTATACGAATACCAAGCGAGAGGAAACGCTCAGCAAATTTGAGCCCGGCAAGGAAATCAGTCAAGAATATCTTTCTGCGCGCTTCGAAGGCAGCACGGATCATTCGATCAGCCTCTACTATCAAGCGCCCGGCTGTGTGCATGTGCTGGATCCGGAGGTTGACCTGTTTAATCAGACCATCCCGAATATTGACCGCGATGCGGCGCTGCTTAACAACTATGACCGGATACTGGCAGATGCCCCTTACGAGCCGCTCGATCCCGTGCTATTCGGCGAAGAACTGCCCAAGAACTGGTGCTGGTATTATGAACATGCCGATCTTGCCAGACAGCAAGGCGATTGGGACCAGATTGCTCTTCTGGCAGAGGAGGCTTTTCAGCTGAATGATCATCCGAATGATCCAATGGAAAGGATCCCTTTCATCGAAGGATTCGCTCATACGCTGAACTGGCAGCAGGCGCTGGATCAGACCACGATCGCGCTTGAGACCACGCCATTGATGAATAACCCGCTGTGTGCGGTCTGGAATCGGATTCAGAAAGACACGCAAGATTCGGCTGAGAAACAGGATACAATCCTGAATGTCGAGCGTTTACTGGATTGCAGTTTTTTGAGATAGGAAATCGATCATGGATGAATCAAATTCCCCAATTAAAGTGCTGATCATCTGCCTGACGCGCCGCGGCGGACTGCTGCAGTTTAACGACTGCCTGGCTGAAAGCCTGAGCCCGCTCTGCCAGGTCAGCGTGCTGACCGTTCAGGGCGCAGAGCATTCGCGTGCCGATTGGGATCAGCAAACTTTTTCAAGCCAAAAGCTCGACATGGGGCAGGGCATGAAAGGGACGCTCGGTAAACTGTTCAACCCGAAAACTTGGATTGCGCTTTCAAAAATGATTCGTGAAATCGATCCCCAGCTGGTGCATATCACCGCTGCGCAGGAATGGAATCCCTTTCTGGGAATTTATCTGAAACTTTTTCACCGCGTGCCGATTGTTTACACGATCCATGACGTGGTGCATCATGAAGGTGCACCGCTTTATTTCCGCATGACGGAAGCGCTTTTTCGAAAAATGCCGGATTACTTTGTAGTCTTGACAGAACAAGGGAAGGAAATTCTGGTCAATCAGGGAAAATCAGCTGACCGTATTTTGGTCGTTCCGCATGGGGTTTATGATTTTTTCACGCAATACGGCGATCAGAACCTGCCCCCGAAAAAGGAAATCTTGTTTTTTGGCAGGATTGAGCCATATAAAGGTCTGGATATTCTGCTGGCAGCTGCTAAAAAAGTGCTGCCGAAACATCCGGACTGGACGCTGCATATCGCTGGCGGCGGAGATATCAGTCCGTATGCAGGAAATTTAAAACACGAGCGGATTATTGTTTCCAACCGATTCCTCAGCAATGAAGAGGTAGCTGACGCCATGCAGCAGGCATCCATTGTGGCGCTGCCATACATTTCTGCCAGCCAATCCGGAGTGATCCCGACAGCATTTGCCTTTCGAAAACCGGTGATCGCTACCCGGGTCGGCGGTATCCCAGACATGATCAGCGATGGGGAAAACGGAATTCTAATCCCGCCGAAAAACGCACCGGCGCTTGAACGGGCGCTGAACCGCCTGATTGATGATGAAGAAGAACGAAATCGGCTCGGAGAAAACGGCTGGCGTTTTGCACAGGAAGAACTCGGCTGGCAGGCGATAGCCAAAAAACATCTGGCTTTCTATCGAAAAATTTTGAAAATTAATCACGCTGGGAATTGACGGACGTAAATGGAAAAACAGACGGATTGGATCGCCTTGTGGCGAGCGTTGGTCGAAGCGCGCAACTGGCGTTTTGAACCGGAAAATGAAAAAGAAAAGGACTTCTGGCATGGGCGGGCGCGCGATTTCTCAAATCGCATCGAGCAGCGCTGGCAACAGCCTGACAACACCCGTGATTTTCTGATGCAAACACTGTCTCAGCATCCAAACGCGACACTGCTTGATATCGGCGCTGGAACCGGCAATTGGGCGGTTTATCTTTCCTCTGCCGCGAAACGCATCACGGCGCTGGAACCATCCGCAGGCATGCGGGCTGTGCTTCATGAAAACCTCGAACGTCATGCCGTGAATAATGTCGACGTGATCGATGGGAAGTGGCCGGAAACCCCGGTAGAAATGCACGATTTATCGCTCTGCTCGCATGCTATGTACGGGATCGCGGATTTTCGCGAACTAATCGGCGCTATGAACCGAGCGGTTCGCGGCACTTGCTTTCTGCTGATCCGTGCACCGCTGCTGTCCGATCCGCTGGCGCAGATTGCTCTGCGCATTTGGGGACATCCGAATGACAGCCCAAATTTCAGAGTCGCCTACAACGCATTAATGCAGATGGGAATTTATGCGGATGTGCTGTTTGAAGAAAGCTCGCACGCTCATCCGCGCCGTTATGATTCCTTTGAAAATGCCTATCTTGAGATTAAAAATCGTTTTGGCGTCGCCGAGAACAGTGTGCATGATGCATTCATCCGCGAACTTCTGCAAGAAAATATGAGCGAGACTGACGGGCAGTGGGTGCTGAAAATGCCGGTGCGGGTGGCTCTGATTTCCTGGAAGACGGCGGATGTCCTTTGATCGGTTTAACTAATAA
Organism: Leptolinea sp. UBA5366; assembly: GCA_002407845.1. Classification (GTDB taxonomy): domain Bacteria; phylum Chloroflexota; class Anaerolineae; order Anaerolineales; family Anaerolineaceae; genus Flexilinea. The sequence goes on along the minus strand of DHPK01000026.1, from coordinate 36,575 downwards.
TTATTGATTCTTAGCAGAAATTTATTTCAAGAATTGAAAACGTTTCTGTCTGCTGATCCGTTCGTCAATTGACGTCGCCGCCGTAGAACGGATAAGTTTTATATTCAAGCGTTTGAAGAACCGGAATGATTGCTTTGGGGTAAATGTTCATATATGCCAGGTCAGAAAGTTCAATCCAGACGATGCCTTTTTGCACTTTGTCAGGTTTCTTCGCCTTCTTCTCGTTCAATTCAGTCTTTAGCTTGCAAAGAAAATAAAACTCGATCTGATGGCTGTCATCTTGATCCGAGAATTCATGGTTTGAGCTGATATATTCGCGAATCCAAACGAGATCATTGACTTCCACTTTTGCACCGAGCTCTTCTTTGCATTCGCGTTTGAGCGCCTGATTCAGCGTTTCACCGTATTTTTGCCCGCCGCCGGGGAAGAGCAAACAGGAATCTTTTTTTGAAAATTTACAGTCGAGCATCAAAATTTTCCCATTTTGGATGATGATCGCTTTTGCACTCGTTCGCACCCTCTTTCCGCTTTTCTTTTCACTCATTGTTCAGTTCCTTTCAGGCTGAGCGTTGAATTGGAAATAAGTTTCGAACAAATTTCAGGGAGCCAGCCATTTTAATAGAAATTAGCATAAATATAGCGCGGGAAAACGAATGTCTATGTGTTTTCACCTGAATTTTACAATCCTTTTCCAATTACAACCTCACGTCGGGATTTCCAAGCGCATTAATTGCGGCTGAAGACATAAAACCGGACAAGCACAAAAGTGATCAGCATAAAAAACAGAACAGCTGATAGCGTGATGAAGACGACCTCGTTGAAGAAACCGGAGGCAAAAGCGGCTAACGCGATGCTGAAGATGAAGATTCGCAGACATGCCAATCCGGTTTTGAGCCACATCAGCTTTTCGCGCTCATCATTTTCGAGGATATACATTTCTTTTAGCTTTGCTTCATTGGATAATGCGCGAAAATTGTTTATTAAGCTAATGATCAGAAGCAGCAGTAAGCCGCTGCCGATCCCAGTCTGGAAACCGCCGAAAAATTCATGCAGATGACCGAACTGATGATCTTGAAAACGGTAATACCAGGTAAGCAAGCCGATTACAACTGCCGTTATCAAACAGAAAACCGCGTTTAGCAGTGTCGAGCGTTTGAGTGGTTTTCTATAGTTTTCCATCGTAATTTTCCTCCGCTTCAGAAAAGTCGAATACCTCTTCGATTGTCAGACCAAAATAATGGGCGATTTTATATGCCAGCACCAATGATGCGGTGTACTTTTCCACTTCGATCGAGGTGATTGTCTGCCGGGTGACTCCGACGGCCTGTGCCAGCTCCTCTTGGGACATCTTCTGCTGTTTGCGCAATTCAGCAATTCTCGTTTTCATTTTCGCCCTTTCTGCATAGCTAACTTTGCATAAAAAGTATAGTAAACTTTGCAAGAAGTGTCAAGGAGACTTTGCAGATCTCATTATTCGGGAATTAGATTAAAGGTTACAAAACTCCTGATTCGGTGGACGTATGTAATGCTAACCTTGATAAACAATCTAATTATGTTATTATTTATCAATATAAATAGGTTCCCAAGGAGGGGGTGTCGCGGGAGCCAAAGAGCAGCCTTCATGGTTGTAAATTAATGAATATCAGCCATCCAAACGGATGGCTGATCTTTTTAATAATTCAGCGTGATAACTATTTGCGCCAGTATCCGCTGTGGTTCACCGGGTTGAAATCATCGATTGTGATGAAGGCATGCGGATCAATTTTCAGAGCGATCATTTCAACGTCGCGAACCTGCTTGCGTTTTGCGTTGATGTTGATCAGGGTGACATCGCCGTCTTTCCCCTTGCCTGACATTTCGGTCACACCGTATCCCTCATTCCGAATCGCGGCAGCAATTTCGGCTCCATCGGTTCGGGTGATGATCGTGATGCGCTGGAACCCGATTGCCAGCCGTTCTTCAATAAACATCCCGATGATGTTGCCTGTCGCGAAACCGGCTGCATAGCCAAGGATTGTGAACCAATGGTTTTCACCTTTGAGCACGTTGCTGATTGCAACAATAAAGATCGCTGACTGCAGAATGCCGAGACACCAAACGATCAGTTTTCGACCGCGGACGACAAACAAAACGCGCAGTGTGTCCATCGTCATGTCGATAATTCGTAAAATAAAAATTGATAATCCTGTTAACAGGATTTGCTGTGTTAAACCTAAACCCATAAATACCTTTCTTTCATCTAACCTTTCAAACAAGCAAACAGAATCTCTTCAGCTTTTCTTTTGCTGAAGAAATTCTGCCTATTCTCTATCAAACAGACTCCCTGTTAATTCTACTTAGGATTTCTTTTGCTGACTCTCTATTGCGGGGATGTACATGTCGCGCACATAATCGCTGACCATGCGGCGGGTTGAAAACTGCGGTGAGAGCGTGCGGATGGCATCTTTCACGCGCGCCATCCAGCCAGCCGGAACACCGGCGACTGAACGATTCGAGTAATACAGCGGGACGATCTGGTCTTCAAGCGTTTCGTATAAGCTCAAGGCGTCGAATTCATCCTGCCGTTCGACTGATTCGAGGGCTTCCGTTCCGCCAATTGCCCAGCCGTTCTTTCCGTTGTACCCTTCATGCCACCAGCCGTCCAGAATCGAGAAGTTCAAACCGCCATTCATTGCGGCTTTCATGCCTGAAGTTCCGGAAGCTTCATTCGGGCGGCGCGGGGTGTTCAGCCAGATGTCAACGCCCTGAACCAGATGGCGGGCGATGTCCATGTCATAATTTTCGAGGAATGCCAGCCGTCCGCCGGTGCGATGATCTTTAATTGCGCGGTAGAGCTGCTGAACGATCAGTTTGCCGGGTTCATCTGCCGGGTGCGCCTTGCCGGAAAAGAGAATCTGAACCGGTGCGTCGACGTTATTCAGAATGCGCAGCAGCCGCTCGTAGTCATGCAGCAGCAGATAACCGCGCTTGTAAGTCGGGAAGCGGCGCGCGAATCCGATTGTTAAAGCGTCCGCATCCATGAACACGCCAGAGGCAGCGGACTGGACCGGATGGACCGACCCGGATAACCACTGCTGGCGAGCTTTGTCGTTGATAAACCGCATCAGTTTTCGTTTCTGATGGCGTTTGACTGCCCAGAATTCAGCGTCAGGAATGCTGTAAACCTTTTCCCAAATTTCCGGATTGTCCGGATTTTCGCGCCATTCTGTTCCCAGATATTGATCAAAAAGAATGCCCATCCGGCGTGAAAGCCAGCTGAACGTGTGGACACCGTTGGTGATATGAGTGATCGGCACGTCTTCTTCTTTGCGATCTGGCCAGAGGAAGTGCCACATTTTTCGGGAGACCATGCCATGCAGTTCAGACACGCCATTGCAATGGTCTGAAAGGCGCAGCGCCAAAATCGGCATTGTGAACTGATCGCCATACGGGCTGGCTTCTTTTGCCAGATCGATAAACTGTTCGCGGGTCAGACCGAGTTCAGGCCAAATCTGACTGAAGTATTTTTCAACGAGCCAGACCGGGAATTTATCATTGCCGGCAGGAACTGGCGTGTGTGTTGTAAAGACATTGCCCTTGCGCACGATTTCTGCCGCTTCGGAAAAAGTTTTACCTTCGCGGACAAGTTCAGCGATGCGTTCGACTGACAAAAAGGCTGCGTGCCCTTCATTCATGTGCCAGACGGTCGGGTCGATCTCAAGCCGGCGCATCACGCGCACACCGCCGATTCCCAGCAGAATTTCCTGAGAAATGCGGGTTTCGAGATCTGAGGTGTAGAGTTTTGCGGTCAGCTGCTGATCGAATGAGGAGTTTTCCGGAATATTCGTGTCCAGCAGATAGAGTGAAATGCGTCCGACCTGGATTTTCCAGACCCGCGCTTTGATTTCTCTGCCGGGAAGCTGAACGGAAATCAGAACTGGTTTGTCCTGATCATCCATCAGCGGAATCATCGGCATTTTGTCAAAATCGAGGTAGAAGTTGGAAGTTTCCTGCCAGCCGTCCTCGGAAATCTTCTGCACAAAATAACCTTGGTTATAGATGAAACCGATCGCATTGAGCGGCAAGCCCATGTCGCTGGATTCTTTCAGATGATCGCCCGCCAGAATGCCCAGACCGCCGGCATATGCAGGGATGGATTCATGCAGACCGAATTCAAAGGAAAGATAGGTGATTGATTTCCCGTTAAGATTTGGGTAATTTTTTACGAACCAGGTTTCCTTTTCATTCATGTAAGAATCGAAGGCGGCAACCATGCGGTCGTAATGATCAAGATAGAGTTTCTCGTTGGCAACCTGATTCAGCTGCGCGCGCGATACCTGCTGCAGCAGTGCGACAGGGTTATGTGAAACACTGTCCCACAGCACTGGATCGATCCGGGCAAACAGATTGATTGCTTCCGGATTCCATGACCACCAAAGGTTGTATGCGAGGTCATTCAGGCGTTCAATTCGTTTCGGCAGACTGGTTGCAGTCGGAACTTCACTTTTTATCGTATTAGAGCTCATTTTTAATATTTTCCTATTTTGTTTATTTCCAGACCGTTCGTCCGGTTTCCCAGATGTTCAGGGAACAGTCCGAAAACAATGATACACGATTTTTCCGTCCAAATTGTATAAGGATTAATGATTGATTACCTTAAGAATAGATAAATTTCTTGTAATATTAAAACAAACCGACGGTAAAGTCTCAATCTTTACCGTCGGTTTTGGGCTGGGATTTGATTTATTCTTCGGCTTGATAAACACCTGTTTCAGAAAATTGATAGGGAATCAGCTTCCCTTCTGTCAGCCTGAAAACCTGATCACACAAGATTTTCAGTTCATCAGGGTAGTTGCTGGTGAGCAGGATCGTCTTTCCCTGAGCGTTCAATTCAACCAGATATGCATAAATTTCACGCTGACCGTCAACGTCAAGAGTATTGGTCGGCTCGTCCAAGAGCAGGATTTCCGGGTCTTCCAGCAGCGCCTGCGCCAGATAGAGCCGCTGCAGCATGCCGCTTGAAAATGTGCGCACCGGCCGGCTGTCAGCTGGATCAAGCCTGCAGATTGTCAGGACTTCGCGGATGCGTGCCGAGTCAGCTTTTTGGCTGATCTTTGCCAGAATTTCGAGATTATTCAAGGCAGACTTCCCGCGCAGGAATCCCGGGCTGTCGATCAGGATTCCAGTCTGCGGCGGAAATTCGAATGCTTCACCGAGTTTCTGCCCAAACCATTTGATCTCGCCTTTGTCAGGCTGAACCAGCCCGCTGAGCGTCCGCAGCAGCACGGATTTCCCAGAGCCGTTTTTGCCGGTGATGCCATAGATTTTTCCTCGAGGAAGGTCAAGATGGACTCCGTTCAATACAGTCTTCTTTCCAAAAGCTTTTGATAAATTGCTGACTTGCAGCACGGTTTCCTGTGACTGGTTGTTCATAGCAGGGTTTCCTCTTTAAGTTGATGACTCGAAAGCAAGTCGGTCTTTTGACTGAGCCGTAATCCCGAAAGAAACAGAATGGTCAGCCAGATTATCCAGTAAAGAAAGGACCACCAGATAGGAACCTGACGGAAAGGGAACGGCCAGTGCGTCAAAATTAAGTTGCGGATGGGCGGGATTAACCGCTGCCAGGTCGGCACGTTGATCAAAGCGCTGCTGGCGCCAAGTCCGCCGATCATGAACAGCATTGCAATCAGATATCCCAGCAGTCCTTTACGGCTGATCAGCGTCACGACTTGCATCAGCATGCCTAACCCCCAGAATCCGAGGGTGCACAATCCGAATGCGACCAACGCCAGCGCGATGGGAGGATGCCAGGTCATCTGATTCAGGTTCGGCACCAAAATGTTCGCGCCATAATCGGCGTACAGACTCCAGTTCCAGTCGAATCCCAGCCGAATGCTGCCGAAGAGCAGCACGATCAGCATGGCGGAGAACACGTAAAAGATGGCAGCAGCGAGCAGCGAGAGTGTTTTTGCCAGCCACCATTGCTTTCTTGACCCCAGCCGGATCATCGCCAGCTGGCCGAAATCACTTTCGGGCAGGGAGTCAATGACCAGCAGCAGGAATAAATTGACGATTGCAAAGGTCATGTATTCCGCGTTTCCGAATGCGATAAACAAGGCGTCCCAGGCATTGAAATAAGGCGCATCGGGCGCAGCAACACCAAAGGCGGGGGCGGTGCTCACAATGAAAGGGTAATTTTCAACCGTCAATGCATTCGTCAGCAGGTATGCGATAAAGCCAAACACGGGCAGCATTAACAGCCAGCGTGGACGGAAAAGCAGCTGCCGGACTTGATATTTGAACATGTTTAAGAATTTCATCTTTTCCCTCTCAATTTATCAGCCGCTGGCGTCTGCCAAACAAGAAAATTAACGCGGAGATCAGACAGGCGACGAGCAGCGGATGGCGGAAAAAGGCGGTCACATCCGTGGAATAATTCCAGGTACTTGCATACAAAGCTGAAATTGGCGACCAGTTTATTCCTAAAAGATTTGTTTTTACAGAAATAAATTCGAAAAGCAGGAAAAAAGAAACGGGAAGCGCCCAGACTAAATAACGGTTGGGAATTGCGAAAGAGAGCGCCATGCCAAAGGTCGCATAGAGTGCGCCCATCAGGCTGGCAGCTCCGGTTAATAAAAGAATTATCCCATCCGGACGGCGCAGAAATGGTTCATAAAGTATTCCGTATGGCCGGCCGGATATGGTTGCTTCCCATTCGGTCAGCGGGATGGTCTGGCGCGGGGCGATCAAATTGGCTGCCAGATAAAGCAACAGTAAGGGTAATCCGATTGCCAGTGCCCCTGCGATGGCATTTGCCAGCAATTTCGCGGTCAGTGTCCGCCTGAACTCCGACCGAAACACACGCAATCTGAAAAAACCTTCTTCACGCTCTAACAACAGCGTATCAGCGCTCGGGATAATGGCGATGAGCGGCAATGCGTAGGCGAAATAGCTGCTGGTATAAGCGAAAAACCATAGGTCGGCAAATACAAATCCCTCTGGAATCCAGCTGCGTTCGCTCAGCATGCGGAAAGTTCCAAAAGCGAGGAAAAGCCCCCCGATCAACACTGCAGCCAGGAACCGTTTGGATCGAATCGATTCCTTAAGTTCTTCCGTGAAGCTCACTTTCATCTTTGTTGTTCTCCTCTTCAAAAACCGGCGGGCTGGAGGATACAGCGGCCTGCTGCAGCAAATCCAGCACTTCTTCAAACGAGTTTCCCATCGCCTTCATTTCATTCAGGAAGGATCGAATGACCGAATCACGCAGCGAAACTTTCAACTTTTGAAGCATTTTCTCATCCTGCGTGACAAACGTTCCTTCCCCGCGCCGGACCTCTGCAACGCCGGAGCGGATCAGTTCCGTGTAGGCGCGGGCAATCGTGTTGTGATTCACTTTGTAAACCATTGCAGCTTCAATAACCGAGGGCAGTTTTTCCCCCGGTTGATAATCGCCGCGCAGAATTTTTGAGTGAATCCGCTGCACGATCTGCAGATAGATGGGTTGTTTTTCGTCGAAGATATGATCAATCATTCAGTTTATCCTGCTGTGTCCAAGAATCGGAGCATGATTTATTTTACTCGTTCTTCTGTTCCGATTCTTGAAAATCCGAAACTGTCAGCGGGTAGGCACTCCGAAGAGCGAACTGATTCCGCCATTTGATAAGACTAATATTTTTCCATCCGAAACAATTTGCATAGAGCCATGGTTCGGGCGATGGAATTCATTTAGCAACGTATCCAGTACGGCACCGTTGGCTGCGTCAATCATGTACAGTCCGAAACCGCTGCCGCTGATGAGAACGTCTCCGCTCTGACTGAGTGCGGCATTGAATAGACTGTGCTCATCAGGGGAATAGATTCCATGTGAAATTTGTAAATCGCCATTGGCTTCAACCGTGCCGCAATGCACCAGTGTGTCGAGCTGCGGGCGATACCCTTCCAGACAAAAACGGCTCTGGTCGGCAGAAAACCTGATTTCATTGACCGAAAAGGGAAGCAGACGGGTGATCTGACCGGTTCGAATATCAATCTTTCGGAGATCTCCCATTCCGCCTGCCATGCAGGTCTGGGGATAAGGGCAGCCGGAGGAGACGTAGACGAATTCGCCGCTTGTTGACGGAATCAGGTCGTTCACTTGCCAGGCGACTGTGCCGGTTTCATAAGCTGCCAACTGTGCACCGGTCAGCGGATCCCAAATGCGCAGGGTGCCATCCCTGCCGATCGATGCCAATTGCTCATCATCGTTCAGGAAAGCCAGCGCCCAGACTTCTTTTGCGTGCCCTGCGATTTCGAGCAAGGATTCTCCAGATGATAAATTCCAAATTCGGATCGAACCGTCTTGGGCACCGCTTGCCAGACGGTTGCTGTCCTTAGAAACTGCCTGAGCGTTCACAGTTACTTGATGACCTTTTAACGTTGTGATCAAATTTCCATCGCGAACAGAATAAAGATGAATATCACCATTTTCATATCCGCCCAACGTTATTTGATCGCCATCGGCAGAGAGTTGCGGTTTTCGATCTGTCGCGTTTCTGCCGGAAAGGGTGAACAGTTCTGCGAAATCCGCAAGCCGGATCGCGCGGACAAATGTTGGTTTATCGACGAAGAAACTGTTTTGTAATCCATAAAGGATTGAACTGTCAGCGGATATTGCCAGGTCCAGCAGCTGGAACGGATTCTCGACAGTTTCGGCTGCCGTTTCCAGCTTTATCTGGCGGGAAGAGTCCATGCCCGGGAGGCTGACTTCCACAAATCTGCTGTTGACATCCCCTAGGTAAAGAAAATTCCCATCCGATGAGAATGCGGCTGCGGAGATCGGATCGGCATAAAAAACTGCCGCCTCCTTACCGTCCTCCGTAGAGAATAGATGAACAGGACCAAAGCCGGCTGCCAACCATTTTTCATCCGGAGACAGACGCAGAAAATCGTTCCCTGCCCATTCGGTAGTCTCCCAGGCGATCCAGTCGCTGAGCGTTCCCTCCGCTAAATTGACAGTTTGGATTTTGTATTGGACAGGGAGGGTCTCTCCCTCTTTCGCCGCGCGCGCTGCCGTTGGATCATTCAGCATGATCCAAGCTGTGCTGCTGTCGGCGGAGAGTGCATAATCTCTTAGCGTCCAGGGTGGTTTGATATCTATTTTGTTGACCAGCGAGCCGTCAGCGCTGTCCAGCATGCACAGCGCATTGAGGCGCGGGCTGACTGCGGCTTTGCCAGGATCATGGAAAATGAGCCGGGTCCCATCCGCAGTGTATTGCAGGTTCCAAACCATCTGATCGCCGCAGCCCCGCCCGGTCAAGGGGATCTGATATTGAATTTCTCCGTCCGGCAACGAAAGAACCCGCAGTTCGGCTTTTGGAATCAACAAGTCTTTCATATCCATATTAAAGGAACCGTCAAATCTTTCTCCGTCAGTGACCCAGTAGATTAGCGCCAGACTTCGGCTGTCCGGCGAAATTGCAATGGCACGGACGGCTGTCGGAGTGTTAAAAAAAACCAGCCGTTCCCCTTTTTCGGCGTCATACAAGACTGCCTCGCCGTCGGCAGCAACCGCCAGCCATTTCCCATCCGGTGAAAGGCTCAGTTCTTCGCTGAACCCGCCTTCGCCGAAATGACCGATCAATTCAAGGCGTGAGATGTTTTCCCGGCTGAGGACTTCCAACTGATCGTTAATCGAATGGGAATCATCCGAAGCAATCAGCATGCGTTCGACTGTCGCTGGGGTTTGAGCCTGCACTGAATGGAACATCCCTGCAATCATCCCGGCGAGTGCTGCGATCGTTAAAAGCTTTCGATTTATTTTCATGATGGACCTCCTTCTTAATCCTATGTTGACAGTGTACTAATATAGTGGTATTCTGTCAAGTACAAAACCAACCTTCTTCTTTGTTCATCTGGAAGAAGGCATTGAAAGGAAATCGATATGAGAAAAAAGAAGATATTAATCAGTATTGTGACGGCTGTACTCGCTGTCAGCTGTTTCTTTTTTGAAACAGAGGCACAAACCGGACCGCAATTGAATGTCAAACTGACAACCGACAGAAGTGTGATCCTGGTAAAGATGGAAAACTTGCTGATGGTCAATCAATATTGGATGCAGCAGGACGGCTGGTACCATGAGACCAAACAGTCGCTGCCCGGCGGACCGGCTGGGCATCATTTTTCGAATCAGGATCATTGGTTTGAGATGCGGGACGGAAAACTGGTCAATGATCTGCTGCTGATTACGACAGATCAAAATGAAATTGTTCAGCGCTGGATTGTGCGAGAGGGCATGCGGGCTGAATTGGAAGGATTGGAAAAGAGTGGCGGCGAGGCTTTGGAATATATGATGCCAACGATGGCCTCAGAAACCGGCTTGAATCAATTTCCTCAGATCGCAGCCGATCTTTCAGAGATTCGATTGCGTTTGCCATTCATCGATTCAATCTTGATGACTGAAACGACGGAGGATGACGGGCAGTCCGTTGTGAATGTTCGCGTTGAACATTCCCATCATGGCGAACCGTTGCTGAATCAGCACGGTCTTCCGCCGGGTCGAGCCGTTGGCATGGTCAGCCTTTTCACCTATGATGCGGTCACAGGGAACAGAATTGCTTATTCAATGGAGTACCTGAAGAATGACCTGACTTTAGATGAGGCGCATCGCTCGGCTGAAGAAACGGTTTTCGTCGGCGGTTTGTCGGCGGAGATTGCGCTCGAATGGGACGATGCTGTTGAAAAACTGCAATATTATGTTGATTTGTATGGCATTGCGGAATAAATTGCATATAAATTAGTCAATCAGCTCAGTTAATAGCTTTCAGCCCAGCGATTCGATTTACCAGATCGCTGGGCTGTTCCGTGAATAAAATGAGATGCTCGGAGAAGGAGCTTCCTTGACGCATGAACCAGAGCTATTTGCAGCCTTTGCTTTGAAGCTGTTTCTATATTAAGAGCGATATTAAGAGCGATAAAAAAAGAAACGGCAAAGTGTTTGAAAAGTTTCTGATTTCTTGTATTCACAGGGCGATGCTTCCAGCTTGGAACAGGCGCGGCAGCTGGAAAAAGCTAAATAGTTTGCGTCATAAGGATCGGAAACTTATGAGAAATCGATGGTAGAATTTAGCCGTTGCTGGTTGATAAAAAAAGTCACTAAGAAACACTCAATCAACATCACAAGAAATTTACCCATTTTTCTATAAATTAAAATATTTATGTTATAATGCTCCAGTTTGCTCTGATAGATGCCGGAGCGGCAATCATCGCAAGCCAAGAATCTGTCCGAATGCGCACGACAAAAATTCCACTGGTGCAGCACAAGCAGATTGACTGACTGCGAACAAGATGATGCAGCGCAGCCCATGCTGACAATCTTGTGAGAGGTCCTTGGACCTAAAAAAATATAACCTTAAAAGGGGAGAAAACAGAGAATGTTTAAAGGGCTACTCGGCAAGAAAATCGGCATGACCCAGATTTTCGATGAGAATGGTATCGCAATTCCGATAACCGTCATCGAAGCTGGGCCTTGCTTTGTTACCCAGTTGCGTAATCAGGAAACTGATGGGTACACAGCCGTTCAGGTAGGGTTCGAAGAGGTTAAACCAAAGCGGATCACCAGCGGCGAAAAGGGTCACTTGAAGCGGAATAACTTGCCTCCGCTGCGCTTTTTGCGCGAATTTCGTGTTAAAGATCCACAGGTCTCAGAAGGAGACAAAGTTACTGTGGATTTGTTCGCTTTAGGCGAACTGGTGGACATCGTTGGAACCAGCAAGGGACGCGGCTTCCAGGGTGGTGTGAAACGCTACAATTTCCGTGGCGGACCCAAAACCCATGGTCAATCTGACCGGCAGCGTGCGCCAGGTTCCCGTGGTTCGGGAACGACCCCAGGTCGTGTTTTCAAAGGTTCCCGTGGTCCTGGTCATATGGGCAATGATCGTGTAACGGTGCAAAACTTGAAGGTCGCTTTCATCGATGCGGAACGTAATCTGATCGGTGTCAGGGGTGCTGTTCCAGGCGCCCGCGGCGGTCTCGTAATGATCAGAGATGCCCGAAAATCCTAACGGGTTCCGGGAAACATGGAGCGAAAGACTATGAAAATCGATGTCAAAAATATGAAGGGCGAAGTTGTCAGCGAAGTTGAACTTCCAGATGCAATTTTTGGCGCCCCAATATACTTAGACTTGATGCATCAGGCATATGTCCGGCAGATGGCGAATGCTCGACTTGGTACGCATGAGACCAAGGTTCGGCACGAAGTCGCTGGCGGCGGACGCAAGCCTTATAAGCAAAAGGGAACCGGCCGGGCACGGCAGGGTTCAATCCGCGCCGCACAGTGGAAGGGCGGCGGTCGTGTGCATACCCCTCATAATCGGGATTACACACAGGATATGCCTAAGAAAATGCGCCGGGCGGCATTACGTTCAGCGCTGAGCGTCAAGGCTGGTGATTCGGAAATTATTGTTGTGGACGAATTGAAGCTGGATGAACCCAAGACAAAGCTGATGGTGAAAGCACTTTCAAGCCTGGTCGGGGGCGACAGCGCGCTGATCTTAATCCCAAACAAGGATTCAAGCCCAGACGTGATTCGGGCAACCAACAACATTCCCGATGCAAAAATTTTATTGGCAAATTACCTGAATATTCGCGATTTGCTTCGTTTCGACAAGGTCATTCTGCCTGTGGCAGCGATCGAAACGATCAGCGCGTACTTAGGATAAGGAGGAGAAATGACTTCAAAATACGAAATTCTTCGCCGTCCTTTGATTACAGAAAAAACAAATGAGCTTGCATTCAAGCTGAACCAGTATGTTTTTGAAGTGAGTGGTGATTCAAACCGGACGATGGTTAAAGAAGCTGTTGAATCCATCTTTAAAGTCAATGTGATTCGCGTCAATATCATCACCGCACCCGGAAAATCAAAACGGAATGCAAAAAGCCGCCGAACTATCCTGAAGAAGCCTGTCATCAAGAAGGCGATTGTCACGCTGGCAGAAGGCGACAAGATTCCATTCTTCGAAGGAGTTGAATAATGGCAGTTAAAGTTTATAAGCCGGTCACTCCCGGTTTGCGCGGGATGACAGGGTACACCTTTGAAGAAATCACAAAAGACAAACCGGAACGATCCTTGATCGTGTTCCGAAAGAATCATGCCGGCCGCAACTCGGACGGACGCATTACAGTCCGCCATCGCGGCGGCGGCGCCCGCCGTTTCATCCGCATCGTCGACATGAAACGGAACAAGATTGATGTTCCCGCGAAAGTGATTGCGGTTGAATATGATCCCAACCGGACTGCCCGCATTGCATTGATTCAGTTTGTTGACGGCGAAAAACGCTACATTCTGGCACCGATCGGTTTGAAAGTTGGCGATACGATTGTCTCCGGACAGAACGCTGAAATTCGAACCGGAAACGCGATGCCGATTTCGAACATCCCCGTCGGTTCGACGATTCATAACATCGAACTTCGTCCCGGCCAGGGCGGGAAAATGGTTCGCGCTGCCGGAACATCCGCTCAGCTGCTCGCGAAAGAAGGCGACTATGCTCAGGTTCGTCTGCCATCCGGAGAAGTCCGGCTGGTTCTTCAGACCTGCTATGCCACAATCGGACAGCTCGGAAATCTGGACCACAGCAATATCAAGCTGGGTAAAGCCGGACGCAAGCGCCACTTAGGCATTCGCCCGACCGTTCGCGGAACAGCGATGTCCCCGCGCGACCATCCGCATGGCGGTGGTGAAGGACGGCAGCCAATCGGTATGCCCGGACCGAAAACCCCATGGGGTAAGCCAGCTTTGGGTTACAAGACGCGCCGCAACAAGCGCAGCGATAAATACATCGTTCGCCGCCGCAATGCTAAGGGCGGGCGTTAGTCCTCGGATAAGAGAAGTTAGAGGAGAAAGAAGTTATGTCACGATCATTAAAGAAGGGCCCTTTTATTGACCCGAAACTTCTGTCAAAAGTCGAAAAGATGAACAGCGCCGGGGAAAAGAAAGTTATCCGAACCTGGAGCCGGGCAAGCACGATTTTTCCGCAGATGGTAGGTCACACAATCGCCGTGCATGACGGACGCCGTCATATTCCGGTTTATGTCACCGAAAACATGGTTGGACACCGGTTGGGTGAGTTCGCCCCGACCCGGCTGTTCCGCGGCCACGTTTCGGAAAGAGGATCGAGAGCGTAGAAGCCATGGCACAAGACGTTATTGCGAAATTAAATAATATTGGCATTTCAGCTCAAAAAACCCGCCTGGTCGTTAACCTGGTCAGGGGCAAATCGGTCAACGAAGCGTTGAACATACTGAAATTCACGAACAAAGTTTCAGCCGAACCGATCTATAAACTGATCGCTTCCGCAGCAGCGAACGCTGAAGAGAATTTCGGTCTCGATCGAAATGATATGTATGTTCACACGATCTATTGCGATGAAGCTGCAACGCGCCGCTGGCGGTATTTTGGCGCACGGGGCCGTTTCAAGCCCATTTTTCGGCGTACTTCCCATGTTACTGTTGTTCTTCGCGAACGCGAGTAGTGTGAGTACAGAGAGACCAAAGGAGTTATCAGGAGAACAATATGGGTCGTAAAGTACATCCTATAGGATTTCGGCTGAATATCAACAAACCCTGGGACGGGCGTTGGTATGCCAAAGGAAATGACTACGTGAACCAGCTGCATCAGGATCTCGAAATCCGAAAGCTGATTCATTCCCAGACTGGGAAAGCCGGTGTTTCGAAAGTTGAAATCGAACGCTTCCCCGGGAAAATCAAGGTCGTGGTGAACACAGCCAAACCCGGTATTTTGATTGGCCGGAAAGGTGAGACTGTCAAGATCGTTCGCCAGAACATTGAAACACTGACTGGTAAAAAGATTGACCTGGAAATCAAGGAAATCAAATCGCCAGATACGGATGCCTACCTCGTGGCTCTGAACATCGCCGGTCAAATTGAACGCCGTGTCGGTTATCGGCGGGCAATGAAACGCGCGATTCAGCAGGGACTGCGCCAGGGTGCAGAAGGCGTCAAAATCCAGGTTGGCGGCCGTTTGAGCGGCGCTGACATGGCACGGACTGTCACGCTTCGTGAAGGCCGCGTTCCTCAGCAGACACTGCGGGCGGACATCGACTTCGCACGGGCTGAAGCCCAGACGACTTACGGCAAGATTGGCATCAAAGTGTGGATTTATCGCGGAATCGTCCATTCCTTGCATGAAGAAGTTTCAACAGAATCCACTGAAGGCGTTTACGTCAGTGAATAAGTCTGATCTTTCTAACATTTACGGAAAGACCGTAAATGCAGGTTAATCGAAAGAGGTATTGGAAATGTTAATGCCAAAACGAGTAAAGTACCGCAAACAGCAACGTGGCCGCATGCGCGGAAAAGCGCTGCGCGGTGCGGAAATTACCTTCGGTGATTATGGCCTGATGGCTATGGAACCGGGCTGGGTAACCGCACGCCAGATCGAAGCTGGACGCCGTACATTGGCGCGCGAAATGAAGCGCCGCGGAAAGGTTTGGATTCGAATCTTTCCGGACAAACCTTATACACATCGCCCGGCTGAAACCCGAATGGGTAAAGGGAAGGGTAACGTTGAATACTGGGTAGCAGTCGTCAAACCCGGTCGAATTATGTTTGAAATCGGCGGTCTGCCAGAAGATGTTGCGCTCAACGCACTGAAACAGGCTTCCTACAAATTCTCAATTCGGACCAAAATCGTTTCTCGGCATGAACTCGGTATGGGAGAAGAGCAGAAATGAAAGCAGCAGATATCAGATTATTAACTGAAACTGAAATACACGCGAAACTGTCTGATCTGCGGCAAGAAAAAATGAATCTGCGTTTTCAGGCCGTCTCGGGTCAGCTGAGTGATTTCAGCCGTGTTAAAGAAGTACGTCGAGATATTGCCCGGATGGAAACCATCCTGCGGGAAATGGAAATGAAGAAACAACAGGAAGGTAAAGCATGAATGCACGCCGTCGAATAATGGGTATGGTTACCAGTGACAAAATGGATAAAACCGTTGTCGTAGAAATTCGGCGATCTTACCGACACCCGCTGGTTGGCAAAGTTGTTCATGATATCAAACGCGTCAAGGCGCATGATGAAAACAACGAATGCAAAATCGGCGACAAAGTTATGATCGTTGAGAGCCGTCCGCTTTCACGCGACAAACGCTGGGTTGTCGAAAAAATCGTGAAGCATGACGAAAAACAGGAAATTATCGCTGAAGTTTCGTCCGATCTTGCCGAAGCGCTGCACGAAGGAGCCTCAGAATGATTCAGAAGGAAAGCAGATTAAAAGTCGCTGATAACACCGGCGCAAAAGAAGTCCTTGTGATTCATGTGCTCGGCGGTTCAAGACGGCGATATGCCTATGTGGGCGATATCGTTGTCGCAACTGTGAAATCAGCAGCCCCGCATGGCTCGGTCAAAAAGAGCGATATCGTGAAGGCAGTCATCGTCCGCTGTGCTAAAGAATGGCGCCGTGAAGACGGGTCGACAATCCGATTCGATGATAATGCTGTAGTGATTCTGGATACCAATGGGTCTGACCCAAAGGGAACGCGTATTTTTGGTCCTGTCGCACGCGAACTGCGTGAAAAAGGATTTACAAAAATCGTCTCTCTGGCACCGGAAGCGATCTGATCATTGGAAGGATGGAGCGAAGAATGAAACAAAAAATTCGCAAAGGCGATACCGTAGAAATTATCAGCGGCCGATCAGAAGACAAGAAAAAGCGCGGCGAAGTCATTCGCATGATTCCGTCTGAAGAGCGCGTAGTTGTCCAGGGTGTGAACATCCGCTCTCGGCACCGCGGTCAGACTCAGGCTGGACGCCGGCAGATTGACGCCGGAATCGTCAAGTTTGAAGCGCCGATTCATATCTCAAATGTAATGCTGGTTTGCCCGAAGTGCAACGCCGCGACCCGCGTTGGTTTCAGCCGCACTGACGGAAAAGTTTCAAGAATCTGCAAAAAATGCAATTCTGAAATTGATGAAAAATAGCAGGAGCTGGTAAACAATGAATCATATGAAAGAAAAATATATAAACGAAGTCATTCCTGCTATGAAGACTTCATTAAAACTGGATAATCCGATGCAGTATCCGAAAGTTGAAAAAGTTGTTGTCAACATCGGCTTGGGGGAAGCATTGGACAATCCGAAGGCGTTGGACGCCGCCGTAAACGATCTCACTCAGATTACAGGGCAGAAACCAGTTGTGACTAAAGCTCGGCTCAGCATCGCGAACTTTAAACTGCGTGAAGGCCGCGAGATTGGGGCAAAAGTGACCCTGCGGGGTGAAAAAATGTGGGCATTCTTAGACCGTGTGATCAACATCGTGCTGCCCCGTGTCCGTGACTTCCGCGGAATTTCCGCCGAAGCGTTTGACGGCCGCGGCAACTACACGCTCGGTCTGAAAGAACAGACCCTGTTCCCCGAAATCGACTATGAAAAAGTTGATAAAGTTCGCGGGATGGAAATAACAATCGTTACATCAGCCGGTACGGACGATCAGGCGCGCGTGATGCTTGGTTTGCTCGGCATGCCTTTCAGGAAGGATTAATATGGCAAAGAAATGCATGAAGTATCGTGAACTCAGACGTGAGTATCCCAACCAGGTTCGCAACCGCTGCAAACTGTGCGGCAGACCGCGCGGCTATATCCGCCGCTTCGGTTTATGCAGAATTTGTTTTCGCGAGTTAGCGCTCAATGGCCAAATTCCAGGCGTTACGAAGTCATCCTGGTAAAGGCAACGGAGGAAAAGAATTATGATGAGTGATCCTATTGCCGATATGTTGACACGAATTCGCAACGCAATGATGGCAGGCCATGCGTCCGTTGTGATGCCCAGTTCAAATATCAAGGTTGAAATTGCCCGGATTCTGAAAGAAGAAGGTTTTCTTGAATCCTATGAAGTGCTGGAAGGCGACAAGCCGACCCATCGCACTTTGAAAGTCAAAATTAAGTATGCCGGTGAGAGACGATCGCGCCGCCCAGTGATGACCGGAATTGTCCGCGTCAGCCGCCCGGGACGCAGAGTCTACACCCGCCGAAGCGACATTCCCTGGGTTTTATCCGGAATGGGAATTGCGATCATGTCCACTCCGAAGGGAGTGATGACCGGGCAGCGCGCCCGCCAGCTTGGCGTTGGCGGCGAAATCCTCTGCAAGGTCTGGTAGGAAAGGATTAGGAAATGTCTCGAATTGGACGTTTGCCCATAACCGTTCCCGCAGGCGTTAAAGTGGATATCAACGGCAGCGAAGTAAAAGTGAAAGGCCCCAAAGGAGAACTGTCTCGGCTGTTCTCACCGGTAGTCAAGATTGAAAATGACAACGGCACGCTCACTGTAACCCGCGTCTCTGATGAAGCCTCTATCCGCGCGCTGCATGGAACAAGCCGGGCATTGTTGAATAACATGGTCGTCGGTGTTTCAGAAGGATTTACGATCGTTCTTGAAGTTGATGGCGTCGGCTATCGACCGGATATGAACGGTAAAAACCTGGTGCTTTATGTCGGTTATTCATCGCCAAAGGAAGTTGTCCCTCCGGAAGGAATCAGCTTCGAAGTTGACACGAAAACGCGACAGATTAAAGTCATGGGTCATGACCGCGAGCAGGTTGGTCAGACCGCATCAGAAATTCGGTCTATTCGTCCGCCGGAACCTTACAAGGGCAAGGGCGTTCGTTACCAGGGCGAAAAGATTCGCCGCAAGGCCGGTAAATCTGGGAAAGCTAAGAAATAGAGGGATATATGGCGAAAGTTAATCGAAGTGAGGCTCGTATCAGGCGCCATGCCCGGGTTCGCAAGAACCTGTCCGGCACGCCGGCACGCCCGCGACTTAATATTTACCGCAGCCTGGACGGCATTTATGCCCAGATCATTGATGATCTGTCCGGCATGACAGTCGTCTCCGCATCAACTATCGACCGGGGACTGAAAGCCGAAATGGATGGCAAGAACAAAACCGAACAGGCAAAGCTGGTTGGTAAAGCCGTTGCAGAACGCGCGAAGGAAAAAGGAATTACCACCGTCGTCTTTGATCGTGGCGGATTTCGATTCATGGGCCGGGTGAAAGCCCTTGCTGATGCCGCGCGCGAAGCAGGCCTTGAGTTTTAGGCAGAAGGGAAAGGTGCTAAAACCATGGAAAATATGGATTATCAACCATTAGAAGAACAATTTGACGAACGCGTGATCGAAATTGCGCGTGTCGCGAAAGTCGTCAAGGGTGGCCGCCGGTTTCAATTCCGGGTCACCGTCGTTGTCGGCGACAACAAAGGGATGATCGGTCTGGGAATCGGGAAAGCCAACGCTGTCCCGGATGCCATGCGGAAAGCCTCTGAACGCGCCCGCAAGAACATGCGCAAGGTCAATCTTTACAAGACGACCATTCCGCATGAAGTTGTTGGCCGCGTCTCTGGTGCAAAAGTGTTGATGCGCCCAGCATCCGAAGGTACCGGCGTTATCTCAGCAGGCGGCGTTCGCGCAGTCCTTGAAGTTGCCGGCGTGCGTGACATTCTGACCAAATCGCTGGGAAGCGCAAACTTGCTGAACGTTGTGAAAGCAACTTTCGAAGCACTTGACCAGTTGAAGGACTCAGCAGAAGAGGCCGTCTTGCGAGGAAAGGAAGCGGATGAAATGCTGCCTTTCTGGGAACGGAGGAAGCATGCCTAAGAAAAAGAGCGCTAGCGAGCCGAAAAAGCTCCAGATCACGTATGTAAAAAGCGCGATCGGCTATTCTGTGAAACATAAAGAAACGATCAAAGCGATTGGTTTGAAACGACTGAACCAGACTGTCATTAAGGAAGATTCTCCTTCATTGCGCGGCATGATTCAGAAAGTCAACCATCTTGTGAAGATCGAAGAAGTGGTGGATTAATATGAAACTGGATGATTTAAAACCCAATGAAGGCGCAAAACACCGCAAGAAGCGGGTTGGCCGCGGTTTAGCTGCTGGTCAGGGTAAGACTGCCGGTAAGGGGACCAAGGGTCAATCTGTGCGGCAGGGCGCTGGCGGCGCATTATACCGCCAGGGTGGGAACCTCCCGTTCTATCGCCGTCTGCCATTCATGCGCGGTGAAGGCTTTACTCCGCCGAATCGCGTTGAGTTCAACGAGGTCAACCTCAGCATGCTCGAACGTTTTGACGGCAGCGTTGAAATAACTCCGGAAGTTTTGGCGGAAGCGAACCTGTTAAGCAAGAAGAAGAATCCGGTTGTCATCCTTGGCAACGGTGAAATCGACCGCGCGTACAAACTTAAGGTTCATCGCATTACAAAAGGCGCCCGAGAGAAAATCGAAGCTGCCGGCGGCAGCGTAGAAATTATCGGCTGATCAACTTCGCCGGAGTTTTAAAGGAGAACTAAGAGAATGAAACGATCCCCATGGCGTTATATATGGAAGTCAACAGACATCCGAAATAAGCTGCTGTTGACATTGGGAATACTCGTTCTGTATCGATTGATCGCGAATATCCCTGTGCCGGGATTCAATGCCCAGGTTATCCAAGCATTGAAAACCAGCCAATCAGCCGCCGGTGATCTGATCAGCGTCCTGAACATCTTGTCCGGTGGTACTTTATCATCGTTCTCCATTATGGCGATGGGTGTATACCCGTATATCACCGCGTCCATCATTCTTCAACTGCTCGGGCCAATTATTCCGGCCATTGAAGAGAAGATGAAGAATGATCCGCGGGAAGGCCGAAAATGGATGGAAAAATGGACGATGTTCCTGACGATCCCGATGGCGCTGCTGTCAGCGATTGGTCAGATTGGTCTGTTCAATCAGATCGTCCCGGGCATGACCGTTCTAAATAACTACGGCTGGAGCGGCAGCTCACTGCTGCCGACGCTGGCGAATGTCAGCACAATGATCGCCGGAACAATGATCGCCATCTGGCTGGGTCAGATTATCTCTGAATATGGTATCCAGCAGCAAGGTCTGTCATTGATTATCTTCTCCGGTATCGTTTCCCAGATGCCTACCAACTTGGTCAGAATCCTGGCCGACCGCACCTCGGGCTGGTATGTGTTGATCATCTCGATCGTCGTCCTGCTGATTTCAGTCTTCGCGATTGTTTATATCCAGCAGGGAACCCGTTATGTCAAACTGATGATCCCCGGTCAGCGCATTGGCTACCGCGGTGTCAAATCAGGCGGTTCAACGACGCTGCCGCTGCGCGTCAACAGCGTGGGCATGATCCCGCTGATTTTTGCGCAGTCGATCATCACTTTCCCGGCGCTGATCGCAAGCTTTTTCGTCAATTCGGAAACAGTTTGGATCAAAAACGCAGCCGTCTGGATCCAGAGCAACCTGAGCGGTTCAAGCCTGCTGTACATCATCTTGTATTTCGTTCTGGTGGTCGCATTCACTTACTTCTATACCAGTGTGACCTTCATGAACAATGATTATGGCACCAGCTTGAAACGGCAGGGCGCAGTTGTACCCGGACGGGCAGCTGGAGCGGAAACGCAGAAATATCTGGCAAAGATCCAAAACCGGATCACCTTCCCAGGCGCAGTCTTCCTCGGCTTGATCGCCGTGCTGCCCTATATCTTGGGAGCAATTTTGAAGACAAACGCGCAGTCGACCATGCTGCTGTCTTCGTCAGGGATGCTGATTGTGGTTGGTGTGGTTCGCGATATCATCGATTATCTGCAAAGCGACCTGAGCCAGCACGGTTATGAAGAAAAACTCATTCGCTGAGTTTTGAAAGTAGATTGAAAATGAGAACTTACATCGTTCTGCTTGGCGCACCGGGTGCCGGAAAAGGCACTCAGGCGAAACTGTTATCTGAAAAGCTGAATTATCCCCACATCAGCACAGGCGATCTCTTCCGCGAAAACTTGAAGAATCAGACTGAGCTGGGGAAAAAAGCGCAAGTTTACATGAATGCCGGTCAGCTTGTTCCAGATGATGTGACGATCGAAATGGTGAAAGAAAGAATCGCCAATCCTGATTGTGCCAATGGAGCGATCCTCGATGGTTTTCCGCGCACAACTGCACAGGCTGAAGCTTTTGACAGCATGCTGTTTGATGCTTTTCAGGCATCTGTCACCTGCGTTCCCTGCATCGAAGTTGACGCGGAAAAACTGATCGAGCGGCTGAGTGCCCGCTGGGTTTGTCCGGATGGACACGTGTTTCACGCGATATTCAATCCCGAAAAAGAAAAAGGCATTTGCGACATTTGCGGCAAAGGTCTCTATCAGCGGGATGATGACAAAGTGGAAACAGTCAAAAAGCGGCTTGAGGTTTATCAAACCCAGACTGCCCCGCTGATTGCCTATTATCAGGAGCAGGGAATCCTGCGATCGATCGATGGAGATCAGACGATTGAGCAGGTCGGCGCAGATATTCTGCGCGTGATCGATGACGCGATGTCGAAAAGCTGCGGCGGACGGAGCAGAGAATAACGATGAGCTGGGAACGCCAGATCAGCATCAAATCCAAAGACGAACTTGCGATCATGCGGCAGGCGGGAATTATCAACGCCCTGGCGCTGAAAGCAGCAAGCGAGGCTTGTGTTCCAGGCGCAACAACCTGGGACGTGGATGCGGCGGCTGAAAAAGTGCTGAAGGAACACTACGTGACTTCGCCTTTCAAAGGCGTTCCGGGTCCCATTCCGTTTCCGGCGAGCACCTGTGTCAGCGTCAACAATGTGCTGGTGCATGGCATTCCGAACCGCGAAATTGTCCTGAAAGAGGGCGACATCGTTTCCGTTGACTGCGGAACCAACTACAAGGGGTTTGTGGCGGACTCGGCATTCACAATCGGGGTTGGACACGTGACAGACGAAGCCTTGAAACTGATGCAGGTCACAGAGAATTCCCTCTATGAGGGGATCGCGAAAATGGTTCCCGGTCTCTATACCGGCGACGTTTCGCACGCGGTGCAAAAGTACGTCGAAACCCATCGGCTGCATGTCACCCGGCAATATACCGGGCACGGCGTCGGTCGGCGGATGTGGGAAGCGCCGCAGGTGCCGAATTACGGGAACGAAGGCCAGGGTGTCCGACTGCGAGCGGGAATGACGATCGCGATTGAGCCGATGGTTCTGGTCGGCACGGCTTCGACCAAGGTTCTGCATGACGGCTGGGCAGTTTCATCAGCTGACATGAGCCTGACGGCTCACTTTGAACACAGTGTGGCTGTGACGGAAGAAGGACCGCTGATCCTGACCCTGCTTGAAAACGGGGAGCCGCCGGTGTCGGTTGCGGGACGAAAAGCGTTGTAATACAACAGTCTGACTTTTTGACAGATCTGTTGATAGCAAGTATAATTGGCAGGCTATAATGTAATTTTCCGGATGGTTGAGCATCCGAGGGAGTGTAAAAATGAAGGTTACTTCATCAATTAAAAAACGATGTGCGAAATGCAAGATCGTCAAACGGTCAGGCCGTTTGTATGTGATTTGCGAAAACCCAAAGCACAAACAGCGACAGGGATAAGAGAATTATGGCGAGAATTGAAGGTGTCGATCTTCCGCGTAACAAACGGATAGAAATTGGTTTGACCTATATTTATGGTATTGGCCTGAACCGGGCTCAGCGGATTCTGCGAGAAACCGGTGTCAACCCCGACGTTCGGGTTAAAGACCTGTCAGACAACGACGAAAATTTGCTTCGCGAATATATTGCCAAAAACTTCATTGTTGAAGGCGATCTGCGCCGCGAAGTTCAGATGAACATTAAACGCCTCGTGGAAATTGGCTGCTATCGCGGCCTGCGCCACCGCAGAAATCTGCCGTGCCGCGGTCAGCGAACCAGAACAAATGCACGCACAGCGAAGGGTCCGAAGAAGACAGTAGCAGGACGCGGCCGCCGGCGTGGAGCAACAAAGAAATAAATTGACATTCGAACTGCAAAAAAGGTTACGGGTTGGGAAGTCCTTTCTCCCTGCGGCTGCCTGTAACCCTTTTGCTGTCAGAAGTCAGTTTTTTCAGAAACAGGTTTAAGGTAAAGGAAATTTATGGCTCAAAATGTACGCTCATCGCGTCGTGCGTCAACCGCACGAAAAGTAAAGCGCACACTGGGATCAGCTCAGGTGCACATTTTTGCTTCCTTTAACAATACGATCATCACAGTGACCGACGCCATGGGCAATCCGGTCTGCTGGGGCAGTTCAGGCTCGTCCGGTTACAAAGGGTCTCGCAAGAGCACGCCTTTTGCCGCCCGCCTTGCCGCCGAACAGGCGATCAAGACTGCTCAAACGATGGGAGTTCAGGAAGTTGATTTGATCATTAAAGGCCCGGGACCCGGCCGCGAATCAGCGATTCGTGCAGTCCAGGGAATGGGAATGAAAGTCCGCTCAATTTCGGACATCACACCAGTTCCTCATAATGGTTGCCGCCCCCCAAAGAAACGCCGCGTATAGTTACGAAAGGAAATTTAATTCATGGCTCGATACACTGGGTCGGTATGCAAATTATGCCGACGCGAAAATGAAAAATTGTTTCTGAAAGGCGAACGCTGTTTCACAGCCAAATGCGCCTTTGAAAAACGCGCCTATGCTCCCGGCGATCATGGGAAATCAGGCAGCAGCCGCGGTGGCGGCGAGCGGGTTTCGGACTACTCACGCCAGCTGCGCGCAAAACAGAAAGTCAGAAGAAAATATGGCGTTTTGGAACGCCAGTTCCGCCGCATTTACGGCATCGCAGTGCGCCAGTCCGGTCTGACCGGTTTGAACCTGCTGCAGCTGCTTGAAACGCGATTGGATAACGTTGTTTATCGGATGGGCTATGCCGAGAATCGGGCACAAGCCCGCCAGATGGTCACCCATGGCCATTTCAAAGTGAACGGCATCCCAAGCGATATCCCTTCCATGATCCTGAATCCAGGCGATGAAATTTCAGTTCGGGAAAACTCCATCAAGAAGACGCTCTTCAAAGATTTGGCAGAAGTTGCTGACAAACGCATTTGCCCATTATGGCTGGATCGCAATACCAGTGTGTTAAGCGGCAAAGTTGTCCGTCTGCCAGAAAGAAGCGAAATTGACGGAAATGTGAATGAACAACTGATCGTTGAGTTCTACTCACGGTAAACGAACGAGGCGCCGGTACAAGGTAATGATTTGTATCGGAAAGGGGTGAAAATTGGCTACATTAAGCAATATGGTAACACCAAAAGTAGAGCGTGAACGAGAGGCTGAAAACTACGGAAAATTTGTAGTTTATCCGCTTGAACGCGGCTATGGTGTGACTCTTGGCAATGCGTTGCGCAGAGTTTTGCTCTCATCGCTGGAAGGGGTCGCAGTGACTTCCATCCGGATTTCTGATGTGATGCATGAATTCAGCGCGATTCCGGGAGTCCGCGAGGACGTTCTGCAGGTTATGCTTCAAATTAAGCAGATCCGCCTCAAAATGTTCGAGGGTGATGTTTCTCATCTTCGCTTGGAAGTGAATGGCGAAGGCGAAGTAACAGCTTCTGATATTCAATGCCCTGCTGAAGTGGAAATCCTGAATCCTGAATTGTATCTTTTCACTGTTGACAGCCCTAACGCAAAAATCGAGATTGATATGACCGTTAAACGCGGTCGCGGCTATATGCCTGCGAACGAGCGGTCGGAACAGCTTCCGATCAGCGAACTGCCGGTCGACGCCATCTTTAGCCCAATCAAACGGGTGAACTGGAATGTCGGCTCTGCTCTCTACGGTCAAAGCACGAACTATGATAAATTGGAGCTCGAAATCTGGACAGATGGAACGATCCAGCCGCAGCCAGCTCTGATTACTGCATCGAAAATATTGATCGAACATCTCCGCTATGTGTCCGGAATCAGCGAAGACATTCTGCCGGATCTGATTGTGCCTGAGCCTTATAACGCTCATGTCACCAGCGAAACTGCCGAAACACCGATTGAGAATCTGGACCTTTCTGTCCGGGTCTTCAACTCGTTGAAACGAACGGGCGTCGCGACAGTCGGGGATGTGCTGGATTTGTTGGACAAAGGGGATGACGCTGTGAAGTCAATCCGTAATTTCGGCGAAAAGAGCCTTGAAGAATTACGTGAAAAACTGCAGGAAAAAGGCTACCTCAAAAAAGATAAGGATACGGAGTAACTGAAATGCGGCATGGAGTTGCAGGATATAAATTAGGACGAACATCATCGCAGCGCAAATTGTTGCGGGTCACGCAGATCCGCCAGTTGTTTGAGCATGAAAAAATTACCACGACTCAGACAAAGGCTTATGCCATGCGCAACGATGCTGAAAAACTGATAACGATTGCCAAAAAAGGCAATCAGGGCGACAAAGTTCAAAAGATGAACGCAGCCAGACTGGCGGCATCAAGACTGGGCAACGATCGTGAAATAACTAAGAAATTATTTGACGATATCGCCCCGCGCTTTGAAAAACGCAACGGCGGGTACACCCGCATTACAAAGCTGGGTCCGCGTAAAGGCGACGCAGCGGAAATGGTTGTCATCGAACTTGTCGGTGAGTAGGTCTCCAGAGGGAGATTCTCCCTTACTTGAGACTTCAGCACGTTACAAATTTACAGTTTCTTACGACGGGACCAACTTTTGGGGTTTTCAACGCCAGACAGGGGTTCGGACGATTCAGGCTGAGATCGAATCAGCACTGAAACGATTGGGATGGGAAGAAACGACGATCATCGGTGCAGGCCGGACTGACACCGGCGTTCACGCCGAAGGTCAGGTTTTTTCGGCAGATCTTCGCTGGGCTCACGGCTGTGAAAAGCTGAAAGCCGCGCTGAATGCCGAACTGCCCGAAGATATCGCTATCCTGAACGTTGAACCAGCGGCCGATTCCTTCCATCCCCGCTATGATGCGCAATCTCGCGTTTACCGCTATCGAATTTATCAGAGCGCGGTGCGAGAACCGCTGAAAGAGCGGTACAAGTGGCGAATCTGGCCAGCGATGGATTTGGAGCGATTGAAAACCACTGCAAAAGTGCTCGTCGGCGAACATGACTTTCGTGCCTTTGGTTCCCCGCCCCGGAAGAACGGCGCTACGAAACGTCAGGTAATGAACGCCGATTGGTTCCCGGGACCAGAAAACGAGATCTATTTTGAGGTTCAAGCCGATGGATTTCTCTATCATATGGTCCGGCGCATGGTTATGCTTCAGCACATGGTTGACTGCGGCTGGCTGAGCTGGGATGATTGGGAGCGCGCAGTTCTGCGCGGCGAAGCGGCAAAACCCGGGATCGCCCCGGCAAAAGGATTGAGCCTGGTCAAAGTGAATTACGCTGAAACTGTGAAATAATGGAAAAATTGATTGATTGGAATTGGAGAAATGACTGTGGAAAAGACCTATGTCATCAAGGGTGAACCTGAAAGCGAATGGCTGCTTGTTGACGCGAATGGGCAGAACATTGGCCGATTAGCGACCCAGATCGCAAGTTATTTGCTGGGAAAACATAAAGCCTGCTTTACACCGGGCGTTAAGATGGGTGATTTTGTCGTCGTGGTTAACGCAGGAAGTTTGGCGATCAGCCCCAAGAAAATGCTGACGAAGATGTATTATCGCCACTCCGGGTATCCAGGCGGTCTGAAAGAAACAAACTTGAAGACGATGATGCAAACCTATCCGGACCGTGTGATTGAATCCGCAGTTTGGGGCATGCTTCCGCATAACAAACATGGTCGGGCATTAATGAAAAGATTGAAGATCTATGCTGGAAACGATCATCCGCATAGTGCGCAGAATCCTACTCGTGTAGAACTAAAAGGAGCATAAGATATGGCCGGACGATATTATGAAGGAATTGGCCGCCGCAAGGAAAGCATTGCTCGCGTCCGCATCAGTGCCGGCAGCGGAGATTTCGTTATCAACGAGAAACAGATTGCCGATTATTTCAATCGGTTAGGGGATGTGGAATCCATTTTGGGTCCATTCACCGCGATTAACCAGGATCAATCCGGTTACGATGTTTCTGTGCATGTCAATGGCGGCGGCGTTACGGGTCAGACCGACGCAGTTCGCCTCGGACTGGCACGGGCACTCGTGAAGATGGATGAAACATTGAAACCGTCTTTGAGCCATGCCGGACTGCTGACGCGCGACCCGCGCATCAAGGAACGCAAGAAGCCAGGTTTGAAACGCGCCCGCAAGGCCCCGACTTACACCAAGCGTTAATTCGCTCAGGTGTCCGGTTGGAGACACACTTGGATAATGAAAACCGCCGATGAATTTCGGCGGTTTTTTGCTAAACAATATTTCGTAATAAGAAGATTCTAATTAGAAACCAAAATCGTAGTGTTCATCGACATTGTCGATTGTAACTGCAAATGCTTCAGTAAAAGTGATATCTGGATAGCTCCACATATCAGCGCCATCAATTAAAATTGCTTTTGCAATTTCAATCCCTTTTTCTGCAATCTTCACAGGGCTATTTTCGCCAGTTGCAAAGTATTTACCTTCTTTGATCAAATCATAGGCTTGCTTTGCACCATCTGCGGCTGACAAAATGTCAACATTTTCAATGCCAGCATTTTCTAATGCAATCATTGCGCCAAAGTTCATCTGATCATTTTCAGCAAGGACGCATGTCAGATCTTGATTAGCTGTGATTAAGTCTTCTGCTGCTTCCAACCCGCCTTCACGAGTCCACGCACCCCAACCCTGGCCACCAATAACAAAGTTAGCCTCTGTGTTTTCTGCTTTACCATTTTCGACTAACTGCTTCTCCATATCTTTCGCAGCTATCCATGCATCGGCTTCAGAAAGACCTGTCCGAGCTTCAATGATCCCACAGAAAAGTCCGGTACGTCTTTGTTCACCTGCTATTGATCCTTTATTGCCACTCAACAGAATAGCTTTGATGGGATCATTTTTGTCAATGGAATTAGCATACGCTAAACCTACTAAACGACCATTTTGCTCATTGTTTGAATAGATAGTTGTGATGTCTTTAGCGCCTTCACCAACACCGCTGTCAAGGTTAATTACACCAATGTTGTTTTCAGCAGCTTTATTAATGACAGCAACTGCAGGATCAGGTATGACAGAATCCAGGAAAATCAAGTCAACGCCTTGAGCAACCAATGCATCCATATTCTGAGCTTCCTTTTCGGAATCAGTATTGGCATCAAGGACAGAGACCTCCCAGCCTAATTCTTCACACCCAGCTTTTATAGCATCACCCAGTGCAACATAATATGGTGAATCCAAAGTTCTGATTGCAAATCCGACTTTAATATTTGAGTCTGTCTGAGCAAAAACTCCACTAGTACAAATTAATATTGCAACAATCGATAAAATAATGATACGTGAATAACCCTTTTTCATTTAAGCCTCCAGTTTTAGTTAATCTTTAAAATTCTTTCCAATATGGTCAGCAAGTAAAATTGAATTAATAATCACCTCCTTAGTGATAACAACAGGTTCAGCATGGATAACGTTATTGAACGTTATGTCAGCGATTTTTAAAAGCTGTTCGTTTGTGAGATTTTCTAACCCGATCTGACTCAATGTTGTTGGTAGTCCAATATTTCTGTAGAATTGCAAAATACTATCGATGAAAGATTTTTCTTTATTTTCAATGATGAATTCACAAAGAAGCCCAAAAGCTACTCGTTCTCCATGAGTTGTCGGAAAAGATGGTTTGATTGAAGTGAGACCATCGTGGATCGCGTGGGCTGCTGCAGTGCCATTTGTTTCAAATCCGATGCCGCTAAGCAATGTATTAGCCTCAATAATATTTTCTACGGCTTCGGTTAATCGACCTAATTTCACTGCTTCAACGGCAAGTTCTGCATCTCTTATGATTGTTTCATAACAGGATTTAGCAATAGTCTTTGCAGCAATAGAAGGACCAATACTTAACCCAATTTCTGCACTCAGAACATTTTCATAATTAGATTGTTGATTTGCTTCAGCTTCGAAAAAGGTTGCTAAAGCGTCTCCGATTCCCGAGATGAAGAAGCGAACTGGTGCTTTGACAATTATTTCAGAATCAACAATAACGAAGTCTGGGTTTTTCTTTAGGAATATTTCATGACTGTGTTCGCCATTTTCTTTGTAAATAATTGAAAGACCACTGGTAGGAGCGTCTGTCGATGCGACCGAGGGGACGACAATTATTGGTACGTTTATTGCCTCTGCAATTACTTTTGTTACGTCGATTGTCTTTCCTCCACCGATAGCAACTAAAACATCAGCTGTTGACATAATCGAAAGAAGTTTGTCTTTATTGGATTCAATACTTGCAAGTGTAATTTCACCGGAGAATTCAATAATTTCATAGTTTATTTCATTCAGATCAAATATCTGTTTAATTTTTGGGGAAACGAAAGAAGCGATATTCTTATCGATATAAAAAACAATGTTAGATCCGAATAAGTCGGTAAATAACTTGAGAGAATTAATGATTCCTGGCCCTTGAAGATATCTGTTCGGAGAGCAAAAACCTCGAAAATTAGTTGTTCTTTTTTCCATGATAATCCTTTATTCTGAAACGCATTTAATTAAAACTTTGCCATTTTTAGCATACAATCTGTTAGCAAAAACCTCTTGGATATCCGCTAACGGGTAAATATCAGTGATGATTTCACTTGTTTTGACGATACCGTTACTCAATAAATTTAACGCTCTCTCAAAAGTGAAGGGATTAACAAAAGATGTTTTTATTGTCAATTCTTTTAAAAACATTGAAAAAGGTTTTACGGACAAAACATCATGAGGTCCCGTTAGCCCAAATAATAAAACAGTTGCACCTTTTCCTGCATTTTCAATACAAAATTCAGCAGTAGAAATTAGCCCTGCGCAATCGATTGCTTTAGTAATTGGCCCAGTTTGATTTAAATCTACATTTGATAAAACAGAAGCATTATTCGAATCAAAGACATAATCTGCTCCCAGTTGTAGCGCTAGATCACGCCTGTGGGATATTGGTTCAACTGCAATAATATTGGATGCTCCAGCATATTTGCATAGTTGGATCATTGTTAAACCGATATTTCCACAGCCAACAATTAAAACGGTTTCACCAAGAGAAATATTAATTAAATCTATTCCATGCAAACAACAAGAAACTGGTTCAGTCATCGCTGCTTCTTGTAAGGATAAATGCTCCGGTATAAGAAAAGTTTTATCCTGAGGCATGGCGATATATTCCGCAAAAGCACCATTTATTGCTGTGCCAATTCCCTTCATTGAATCACACAAGTGAGGTTTACCATTATTGCAATAGTGACAATGACCACAAGAATAATTCACATCACAACAAACGAGATCTCCAACTTTAAAGTTCTTATAATTATTTTGATCACTGCCTATTTTTACGATTTCGCCCGAAAACTCATGTCCAAGAATGGCTTTATCAGAAACTTTTGATGAACCCTCATCTCCATTAAAAATATGAACATCAGTTCCACATATTCCACAATAGTGTACTTTTATTAATACTTCATCAGGCAATAATTGTGGAGTTTCAACCTCTTCTACAACTATTTTTCCCGGTTCATAAAATCTAGCTGCTTTCATGTATTTTAGCCTTTCTCCTATACATCCGTTTTCCTGGAATCAGTTGTAGTTTGAAGCAACACTGCAAGAATGATGATGATTCCCTTGATAATATCTTGAGGATAAGAAGGAACAGCGAGTAGATTCATAATATTTCTGATTAGAGCGAGAACAAGCGCTCCTGTTAATGTTTTAACAACAGATCCTTTGCCACCTGCCAGGCTTGCTCCACCTATAACACAAGCTGCGATTGCGTCTAACTCTTGGCCTTGACCAATTGTCGGGCTTCCAGTTGCTGATCTTGATGCGACGAAAATTCCAGCAATCGATGATAATAATCCTGATAAAGCATATACCGAAATAATATACTTTTTTACATTAACACCAGCTAAGTTAACGGCTGTACTGTTGCTGCCGACTGCAATGACCAAGCGTCCATAAGCTGTGTATTTTTGGATAAACCAAAAAAGTATTATTAGAAATATCGTTAAAATAATTATTGGATATCCGTATGATTTAGAAACCAAATATTGAACAGTGTTTTCTGGGAATCGTGTTGGTGTCGCATTCGTAATAACAAATGCAATTCCTCTTGCAATCGTCATTATTGCCAAGGAAGCGACGAAGCCTTGCATGTTAGCATAAGCAACTAGAAATCCAGTGAATGATGCTAAAATGACGCCAACAATTAATGTGATGCATATTGATAAGATAATATTGACATTCAAATTAGCTGTGAGTATCGCGCTTAATGAAGCACCTAATGCCATCATAGATCCAACAGATAAGTCGATCCCGCCAGTTAAGACAACGAATAACATTCCTACTGCTACAAAAACTGGTGCAGCTTGCTGAAGTGCAATGTTTCGAAGGTTCATGACCGTAAAAAAATTCTTAGACAGGAAGCTGCTAAGTATGAATAAGAAAAGAAATATTAAATACGTATTGTTATCAATTAGAAAATTCTTTATATTGAAAGTGTTCTTTTTATTTTTTTCTGCAATCATTTTAAACTCCCATTGCAAGTTTAATAATTTTTTCCTCGGAGATTTCACTCGTTAACTCTCCAGCAATTTGCCCTTCACGCATTACTAAAACGCGATCGCACATACCAATTATTTCTGCCATTTCAGAAGAGATAAGAATAATTGCCAATCCAGATTGAGCAAGATCTTCAATAATTTTATAAATTTCTGTCTTTGCACCAACGTCAACACCTCTAGTCGGTTCGTCTAAAATTAAACATTCGCAATCTGAAAGGATCCATTTTGACAAGGAAACTTTCTGTTGATTTCCCCCACTCAATGTGCTGACATTATTATCCGTGTCGCGATACTTTGTGTTAAATTTCGCTAGCGTTGAGACAACTTCCTTCTTTTCAAGTTTCTTATCAATTACAAAAAACTTGGTAAATTTGTCAATTACAGGTAGTGATGTGTTGATTTGAATGCTTTGTTCCAGCAATAGCCCTTGTTGCTTGCGGTCTTCCGGTAACATCCCAATACCTTGCTTAATCGATTCCCGTGGGGAGATATATTTATGTTTTTTCCCATTAATATAAACTTCCCCATCGTTAAAAGAATCTGCCCCAAAAATTGCCCTCATAATTTCTGTACGGCCAGAACCAACCAAGCCACTAAATCCTAATATCTCCCCTCTCTTTACAGAAAAATTTATAGGTTTCTGATTTTTTGAAATCGAAAAATTATTAACCTTTAAAACTTCTTCGCCAATTTGGTGATTATGTTCGGGGAACATTTGGCTTATTTCTCTTCCGACCATTAATAAAACAAGTTCGTCAATCGAAATATTATTTTTTTCTGTTGTTGAAATATTTACTCCATCTTTAAAAACAGAAATTCTATCAGCTAAGCGGAATATTTCTTCAAGTCTGTGAGATATGTAAATAATACTGACATTGTTATTTTTAAGTTGATCGATAATAGAAAAAAGTTTTTCAGATTCAGCAACGGTAAGGACCGCTGTGGGTTCATCGAACACAAGAATTTTAGAATTTCGCGATAAGCACTTACAAATTTCGACAACTTGTTGATAAGCTACCGACAAATTCGCAACTTTTTCTTCGGGATTAATATCTGAAAAACCTAGGCTAGACAATAGTTCTTTTGCTGATGTATTTACTTTCTTCCAATTTATGATACTTCTCTTCTCTGCTAATTTATCTATAAAAATATTTTCTGCAACAGATAAGTCTGGTGCTAACATGAATTCTTGATAAATAACAGAGATGCCTTTTTTAAGAGAATCCGATGGATTTCTGATAGATAACTTTTCCCCCTCAAAGATGATCTCTCCAGAATCCTGTTTATATGCTCCTGAAAGCACTTTCATTAATGTAGACTTTCCAGCACCATTTTCTCCTACTAGCGCGTGAATCTCGCCTCTTCTTAGGAAGAAATCCACATGGTTAAGAGCAACAATACCCCCAAATGTTTTATAGATTCCTTTCATTTCCAAAATATAATTATTCATTTCGTCCTTGATTTAATGGTGTAAATGATTATCAGCTGTTTTCAATGATCATTGAAATAAACTGTTATTTATTGCTATTTGTTGTTGTATATTGAAATATATCATCATAAGTTGGGCTTTACTAATTACATTAGTAACCAAAAATAGCTGAATAATGTCCTTCAAACAAAATAACGCTTTTATTTCTAAGTATTTATGTTATTAATTCTCATATATCAAAAAATGTCAAGTAGAAGTACTGATTGATAAATAAAGATTTGGACCCATATATCAAAGATAGTGCTAATAAATTTTCATCCTTGAGGCGAAATGGAAAATAAAAATCAAATTGTTTTTGTTGAAGAAAGAAGAGATCAAATATTCAAATATATAGAAAGTGTAAAAAAAGCAACTGTTTCTGAGTTAAGTATTGAATTTAATGTATCAACTTCTACCGTGAGGACAGACTTGCTCTCTTTAGAGAATAAAGGATTAATTCATCGGACTCATGGGGGAGCTTTATCCTTAGACAATATTAAGGTTAGTTTGGAACCGCTCCCAACATCAAAACAAAATCTCATGATTAAGCAAAAAAAAGAAATTGCAAACAGTGCTAATCGCATAATAGAAGACGGAGACACAATCGCAATTTGTACTGGCACTACAACAATGGAGTTGGCAAAAACTTTAATTAATAAAAAGAATTTAACGATTGTAGTAAATGATATAAAAATCGCTAATTGGTTGGAGAATAACACAGATCATGTAGTATATGTAATAGGTGGGATTGTGAGGAGAAATTTCCATTATGTTAGCTTCACTTCTGAGACATTTCCATTAATTAATATCGATAAAGCTTTTTTTACTTGTAACGGTTTAAATGTAAATAAAGGAGCGACGATCCCCGATTTTATGTTAGCAGAAAACATCCGAATGATTATTAACCATTCAAATGAATCTTGCCTTTTATGCGACAGTTCAAAATTTGGTCATGTTTCTTTTGTTAAAATTATTGCCACGGATGAGATAGATAAGATAATTGTAGATAAGGACGTGAAACAGGAACACATCAGCCTATTCTCGAATAATGGGTTTACAAATTTAATTATTTCATCATAAAAGTTTTGAATAACAGCATAATGTTCACTATATTGAAAAAACAATATTTTGATGATCCCTGTAAAAGTTTAATACATGTATTTTTAATTTTAAAGATGAACTTGTTTTGAAAACCTACTGGCAAATGAAAAATTCTCAATAAATCAAAAAATATTCTGTTGCATAACAGGTAAAATGAGACAAAAGCTTGTTTATCAAATAAGTAATTTCAAAAACAAATAAACATTCGGAAAAATAAAGTCTGAATGGTACATTTGCATCAATTGCAAAATAAAAATTCAAAGGAGAAATTTCTATGTCATTGAAATACGAAGCGCTATTTAATCCATTCAAGATCGGCAATGTTGAGATTCGCAACCGGATCTGCATGGCGCCAATGCTGCCAAACGGCTGGCTTGATGAGAACAAGAATGTGACCAATGAAACGATAAACTATTATGCTGAACGAGCGAAGAATGGGGTAGGTCTGATCTTTGTCGGTGCAAGTTTTCCCGACGATGATTTGGAAAAGGCAAATTTTAACAAATCGCCATTTTCAGCCCCCGAAGACTACGTTGTCCAAACGAAAAAACTCTGTGATGCGGTGCATCAATATGGCGCGAAACTCTTTTTCCAGATCCAACTGGGATCAGGCCGAACCGGTGTTCCCGCAGCCTCTCCCGGAACGCTGCCGGTCGCGCCATCTGCTGTAAAAAATCGCTGGGATCCATCTGTCACCTGCCGTGAACTGACACGCGAAGACATCCAGCGGCTTATTGACTCGACCATTCAAGGCGCAGTGCTGGCACATCAGGCGGGCTGCGATGGCATTGATATCAATGGCGTCAAAGGCGGTTATCTCGGCGATCAGTTCGCTACCGATGCGTTCAATCATCGGACGGATGAATACGGCGGCAGTCTTGAAAATAAAATTCGCATCCAGACGGAAATTGTCAAAGGGATCAAAGAAAAATGCGGTCCGAATTTTGCAGTGACAACCCGCCTTGGGACCAAAGCGCACATGAAAGCTGAAGGCGTCGGTCAGCTGCCTGGTGAAGAATACACAGAATTCGGGCGCGATATGGAAGAGAGCCTGAAACTCGGAAAACTGCTTGAAGCCGCCGGGTTCGACGCGATTCTTTTTGGAACGGGCACCTATGATTCTCTCTACTGGCTGTATCCGCCGATGTACATGCCTGAAGGCACGTACCTTGAAGAAGCGCAGGTACTCAAAAAAGCGCTCAATATTCCGGTCATTTGTCCAGGAAAATTAAGCGATCCCGCACTGGCAAACAAAGCAGTTGCAGACGGTTTGGTCGATGCGATTGCTATGGGTCGCGGTTTGCTGGCTGATCCGGAATGGGCTGACAAGGTTAAAAGAGGGGCTGATGAGGAAATCAGACCCTGCATATACTGCAACAATGGTTGTCTGGCACGGGTTCTCGGCGGGTTCAACATGCAGTGCGCTGTCAACAGCGATGCCTTCCGTGAAAAATACCAAGCGGTCAAATACAAGAAGAGCGACAACCCGAAATCGGTCGCTGTCATCGGCGGCGGGATTGCCGGTTTGGAAGCAGCCCGCGTTGCTGCGATCCGCGGTCATCACGTGACCATTTATGAAGCAGAAAACCAT
>DHPK01000015.1:96453-96797 GCA_002407845.1 Leptolinea sp. UBA5366 | reverse complement strand
GCCCTCTATGCAGAGGGCGACGTCTCGGAGCGCAAGCAGGCGCCGATACTGCTAATTTCAATCCACGCCCTCTATGCAGAGGGCGACAATTTCGTCCAGGTGACAACATTGCCTTTGCCTGATTTCAATCCACGCCCTCTATGCAGAGGGCGACTCACTCCCGCTCGGTATCCACATGGTCTATTTCATTTCAATCCACGCCCTCTATGCAGAGGGCGACTTGAAGCCGTGGCATATAGAACTGTTGCGAGAAGTATTTCAATCCACGCCCTCTATGCAGAGGGCGACCCTGATCGTTGCGCATCTGGGTGATGTTATCGATGATTTCAATCCACGCCCTCTAT
>DHPK01000015.1:79681-96309 GCA_002407845.1 Leptolinea sp. UBA5366 | reverse complement strand
CGCCCTCTATGCAGAGGGCGACCCCCCACTACAGGAAACTCATAGCCGAGATAGGTATTTCAATCCACGCCCTCTATGCAGAGGGCGACGACCCTGCGCACCGAGGTAGCTCTTTACTTTCGGCAATTTCAATCCACGCCCTCTATGCAGAGGGCGACGACAGCGTTTCTATCGGGTTTACGGACGATGGGATTTCAATCCACGCCCTCTATGCAGAGGGCGACAGTTGTTGTTCGTCGTTGATTGATCAATACTCCGCATTTCAATCCACGCCCTCTATGCAGAGGGCGACCGCCGACATTGCAAAACTCATGGGTAGCTCAGCAAATTTCAATCCACGCCCTCTATGCAGAGGGCGACGGTTTCTGTGACACCGTTTGCATACGTTGTTTCGATTTCAATCCACGCCCTCTATGCAGAGGGCGACCTGGATAAAGTTTGTGCTGAAATCGGCGAAGGTATTTCAATCCACGCCCTCTATGCAGAGGGCGACCTGTCGCTGCTGGTGCTGTGACGATCACAGCGGGATTTCAATCCACGCCCTCTATGCAGAGGGCGACAGATTGCGACTCAGCATATCCAGTGAAATAAAATTTCAATCCACGCCCTCTATGCAGAGGGCGACTGCAGTGGCCGTAACAGACAAATACCGCCGCCGATTTCAATCCACGCCCTCTATGCAGAGGGCGACGTTTTGCCGCCGCCGAATATGCCCTTGATGCCGTCATTTCAATCCACGCCCTCTATGCAGAGGGCGACGCTCAAGCCTGCGCATTTCCGCGACAATCTTTGATTTCAATCCACGCCCTCTATGCAGAGGGCGACAATGTCGTGCTGTTACTGGGAGTTCCGTCAGTCGGATTTCAATCCACGCCCTCTATGCAGAGGGCGACAGCAAATATCGGGTTAATTACCGGAAAAAATGTTTCCCATCCGATATATGCTTTTTTGTTCCATATTTAATTTTATCACAGGCGTAAAAATTCTGCGAACCTTCTTCACCAACCAACCAGCGCTCAACGTTCGCATTCAAACCATCAAGGTGCCTTCGACATCAAAACTAGTCTCCCGGCCCATTTTTTCGATTTTTCCTCTCCAATTATTTCCTAAAAAATAAAAGCGAATGCTGTCCTTTTCAAGATCAATAATCTTTCCTAATTTAATTTGCATATTTTTTAATATCGTTGGATCGAGAACGCATTCAAACACTGAATTTTGAACACGCTGACCATGGTTTAGGCAAACTTTTGCAACTTTGGAAAGGCGTTTTTTTCCTTCTTTTGTCTCGGTGTTTACGTCATATGTTATCAGAACCATCATAAGCAATCTTCCTGTATTATCCTTAAAAATATTCAATTGTTAAAGTGCAGTTATTCCCAGAAGAACGGCGGATAACCGTCTATATCTCCTCTGATGAATCGAGCCATCAATAGGGATTGCGCATAGGGAATCAAGCCAAATTTAATTTTCTCATTCAAATATGGATGGGTAATTAAATCATTTTTACGTTCCTGCCATGCCTTGAGAATTTCTTTTTTTGTCTCATCAGTCATATAAACAGCTCTGTTTTCTTTTTGGATAAATCCATTCGGTGAAATTTGGTTCCTGTTGATCAGAGAAAGCGCAAGCCGATCAACAAAAACTGGTCTCAATTCTTCCATCATATCAAGCGCTAAACTTGCTCTTCCAGGTCGGTCTTGATGTAAAAAACCAACATATGGGTCTAATCCGACTGATTCAAGCGCGGATGCGACATCGTTAGCAAGAATCGAATATAAGAATGATAAAACTGCATTGACATTGTCCAGCGGTGGCCGACGGGTTCTTTCTCTAAAGAAAAAATGCTCTTTATTTTTTAAAATTAACTCATCGAAGACCGAGAAATATGTCTTTGCAGCTGTTCCTTCCATTCCCATCAGGTCTTGGATCGAACTGCATAAATCGAGCTGCTGCATATGGTTCCGCAGGAGTTCGAGATTTTGAGTCACTCGGGCTGCATCAATGCTTAAGGAATGGTCTCTCAATGCGCGAGACAACACTTTC
The DNA here is from genome assembly GCA_002407845.1 of Leptolinea sp. UBA5366. Taxonomy (GTDB): domain Bacteria; phylum Chloroflexota; class Anaerolineae; order Anaerolineales; family Anaerolineaceae; genus Flexilinea. Next base: position 94,266 of record DHPK01000015.1, on the reverse strand, counting down.
CGACAATTATAAATTTTTCCTATGATGAAATTCTTTGCAATTTGGACGCTTTCTTCCTGATTCTCAGAAATTTGATATTGCCGTTTTCGCAGGAGGACATTTCCGCGAATTTCTCCGCTTACGCGTGCTAAAAAACGACCTCGTGAAGTGAAAAAACATAACCCAATATCGCGTTTCGCACATGCAGCCATCAGTGCCGGACTTGCTCCTTGATACCCAAAACACATTATTTGTTCAAGGTTGTGAAGTGGAACGCGCGCTGCTGTTTCTTGTTCAACACGGACTACAACATTTTCTCCATCCAGGCTGACATAGGCATCTGGTGTGGTTACGTATAACACATTCAGCAGTTTTTTCACTTATCCTCCGCCAAAATTTTTGAAATATACTCGTCTACTCTTCTCGATCTCGATTGCATATCCGGACAACATAAATCAATCATGGAGCAAGATCTGCAAAACTTTTCTTTTCTCACTTTTGGCGTATAGCCGCGCGCGAAGTATTGATGCATTTCTTTTGAAAGGTCAATAACTTTGGTGCGCAATGATTGCTCGAGGTCAACTGCAATTCTCTGCCTGGAACTCCAGTAAAAGAGATAGCCAAGTGGGATGTTGACTGAAAGCATTTCTTCTAGGCACATTGCCTGAGCGCAGAGTTGTAACTGGTCTGCAAGCGATTCTTTAACCTTCCCGTGTTTATATTCAACAGGCGCAGCTAAAAAACTGCCTTTGTGGCCGACTAATTGAACTCCAGCTGGATCAGGCATGAACTCTACGACATCACATATGCCTTGAAGTCCTATTTCATAAGAAATGACTGGTAAAGCCCGCGAAATAATCATGCCGTGTTTCGTCTCCCGTTCGAACGGATCGTCGGTTTTCTGGTGAAGCTGCGCCCCTTCAAGTGTTCTGGCGTCTTCCTTCCAAAGCTTTTCAACATGAATCAAAGCCCATTGACGGCGGCAAAACATGAAATGCTGGATGCCGGACAGGAGCAGAAGTTCGTCAGGATTGTATGTCATGGTCTCATTATCTTCTCTACAACATTTCGATAAGGCTGACTCCCTCAGGAACTTTTTCGCGTTCAACCGTTATTTGATAATCTGAAAATCTGCGGGCAGGTTCAGCTTCATTGCAGCGGTTTGCTTCGATCAGTTCAAAAAGTTGGTGAGATAGAGCATTTCCAAACTCATCAGCATGCTTGAATACAAACAGTTTTCTACTGGACATTTTTCCCCGTGAGGCGGAATGGTCATGCTCAAACATGTTGATTAACGCGTCCCAGAATAGATTTAAATCATCCTCAGAAAACCCAGTACCTTTAATAGGATGGTTGGCAATTTTTGCGGAAATATAGCCTTCGACGCGATATAACCCATACGGAATGACGTGTTTTCGACCCATTTCAGTTGTTTTATCATCTTCACCCCGGGTAACTGTCAATCGCGTGATTGTCAATTCCTGCTGAACAATCGGGTCGACGCTGCGCGAAAAATTGATTTGTACTGGGCCGAGCACTTGCCCGCAATTGACTCCGGTAGACATAACCGCGCCGAATGTGCGGACGTCATAGAAATTGTCACACATGGTCTTGCGAAGCAAAGCGATTTTATCAGTATCTTTTCGGATTGCATCCTCCTCTTTTTTGTTTTTTGGAACGGGAATTTCATTTTGGACGTAGGCTGTCGCATGCTGGTCATTCAGCGGAATGCCTTCCGTGACATAAATCTTATAGCCTGGACGATCTTCCATTTTATATTGGACATAGTTGCGAATTTTCCGTTTTAGGCAGACGTCCGTTACAATCCCATAGCCAGTTTCAGGATCGATTCGCGGCATGTTTCCAGCATCTGGATCCCCATTCGGGTTCCCATTTGTTACTTCGTAATACAGGACAAATTCATAACGATTTTGAATCAGGTTACTCATTTTCATTCTCCTCATTTTGTTTTTCGGTTTCAGGTGATGAATCATCGATTTTTGATGATAGTGATTTGTATAAAGCATTTCTTTGATGGTAATAACCTAAGATGAATATTCCCTGATCATCCAGTGAAAGATGGGCAGGAAATGGGTTGCGTTCGACATCAAGTTTTTGCATAATATCTTGAATTCTCAGATCGATATTTCTTCCATATTCTGCCTTAGAGATATGGTGTTGGGCAAGGCGCAGTAATACTGGAAAAACAGTAGCGGGTGTTGCACAAGCAGAGGCAAAATAGCGATCTTTAATTGTCGAGTTCAATTTATTTGGAAAGGCTGCATCGATCTGTGCTTTTTCCAGCACAGCAAAAAGACGTCCCAAAACATATGCTGGCATGTCTGCATCTGTGTTCAAAGTCATGGTTAAAACCTCCTGGATTTGTTTATTGTTCTTAATGATCGTTTTTCTTGTTAAACAACCTTTGATGATGCTGGCTCGAATATAGTTAATCTTTTCAATTCTTTTATCAGAATTGTCCGCATCACAGCGAATGCGCGTGATGATGCTGGTGTACAACATCTCAGGATATCGCCTTTTTGTTAGAATTGCCTGGAGCAAGGTGCCAGCCAGTAACGGCGATGCTTCTTTTTTCTGAGCATTTGGAGATATCGTCTCATTCACAATCGCGAAAGGATAGAGCAGGTCGAATTGGGAAGGAAATTGTTTCTCGATTTGCATGTCTTGATAATGCTGCATGACATTTTTTACAACGGTTATAAATGGTTCCTGTAAAAAGAACTTCACAGACGCGCGGGCAGCATTGGGTTTGATCCCTAATATGTAAAACTTCGTGTCCGGATCAATCCCTTCCAATGTTGAATTTAAATCAATCGGTTTCCCTTCCCTGATTGCTTCCGTGATGGCTTTTAGTGCTTTTTCTGCAGTTGGATCACGGGTTGAATCGATTTTCGCCATTTCCTCTTCACTCGGTGTCCACTCAGGCGTAAATAACGCGCGAAAAAGATCTGTGTACGATTTGTCAGGACTTTCAGCCCAATAAATTACTGTGGTTTCCGCTAGATTGATACGCTGCCTGTTTGTATTTGAAGTGAGCAGGTAGTTCAATGCAGTTGTATATTCGAATTCAACCTGAGCACTGACTGGAGAAATTTCACCTTGTTTCTTGTTGAATGACTCATAAGCAGGATCATTCACGCCCACTAAAACTGCGCCAGTTGGCCTTGCGCCATATACACCTTTTAGCGGCCGATGGAGGCGGGCGATGGGGTGTTTTGCTCCAGTTGCCAGGCATTGCCCAATTGTCTCAGAATCAGCCGATTTCAGAGAATTATCCCAAAACTTTTTGATTCTCTCGCTTTCATGAATATATTCTGTTTTTCCATCAAGCTTGAAAATAATATTGCTGTTCATTCCTTTCAACAGGGATTCAATCTGATCCGCGATGCTCTCATTTTGTCGGATTGACTCCATATCATATCGGTCGAAAAAAGCGATCACTGCTTGGGCTTCAGGACAGTCAATTCCTGCTAAGGCTCCGCGATTTCGTTCTCGAAATGAATCAAAACGGAGTTTTCCATAACCTGGCGCTTCATTAGAGGTTATTCCAAGGACGAAGGTCGAATTATCCCAAAGGAAGTTCGATTTGGGTGAACTGCCGGACCGTTGAACCTGTTCAGGCACAACGATTTGAATCGCTCGCTCTACTTCTTTTTTCCCTTGCATAACTTTTTCAACCAATGGAATCAGGTTGACGATTTCACCATCGCGTGAAAGAACTAACACGAAATTGATGTTTACAATTGAATATCCCCGTCTTGGAATATCGCAGTTTGGGTCAGCGGCTAGAATTTTGTAATATCTCGCTGCAGCTTGGATTATCATGTTTACCTCACCAGCTCTACATGCGATAAGTCAAGCTTGCCGTCCTCAAGAACCGATTTAAAAAATTGAGGCTGAATATTTTCAGGGTCTGAATAATTGAGGTCATAGAGCATCCACCCCAGATCCAATGTACCGGATAACTGACTTTGGATTTGAAAATCATCCGGAAGAAGTTCAACATCAGCCCCGAATTCTCGGGTGCCCAAATAAGGCTGGTGATAAGATTGCCCTTTTCGGAAGCGGCGCAAAGCGCAGTTGTAATGTTTTTCAACAGTTTCTGTCGCCGGATCGGCCGATTCCGTTAGTTCAAAATGAGCGCAGACGACGTATTCAACATCTTTCAGGATCATCGAACTGCGCTGCTGGCGGGCAGCATTGCTATCTATAAAAAACCGTTCAGATTTCCCTTTGAGGATTGAGTTCGGAACGAGATCCGGAATTTTTCCGGCAACCTCATTCCGTTTAATATTTGTAAATTTGATCGGATTTATCACGTAGATCTTGTCAATAATCCACCTGATTGCTGGTTTCCAGTAAACCGCTTCAATAATTCCGCGGGCGGCTGAAGGCGTAATGATGTCATAACTGACTCGTTCGACTTTCATTTCCGGGCGGGTAAAACAGGCATAATCGCCCTTGATCAGTATCTTGATTCCATAACCCATCCTTATCATCCTTTCTATTCAAATAGTCTTTAAACCATAATCCCCAAGCTTTGATCCGCTGGAGGAATTTTAATTCCTGTGGTCCCATAGTTTTCCGCTGGATTAATGAGCACGTTATAACGGGCAAAAATTGTGTTGATTATGGCAGCGCCTAAAAGACGTTCGTATTCATATTGATAGACGTTGACTGTAAATTTCTGGAGCTCACGAACGATCTTGCGAGGAAAATCTGAATATTCCAATTGAGAAATGAACTTAACCGCTTCATTATTGTAAGGGATGATGATAGGAATTGAACGGTCTTCAATCAATTTAAAATCATCCGCAATCGTTTTAAACGGGATATCAACCAATTCGGGCGACATAGAATTCAGTTTTTGCATGATGCCGGCTATATCAAAAGATGCTGGTGTTTTGACTGAATAAAGCTGTGTGAAGTATTCTTCAATTGCTTTTATCGAAATGGGATTATCATGATATTTATTAATTAATTGTTTAGAAATTTGAATTCGCTGTTTTAGCTCGCTGGGAACTCTGGTTTTCGTCTCGTCTGCTAATTCAAAAATGAACAGTTTCCCTTTCGTTGTCAATCTGTTTTCACGGTTAATTCTGCCAGCGGATTGGATGAGTGAATCCAGTCCGGTCAATTCTCGGAAGCCAATCGGAAAATCTATGTCAACCCCCGCCTCAATCAAAGAAGTAGAAACTACCCGGCACGTTTGACCATTCTGTAAACGGTTTTTAATCTCTGCAAGCGTCTCATGACGGTGAACCGGGCACATATAGGTGGATAGATGGAATCTTCCGTCTTCCGGTAAAAGGTTAAAAATATCGATAGCTTTTTGCTTGGTGTTCACAATGCATAAAACCTGAGGTTCTGACGCAATTAATTTCGCGATTTGGTCGCGGTTCTTAATCCCAATATAGTTAACATCGACTCGCTTGTAGAAATCTTCAAGGCTGTAAGTGTCATCAATGATTTCCGTAATACTGACTGAATCTGGGAAAAATTGCGCTAATTTCGGCTGTGTTGCGGTGCAAAAGACTGCAGTCGCGCGGTAATTCTTTACCAGCTCATGAACGGATTTGATGCAAGGGAGCATGAAATCAATTGGTATCATCTGTGCTTCATCAAAAATGATGATGCTGTTGACTATGTTGTGCAGTTTTCGCGTTTTTGATGACCGGTTTGAATACAATGATTCGAAAAATTGCACATTCGTTGTAACAACAATTGGAACGTCCCAATTTTCGGATGCTAATCTCAATTTTTTAACCATTGAGTTTGCATAATCCGGGATTTCTTCATTAGATAGTTGTTTTTCAAATTTATTCCAATCGAAATTTGACTGGTGTTCCAACACGTTTGAATCTCCGAAAATATTTTTAAAATTTGAGGCGGTCTGATCAATGATTGAGGTATATGGGATGACGTAAATAATGCGATCCATTTCATTCCGAATCGCGTGTTTCATTGCAAACGCTAAGGATGCCAGCGTCTTTCCTCCGCCTGTCGGGACAGTCAGGCTGTAATAGCCGCGATCAGTATTTTTCCCCTTCTCGATGCATTCACGCAGTGTTTTCGTTCGCTGATGGTTTATTTCGTTTTGAGGATTCATGAATGATTCAAGATGAAAATTGAGTTTTTGTTCGAGGACGGATAAGGATGGAAAGGGTTCGCGGACAATGACTCCATCATTCATCGCAATTTCAGTATCCAAAAAGTCCGCATCTACAATCGTTGAATAGAGCATCCTGATGAAAAAAGAGAACGTGCTTCCAAAGTTCGAACTGTCAGGAATAATTGGCAGTTTTGACGGAAAATCGATTTCTTCGAGCAGTATCTCATCTTTATATGCAGAATAATCCGTTATTTGTTCTTTTAAACGGCTCTTTAATGTTTTGGCGGTCTGATCACCAGTTACTGAGGAATAATTCGGGAGACCGGTGTGATGCCCGACAATGCAGTAGGCGATCATCGTGGCAATAATTCTTTCAATGGTATTTCCCGAATATAGCGCAAGGAGTTCTTTTGCGCCGGCTGATGAATGCGGAATTCTCTCTTTTGATCCCTCTAATCTTCTCTGAAACACAATTTGATACTTTCCGAGATCATGGAACCGTCCGCCTGTTTCCCCATATGATTGCGCACCGAATTTATTTGCAAAACCGCCTGCGAGAAGGCTCACGGATGAGAGGTGATCTTTCAATGGCTGCCACTTGTTTTTGTCTTCGGTCAAGGAATGAGCGTAATATTCCATTTTGTTTCTCCCAAAAAGCAGGATAAAGAATGGATCAGAGCTAAGGCAAATGGTACTGAACGCTGTAAAAAATCATTGTAAATAAATTGTATCAAGATAGCTTATTAATCCTTAATGGTTTTGTCATGTGAAATAGCGAGGAACATCCCCTTTTTCTTGACATCGTCTTTGATATCCCTGATAATTAATCAAGGTCTATTATCTGATATGAATAAAGCAATTCTTGACGCATTCAACGAAACTCCTTACTTCACAGTCCAGGCGATCCAGCAGCTGGCGGAACCTGACGCGCTGGTGCCGGGCAGCGTGCAGACGGCTCTTTATCGCTGGATGAAAAATGGGACGATCATCCAGCTGAAAAAGGGCATGTATATGACCAGACCCTATTTCGAAAGCCATCGGAAAGACGCTGATTTCACCGCAGCTGTCAGCGGATTGATCCTCTCTCAATCTTATCTGTCGATGGATTCAGTTTTTCGGCGGGAGAAGATTGCGCGGACTCCTGAAAATGTTATCACCTGTATCACCAGCGGCAACACGCGTACAATTCAAAATCCGATCGGCATTTTTCAATACCGGCACGTTAAACCTGAGCTGTTCAATCATTTTGCTTTGAAACCTTATCAGGGGCTGCTTGCAGCTGTCGCCTCCTTGCCCAAAGCATTGTTCGATTATTTCTATTTCACTCGATTTTCAACTAACACTGCCGGCGCGGTTCGAGAGGCGATTTTAGGACTGTCCGACGTTGATCTGAAAGCAGTTCCGAAGACAGCCCGGAAAGAATTCTTCAATCTGGTGTATGCCGATGGCGGGCTTAAAATGAACCTTGCAGCGAACGCATTACGGAGCAGCGTATGGCGGACCTGATCAGAACGCTTCAATTTTTAATCCGGCAGGAGCAATCCGAAAATAAGAATCAAGGACGGATTGAACAATATATTTACCCATTTATCCTTGATTTCCTATATAACCATTCGGTTTATCGGAAGCTGAACCTGACTGGCGATGCCTGCCTGCATTATATTTATGGATTGCCTCAATTTCCAGAGAAATTGGTATTAAACAATAATTCCGGTATTGCACTCGACGATTTTACGGATGAAATCCGCAGCTACTTTAATTATGAGGCAGGATTTCCTGAATTCGAAATCGGTGAACAAATTGGGAATCAATGGACGATCAGGAAATATCTATCCTTTCCGCTCTCGTCGGATTCAAACAGCAGCGAGACATCGGTCCGGATCGAAATCTGGAATCACCCTGAACGCGCTTCGATTGCCTATACACCTTTATTCCTCGGCGGATTCAGCTTTGTGCCGGCGCATTTCACGATTGAGACGATCATGGCTGGTTATCTGCTTGAATGCCTTGAAACGCCGGTTTTCGAGGAAACCTCGGCGGAGTCTGAGGCTGTCTGGCTCCTCTGGGATTTGCTATGGATGATGAAGAAGGGGATTCAGCCTGATGAGCAAAAGCTTGTCAGCGAGGGTAAGCGTCCGTATACCGTTCAGACGGCAATGTTGTTATTGATGGATCGCGTCAACGCCATTGATTTCAACATGGATTCAATCGGTAAGCTGTCGAAAGAAGCTGATGCGGAACCGGAAGCATCACTAAGGGAGTTGGTTTCTGAGGCAGTACGGGTTTATTTTGAGTAGACTGGGTTCGTATAATCTTTTCGAAATCGATTAGCGAACTTTTTTATATTTTTGAAATCTTAGAGCAATCAACTTTTTCGGCGTGTAGTGCTTGAGTCAAGGCTTTCAGATAGAAAGATAAAACGGAATCAAGTTCTTAAATTCGTAGGAACGGTGATCATCAGAAAATGAGATTCCCGGTTGATTATGAATCAGAATCAATTTTTTAAAAAAAACTCACAACCGCTGCCGGAGATCAATTAGCTGAAGAAAAACAGAAGAGGTAACTGAATTGGACGAAGGAAACTACAAACGCAACCGCTGGTTTTTCGGACTTGGCACGATCGGCCGTGATATGCAATACAGCATGGTCAGCATGTATCTGATGTTTTACTTGACCGATATTCTGCAAGTGCCAACGAAGACAATGTGGTATGTGACCGGAGTGATGATCTTCACCCGAGTTTTTGATGCGTTTAATGATCCGTTTATGGGGGTTATTGTTGACAACACCCGCTCGCGCTGGGGAAAATTCAAACCCTGGATATTAATCGGAGCGCTTCTGACGGCTGTTTTTCAGGTGTTGATGTTTACGGATTTTAAGCTCGAAGGGTTTGCGTTTGTTTTCGTTTTTCTGATTATTTATCTGCTGTGGGAGATCAGTTTTACCGCGAATGACATCGCTTATTGGTCAATGCTGCCGACGTTAAGCAAAGACCAGAAACAGCGGGAATCGATTGGAGCGATTGCCAGAATTTGCGCAAACATTGGCCTTTTCACGATGGTGGTGGGCATCACACCGGTTTCAAAGATGCTGGGCGAACTGACCGGCAGCATGCAAAAGGGTTATTTTTATCTGGCAATTATTGTTGTGCTGATCATGATCTTCTTTCAGCTGTTTACCTTGTTCGGCGTAAAAGAAGACCGCTCCTATAATAATAAAGAGAGCCATACCAGTTTCCGAGAACTGACTGCGATCATTGGGAAAAACGATCAGCTGCTGTGGACAGTGGTTGCGATGTGTCTTTTCATGATCGGTTATATGACAACGACCTCATTTGGACAATATTATTTCAAATATGTCTTCGGTGATGAGGACATGTATTCGATCTTTGCTTTGATTTTGGGCATTTCGCAAATCGCTTCGCTTGCCATATTTCCAGCGGTTAGCAAGCATGTAAAGCGGGCGCAGCTCTATCTTTATGCCACGATACTGGTGGTTCTCGGATATATTGTCTTCTTTTTTGCACCTAACACTTCGATGCTTTTTATCGGAATTGCGGGTATGCTGCTGTTTGTCGGTCAGGCAGCAATTCAGCTGATCATGCTGATGTTCATTGCTGATTCGGTCGAATATGGCGAATGGAAACTGAAAAAGCGCAATGACTCTGTCACATTGTCGCTTCAGCCGTTCATCAATAAACTGGGATCAGCAATTTCAACGGGAATCGTCGGCGCGACCGTGATCCTTTCAGGCATGAAAGGATCTGCGGGACCTCAAGATGTCACGGAACAGGGCTTGTTGCTTTTCAAGTTTGCCATGCTGGTTCTTCCGATGATTTTTATCATGATCAGTTTCATCGTCTATAAAAAGAAATACCGGATTGATGAAGTTTTCTATCAGCAGATTATTCAGGAATTGGAGTCTCGGCGGAATTAATTAGGGTAGCGGATTTCAGGAAAGCAATTTCAAAATCTCATCCACGATCACAGCTTCTTCATCGGTCGGCACCGACCAGATCTGAACACTTGAATCATCCTGAGAGATGCAGCAGGGGCTGCTGGCTGGCGCATTTTGGTTCAAGGTTTGATCGAGCCTGATCCCGAAGAATTGGCGATTGGCGCAAACCGCTTCACGCACTTCAGGACAGCCTGTTCCAATTTCATCCGTGAACACGAGCGCATCGGCGCCGTCCAACTGCCAGAGAAATGCGCCGATATAATGGCTGAGACGCAAACAGTAGGCCTCAAAAGCCAGGCGGCAGTCCGAATTCCCGGCTTGAGCTGCTGTGATGATTTCATAGAGATTGGAAGAGTATCCAGAGAGCGCTAACAGACCGGATTCAAAGTTCAACATGTTGTCGATTTCGTCAGCTGACTGCCCGTGTCGAACCAGTTCCAGGATGATCTCCGGATCGACATCGCCGCTGCGTGTAGACATGATTAAACCCGCGATTGGTGAATATCCCATCGAAGTGTCAACCGATTTTCCGTTCTGAATCGCGCAGACGCTCGAACCGCCGGTACCGAGATGGCAGATGACCAATTTCAGCTGATCAGCAGGTTTCTGCAGCAAGTCAGCCATTTTCCCAGTGATGAATTGATAGGATAATCCGTGAAAGCCAAATTTTCTGTATCCGGCTGCGGTTAGCTTTTGCGGAATCGCGTAACGCACTGCTGCGTCAGGCAATGACGCATGAAAAGCTGTGTCAAAAACTGCAAACTGCGGGGTATTCGGCAGCAGCGCGCGGCAGGTCTCGATCACACTGTAGGAGTTTGGATTGTGGATCGGTGCAATATGCAAACAGGATCGGAGAAGATTCAGGGCGGAATCATCGATGAAAGTCGTCCGCTCGAATTTGCCGCCGCCATGGACGAACCGATGTCCGATGGCATCAATTTTCTCATCAGCCGCTAATTCCGGGAGGAGCGAAGCAAGAATTGCGCTGGCAGCTGCCGGGTGAGTGCTTTCAGCCAGCGGGAGACTGCGCGTCACGCCATGAATCGTTATATTCAAGCTGGCAGATGTGTTCGTCTGCATCTGGATATTGTGGGCTTTACCGGATGCGATTACTGATCGGGAATTGTCCGGTTTAATTTGATAAAGTTTGAAGGATTGCGATGAGCTGCCGCAATTGAAAATCAAGAGGTTCATATTCTCCTGATTATAATATTTTCCCAGCCTTGTTTCATTTTCAATTTCGAATAAATCCATTTGGCGAATTTTTCATATAGCTTCCGATATGGTATCCGATTTTCTCTTCGTAAAAAAAAACGAAGGATTGCGCGGGACAGTCCGATGCCTTCATGATGGAACAACCCGAGTCTTAGATTCGGGATACATTCGATCCATTCGGGGGGAATTTGAAATTGTAATAATTTTTGGGACTGGAACTTGAAATTTCGTTGTGAGCGATAAGATTATCTCTGAAATTAAACAAAAAGGACTTAAGGAGTAAACGATGGATATCGTAGGAATTTTAATTCAATTGGTTAGCGGTGCAGTCGGCGGCAACCTCGCTGGTGCATCCAAAAAGATCGATCTCGGCAAAGCCGGAAACTCGATTGTTGGTCTGATCGGCGGAATTGTGCTGGGTCAGGTTCTCCCGATGCTTGGCATTGGTGATGCTGGCGCAGCTGCAGGAAATTTGGATATCACGTCAATTCTGACGACCGTTTTGGGCAGCGGAGTCGGCGGCGGGGCGCTGACCGGGATCGTTGGTCTGATCAAAAATTCAATGGCAAAAAACTAATCGTTTCCAATCATTTTGAGACTGCCCTGAAAATGGACAGTCTTTTTTTATTAACAAAACTATGTATTCTTGAACTGGATTAATCTGCTGCTTGCACTGACGAATTAACCGACCTTATCTTGGAAAAGCTTATGATCACGCCGCAGGAAATCAGCAATCGACGAAGCGTGGCCGATTAAACAAGCAAGTATCCTGCTCCGTGATTCAGCGTTCAGCGTCCCCGAACGATCAAAACCCAAAAATGAAAAGATAAGACAGAAGCGCAAGCAAAATGCTGGAAAGCGTCCCGATCAGGTAATATTCCGCGAATGCGCTGTCTTTTGTGATTTTTTCGTAGCGCGCAACCGACTTGGCGGTCATGATCAACCCGATTGCAGCGTATTGACCGGCGGCAAGGAAGAGGACGATCAAAAGCCTTTCCAACCAGCCGATCATTTGACCAGCCCCTTGAATGTTGGGAGCAGTGTCGTTATCGGCGGTCTCGATCGGAGACTCTTTTTTAGGCTGCTGACCTGGCTGAATGGGTTTGTATCGGTTTGTAAGCTGAACAATGGTGAAACTGGCAGGTTTCAAGACGAGCAGAATCAGCAGCGTCCATTGTAAAACGGCTGACAGCGGGATTGCCGCTCCGGCGCTGATGCTGGCAAGCCATGCGGCAGGCTGCAGTGTGAACCCCTGTTTATCTAAGATCAGATAGAGAATTAAAATCGTCAGGATGTGAGCGGTCTGGTCAATGAAAAACAAAGAACTTTCTGAGGATGGGCGATTGACGGTCCGCTTCTGCCAAAAGCTTGAGCGCTGCAGCAGCTGCTTGAGCCAGTCGATCAGCAGATGCGCTGCTGCCAAACTCGCCAGACTCCAAAAGAGCACCGGCGCACGGTCGGTCAGGAAGAACAGCGCAGCCAATGGGATGGCATAAAGCAAGCCGTGCAGCAAGAGAGCGCTGAATCGGCTGCGTTTAGCCTGAGCCAGTGCTGCTGGCTGAAAATAGAAATCTCCCAGAATGTGTCCGAGCAAGCTGAGGATGAAAGTTGTGTTCATCATCGCTGACGGCTCCGTTCAATCAAGGTCTGCGTGACCAGCTCTCTGGACGCTTTGAAGTCGAAATAATAGGCATTTTTCAAGCGGTAATGCATACCTGAAACCGTAATTCCGAGCGATTTTGCGGCATCTTTCTGCATGGAATCGGCAAAATACATCAGGCAAACTGCTTCAATCTGTTTGTCGGTCCAGTTCCTTTCAATCAGAGAAGCTAGCCCAAGGTTGGAGTTGATCAAATCAATCAGTGGGTTGGGTTCGCCGGTTGAAATTTTGATCGTTTGGCTCAGGTTCTCCCGTGCGTTTTCGTTTTTTCTGACCTCATCGATCATTGCGCGCGCTTGATAGTAAGCCGGACCATCAGCCGTGAACGATTCCATCTGGTTTATTTCGGTCGAAATGGCGCCGATACCGATGCCGATCCGAATTTGAACTGGATGCAGGTTGAGCCGGATGCGGTCGACGATTTCAAACAGATGATCCGGAGCGGTCAGCACGCCCTGAAATTCGTCCCCCAGCGTGATCGCGAATCTGGCGGCAATTTGATCAGAAAACTGCTGGTTGACCGCATTGAACGTATCCAGCAGCTGCTGCTGAACTGCCTGCCGATCGTTGATTTTGCGTGAGGCAACGAGGTCGCCGATCACCGCATAATACTCATTTTCTGCCATGGTTCGCTCCGTTTTTTGACTGCTTGAACAAGCAATCCTTGTCCTTATTATAGCATTTTTGTCAAGTTAATTGAGTTAATTAGTTCAACTATTAGTAGTTGAGCTATTTGGTTCAATTAGCTACGAAAGATTGGAAACTCAGATTTTTGATCTTGACCTTTCGATTCGAGAGCAAAAATGACAGACCAAATTCCAGACAGCTAAGTGCTCAGCTGACGAGTAAAATCACGGTATTCTTCTGCGAATGATTCATTATGCGGTTCGTTCAGCGTTTTCAGTCTCAGCAGATGGATTGTCACGCCTGCAAGTATGATGAAGAGCAGAGATTCGATACGGCGGTTTTCGATCAGAAAGAGCGAAATCCCGATTCCCAGCCAGAGCAGCACCAGCGCGCTGATCTTTGTTTTTCTGGGAACCGCCCGCTTCTTTTGATAAAGAAAAATCGGATATCCGAGCACTGGGTGGGTCATTAACCAGCGATAAAGCTTCTCGGAGCTGTTGAGGAAGCACCAGGAAGATAAGAGCAAAAATGGCGTGGTCGGCAGAACGGGAAGAAAAATTCCAATGATGCCGGCGCTGAGAGCGAGCACTCCTGCCGTCAGCAAGATGATCCTTTTAACTTTTTTCATTTGCACCTGCATTATAAAAAAGAATCCTGTAAAAAAAGGATTTGAATCCGGATTGATGCATTTTCTCTTATTTTGGCAGGCTGCTCAGAGAGAACCCTTTGATTCCCTCGAAAAAAAACAGATAATCGAATAGAATTGGCTCAACAAGACATCACTTTTTTAGGATTATTGGAGCTCACATGAAATATCTCCTTGGAATTGATTTAGGCACTTCAAGTTTGAAATCACTTTTGATCGATTTCGCCGGCAACACGATTGCGTTGGAAAGTAAAGATTATCAGTTTGACTCACCTCATCCCGGTTACGCAGAGCAGGATCCAGAGGTCTGGTGGCGGGCATGCGTTGAAACCGTCCAGGCTGCGCTGCATAAATCAGGCATTGATGCA
>DHPK01000015.1:66279-79518 GCA_002407845.1 Leptolinea sp. UBA5366 | reverse complement strand
CCGAAATTGCTGGTGTCAGTTTTTCCGGTCAAATGCACGGGCTGGTCCCGCTGGATGAAAATTATCAAGTCGTCCGCCCGTCAATCCTGCATTGCGATGCGCGCTCATCTGCTGAGGTTGAATCTCTTAACAGGATCTTTGATCATGCCGACGTTGAGCGGCTGATGATGAACCCAATTTTCACAGGATTTCTGCTGGTATCGCTGCTGTGGGTCAAAAATAATGAGCCGGAAAACTACCGCCGGATCCGCTATGTCTGCTTGCCGAAGGATTACGTGCGATTCAAGATGACGGGTGTGTTGTCATCTGAAAATGCAGATGCTTCAGCGACGCTGGCATTCGATATTCGAAAACGCTGCTGGTCAGAAGAAATTCTGAAACGCGTCGACGTTCCGCTTGAAATCTTCCCCAAGTGCTATGAAACGATTCAGCCAGTTGGTCATGTCAGCCAGGCTGCGGCTGCGCTTACTGGCTTATCAACGCGAACGGTCGCAGTTGCCGGCGGCGGTGATCAGGTGATGCAGTCGATCGGCAATGGCATGATCCATGACGGGGACGCTACCGTCAACATTGGCAGCAGCGGGCAGGTCAGTTTTCAGATTGGCAAGCCTATTTTGAATCCCGCGCTGAACACGAATCTTTTCTGTGCTTATGACGCTGATCGCTGGATCACGTTTGGCGCGACGATGAGCGCGGGTTTATCTCTGAAATGGTGGAATCAGATCATTGGCAAGCGTCCTTATGACGAGATCAATCGGGAAATTGAGGTAGTCAAACCCGGCAGCGGCGGCGTGATTTTCCTGCCGTATCTAAACGGAGAGCGCACACCGCATGTTAATCCAAATATCAGCGGTATGTTTATTGGCGTAAACAGCAGCACAACGACTTGGGCAATGACTCGGGCAGTCATGGAAGGGGTGGCATTCTCTCTGAGAGACTGTCTGGAACTTTACATTCAACTGGGGTCCCGCCCCAATGTTCTGGTGGCATCAGGCGGTGGAGCACGCAGCCGGCAATGGCTGCAAATTCAGGCGGATATCTATGGTGTGCCGCTCAAAGTTTCCCAAACTGAGGAACAGGCAAGCCTGGGGGCTGCCATTGCGGCAGGAACCGGTGCGGGAATCTATCCGAATCTGGCAGTCGGGTGTGCTGAAATCAGTCGTTATCGAGACGAGATATTTACACCCAATCCAGCAAATCAGCGGATCTATCAGGCTTATTTCGAAATGTTTCAGGAGAGCTACGCCGCCTGCAAAGATGTTCTGCAAAAGGTGACGCTGGCGGGACGAACCGGGTGATTGCAGCGACTTTGTCAGTGTAAAATTCTGGCGTTTTTCCGGCAAAATTTCCGGGGACGAGTTGGCTGCCTGATATGATTTGTTTTGTCAATTAACTTTTATCAGCAAAGGTCAGCTGATTCGTTTTGGTCATGCTGGCAGATGGAAAAGGAAAAATGAACGAACAAATCGCTAACTTAATTGAACAAATTCGAAAATCAGCCGAAGAGGGCGTTTTTAACCAGACTGCTGTCGATCAGCTGCGCCAGTTGTTTCAGAGTTCTGAATCTGCATCTGTCACCGGAAGCGCTGCTTTCGGCGGGAAGATAAGCGGCGATCCGCACAGCCCGGTAACTGAATCGAATGATAAAGTTGCAGAAAAACTGCAACGCATGGCTGAAAATGAACGTGATCCGCATTATTCGCCAGAATCAGCGGTCGCTGCGGTGAATACGGAAGGCTCAAAACTTCATGAAACCGACCCTCATGCCATCGTCGAAGATTCGACTGATCGGATTCAGGATAAACTGGCGGCTTTGAAGCAAAACGACCGCGACCCACATCGTGAGAATCCAGTCGAATCGTCTGTCGATGAACTGAAGGATAAACTGGATGAAACGGGAGAAAAGTTTTTTGACTGGAGCGAAAAAACTGCTGACAAAGTTGAATCCTTTTTTGACCGAATTCAGGATAAGCTTGAAGACACGATTAAGGATGTCAGAGGCGAACGGGATCCCCATCAAAGCGCCGATGATGAAGTGCAGCGATCCGCATCCAAATTTGACGATCTGATTAATCGGGACCGCGATCCCCATCGCGAGTAATTGAAAATCCAATGCAAATGCCGCCCGAAATAACAAGGCGGCGTTTTGTTATCTGTTAGATTCGACCGATTTGCTCCAGCCATGTCAGGCTGTCACGAACCGTTTCTTCCATCGGGCGTGTCGTATAGCCAAGCTCACGGCTGGCTTTTTCATGCGAGAAATTCGAATTTTCCGTCAAGACTTCGATTGAATAAGGCGTATAAAGCGGCGGCTGCTTAAGAACTTTGTAATAAAGCTCCGCCAATGGCGCAGTGACTTTTGCAAACCAGGTAGGCAAGAAAGTTTTAACTGGTTTCCTGCCCGTCACCTGATGAAAAATTTCGAGCAGTTCAGGAATTGAAAAATAACGGTTGGAAAGAATATAACTCTCGCCTTTTCTGCCGCGGTCGACACAGGCAAGGATGCCGTCTGCTACGTCACGCACGTCGACAAAGTCATACCCGCCGTGAATTCCAGCCGTCAGCCGCCCTTTGCAATAGTCAACCAACAGCTGTGTCATATGACCGCGTCCGGAATCATAAGGCCCGGAGATCCCGGACGGAAGCACGATTGAAACATCAAGTCCTTCCTCTGCGGCATTGAGCGCCAATGCTGAGGCTTCGGATTTTGTCCGGCTGTAAAGACCGTTCACTTCGTCCGGATTGTAATGGCTGATTTCGCTGCGAACCTCATTGGCAGGTTTATCCGGAAGCGCATGCACAGAACTGACATGAATCATTTTGCGGGCGCCGTGGATCAGACTTTGGTCAAGGATATTTTTTGTGCCGGTTACATTGACATCATAAACGAGCTGGTTATAGGACGACGCGATCGTAACAATGCCAGCAGTGTGGATAACAACTTTTTCCAACTCAGGCGCTGGTTCAAAGAACGGCTGAAGCGATTCAATGTCCCGCACATCCCCTTTTATGCACTCAACTTCGGAAGGCAGCTTTTCTGCCAGTTTATCAGTGGGAAGCACCAGGGCGCGCACTTTTTGATCTTGAGCGACAAGCGTCCGGACGATTGTACTGCCCAAATGCCCAGCAGCACCGGTGACTAAATAGATTCTGTCCATAATTTCCTCTTTCAATCAAGGAATCTTTAATCGGATTATATCTTTCAAGAGTGAAAGCGGTGCATGTCAAATTGAGATAATTGTCAAAATTTCAGGTTGATTATTAAGACTATTCTGTGGAGCTGCAGAAAAAAGTTTTAATTCTTCTTGGGAAAAATAAAGTGGGAAGAGACAGTGCGAGAAAGCCCGATCTGCGCGAGTCCACCTAACGTTAGTTTTCTACCTCAGACTGAACCAAGTCTTCCGGCGGAAGGTTTTTCAGCACAAGATATTTTTGGATGGGTTCCATTGCGAAGGTGCAAAGGATGAAAGCGATGAGGGAGAACAAAAACGGAATTACGAGCAGCGATATCGGCTGGAGGAAGAACGTCAGCCCAATGCTGAGGAGGAGGACGATGAACATTTTCAACGTGGATTTCGCACCAACAAACTGGATAATCAGGGCATTTTTGAGCACGGATGCGAATGGCAGGTCAATCCAGGCTTGAATAGGATGAAAATAAGCGGCGTGATTCAAAAGCAATATCAGCAAGACGATGACGAAAAACTTGATGAAATAATTAATCAGGTCATTTGACAGCTGCTGGTTTGAAAAACCCCAAAGCTGGACAAGGATAAACGCAGCAGCGAGCCATAGCAAGCCATAAATCGTGCTGCGGACGAAATTAGCTTTGAAGGACTTGAAAAAGTCGTGCCAGACAAAATAAAGCCGGTCATTAACCAGCTTCGAGACAACGTAAGAAAGCGCGGTAACGGCTGCGGGGATGGTGACTAGCGGCAGGCAAAACAGCGTGAACAGCAGGCTTAATTTGAGCAGTTCAAAATAGTTTTCTTTGAGCAGGAAAAAAAATCGCCTGCCAGTGCTTTCTGGCAGTACAAAGTCGGGCTTGGATACCTTTCTTTTGCTTCTTCGCATAGTCTTTCCTCCCTTCAGACCAATCGATTGTCGTCCAAAGTTATTATAAGCAAGAATCACGAGAATGCATCTTGATTATCGCGAAAAGAAATCAAAGATTGCAGGTTTTGAAATTTCCTGTAAAATTAATGTGAATAACTGTATAAAATTCGGTTTATGTTGCTTACAACAAAATATAATCCTATCGGGACAGGAAATTAGTGTTTCATCGGCGAAAGGGGAAACCATGTCTTTAAAAGTCGGAATGTTAACAAGTGGTGGAGATTGCCAAGGTTTGAACTCGGCAATGCGGGGTGTTGCAAAAAGATTGTATGAAAATGATAAAAATACTGAGATAATCGGGTTTTTAGATGGGTATGCCGGTTTAATGCACCGGAATTTTAAGCATCTGTCATCAAGCGATTTTTCCGGCATTTTAACATTGGGCGGGACAATTCTTGGCACTTCCCGGCAGTCTTTTAAGACGATGAATGATCCTCTTTTCCCCAATCAAAAAGATGGTCCGTCAAAATTGGACGCGATGTTGCGCACCTATAAGGAACTCGATTTAGACGCCCTGGTCATCTTGGGCGGCAACGGGACGCATAAGACGGCAAATCTGCTTTATGAAAATGGTTTGAACATTTTAACGCTGCCGAAAACGATTGATAATGACCTATGGGGAACGGACATGACCTTCGGATTCCAGAGTGCAATTAACATCGCGACTGAAGTGATCGATGGCATCCATTCCACCGCGACTTCCCATGGCAGGGTTTTCATCGTGGAGATTATGGGGCACAAAGTGGGGTGGATGACACTGCATGCCGGAATTGCCGGCGGTGCGGATGTGATCCTGCTGCCTGAGATTCCTTATGATCCGATGGCAATTGCTGCTGCGATCAATCGCAGGGCAAAAGAGCACAAGCGCTTTTCGATTATCGCGATCGCTGAAGGCGCAAAGTCCAAGGAAGAAGCCAAACTGAGCAAGGCTGAATATCTTCAGAAACTGGAAAGTTCGCAGTATATTTCCGTTGCTTATCGGCTGGCTGCGATGCTGGACAAACTGACGGTTCAGGAAGTCCGCTGCGTCGTGCCAGGGCATTTCCAGCGCGGCGGCACACCCAGCGCCTTTGATCGGGTGCTGACGACTTCCTTGGGTGTTGAAGCAGCGGATATGATTTTGGACAAGAAATTCGGAAAAATGGTTGGCATTGTCAACAATCAGATCGTTGGAATTCCATTGAAACAAGTTGCAGGAAAACTGAAGTCTGTTCCGTTGGATCACTATTTGATCGCTGACGCGCGCAAGACCGGTATCTATTTTGGAGATGAGCAACTCGTAGATGGCTAAACAAATAACTGCAGCAGCAATCGATGTCGGTTCGAATGACGTGATCATGAAGATCGCTCTGCTCAAAAGCGGAGATGCGCCAAAAATAATTGATCAGGTTCAGCGGACGATCCCGATGGGCGCTGCAACCTACTCGACAGGAAAAATAAGTCAGCACCTGCTGGATCAGACGATCGACGTACTCAAGTCCTTCAATAAAAAAATGGAGGAGTACAAGGTCAGCCACATGCGGGCGACTGCCACCAGCGCATTTCGCGAGGCAAGTAACCGCCTTTTCGCAGTGGAGCAGATCAGACGACAGACGGGCATTGATGTGAACGTGCTTTCAAACAGCATGGATTTGTATTATCACCAGATCGCGCTGTCTGAGACGATTCCGACCTTCAATGCGCTGATTGAAACGAATGCGCTGGTGCTGATCATCGGTTCCGGCAGTATTCAGCTGACGCTCTATAACGAAGGAAAATACGTAAACACTCAAAATTTCAGGCTCGGGTCGCTCCGCATTCGCGAACTGCTGGGCGATCTTGAGCGCCATTCCAGCGACTTTGGCGCGCTGATGGCAGAATATATCTCGGGAGAACTGAATTACTACAAGACATTTGGACCGAAACGCTCCTCTTATCAGAATCTGATTGTGACCGGCGGATCATCCCGATATATCCGACATGTTGCTGGCTGGAATAGCAAGCATCAGGAGCCGATTACGCTGTCCGATTATCAAGTGTTTTTTGATCGAATGCGCCGGGGAGCCAAGAGCGAAATGCTGCGCATGGGGAATGTGCCCTCCGAACAGGAAATGCTGCTGCTGCCGGCCTGCATTGTGATTGACGAAGTGCTTTCCTTTACCGGAACGAATCAATTTTTCCTGTCAGAAATTGATCTGGCGGATGGGATGCTGTATGAGATGGCGTCCACGCTGCAAAACTATAAATTGATCCGCGATCCGGAAATCAACCGGATCGAATCCGCATATTATCTCGCAAACCGTTATCGGACGGATAAAAAACATTCTCAGCATGTCAGCGAGCTGACGCTCAGACTGTTTGATCTGACCCGGAAAATCCATGGACTGCCGAGCAGTACACGCATCTATCTGCAGATTTCTTCTCTGCTGCATAACATTGGTAAATACATCAGCATGGAAAATGACGGGATTCGCAGCTATAACATTATCCAGTCAAATGAAATCATCGGTCTTGATGAAAAGGAGATGGAGATCATTTCGCTGGTGGCTTGTTTCCATAACGGACATTTAACTGCAAATGATCCGATGCTCGAGCGGTTGACGGATGCAGAAAAGATCCTGGTAATGAAACTCGTCGCCTACCTTGCGCTTGGAAATTCATTGGATGCGGGGCATAAACAAAAAGTTGAGATCCTTCGAACGCAGGTGGTTGACGATAAGCTTGAAATTCTGGTCAGCGCTGATCAGGATTTCACCCTTGAAATGTGGAATTTTTATAAACACACTGCAATTTTTACAGAAATGTTTGGTTTGATCCCTGAACTTCGCAGGCGGAAAACCAGCGAAAAATGATGAAAACTGAGATGAAAGCGGTTTGATAATGGAAAAAGATTCAAGCAGAAACGATATACTCATGACAACGATGGTCGATTCCTTTCCAGAGATTGAACATGCCCGGTTAGCGAAAATTGAAGATTTTCCAACGCAGATGATCAATCGGGAGCTGAGCTGGCTGGAATTCAATGAGCGCGTGCTGGAAGAAGCGCGAGATGCTGACAACCCTTTGCTTGAGCGGCTGAACTTTCTTTCGATCACCAGTTCCAATTTGGATGAATTCTTCATGATCCGGGTGGCATCGCTGAAAGATTTGGTTAACGCATCTTACACCAGCCCTGATCCGGCAGGTATGAAGCCACAGGAACAGCTTGAAAATATTTCGGCATTCACCCATGCAATGGTGAAGAAGCAATACACGACCTACAATCGCTCGATCACGCTGAAACTTGAATCAAATCAAATCTATATCCGCTCATTTTCATCGTTGAGCGCCAATCAAAAGTCATTCCTGGAAGAATATTTTGATGCGACGGTTTTCCCGGTGCTGACGCCGCTGGCTGTCGATGCCGCCTCCCCTTTCCCATTGATTGCGAATAAGACGCTGAACCTGATTGTTCGAGTGGAGAAACCGCGCAAGGCAAAAGTCTCGGAAGATGAAAAGCCGTTTGCAATCGTTCAAATTCCAGCAGTTCTGCCGCGTCTGATCAAGCTGCCATCAACGGATCTGGATGAATTTATCTTGCTTGAAGACGTCATCACAGCCTTCATCGACCATCTTTTCAGCGGCGTTAAAATCGGGACGGTCTCCTGTTTTCGCATCATGCGCAATGCAGACCTGGCGATCGATGACGAGGACGCAGCGGACTTACTGGCAGAAATCGAAATGCAGATTCGCCAGCGACAATGGGGAGAGGTGATCCGGCTTGAAATTCAAAAAGGATTTGACCCTGAAATTCTGCCGATTTTAGTGGATATTCTTGAAATCAACAGTGAAGACATTTATAAAATCCCCGGCCCGCTTGATCTGACGATGCTATCCAAGATTTCCAAACTCGTCAAACGTCCGGACCTCCAATATCCGCCCTTTAAACCGCAGCAAGTGCCCGCGTTTTTTGATAAGGAAGATTATTTTTCGGTCATTCGTGAGAACGACGTGATTGTTCATCATCCCTTTGAGCAATTCGATCCGATTATTGAACTCATTCGGCAGGCGGCGCAGGATCCGACCGTGTTGGCAATCAAGCAGACGCTTTATCGTGTCAGCGGGCAGTCTCCGATTATCAATTCGCTGGCCGAAGCTGCCATGATGGGGAAACAGGTGCTGGTTCTGGTTGAACTGAAAGCGCGTTTTGATGAAGAAAATAACATCCATTGGGCGAAAAAGCTGGAGCAGGCAGGCTGCCATGTGATCTACGGTTTGATCGGCTTGAAAACCCATAGCAAAATCACATTAATCGTGCGCAATGAAGATGACGGCATTCGGCGTTATGTTCATTTAGGCACCGGTAATTACAACGATATCACGGCAAAGATCTATACGGATTTAGGCTTGATGACCTGCGCGGAGCCCTATGGGCGGGACGCGACCGATTTCTTCAACATGATTTCCGGCTATTCCGCTCCGCTTTCCTGGCGCAGGCTGATTCCAGCGCCGCGCTGGCTGCGGAATGAGACGTTGAACCGGATTGATCAGGAGAGAAAAAATGCCAAAGACGGCAAACCGGCGTACATTGTGGCAAAGGTTAATTCGCTGGTTGATCCCGAAATTATTGACGCCTTATACCGCGCGTCGCAGGCGGGCGTAAAAATCTATCTGATTGTCCGCGGCATCTGCTGCCTCCGCCCCGGAGTCAAAAACCTCTCAGAAAACATCCATGTCCGCAGTCTAGTGGGCAGGTATCTGGAGCACTCGCGGATTTTCTATTTTTACAATGACGGCGCGGAAGACCTCTTCCTCGGCAGTGCGGACTGGATGCCCCGCAACCTTGACCGCCGCATCGAAGTTCAGTTCCCGATTGAGGACAAGATTGCCCGCAGCCGGGTTTTCCGCATCTTAGCCGTTCAGCTCAAAGACACGGATCGCGCCAGAATCATGATGCCGGATGGACAGTATCACCGCGTGGATCATCGCAAAGCAGAACCATTCGACAGTCAGATTCAACTGGCTGAAGATGCAATCCAGGCAGCTCGCAACCTGACTCCCGAACCAAAATCACAAGATCATTTCACGCCTATCGAAGTGAACGCAACTGCGATTTACAAAGGGATTCAGTAAGCCGTTTTTTTCTCAAACGGTTCTGCCGGTTTGAGTCATCACATCTTTTGTTCACCGTTGAAAATCAGCCCGATTTGCTGATAAATTAGAGTAGTATGCTTACCGACAATTCCTCTCAGAAAAAACACGACCTTTTTATCACGAGGTTGTATTTTTTGTTCATGATTGGTGGAATGGGTGCGGCGGTGCCGTTTTTAAACTTGTACATGGCGCGCCAGCATCTGAGCGGGACGCAAATCGGATTCACGATTGCGATTGGCTCGATCATTGGATTATTCTCCGCCCCTTATTGGGTGAAACTTCAATCTGAAGACGAAAACCCAATTCGAATGCTGTCAATCACGCTGCTGGTCAGCGGAGTGATGACCGTCATTTACGGCTTCCAGACTGCGTTTATTGGCATCACAATCTTTTACACGCTGCGTACGCTGTTCAGCTCAGCTCACATGACAACTGCGGATATGCTGGCGCTGCGGGCGCTCAAAGGAACGCAGTCCGGCTACGGCAGCATTCGTTTTCTTGGATCCCTTGGCTGGGCTGTCATCGTCCTCTTCACCGGCTGGCTGAACGAGAAAACCTCAATCACCCATGGATTTGGGCTGCATCTGGCGATGAATCTGATCTCGATTTTCATTTTGTATCATCTGATTGACAAGAAGAATGACGACCGCCCTGCCCAAAGAACCGGAATATTCACTTACTTTGCAGGCATCCCGGGATTGTTCAGAAACCCAGCGATCTCCGTCCTGGCAATCCTGACCGTTCTGACAGGAATCGGCAACAACGGCGTGATCAACTACGAAATACTCTATCTTGATCAATTGGGGGCGACCGAATTCTTCATCGGAGTTGCCAGCATGATCAGCTCGCTCGTTGAGATTCCAACCATGCTGCTGACCGACCGGATCGCAAAAAAGACCGGGATCAAAAAGCTGATTCTCAGCGCGCTGCTGCTGAATGTCCTCCTGCGCGGGTTCGTCGTTCTGTCGCCGAGCGTTGCCGGGCTGATCATCGCGCGCGGCATCGGCGGAATTGCTTATAGCTTCCTGACAGTCGGGTTTGTCATGTATGTAAACGCCGTGCTGCCGAGCGAAAAATCAGGGACGGCTTTGGTCATTTTGACGATCACGATCCCGACGCTGATCAACATCATCATGACTCCGATTTATGGATCGCTGTTTGATCTGGTTGGGGCAGGCTCGCTCTATCTGATCAGCTTGGTCGGCTATGCGTTCGGCTGGATCGTTTTCCGGCGCAGCCCAGTTACAGTATAATTTTTAGTATTCATGCAACTAAATTGAATTTATCTTCGTCATTAATACATCATTATTAATGCATCACTGGCAATGATTTGTTTTGGAGGATCTATGAAGGCGAAAACGAAGATCATGATATTCCTGATCACAGTTGTATTATTTACTGGCAGCTTTGCCCAGGTCAACGCTGCACCTGCGGGGCAGAGCCAATGTTCCAGCACCTATTTGAAACCGGGAGATTGTGTCATTAAATCGTATGGAAACGGCCGGCTGCGCCTGCGCACGTCTCCGGATACATCCTCCAACCAGAATATTATTGAAAACCTTGAAGAAGGCACGCGGATGACCATCATCGACGGTCCTTATTGCAATTCAGGCTATCTTTATTGGAAAGTTGTGACCGAAGCTGGTGTTTTGGGCTACGCTGCCGAAGGAAGCAAATATCAGCAGTGGCTGACCCTGGCAGCTCCGAACGCCTGCAGCAGCATCATGCCCAAGCAGGTCAATCCTGTTGCGACCGCGACGAATGCGAAGTATTGTCCGATCAAGGACTGCGCTTGTTCAAATTTGCAGCTGGGTGATTTTGTCAAAGTGTCTAACAGCGGTCCGAACGCGCTGCGGCGCGACCCGGATTTACACCCGAGCGATAACATCATTTACCGGGCGCCGTCCGGAACCAACTTGCAAATTATCGATGGACCTTATTGCAGCTATGGCTGGCTCGTCTGGAAAGTGCGGACGGATTTCGGACTGGAAGGATATACGCCGGAAAGCAACGGAAAAAGCTGGTGGCTCATCCCGGATGCGGAACGCAACAGCCCATATTACCAGTGGAACCAGCCGATTATCCAGCAGCCTACTAAAAATCCATGGTATGCTCCAACCTCTTATTGGACGATGCCCTATACGCCATGGCAGCCGCTGAACACACCGACAGCGGTGCCGATTGCCAAACCAATTCAGGGCGCAAGCGGCAACTGTGCACTGCTCAGCATTTCTCCGGCGAACTACTCCAGTTTTCCAATCAACGCCGAAACTGACTTTTCATGGACGATTCGCAATGATTCCAATGTCTACTGGACGACTGACAATTTTGACCTCGCATATATCGGCGGCACAAACATGCTGAAACGCAAGGACAACATTCGGCAGGATTTGCCTTACAATGTCGCGCCGGGCAGCTCACTTTCATTCATTCTGGATGCTGTTGTCCCCGCAACGCCCGGGATTTACTCGATGACTTACGGGGTGGTGCAAAATTATGAGATTGTCTGCAGTGTCGAGGTAAAAGTTCAGGTCACTTATTGACCGTCTGGCGGGACGGCTGCTGATTTGACGGAAAACGATGCCGGCGGAAAACAGAATTTCGCCGGTTATTTATTCGCCTCAAAAACAGTTTTGCTGGTCATCACCAAAAGTTGAAAACCTGTGAAGATGGTGTATAATTGTTGGGGCTTGTTCCAAAGCGGAACAGCTTAATTTGCCAACTTCCCCTTACGGCTGCGGGCTCTCGCGGGTGATAAGGCGAAGTGAAGATTGGAGAATCTGGAATGAAATACGCTATTGTTGAATCTGGCGGAAAACAGTACAAAGCTGTTGAAGGATCGTTTCTGACTATCGATAAGTTGGAAGCTGAACCTGGCCAGGAAATTACACTTGATCAGGTTTTGCTGGTCGTCAAGGATGATGCTGTCAAAGTTGGCAGCCCCGTGATCAAAGACGCCGCAGTGAAAGCCGTTGTCGTAGGCGAAGAAAAGGGACCCAAGCTGATCATTTTCAAATATCGTCCCAAGAAACATTATCGGGCGAAGACCGGCCATCGTCAGGTTTATACCCGAATTAAGATTGAAGCGATTGAGGGGTAATTAGATATGGCACACAAGAAAGGTGGCGGTTCGAGCCGCAACGGTCGTGACAGTAATTCACAACGACTTGGGGTGAAAAGATACGGTGGAGAATTGGTTCTCTCTGGAAATATTCTTGTTCGCCAGCATGGAACGAAAATTAAGCCCGGACTGAACGTCGGGGTTGGTCGGGATTATACGCTTTTTGCAACAACCACCGGAACAGTCGTTTACGAAACACTGCCGGGCGGCCGAAAACGCGTCAACATTGATCCGCTTGTTCTGTCGGATGCGGAATAAGGAATCACGAAACCGTCCCTGAAGAATCAGTAAGGGCACGAGTTGTGAAAGGATAAAGAAACAATATGAAAAAGAACATCCATCCTGAATATTACACAGATGCGAAAGTCACCTGTGCATGCGGAACGACCTGGGAAACCGGATCAATCAAAAAAGAAATTCGCACTGAAGTCTGCTCGTCATGCCATCCGTTCTTCACCGGACAGCAGCAGCGTATGCTCGATATCGAAGGTCAGGTTGACCGCTTCTATCGCAGACTGCAGGCTCGCCAGGACTTCATTGAAGACAAGAAAGTCCGTGAAGAATCGAAAACTTCCCCGGATCGCCCGCTGGAAGAACTCGACCTCGGCAAGCGCCCGTTGGATGCCTTAACCAAAGCCGGCATCGCGAAAGTTGCTGATGTGCTCGACCGACTGGCAGAAAAAGGCGATGAAGGAATGCTCGACATCGAAGGTTTTGGTCAGAAAAGCCTGATCGACCTGAAAAAGAAACTGCGCAGCTTCGGGTACGATGTGCCCGGCGCAGAGTAAATCTCGCTGAAGTTGGAATGCCCGCACCATCAGGTGCGGGCTTTTTTATATGCTAGATAATCGCTAAGTTATTTTTCAAACTATTAATAGTTTGAAAAATAA
>DHPK01000015.1:65393-66171 GCA_002407845.1 Leptolinea sp. UBA5366 | reverse complement strand
TTATTTTTCAAACTATTAATAGTTCGGGAAAAAATTAGCTCAAATAAATTAAAGTGTTGATCACTTCCGGACGATCAGCGTGAAGTCATAAATTTCATAGTCATGCAGCAGCGCGACATTGCGGGAGAGGTTTTCCTTGCAATAATCAAAGAGGAAGCAGGGATCTGCGTAGTAGAGATCCGGGCGCTGTTTCATGCGGTCATAGTCTGAATATTTCGTCAGAAAATTGACTGAAAATCCTTTGGCAGTCTTGCTGAAAAATTCGTCGAGCGAGTTAATCACGTAACGCGTCCAGGATGCGTTATCGTGCTGCAGCTTGACGTTGAACACGCCAGAGGCGCTCAGATAGTCCGCAACTGGCACATCAGCCAGCGCAGTGTGAAAACTGGCAGAGGGGTCGTCCGCGAACTGTTCGCGCGCGGCAGCCAGCGAGCTTTCGAGAATATCGATGCCGTAATAATGATCCGGGCTGAGCCCCTGTGCACGCATGTACGGCAGCAGGTGCCCATATCCGCAGCCATATTCGATGAATGTAAACGGCTTGCCGGGCTGAACGACTTTCAGCAGCTGATCAAAACGGATTTCCTGTGCTTCGGGCGAATTCCAGCCGACGCCCTGGGCAGTTTCGCCATGCAGGTCAAAACACTGATCGAAAAAATCATGAATCTGATTTAGATCAATCATTTTCACCCTGCGTTTCGGCGATGATGTAAGGGGGGCGATCGCTGGATTTGTCGTAAATCCGGGCGATATATTCTCCCATGATGCCCAGCGAGAA
>DHPK01000015.1:65061-65249 GCA_002407845.1 Leptolinea sp. UBA5366 | reverse complement strand
GCGAGAAGAGCTGGACGCCGGCGAAGAGCGAAATGATTGATGCCAAAAACGGGAAGCCGGGGACTGAACCGAGCGTTAGCGAGATGATCAGGACATAGATCATAACGCCGATGCCGAACATGATGAAGAAGAAGCCGATCGTGCTGGCAAAGCGCAGCGGCAGCGTGCTGTAACCGGTCAGGATCAGC
>DHPK01000015.1:56656-64937 GCA_002407845.1 Leptolinea sp. UBA5366 | reverse complement strand
TGCTGTAACCGGTCAGGATCAGCAAGGCGGCGCGAACCAGCGTGCTGAAAGTGTAGTTTGAATGACCGATTTCTCTCTTTTCTTCTTCGACCTGAACCTGGCTGAATTTTCTTGTGCCCCAGGCGAGCATCGGGTCGATGTAAACGTCGGGACTGCTGTAACGGTCAAAGGCTTTGCGCAGATCGGTTTTGAACAGACGAAACGCGCCGATTGACTGGATCGGGATGTGCATGACTTTACTCAACACCCATTTGGTCAGTTTTGAAGCGCCGTTGCGCCACCATGAGTGGGGCAGCGATTTTGGCACGGCATAAACAACGTCATATCCTTTTTCAAATTCTTCTAACAGCCGATGGATTTCTTCCGGCGGATGCTGAAGATCATCGTCCATCGTGATGGTGATCGGGTAGCGCGCTTCGCGGATGCCGCAGAGGACTGCGTTATGCTGCCCAAAGTTACGCATCAGGCGAATTCCTCTGACCGCTGGGTATTGCTGCGTCAGGCTTTCAATTTTTGCCCAGCTGTCGTCTGGACTGCCGTCATCGATCAGGATTATTTCATAGGCGGTGAACAGCGTCGGCAGCGTCTGCTCGAGCCGGTCGCACAGTTGCTGAATGGTATCAGCTCCGTTGTAAACTGGAATCACGACTGAAGCTTTTCGTTCGTTGTCAGTTTGAATCGTTTTCATTGTGTGTAAGCTCCGCATCCCATGCTGTACATGGCGTTGAAGGCGCGTTTCCGGATTTCATCATCCTCTGGATAGTAATCGACAAATAGTTTTTGCAGAATCGGACAGACGGGTCCGTCCAGCGATTTGTTCATGTGATGAATCTTTTCGATCAAGGGGACGGCGTCCTGCCAGCGATCCAGCCGCGTGTAGGCTTCGATAAACGGGATATATTCCGTAGCTTCGCCCGCCTGAAATTTCGGCAGTGCCTGATCCCCGATGGCTGCGATGGTCTGCCATGCCTCGAATTGGCGCGCCAGATCAGCCTGCTGAAAATAATAACACCAGTTCTCAGCGCCAGATTCCTTGAAAATCTTTTCCTGCAGGAACGGTTCACGGCTGCCTTCAGCCCTGATGATGGACGGCGAGGAAAAATTCATGAACTCATAAAAGGAATCCGGAAAGATCGGCAGCGTCGCATGCTGGTTTGGATCAAGAATGCGCAGACAGCCCGGCGGTGAGAAAAAGTAGACAAGGATATGGTTTTTATCGCCCCCGTACATGGCAGAGCGGAATCCCTGATAGAAATGGGATTCTTCGGACGCTAGTTCATCTGTTGAAGATTTAAATCGAACATCGTAAAAGCCGACACTGACGGGCAGGTTCAGCGAGCGGTTCTCCGGCGCGAGCGCCAGATTGACCATGCCGGTCAGGGAGTTGTCAGTCTCGTATGCCAGCGAGTTGAAATCGGTGAGAAAATATGCCGGCGTCTCCAGATCAGGAATGCGGGTCGTCAGCTGATTGACAAAGTCTTTTTGGATTTCCCAATCGCGCCGGAAGGTGTTTGCATTCAGGAGGTTGCCGCCGACAGCCATGGCAATGAACAGGCTCAGCACGATGCGCTGGGCAGTTCGCCCTCTAATCAGGAGGCTGACAAGCCCGACGATCAATGCGCAGCTGCCGAACATGTAGGCGGTCAGCCAGCGGTCGCGCGGAAAATCAAGCGCGGGAGAAAGTGAGGTGATCAGATAAGGGATGCCGGGGAAGACAAGCGCACTCAACCCGAGAACGATGCAGGCGATTTGCCAATGATGCTGCTTGGTTCCAGCCTCGCCTGAGGGGCTGGTTCGGGATTTGTTATTTTGATAAAGGAAGAGCGCTGCAAGGGCGAAAAGAAATGCGCCTGCAGCTGAAAGCCAGAACAAGCGGTCTGATACGGACGTTAGATTCGATCGCAGCGGAAATTTGAAAAACTCTGTCCAGGCGCCCCAGCTGGCAGTATAGGCGTCTTCGACGACGCGCACAATCATTCCAAGAGTGGTCCGGATCGGGTCTGCCGCCAGCTCATTAAGCAGCACGGGCTGATAGGACGGGAATTGAAAGATGAAGACGCGCCAGAACATGAAGATTCCGAGCACGATCAGGTATGGCAGCCAATGCAGAAATGTTTTGAGCAGCTTTTTCCAGAAAGTGCTGGTTTGGAATGACGAGAAACGGAACAGGAAGATCCAGATCACGATTCCCCGAACGAGGTCGAGCCCTGTGTAATATTCGGTGCTGATGGTGCAAAAGGCATAGCAGAGGGCGGCGGCAGCTGTCCAGAGCCAATAGCGCGGGCGTTGCTCGCTCTCCCAGGCTCGGATGGCTTTCAGCATCATCCCATAAGACATTACGTAAGCGAACAGCATGATGAAGGCATTGCCCCAGACATATGCGATGGGCATTTGCTTGAAGCCGGAATAGACGGTCAGCAAGCACGCCATCCAAAAGCCTTCTTCGTGATGCTCCGGCCAGAGCTGGATCAATCCCCACCAGAACGCGCAGGACACCAGCCAGCGGAATGCCACAGTCAGAATCTGCCAGTTCAGCGGGTCGGTGCCGATGATTGCTCCAGTGACCTGATAAAGATAACCCAGGAAAGGCCGGTCGCTGGTGAAAGCATCCGCGAACCCTTGCGGACCTTGCGTGTATTCAAACCAGAGCATCGGCCAGTCGTCCCAATAAAAACCGAGTTTTTGGATCAGCGGTACGAAGGTGATAACTGAAAGAATGAGCAGAATGAGCGGCACCAGCCGGTTTCCGAATTGAAATTTTTCTTTAATAGTCTGAATTTTATGCTTGGGGGTATCTGTCATCATGCGGTTTATTTCCGGTTTTACTCACTGATTTTACCATTCTTCTGCTGATCGGGTTGGCTGGGGTTCAGCTTCAGGCTGCTGATCACGAAAATAAAAACGGGTGACCATTTTATCAGTCACCCGTCTTTGGTTAATTCAGACTGGGCTGCTATTCAGCCATTTTTCCAACAATCGGCAACCCTTCAAGTTTGCTCACGCCATGGGGCGATTTGTTTTTAATTTCATCCGACAGAATTTTGCCGGCTTCAAACCCATTATGGCTGCCGTTTTTCCAATTGCTGATTTCAGTGACATCATAGACGATACCATCCACTGCGATATAGGCTTTTGCACCGTCCTTGCCATTAAATTTCGCCAGTTCTTCAACCGTGAAGACTTGTTCAGCCGAGGCGGCTTCTTCAGCTGTCGGAGCCGGGGTTGCAGTAGGTTTCGCGCAGCCTGCGATCAGTAACAATGCGGCTAACAGCACCAGCAGGATTGTTTTATTTGTTTTCATTGCAATTTCCTTTCTTTACCGGATTGAATCCTTCCGGTATTGGCATTATACAGGGATTGAAAACTGCGGGCAGGTTCCCATGACACCGTCAGCGCTTCGCTTATCCGCACAGATGTCGGAGTGCAAAGAATAATGTCAGATTTATTCTGTGATATTCATCCTGATCTTTAACTAAAGAGGAGAACCGCGTTTACAAAACATTTTCATTTGTTTAGGGGTGGGATATACTGAATATGATGCAGAGCATGAGTGGATTGTTGTCTCGACATGCGTCTGGGGCCGTAAAAGATGCCTTTATTGGATAAGGATCGTGTCAAGGATGCGGAGGGGATCAATTGTTTAGTGGAGTTTAGTAAACAATAAATGGGTTCGGCTGGTGTTTTCAGCCTGGCAAGCCGAAAACCGCTGAAACACGCGAATCGCTCACGAACTGACCGCCCAAACAGCGGCTAATAAAGTCAAGCAAGAAAACTGTAAAAAATGACTGACAGCTGCCAGTCGGAAACACATGAAAGGAAAACAAAATGAAAAAAATTATCAATACACCTGAAAAATTTATTCCTGAAATGCTCGAGGGCATTTATGCTGCGCACCCGGACATGATCAAATCTGTCGGAGATGATCTGCATTGTCTCGTTGCCACCCATAAAAAAGCCGGCAAAGTCGGATTGGCAACCGGCGGCGGATCAGGCCACTTGCCGCTGTTCCTCGGATATGTAGGCAAGGGCATGCTGGACGGCTGTTCGATCGGCGACGTTTTCCAATCCCCAAGCGCAGAACAAATGCTGGCTGTGACGAAGGAAATTGATTCTGGCGCGGGTGTTCTGTACATTTATGGAAATTATGGCGGGGACATTTTGAACTTTGACATGGCTGCTGAGATGGCTGATTTTGAAGAAGGCATCAAAGTTGAATCGGTCGTTGCGGGGGATGACGTCGCTTCCGGCGCGCCAGTCAAGCCGGGCGGAAAAAACACGCGGCGCGGTGTTGCAGGTATCTTTTTCGTGTATAAATGCGCCGGAGCTGCAGCGGATAAGATGATGCCGCTGGCTGAGGTGAAACGCGTTGCCGAAAAAGTCTGCGACAACACGCGCACAATGGGGGTAGCACTGACCTCCTGCACAGTGCCGCGGGTCGGACATCCAAGTTTTGAGATTGGTGATGACGAATTGGAAATTGGCATGGGCATCCATGGCGAACCGGGTATCCGCCGCGGAAAACTGATTCCTGCTGACGAAATTGTGGATGAGATGCTTCACCAGATTCTGGACGATCTGCCGTATCAGTCCGGTGATGAAGTCGCGGTGCTTGTGAACGGATTAGGCGCGACCCCGCTTGAGGAACAGTATGTTATGTTCCGCCGAATCAATCAGATTCTTGGCGAAAAAGGGATCAAAGTCTTCCATACTTATGTTGGCGAATATGCTACCTCGATGGAAATGGCAGGCGCTTCGATTTCTCTGCTGAAAATGGACGCTGAATTGAAAGAATTGCTCGCTGCTCCTGCGGACACTCCGTTTTTCAAACAGTTTCAGTATTGATCAGGAGGCAGAATATGGCAAATTTAAATGCAGATGATCTGCGCAAGTTATTTGCGGTTTGGGCTGCAGTGATGGAAGAGAACCGAGCTTACCTGATTGATCTTGACAGCAAGGTAGGCGACAGCGATTTAGGGCTGACGATGTCAGACGGTTTTCGCACTGTAAGTCAGACAGCTGATGAATTTGACGGCGCTGACATTGGGAAAATGGCATATCAGGCTGGCAAAGCGATGGCGAGTGCAGTGCCCTCAACGATGGGGACGCTGATGGCGTCCGGGCTGATGGCTGTCGGAAAAGAGCTGAAAGGCGTTGAAACGCTGGATGAAAGCGGCATGCATGCTTTCTTTAAAGCCTTTTTGGATGGCGTCCAAAGCCGCGGCAAAGCGGAGGTCGGAGAGAAAACCTTCTTGGACGGTCTGGCACCGGCAGTAAATTCGCTGGCAAAGGATGCGGAATCAGGCGTCTCAATGAAGACCGCAGCGCAAAATGCGGCTGAGGCAGCTCACCAGGGATTTCTAAATACCAAGGGAATGCTGGCTGTTCATGGCAGAGCTGGCGGGCGCGGTGAGCAGTCGCGCGACCTGCTCGATCCGGGTGCTGCCGTTGCCGATTTGTTGATGAAAGGGTTCGCGGAATTCGCTTCCGGATTGGCAGATTAACTCTTTGAAGATCACTGTTCGTGAAATTGCGGAATTGACCGGCGTTTCGCCTGCGACCGTTTCTCTGGTATTAAACAACAAAGAAGGCGTCAGCGAGGAAACGCGGAAACGGGTCAAAGCTGCGATCAAGGCTCATAATTACACCCCCCCGCTGCGGCAGAAAAAAGATGCGGGGGGCAGTATTCGCCTGATTAAATATGCCGCGCATGGCATGGTTGTTGAAGAAAACCAAGGCTTTATCACCTCAATCATTGATCAGGTGGAGGCTGAATGTTTTCGAAATCATTATACAGTTGTCATGACCGGCTGCAATAGCAGCACCGCCGAGGCTACTTTCCAGTTGGCGGCTGCGGATCCGCTGGATGGCGTGATCTTGATTGGATCGGAGTTCAACCAGACTGTCACTCAGCTGATGCGCCAGATCAAAGCGCCGATGGTTGTGATCGATAATCCGATGCATTACGAGCCAGTTGACAGCGTGGTAATGGCGAATGAAGAGATTGCTTATGGCGCAGTGCGTTATTTGAAGCAGTTAGGTCATGAGACGGTCGGCTACTTCAAAAGCAGCGTTCGTATTGCAAATTTTGAACGGCGAGAGGTCGGATATTTATCCGCTTTGAAGGACCTTTCTGTCAAACCTGGTTCAACGGTTTCACTGACACCGACGCTCAAAGGCGCTTACGAAGACATGCAGAGGATGCTGCAGAAGCGGCATCCTGCGCTTGCTTCGGCTTACTTTGCGGATAATGACACGATTGCGCTGGGTGCGATGAAAGCCTTGCAGGAAGCTGGGTATTCGATCCCCGGTGACCTTTCGATCGTTGGAGTTGATGACATTCCTTTCAGCGCGATCAACACCCCCCCGTTGACGACGATGCGAGTTTCACGCTCCACCATTGGGAAAATGGCGGTTGACCTGCTGTTGAAACGGATCAGAAATCAATATGCTCCGTTCGTTCATATGCAAATTACCGGACAGCTGATCGTTCGTGACAGCACCTGCCCAAAGCTGCCAACCACACATTAGTTTCGGATAATTTATTCACGTTTATAAAAGTGTCTAAACGCTGCCTAGATTGATTCTGATTTCGATCCTGACAATGAGCTTGGAATGATCTCAGACTTTACTTGTCTTAATTCGTAAAAAACATCCCTAAAAAAAATCGAGACGGCGTTTTCCAGAAAAGAAAGATTTCTATACTGGCAAATAAAGACAGCAGTCTGAAATTGGATTTACTGCCCGAAAAATGCCTTGATTCAAAAAAATAAGAGAAGAATCCAGTTTTTACCTCAGCTGAATTTCGCGATTTTGCAGTAAGTTGAGAGAATAACTGCTCTAGCATGCGGATTGGAAATGGCTGCGCGTAGCCATGATAATTAACCGAGAGATTTGCTTTGGTATACATCGGAATGTCAATAATAGATCTTAATTGAGAGTTGGAGCGGGAACAAAAAATCCTGAGAAAATGATTGCAGTTCTTTCTGATTTGGATCTCTGTCAATAAATCCTGCATGTCGGATAAATAAAAGACGCATCGCAGATTTGTCTGCGATGCGTCTAAAAGTGTCAGAAGAAACTAACTTTATTTCAGAATGATGCGGGCGTCAACAACTTTCAGACCCTGGCCATCTTCGTAAAGCATGACTGGATTTGCGTCTGACTCCTTGATTTCGTCCTTCAGATCCAGAATCATGTTGGAGTAGCGCGCGATCGTGTCAGCCATTGCTTTCTGGTCGCGCGGAGCTTCGCCGCGGGCGCCTGACAGAATCTTTGCGCCGCGAATGTCGGACTGCATTTTCATGGCGTGTTCAGAAGAAACTGGAGTGACTGCGAAGGTCACGTCTTTCAGGACTTCAACGAAAATACCGCCTAAACCGAACATCACGGTCGGACCAAAGGAGTTGTCATTGATTGAGCCAAGGATAACTTCTGTGCCTTTCGGAGCCATTTCCTGAATCGCGATCCCGTGGATATCTGCATCTGCTTTGTAAGCCTTTGCGTTTGCGATGATTGTCTTAAAAGCTTCGCGGGCTGCTGCATCGTCCTTGATGTTGACCTTGACGCCGCCAGCATCTGATTTATGCAGAATGTCCGGTGAAACGATTTTCATGACGATCGGATATCCGACTTTGTTTGCCAGTTTGACAGCTTCATCTTCAGTTTTTGACAAAAGTGTTGCAGTCACGTTCAAGCCGTATGCTGCAAAAACTTCCTTCGCCTCAACTTCAGTCAGCGCATCGCGTCCATCGGCGCGGGCACCCTTGATTAGTCCAAGCGCCTTCTCGCGATCGACTGCGAATTCAGCATCTTTCTTTGCATGGCTCTTGTTTTCCTGCATGCGGGCATATTGACGAAGTGCGCCAAGGGCATTGACTGCGCGATCCGGATCGTCATAAGTTGGGATGCCATTGTTGATCAACCAGCGGACAGCTGCATTAGCGCGTTCGCCGCCGACGAATGAAACCGTGATCGGCTTTGTCTTAACGACATCGCCAGCGCTTTCAATCGCTTCATAAATACCTTGGGCGATTTCCATCGGATCGGTGACTGCCGTTTCGCAGTAAAGAACTGCCAAACCATGTACCCAGTCTTGTTTCAGACCGAAAGCGATTGTCTTCTTGTATCCTTCAAGACCGGCACCGCCAGTGATGTCAACTGGATTCTTCGCAGAACCGAAATCTGGCATGTACCCCTTCATTTCTTCCTGCAGTTCAGGCGGGCAGAATTTGAGCGGAATACCATTCTTTTCAGCAGAGTCAGTTGCCAGAACGCCCACGCC
>DHPK01000015.1:27689-56549 GCA_002407845.1 Leptolinea sp. UBA5366 | reverse complement strand
TGCCAGAACGCCCACGCCGCCGCCATTGGTCACGATCAGCAGGTTGTCGCCCAGCATCGGAGGCTGGAGCTCGAATGCCTGTGTTAGATCAAACAGATTGTCGAGATTGGAAGCCTGGATAATGCCAGCCTGTTCGAACGCAGCGCCGTAAACTTTTGACGCGCCTGCGAGGGACCCGGTGTGGGATGCTGCAGCTGCTGCGCCATGCGCCGACACGCCAGATTTCAGAGCGATGATCGGTTTAACTGAGTTTTTGCAGACCTCGAGGAAGCGGCGGCCGTCTTTAAGACCTTCAATGTATAAGGAGATACATTTTGCTTTTTCATCCGTCTGGAGCCATTCAATAATGTCAGCAAAGTCGACATCTGCCATGTTGCCCAGTGAGAAAAGTTTGTCGATTCCGACGCCGCGCAGATACGTGCCAGCGGCGAGGGCGATAACCAGCGCGCCTGACTGAGAGATCAGCGCTGCGTCGCCCGGAAGCGGGAGCATCGGTGTAAAAGAGGCGTTCAATTTATCTGAATTCGAGAGTGTACCGATGATGTTCGGGCCAAGCAGGCGCATGCCGTAGCGGTGAGCCATAGCGACTAGTGCATCTTCGGTTTCATGGTCGCCGACTTCAGCAAAGCCGGAAGTGATGACGCTGACGCCTTTTATGCCTTTTTTACCGCATTCTTCAATTGCGCCTAAAACAAATTTTGCAGGGATGGTGATCACTGCAAGGTCAATATCTCCTGGCACATCTCCTACGGTTGGATAGGCTTTATGCCCCAGAATTTCGTCAATTTTCAGGTTGATGGGATAGATTTTCCCTTCGTACTTGCCATTATTTAAGGCTTCAACAACGGAATAACCAATCTTTCCCGGAGTCGCAGAAGCTCCGATGACAGCAACGCTTTTTGGTCGAAATAAACCGTCCAGGGCATTTTTATTCACTTTTACCTCGCTTGGATTTGATAATATATATTGTAAAATTCATGCATATTACTATTCTTTATATTTTATCACAATTGGAACGATTTGATTAATTCACAGATAGAAAAACGAAATATATTTTGTAAAAATTGTTTAAAACGATGATTCAAAACGAAGCAGCGTGAATTTCTAAGAAATCAGAGGGCTTTTTACTTTAGAGCCTTAAATAAAAAAGACGGGGATGTTTATTAATATATTTCTTGCTGAACCATCGCCCTGAATAAGTTAAGTGAACAAAAAAAGATGACCCTGAAGTCATCTTTTTTGTTTTAAATTGAGTGCTTAATCAAGCAATTCAATCAATATATTCTGAATCCGGGTCAGCATTTTTGCCGGGTCTGGGTTTTCTCCGTCCATTAATCGAGCGCCATCCAAAATCTGTTCGATGACACGGTTTGCAAGCGTTTCATCGCTGATTTTCTCAATTTTTCTGATCAGCGGATGGTTGGGGTTTATTTCCAAAACCTTTGCTTTTTCCTCGAAATCCTGCTGCATCAGATGATACATTTTCTGCATTTCAGGCGAGAGCGCGCCTTCAGCGATGACCATGCGGGCAGGAGAATCCACGAGCCGCTCACTAACTTTTACATCAGCTACCTGATCCCCCAATGCGTTTTTAAACTTTGCAATCAAATCGGCAAACTCTGGGTTTTCAGCAGTTTCCTCTGTTTTTTCTGAATTCTCATCGGCTGAGTTTTCGTTCTTTGCCTCAGTGCTTTTTTCCGTTGCGGCGTTCACAAATGCGAAATCCTGATACTTTTCCAGCTGCGTCACGACAAACGGATCAAAGGGATCCACCAGCAGCAGCACGTCAATGCCGTCTTTTTTCAGCAGTTCGATGTGCGGACTGTGCCTCAGGGTTTCAATGTTCTCACCGATAATGTAGTAAATCTTGTCCTGTCCCGGTTTCATTTCCTGAACGTAGTCTGACAGCGAGCGATAGTCGTCGTCATGATTCAGAGATCGATACCGCAGCAGTGGCAACAGCGATTCTTTGGCTTCCTGTTCTGTGACGATTCCCTCGCAGATATAAGCTCCGTATTGTTTCCAGAATGTTGTGTAAACATCCGGCTGATCCGTGCCCATTTTCTTGAGCATGTCGGTAACTTTCCCAGCCAAAATTTTCCGCAGCGTCAAGATGACGCGGTTTGCTTGCATCGTCTCGCGGGTGACATTCAACGGAATATCTTCCGAATCAACGACCCCTTCAATGAACCGGTAATATCTCGGCAGCAAATCAGTGCAGTAATCTTGGATCAGCACTTTTCGAGCGTACAGCTGCAATCCGTCCTCTTTTCGCAATGAAAACATCGTTTTTTCCGGTTTTGCGGGAATGTACAAAAGCGAATACATTTGGAAAGGAGCGTCAATAGACAGATGGAGCTTTGCCAGCGGTTTTTCAAAGTCGAGGGTGAAAGACTGATAAAACTTTTCATAATCTTCGTCCTTCAGCTCTGACGGCGACTGACGCCACAGGACAGACTCCGAATTAACCTGTTCTTCTGAGTCACCGATGTAAATCGGAAACGGGACGTAATTACTGTGTTTACGAATGATTTCTCTGATTTTGTATTCGTCTGTATACTCGGCTGCATCTTCCTTCAATTTGATCAGGATTTCACTGCCGCGATCGGCTTTTTC
The DNA here is from genome assembly GCA_002407845.1 of Leptolinea sp. UBA5366. GTDB lineage: Bacteria > Chloroflexota > Anaerolineae > Anaerolineales > Anaerolineaceae > Flexilinea. The sequence continues at coordinate 53,933 of DHPK01000015.1, read as the reverse complement.
TGCAGGCTCGACTGTGAAGCTGCCGCTGCCGGTTGAACGCCATTTTGCGGCTGTGTCCTCAGGACGGAAGGATCGGGATGTGACTTCGATCCACTCGGCAACCATGAATGCGGCATAAAAACCGACACCAAATTGACCGATCAGATCATTGACTGAAAGTTCCGGGTCATCCTTTGCGGCGTCCAAGAGGCTGCGAGCGCCTGATCTGGCGATCGTACCGAGATTATCCTTGAGCTCCTGTTCGTTCATGCCGATGCCGTTATCGGTGATTTTCAGCGTGTTGGCTTCTTTGTCCACGAAAATCCGGATCTGCGGTTTGGCGTCTGGATCGACGATGTTGTGGTTGGTCAGCATTTCAAAATTTAGCCGTGTCAGCGCGTCTGATGCGTTTGAAATCAGTTCCCGCAGGAAAATATCGCGGTCTGAATAAAGTGAATTGATCAGAATATCCAGCAGCTGTTTGGTTTCGGTTTTGAATGGAATTTGTCTATTTGCCATGAAATTACCCTCGAATTGTCAAATTAAAATGGATCGAACGGCAGATGTCGCACGAACCATTGTAAAAATTATAAAATCATTTTTAGCCAACTGACTATAAACTTTGATTTCTAATAAAAGATTAACAGAATTGTTAAAATGAAAACGGCTCCTTTGAGAAAAGGAGCCGTTTGATAAAGTGCTAGCTATGCTTCAGCAGGCGACTGTTTCCCGCCTTTGAACCAGTTTTTCCATTCTCGATTTTCCCAAACGACCAGCAGCGGTGCTGCGATGAAGATGGATGAATAGGTACCCATCAACAGACCCACCAGCAGGATGATTGAGAAATCGCGCAAGGAGGAACCGCCGATTAATGCCATTGACAGAAGCATGAATTCCGAGGTCATCAGCTGGGTGTTAATCGAGCGTTCCAGCGTTTGGATGATCGAGTGGTTGACCAGCGTTTCGAAGTCAAGCTTGCGGTAAATGCGGGTGTTTTCGCGGATGCGGTCAAAAACAACGATTTTATCCTGGACTGAGAAGCCGATGACAGTCAACAGTGCGGTCAGCGTCAGCGACGTGAACTGCCAGCCCCAGAACTGCCCGAGGACAGAGAGGCTCAGCACAATCAGCGTGTCGTGAATCATCGCGATGACTGCACAGACGCCGTATCGGAAGCTGTTCGGGATTGAGCGAAATGCGAACCAGATATAGAGGATCACGCCAATCGCGGCAGCAAACACCGCCAAAGCAGCTCGGCTGGCAACTTCGTTGCCGATTGATGGTCCGACGCTGCTGATGCTATAGCGCAGCGATTCTGGCTTTTCATTATATTTCACGGCAACATCGCTGATGTATTTTTCGATTTGCTCGTCCGTAAGGAACGGCGCGCGAATGATCAGGTTGTTGTCGCCGGATAATACAACTGTTCCGTCGATTCCTTCGGCGATGGTTTCAGTTTCAAAAGTTTCGCGCTCAGGTCGATTGCCTTCCGTGAACTGCAGTTCTATCATGGTTCCGCCGGTGAAGTCGATGCCGAGCGGCATCCCTTTTACTGCCAACAGGATCAGTCCGGGAATGATCAGCAGGAGCGAAAAGGCAAAATACCAGTAGCGTTTCGAGATGATGTTTAATTTCATGGTTTCTCCTTTCCTATACCCCAAAAAGTTTAGATTTGTTGCTGTCAGTGTCCGCAATTGATTTCGTGAAGAGATGCAGCAGCGTGTTTGTCACAAAATAAGCGGAGAACATACTGATCAATACACCGATAAACAATGAAACAGCGAACCCTTTGACGATTGTTGCGCCAAATGAGGAGCCGAAGTAGAAGAGAATCGCAGCGGTAATCAGGGTCGCAATGTTGGAATCCCGAATGGAAGACCAGGCACGCGGCCAGCTCAAATCAACAGCCTGTGAGATGGTTTTTCCATTTCTCAGTTCTTCTTTGAGCCGTTCAAAGATCAGAATGTTGGCATCAAACGCACCGCCGGTGGTCAGCAGGAAGCCTGCGATACCTGACAGTGACAGGGTGACCGGGATCAGTTTGTAGAGCGCAAGCGTGACCGCGCCGTAGAAAACGATCTCAATAACTGCAACCAGACCAGGCAGCCGATAATAGATCAGCATGAATAAGGCTGCAATCGATAGACCGATGATTCCAGCAATAAGGCTTTTTTGCAGGCTGTCATCGCCCAAAGTCGCGCCGATCAGCTTGTATTCGACGATTTTCAACGGAACCGGCAGCGCGCCGTATTTTAACTGGATCGCCAGCGCGTTGGCGCTTTCAATCGTGAAGCTGCCAGAAATGACGCCTTTACCATCCGTGATTGCATTGCTGATGACCGGTGAGGAAATTACTTTTCCATCCAAGACGATCGTCAGGAACTTATTGATGTTGTTGCTGGTGAAATCCGAGAAGGTCTTCGCGGCATCGTCTTTCAGTTCAAAGGAGATCACCGGCTGGGTGTTGTACATCTGAACCGAGACATTTTTTAGCGCCGATCCGGTCAGGATCGTGTGATAAAGGGTTTCTTCTTCAGTTGTACCCGTTTCCACGGTAGATTCAGCAGCCAGCGCGTCTGCAGTTGCGCCTACAGTTTCCTCTGTTTCAGGAGCAGTTTCCGATTTTGGCTGCAGATCAGTCTTGAGCGGAGTTCCTTCCTGGAAGGATTGATCGCCTGTATCGACAAATTCGAGCAGTCCGGTGCCTTTTAAGGTCGCGAGCACCTCGTCCGCATTCGTCATCCCCGGAAATTCGGCGATGATGCGGTTGCTACCGGCAGTCTGGAATGTGACATCGCCAACCCCGAGGCTATTGCTGCGGTTTTCAAGGATTTGGCGCGCCGTGTCCAGCTGTTCTGCCGTTACGGTCGTCCCGGGTTCGACATCTGCCTCAAGCAGCACCTGCATCCCTCCCTGAAGGTCAAGTCCGAGATACAAATCTCCGGTTCTGGTGAAGTTGCCAACCCGTAATCCGGATGGGTGCGGCAAATCAACATACAGAGCAATCAGGAAGATGATGATGACTGTAATAAGTTTGATAAGCAAGGGTTTTTTCATACTGATAGCTGCCTCCTCATGGACATCCTTTTTGGAAAAATCCAAAAATCAATTATACCGTAAGAAGCGGTTTCAGCGGAAAAATAATCCGTTCACAAGTAACAAGATTTGGTTTGATTGGGGAAGTTATGTTAATCGAGCGGGCATTGAATCGGCAGGAAGTAGGAAAACCGGCGGATGCAGCCGCTGTATTCGTCCAGCACGCGGATGATGACGACCGACATGTCGTGCAGCGGGTGGGACTGGTCATATTGGATTGCCTGATTCAAGATAAAGTCCGCGATTTCCTGCGCACTGGTGGCATTGTCATCTTCAATCATGGATTGGATCAGCATCGGAATATCGATTTGGGATCCGTAAGCCAGTCCGGCATTGTGGACGCCGTGGGTGACGAGCGCGATGATCGTGCCGGGTTCAATGTCTATTTCAGAGATCGAGGGCTGGATATGCTTGGAAAAACCGATTGGCTGACTGTCATTTGTCCACTCGATAAAATTCCCGCGCTGATAACAGTAAATCGGGTGCGGATTATTCCGGCTGATCACAATGGTGCTCGTGATGAGGTCGACGGAAACAACGTTCAGTTCGGATTGCGCCTGACCGCTGTAAGTGGTGAAAAGATGGTCGGAGGTTGCCCGAATTGCCGTGCTGTCGCGGACGCCCTCTGAAATCAGGCTCGATATTTTATTGCCGGATAAAAAGGATACATTTTTTGAATCCTGCCCATTAATCGTTCCGTTGCACAGGATCACGGAATAACCGCCACCTGTCGGACGTTCAACGATTAAAACAGTATCTGCGCTTTCATCAGCGTTTCGTTTGGCTGTTTTGGCGATGCCGATTCTGATTTCCATGTCTGCTATTTTATCATAAAGCTGGAATATTTTAATCTTAACGAAACGGGTTCTTTCACGGCTTTCTGAATGTTTTTGTCTCAAAAAGATCGAAAGTTGACCGGTTTGTCATCAGCCTATGTAAAAATGGTTGACGAAGTCGGACTGGTTGAATATAATAGAATGCGCCTGAAAAATGGTATAATTTTTGGTGGATCGATTAAGGAGTTTAGAACATGACACCGCTTCCAAAACGAAAGACTTCAAGTGCTCGCAGAGACCGCAGACGCGCGAATGACTTTTTGACGACTAATAACCTTACGCAATGTTCCAACTGCGGTGAGATGCGACTGCCCCATAGAGTCTGCCCAAGCTGCGGTTATTACAAAGGACAGGAAGTCGTTAATAAAGCGAAAGAATCAAAAAGCGAATAACATTGCTTCTTTGAAATAGATGGACTCCATTCGGAGTCCTTTTTTTATTTCCACACCAGCTCAAATCCGCTTCAATTGGTTAATCTTATTTTCCTTCCCGGAAACAGCTTTTGATTCGAGCCACTTAACACTCCGTGAAAACGTTTTTAATGCCAGTCAGAATGGCGCACGAAGCTGACCTTAGCGCTGGTCAGAGAATAAACTCCTGAAATCGGCTGAAAAGGCGTCCGGGAAGGGCGCCGGTTAAGATCACTCCGCCGCGTTCATTTTCGATCAGATCGACAATTCCCTGTTCATGAAACAGCGCGATCAGCGCTCCCTCCTTAAATGGCAGGCGGACATGCACAGGAATCATCTTTTCGAACAGTTGCTCCATGATGCCGATTTTCAGTTCATCAATCCCCTGACCGGTCTTCGCTGATATCAGAAAAGCATCCGGGTCGGTTTGCGCAAGGAGAGCCTGCGCTTCCTCTGGGTCTTCAAGCTTGTCAGATTTGTTGAAAACATTGATCGTTGGCACATGATCGGCATTAATTTCCGCAAGTGTCTGCTGAACACTTTCAAATTGGGCATGCGCGTTGTCATGTGAAATGTCAATCAGATGCAGCAGTAAATCTGCCTGGCTGATTTCTTCAAGCGTCGCCCGGAAGGCAGCGATCAGCTGCGTCGGAAGTTTTTGGATAAATCCGACTGTGTCCGTCAGCAGGCTGACATGATTGCCGGGCAGCACAACCCGGCGGGTAGTTGGGTCAAGTGTCGCAAAGAGCTGATCGGCAGTGTAAATCCCCGAATTAGACAAGCGGTTGAGCAGTGTCGATTTCCCTGCGTTCGTGTAGCCAACGATTGCGATGACCGGAATCTGCGATCGCTTTCGTCTGCCGCGATACCGATCGCGGTGTTCAGAGATTTTTTCGATTTGTTTTTTCAAGATAGAAATGCGCTTACGGATTTCCCGCTTGTCAACTTCCAGCTGGGTCTCACCCGGTCCGCGCAAACCGACGCCCCCAACGCTGCCAGTGCGCCCTGCGGCGCCTGCGCCTTGCCTTTCGAGGTGCCCCCAGGCATGTGAAAGTCTGGGAAGCCGATATTCGTGCTGAGCCAGCTCAACCTGGAGCCGGCCTTCGCGCGTGACTGCATGTTGGGCGAAGATGTCAAGGATCAGCGCAGTGCGGTCGATAACCCTGACGGATTTGCCGAGCGCGTTACTGAGATCGCGCAGGTGCCGCGGGCTGAGTTCGTTGTCAAAGACGACAATGTCCGTCAGCGTCTCTTCTGCCAATGCACGCACTTCTTCGACTTTCCCGCTGCCGATGTAAGTGGATACATTTGGTTTTTCCAGTTTTTGAATGGTCTCACCAACGACGGTCAGACCAGCCGTTTCAGATAATAACCGCAGTTCTTCCAGTGAATCGGCTGCATGGAGCAAACCGGGCTGGGATTTGATTTCTGCCCCGACTAAAAAGGCACGCTCGACAGGCAGATCCGTTGTTCGCAGATTTTTTTCATTCATAAGCCAAATTATACTGATTATGTCTAAAAAAGAAATACTCGCGTGTGATTCCAGTTTTAATCGGGCATGAGGGCGTCTCAGGTATAATTTTTCTAAATGAAAATCGAAAAAATAATGCTGCAGCCTTATGACAATATCGATTCCCTGCTGGATAAACTCGATCAGGTTTTCCAAACAACGCGGGGCTTGACGCAGATTCAAGTTTTCTGGCCAGCAAGAGGACGGGTGTTGGATTCTTCGCTGGAATTTGGCATGGTAGCTGGCTGGGCAGAACGCAATCGAATTCGCCTGGCATTTATTTCGACTGATCCGCAAGTGATGATGAAAGCAGCTGAACACAACATCCCGGTCTTCGAGTCTGCGGAGAAGATTTCAAGCGCCCCGGTCGCCCCATCCGAACGCTTTCTTTTAAAACGTTCAGACAGCATCCGGGCAATCCGGTTCGCTAAACTCAAAGCAGAATCAGACGCGCTTAAAGAAAAAAAACGACCGCTGATGATCGAATTGCCTTTATTTCTGTTTGCGCTTGTAGCTGCATCGTTAATTCTCTTCATTGTTGTGCCGCACGCTTCGGTAAAAATTCAGCCAGAAGCCTCAACGCGCGAATTCACGCTCCCGCTTTGGACAAACGCTTCGATCAATACGCTAACGATGAATGGCGGCGTCCCATCTGAAATCCTGCGATTTTCGATTGAGATGAAATCAGAAGTTCCCGCGACCGGGATCATCACAGGAGCCGGATCGCTGGCGGTCGGCACGGTCATGCTGCAAAATATTTGTGATCAGGATCAACGGATTCCGATCCGGACCAATTTTTCTGTCAGCGCTGATCAAGAAGGCGGTTTTCACAGTCTGTCGGAAATAAATTTGCCTGGTCAAACGGAGACCATGATTCCAGTTGAAGCCAATGCACCGGGGGAAAGCTGGAACCTGTCCGCCAACTCGCTGAGCGTTGTGCCAACTCCCTTGGATCAATGCATCCGCATCAGGCAGCCTGAGGCGATGAGCGGCGGTGAAGATGGCATTTTTGTGACTCCGACGGAAGAAGATTATCAGGCTGCAACAGAAAAAAATCGCGAACAGATCGGAATTTCTGCTGCAGAAATTGTGGAGGAAAAGGCAGGCGCAGTGCGCATACCGTTGATGCAGACATTCGCTATTGAAAAACTGATGGCTGAAACGCTGCAGCCGGCGTTGGGATATGCTGGAGAGACCTTAGGGCTGGTTCAGACTTTCGAGGTATCCGTTCGCACAGTCAACCGCCGGGACATCGCGCAACAGGTTCAAATGTTCTTGGACTCAAATCCGCAGGCTGGTTTTTCACCAAAACAGGAGACTGCCCGCTTCACCGTTGAAGAGAACACAAAATTAGCTGGAACCGGTCAGTTTGGATGGGATGTTCATGCAGTTCAGAGCGGTGAACAGACAGTGAATCAAGAACAAATCAAAGAGTTGATTTCTGGAAAAACGCTTAGGGATGCAAAGCAGCTGCTGCGGGAACAGTATGCGTTATCCGATGATCCTGCAATTGAGGTCTGGCCATCATGGCTGGATCGACTGCCGCTGGTGGCTTCAAATATTTGGTTTTGGAGGGAATGATGGGACGCATTCTTGGCGTTGATCCCGGGGAAAAAAACATCGGGTTGGCTTTGAGCGACTCGCTTGGAATCAGCGCGGCGCCATTGTGCGTGATCCGGCATGTCAGCCGGGATGAGGACGCGCGCACGATCGCTGCCAGAGCGCTTGAAAACGATGCACAAATGATCCTGATCGGACAAGCGCTCGGACATCAGGGCGAGGAAGGACTGGCTGCGCGAAAGGCAAAAAACCTGGCTGAAGCTGTGCAGCAGCACTTTTCTGGCAAGGTCATGCTGTGGGATGAATCCGGCAGCACAAACGCTGCAAAAGCGCTTTCGATTGAGATCGGGATGAGGAAATCCAAGAGAAGAGGGCATCTCGACGCGCGCACAGCAGCATACATTCTGCAGGACTATTTAGATTGGTTGGATTCGCAGAAACCCCTTTCGGAATCGCAGGATTATGACCGATAATTCAGAGCTTGATCAGACTACTAAAAAATCATTTAAACGGATTCTTATCGCTATATTGGCGGTCGTCTTGCTGGCAATCGCAATTTTCATCTGGTTGCAGCAGCGAACACTGGCGCAAAAAATCGGTCCGCCAGCAGCTGACCTATCTGCTGGCACGAAACTGATTTTAGGTATGAAGCTCAGCAGCCGCATTGACGAGCTGACTGATCCGCTTGACAGCTGGCAGGCAGAAAAACTGATCGAGATTACTCCGGGAGATTCGGCAGCCATTGCCGCGCGCAAACTGTCTGATGCTGGAATTTTGCCCAATCCTGACCTGTTCGTGGAGTATCTGGTTTACTGCGGCGCAGACCGGCGGCTTTTCCCCGGCCGCTATGTCGTTGCTCCGGGAGTGACGATTCCGCAGCTTGCAGCCAATCTGACCGATCCGGGAACGACACTGATTCGCTTCACCTTGCTGAAAGGGACGCGGCTGGAGGAGATTGCTGCGCTGATCCCCAGTTCAGGGCTGCCGTTCAGCGCTGAGGCATTTCTGCAGGCAGCACAGTCTGTTTCTCCAGAGAATCACCCCGCTGGCGAAACCAGCATGGAAGGGTACATGCTGGCCGGATCTTATGAAATTGCGCGCGACATTTCTGTGTCACGCTTTATTCAGGGGTTCAGCGATGCTTTTCGGGCGCGCCTAAGCGAACAGCTGCTGAATAAAATTGCCGCTAAAGGATTGACGCTGAAGCAGGCTGCTATTCTGTCATCGATGATCACGCGTGAGGCGATGCGTACCGAGGAATATCCGCTGGTTGCTTCTGTTTTCCTCAACCGATCCCGCGCCGGGATGCCATTTCAGAGTGATCCGACTGTGCAATTTGCGCTTGGCTGGCAGGCAGCAACGGAAACATGGTGGAAAAACCCACTCTCTCAGCAGGATCTGGCTATCAATTCTGCTTATAATTCCTATCTCAACCAGGGATTTCCGCCGACCCCGATCAGCAATTTTGCGTTTGAAGCGCTCGAAGCGCTTGCGGATGCACCGGAGACGGATTATTATTTCTTCCGGCTGCGCTGTGACGGCTCAGCGCTGCATAATTTTGCAGCGACCTACGCGGAACATCAGGCAAATGCCTGCCCGTGACGATAAAATGATAAAGATATGACGATAAAAGGAAAACCCGAGACAAGAATTGACCTGTCATTTTGGCTATTGCTGGCGCTGATCTTGATTCTGGCAGCGATCCTATTTGTGCGCACGACGCCAGCTGGCGTCGGCATGGTCAGCGATTCGGTTAATTACATCAATGGCGCGCGGTTTATCGCTCAGGGAAAAGGTTATTTTCGCGAGAGCGGCGGCGGGACGCTTAAGCCGATCACGAATTTTCCACCGCTCTATTCGATTCTGCTGTCCATCCCGATTCTGTTGGGTGTGAATGAGATCGATGCAGCTTGGTGGTTCAGCCTGGTCTTTTATGTGCTCAACCTTTTTCTGGTCGCAGTGCTGATCCGCCGGATCACGGGAAACCGCTGGCTGGGTCTGGCTGCGGCAGTTTTGTTTCTGTCTTCCAAACCGTTTTTGTATTATCAAGTCTTCGCTATGTCGGAACCTCTGTTTTTCTTTTGCACGCTTGTTGCGTTCTTGCTGCTGGTGATTGGATTTGAAAATGATAATGGCTGGGTTTGGTTTGGCTGCGGTTTGGCATGCGGCGCGGCATTTTTAACCCGCTATGTCGGCGCGGTCTCTCTGGGCGCAGTTATTGGCGCAATCTTGCTGATCGCCCCGCGCAATGGCCGCAAGATTCAGTCACTGCTGCGGGTTTTTGCAGGAGCGCTGCCGTTGATGGCTGCCTGGCTGATCCGAAACTACCTCGTGTCTGGAAACATCTCAAATCGCGAAGCATACCAGCACCCGCTGACTGCCGCCGATTTTCGCACCGGTGTTTTAATCTTCTGGAAGTGGCTGTATCCGGAGCGATACGCCGGTCTTGAAAATCCGGTTCGCTGGATGCAGCTGGCAGTGCTGGCTGCCGGACTGCTCGGGGCAGCTTATCTGATCTTTTTAACTGTCAGGGGATTCCGAACCCGCGCTAATTTTTCGCTCGAACTGCGCATGATCTGGGTGTTTGTGCTCTATATCTTTGGCTATCTGCTATTGGTTTATCTGACGATTTCATTTCTGGATGCCTCGGTAAATATTGAGGAACGAATCCTGTTCCCCTGCTTGCTGGCACTTTTACTGGCATTTTTGACTGGCATCGGCTGGCTGATCCGGCGAAAACTTAAAATTCTGGCTGCTGCTAATCTGCTGATAGCCTTATTTCTGATTTTCACTTTTTCACAGGATTTGCTGCATTTCGCACCCCGTTTTGGGGAGGAAGGCTATGGCTGGGCATGGCAGGGCTGGGCGGATTCGCCCGCTATGAAGCTGATCATGGAGCTGCCCTCTGAAACAGTCCTTTACTCCAATCAGCCGGAAGCAGTCAGCTTGATCGCAGGCAGGGGAGCTTATGCGCTTTTAGATCCAATCGATCCCTCCAGCCACCTTGAACGCCCCGGATATCAGGAAACGATGCAGAACATTCGCGGGCAGGTTCTTTCGGGCGAATCGGTGCTAGTGTTTTTTGGGATTAATGCCTGGATCGAAGAGGGCAAAGAAAATTGGATCACGCAGTTGTGTGATGGATTGCCATTCATTTATCAAGACACCAGCGAGTGGGTGCTGGGAAAATTATCGGAGGAAATTCAATGAGTTACTCAAAAGAAGTGATGGATCGGGCATATGAACTTGGAAAGCTTTATGAGCCGAAGCTGGGTTCTTGTTCGCAGTGTGTGCTGGCAGCGCTGATGGAGACTGTCGGCGGCGTGGACGAAGCAACTTTTCAGGCAGTTCAGGGCATTTCTGGCGGGACGGTCTCCTATGGAACCGGCACCTGTGGGGCACTGGCAGGCGGAATTGTCGCGATCGGCGCACGTGTCGGGCGCACAAAGGCAGAATTCGACAGCGGCATCCGTAATCGCAAAGTCGTTGAGGTCGGGCGGAAATTGGCTGCAAAGTTTGTCAAGGAGTATGGCGGTGTCACCTGCCATCAGGTTCAGACCTGTACGATGGGCAGACCCTATGACCTGATGGATGACGCGGATCATGCATCTTTTACCGCAGGCGGCGGGCATGACTTATGCGGTGTGGTCACCGGAAACGCTGCCCGCTGGACGATCGAAGTGCTGAACGAAGAAGGCTTGGACTAAGCGAATAAAACAGATTGCAGGGATTCCGGCTTGAATGACCCCTGCAATCTGTTCCGAATAATAGACACAAAACCTGACCACGACATCGTTTTAATGTGTTTTTTTCGAAGAAAATTTATTTTCGGGGAAGACGGCAAAGTTCTGGTTCCAATTGTCTACTCACCGATAATTCGAGTTCTGTTGCTGGTGGTTTAATTCTCGATTCGCGCTGTGCGGAATACATTCTGCTGAAATTAATTTTCCCCTTATGGGGTGAAAAACGCAGGGTGCGCTGCCGGTTGAGAGCGAACCCAATGCATCGGCGCTGGTAACATGCAGAAAAAAGAAAGCAAGACACGAGCTAATTCTGTTGTTTGTAGGATAATAAAAGCGGATGCCGATTCGGCATCCGCTTTGTGTGTCTGAAAACGGTTATTACTTTTCTGACGGAACAGTTCCATCGCTGACCTGATAAGTCGGAATCACGCTGTCGCCGAGAACCAGCTGCGGGATTGTTCCTTCCGGAATTATCATCATTTTGTCAGTCGGCTTGATCGCCGATGCGTTCAGCTGAGCGATCAGGAATTGGTAGTAGGAGGGGTGTTCCTGATAAATTTGCGCCAGTTTGAGCGTTTCAGCCAAATCGGCTTTCGCAAGCTCCTCCGCAGCGATTGCTTTTTCACTGTTGAGTTCCTGTTCAAGGATCACATTTTCCTTCTGCGCTTCAAGCACAGCGCGCTGAGCGATCAGTTCCTGCTCTTCCAGCTGCGCGAGAATCACGCGCTGGCGGGCAGTTTCCTGTGAAGCAGCCTGCTGAACCCGGATTTCAGCTTCCTTCTGAACCGCATTTGCTTTCCCTTCCTGTTCAAGCTTTTGAGCCTGAGCCTTCGCTTTTTCAGCATCCAGCAAGAACTGGTTGGTCTCATTGATAATCACCATTGCCTGAGCAGATGCCTGCACATCGGTGACAACGATGTTATTGACGTACAGGCCAATGTCCTGCGCCAGTTTCTCGAGTTCCGATTCAATACAGTTTCGCAGGATGTCGCGGCCTTCTGCGACGGCGTTCCCGCGCAGGTCGTTTTGACCCACACAGACTTTCATCGCCTGCCGTGAAAATCCGTCCATTTGGGTGGTCAGTGCGGAATCATCGGTGAACAATTGGCGGTAGTTGATAAAGTTTTTTGCAATCTCATCTTTGGTAAAGAGAACTGGCACATCGGTCGTGCTGGTCGTTTTGAGACTGGTCAGCGTTGGCCGGAAAACCTGCCCACGGATTTCAACATAAACAGGCTGCATGTCTTTCGTGAACACTTCGTCGTCCGACACCTGGAACTGAACCCCTTCGATTTTGAACCGTTCCAGTTTCACATATAATCCGAAATCGCTGTAAACACCGCCTGGACCGACAATGTCGGTGACTTCCCCGGCTCGGATTTTTACGCCCATCTCCTGCTGTCCCAGCCCCTGCAGAATGTACAGCGGGTTGAAACTGACGAACAGAACGGCAGCGAGTGCAAGAATCCCAAGAATGATCCAAAAAGGCTTTTGGATAATGAACGGTTTTTTAATTGATTTCGGGTTTTCTGGTCGAAAATTCTCCATCTAATTCTCCATAACTGTCATGTTCAATCAATTCGGACTTATTCCGAATTTTTTCTGACAATCCTAATTAAGTATACGCAACTTTTACTGATACGTCTCAGGCTTTAGAATGCCGATGTAGGGCAGGTTGCGATAATAATTCGCATAGTCCAAGCCGTATCCGACGACAAAATCATCTCCCATTTTGAAGCCAAGATAATCCGGCACAATCGTGCACTTATGCTGGATGTCTTTTTCAAGCAGGGAAGCAGACTTGATTGAGGCTGGTTTCCGCGAACTCAGCAGATCCTTGAGATAGCGCAATGTCAGCCCGGAATCGATAATATCTTCAACGATCAGGACATGCCGTCCGGTAATATTCTTGTCCAGGTCTTTGATGATTCGGACGACGCCGGTGGATTTAGATTCGGATTCATAGCTGGAAACTGCGATGAAATCCATGAAAATCCGGCATTTTACCCGGCGGCACAAATCAGCATAAAAGAATGAGGCGCCTTTCAGGACGCAGACAAACAACGGATCTAACCCTGCATAATCGACTGTGAGCTGTTCTGCCAGTTCGTTTACTCGGTTTGCGATCGTTTCTTCAGAGTAAAGAACGCTGGCAATATCATTTTCTTCAGTTGTGATTCTCATACCTAACCCCTTTTGTGACCAATTTCATCCATTTTGAATGTCTGCAAACTTATTTTACGGCATCCGGATTGTTGAACCTGATGATGATTACAATGATATCATTCGCAATTCGGCGATGCTGACCGAATCAGGATATATAATAGTTATTAGTGAGATTGTTATCAAAGCGGAGGAAAAAATGACTACTTGTGCGATTGTCGGAGTGAACTGGGGCGATGAGGGAAAAGGCCGGATGGTCGACCTGATCGCGATGGATTTTGATGTGGTAGTTCGGTATCAGGGCGGCAACAATGCCGGGCATACAGTGGTCAATGAATATGGAAAATTCGCTCTCAACCTGATCCCGTCAGGCATTTTCCGCAAGGAAGTTGTCAACGTGCTGGGCTGCGGGACGGTTATCAACCCGGAGCATCTCTGGGGTGAGATTGAGAAACTTCATCAGGCAGGCATCAGCATTGAGCCGGAAAATTTCAAGATCAGTGACCGGGCAGCAATCGTTTTCCCGTTCCACATCGCGCAAGATTCGCTCGAGGAAGCGCGGCTGGCTGACCGAAAGTATGGTTCAACCAAGCGCGGGATTGCACCAGTTTACAGCGATAAGTATCAGAAAAAGGCGATTCATATCGGTGAGCTCGCATATCCTGAAGAATATAAAAATCATTTGGAGAGCGTGCTTGAATGGAAAAACCTGACGATTGAAAAAGTTTACGGCTCAAAACCCTTTGAATTGGACGAACTGATGGATTGGTCGATGAAATTTGGCGAGAAATTACTGCCTTACATCGCTGACAGCGGAGAATTTTTGCGCGGCGCTTATGCACAGGGGAAAAACATTCTCTATGAAGCACAGCTTGGCGCCTTGCGGGACATTGACTATGGTATTTACCCTTATACCTCTTCATCCAATCCGCTGGCAGCTTATGCGCCGCTGGGATCTGGTGCACCGGATATTCCGGTGAATCGCGTGATCGGTGTAGTCAAGGCGTATTCTTCGTGCGTCGGGGAAGGACCTTTCATTGCTGAATGGTTTGGCGAAGAAGCGGACAAACTGCGCGAGGCTGGCGGCGAATATGGCGCAGCAACTGGACGCCCGCGCCGGGTTGGGCCGCTTGATCTGCCAGCCACTCGATACGGGGTCAAGGTTCAAGGCGCGACCGAAATCGCTTTCACCAAGATGGACGTTTTGTCCTATATGGAAGAAATTCCGGTATGCACGGCTTATTCGATTGCTGGAAAAGAAACGAGAGACTTTCCATTCCATACCCTGCTGCCGCAGGCAAAACCGGTGTTCAAGACAGTTCCGGGCTGGAAAACGGATATCAGCATGATCCGCCGGTATGAAGATTTGCCGCAGGAAGCCCGCAGCTATATTGAATATGTTGAAGGGGAGATCAATTGCCCCTTGTCCTATATTTCAGTTGGACCAGGGCGGGATGAGATCATTTTGAGGAAAGCATGAGCGAAATTTACGAGAGCCCGCTGTCAGGACGCTATGCCTCGCGCGAGCTTTTGGGATTATTTTCAGCCAAAAACCGGCATGTGATCTGGCGCAGGCTTTGGACGGAACTGGCACGCGCGCAGCAGCAGTTGGGACTGCCTGTCACAGCGGCTCAGGTCGCTGAACTGGAAGTGCATCAGCAGGACATTGATTATGACCTGATCGCTGCCAAAGAGCGCGAGATTCGGCACGATGTCATGGCTCATATTTATGGTTACGGACAAGCTGCTCCCGGCGCACGCGGCATCATTCATTTGGGCGCAACCAGCTGCTATGTCACGGATAACGCGGACCTGATCCTGTTTCGTGACGCTTGCCTTTTCATCCGCAAGGAAATTTGGGCAGTGGTCGAAAACCTGAGCCGGTTTGCAGAAACCTATCAGGCACTGCCGACATTGGGATATACCCATTTTCAGCCGGCTCAGCTGGTGACAGTCGGCAAACGAGCCTGCCTCTGGATTCAGGATCTGCTCGCCGATGTGCGGGAATTGGACTATGTTCTGTCTGAAATTCAGTTTCTCGGCTGCCGCGGGACGACTGGCACGGAAGCCAGTTTCATCGAATTGTTTGATGGCGACAGTGCAAAGATTGATGAGATGAATCGGCGAATTGCCGCAGCCTTTGGTTTCCAAAAAACTTTCCCAGTCTGCGGGCAGACCTACCCGCGTAAACTGGATTCACTAATCTTGAACGCGCTCAGTTCAATCTGCCAAAGTGCGTATAAGTTTGGCAACGACCTGAGATTGTTACAGCACCTGCGTCAGATCGAAGAGCCGCATGAGGCTGAACAGGTCGGCTCCTCAGCGATGGCTTACAAACGCAACCCGATGCGCAGCGAACGGCTTTGTTCGCTGGCGCGGTTTGTGATGGTCAATGCGCTGAATGCGCCGTTGACTGCCTCGACACAGTGGTTCGAACGGACGCTGGATGATTCGGCGAATCGCCGAATCACACTGCCAGAGGGTTTTTTAGCAACCGACGCGGTGCTGCGGCTGATGCGCAATATCACTGCCGGGCTGGTGGTCAATGAAAAAGTGATCGCGCGCGCGGTTGAACAGTATCTGCCGTTTGTAGCGACTGAGAACCTGCTGATGGCATCGGTCGAGAAAGGCGGCGACCGGCAGGTTTCGCATGAGATCATCCGCGGTCATTCGCTGACAGTGGCGGACCGCATGAAAGACGGAGAACCCTGCGACTTGCTGGAGCGGCTGGCGGCTGATGAGCACTTCAATTTGGATGCGGATGAAATGACGAATGTCCTGAACCCTGCGGACTACATCGGGCGCAGTCCGGAGCAGGTCAAGCAATTTTTAGCGTCCTTCACGATCCCCGCGGACATCCAGCTGACAGAAGATCGGATCACGCTCTAATTGCAGAATTTCTATATCAAAGCTCAGCTGACCTTCCGAGTCAATCTGCAGGAATGGCTCCCGAGAAATTGAGGCAGGTTATGCTGGCAGGCATTTTGATACTTTTTCTAACGGCTGCTGGTCTTTTTCTGCTGCTGAGCTACCTGAATGCGTTTGATAAATCGCTGCTGATTCAGGAATATCAGGTTCATTCGGAAAAAATCGATTTGCCGCTGACTGCAGCTGTTCTGACTGATCTGCACAGCAATTATTATGGAGAAGCTCAACAGGAACTGCTTGCTGCATTGATGGCAGCCGCACCTGATTTGATCCTGATGGCTGGCGATCTGGCGGACCGCGATATTCCAATGGACGGATTTCTCGATCTGCTGGCAGGTTTGCCGACTAAGATTCCGACATATTTTGTCACGGGCAATCATGAATTCTGGAGCGGTAAAGTTTCCTGGATCAAGGCGCAGCTGCGCGAGCAGGGGATCACTGTCCTCGAAGGGACGTGTGCGCAGGAAAAAATACACGGACAAACGCTAGAAATTTGCGGATTGGATGACCCAACAGCCGGTCGCAAAGAGTTCTCCCGCCAAGTTGATCAGTTACCAGCCCGGCACACTGCAGAGCCCTTTTCGATTCTGCTTTTTCATTGTCCGGAGCACGACAAAGTAAAACAGCTGCTGCCGCTGGAATTTGATCTGATCCTATCCGGGCATGCGCACGGCGGGCAGTGGCGGATTCCCCGCCTTCTCAACGGTGTGTTTGCACCAAATCAGTGGTTTTTTCCCAAATATGCAGGCGGTTATTATCGGCATGACCGGACTGTCCAGATCGTCAGCCGCGGACTAGCAAAAGACACAACCAAGATCCCCCGAATTTTTAATCGACCTGAATTGGTCATTTTGAAGATTGATAAGTCAGCGAATTAAATCTGATAATAGACATAATAGTCTGTTTATATTGGAGAATAGACAAATATGACAGTGACCATACGAAAAGCACAGGAAAAAGATCGTGAGCGGATTGCTCACATCAGTGCGGAAAGTTTCAAGGAAGACTTTGCAGTCCTGACCCGAAATCTCAGTAAGGTTAAAGAAATTCTGGTGCATGATATGAATTTGCAGCAGTTTTATGTTGCCGAAACCGATGGAGAAGTGGTTGGAAATTTGGCACTTACGAACAACACAACACGCGCGTTTTCTATTTGTTCCCGACACATGATTGACTTGCTGGGACTGGTGCGCGGTGGAATTGGCTCGCTGTTTCTGAAAAAGATGTTTTCGGAACCGCTGCGTGTGCCGGATGAGATCGGATATTTTGAATTTGTGGCAGTCGATGCCAGCGCGCGGCGGCAGGGGATCGCGTCGAAAATGATTCAGTCCGCAGCTGCCATGACAGCTTATCCGCAATATATGCTGGATACTGACTTTGACAACGCGGCAGCAATCCGTGTCTATCGCAAACTCGGATTTCAAGAAATTGCGCATGGCAGGGAGTGGTTTCGGATCATCTTTGGTTTTTCCCGCCGCATTTTTCTGCAGGCTTCTCGCGAAAGTCTGACAGATCATTGATCGAGGAAAAAACAGCCAAAAATGGATTGTCCAGCCTTGATAAACTGAAAGGCGGCTCTGACTTACTTGTTCGTTTCTGTGCATGAAGCAGCTGACAAGCCCGATTTTGCCATACTTGTGCGTGTCCGATCTTGAATCGGCCGAACCGCCCGATTCTGATTTGCTAAAACCGTTCTCGAGCATTGTACACAGCTGCCGAACGGCGCAGTCTTTAATTCATAAAGAGCGAGACTGCGGTGTAAACCAGCAGCAGCGCCATGATCCCATTGATTAATTTGCCATAATTCCTAAAGAGTTTGCGGAAAACCGAGCCGAATGCCAGCCAGCTCAGATTCGCCAAAAACGCTGACAGCACCAACAACGAGCTTAAACCGGCGATCTTCCATGGATCGCTCGTGAATGGCAGGATGTAGGTTGACATGGATGTAATTCCCAGAATATAAACTTTCACATTCACAAACTGCAGGATCAAGCCGGATAAAAAGCTGGCATTTTGATCATTCGCTTGGTTTAGCTGGGTGTCGCTCTTCCATATTTTCCAGGCAAGCCACAGCATGTACGCAGCGCCAACGATGAGCATTACCGGTTTGATTTGCGGGATGAGGCTGTACAGCGCCTTGCTGAAAACAGCGCTGATCAGCATCACGGCTGAAAACCCAAACAGGACTCCGAAAATAAACGGCAGACTTTTCTTGAACCCGAAGCGCGTTCCATTACTCATTGACAGGATTGTGTTGGGTCCGGGAGTAAAGGTCAGCACAACCGCATAGATTAGATAATTGGCAAGATTGAACATTTCGCAATTTATATCATGATTGTATTGATATTCCGGTTGATTTGCGCGAAATGGTTAAAATAAAATCATTATGACGGATTGCGCAGATTAACAGAAATTTGCGCTAAACATTGAATCAGCCTCAATACAAGGGGTATCCGCCGAAAACTTGAGCCAAAGTAGCCAGGGAAATTGACAGCGAGAAAACATGAACCACACAGGTACGATCGAAATTGAAACAGAACGCTTGATTTTGCGCCGTTATACGCCATCAGACGCTGAGATGATGTTTGCGAACTGGGCAAATGATCCCGAAGTCACTCGCTACCTCATCTGGGAGCCGCATCCAAATCCGGCATCCACCCGCGAGCTGCTTGAGGTGTGGGAAAAGGAATATGATGATCCAAAAACGTATAACTGGTGTATCGAGTTGAAATCAATCCACCAGCCGATCGGAGGCATCAGCGTAACGCGGCTGGTCGAGGCAGTGCAGGCGGTTGAAATTGGTTATTGTATTGGGCGGGCTTTTTGGAATCAAGGGATTTTGACCGAAGCCCTCAACGCATTAATCGCGTTCTTCTTCGATCAGGTTGGCGCCAATCGCATTGCTGCCCATCATGACACGCGCAATCCAGCTTCAGGGAAAGTCATGCTCAAAAGCGGAATGAAATTTGAGGGCGTGGCACGGCAGGCAGTGCTCAATAATCAGGGAATTTACGATGCCGTGCAGTATGCCATTCTTAAATCGGATTGGCAAGGAAAATGAGCCATGTTCGAATGGATTAAATCGAAGTTCACCCAATCGCTTCTCAGAATCATTTATGAAAAGCCAGCCATCTGGAAAATTCGCAGTTCGCTGCTGGCTCAGGCTGATGGGAATATTCTTGAAATCGGATTTGGTTCAGGCGGAAATCTGCGTTTTTACCCAGATGCTGTGACACATATCACAGCGATTGACCCGAAAGCTGGGAAGATCCCAAAATCGCGGATTGACGTGAAGCTTTTCTATGACAGCGCTGAGAAAATGCCGTTTCCTGATAGCAGTTTTGACACAGTGATCACGACTTTTACGCTTTGCAGCACCGAAAACCCGGATCAAGTTTTCAAAGAGATCCGCCGGGTGTTAAAACCGGACGGAAAATACCTTTTTCTGGAACATGGACAGGCAGACAATGAGCCTGGTTTTGTCATGCAGCGGCGGTTTAATCCGATTTATCAGCGCTTTTCACATGGATGCAGTCTGCTGCGCGTAAATACCGAATTATTTGAGTCAAGCGGGTTTATTTTGGAGTCTTATCAGGAATTCCGCGGGGCAATTTTCCCGCAAATTCTTGGCGGATATCTGTATCAGGGAGTCGGCATAAAACAAGCAGAAACGGCTTGATTCTTTAAATCTTATTAGAACTCAAACTGCTTTGGGATATTTTGGTATGATGAAGCCCGAACGAAAGAAAGGGAAGGGTTTATGGAACGCAGATTGATTAAAAAAATTATTCGGGGAAGCGCGTCGATGGATGGTGCAGGTGTCAAATTGACGCGGGTTCTCGGGCTTGGAACGGTAAAAGATTTTGACCCATTTTTAATGCTGGATATTTTCGATTCGACCTCACCGGACGATTACACGCGCGGTTTTCCATGGCATCCCCACCGCGGGATCGAAACAATCACTTATCTGATTGAAGGTGAAATCGAACATGGCGATTCAATCGGCAGCCGAGGAACGATTTATTCAGGCGGCTGTCAGTGGATGCGCGCAGGTTCGGGAATCATGCACTATGAGATGCCAAAGGCGTCTCCGCGCATGCTGGGCATGCAGCTCTGGCTGAACATGCCGGCTGAAAAGAAGATGATCCCGCCGCAATACAATGATCTGACAGCTGAAATGATCACGACTGTCACAACTGCTGATGCGGAAGTAAAAGTGATCTCCGGAGATTTTCAGGGGACAATTGGTCCGATGGAACACCCTTTGATTCCGATTCGCATGCTCGATGTTGCGCTGAAAGCGGACGGAAAATTCGAGCTGGACGTTGCGTCCGAAGATAATTTGTTCATTTACGTCTTCCGCGGTGCAGTCGAATTTCCGGATGGATCGAAAGCAACGCAGACAGATGCCGCTTTGACCACAGCCGGTGATCGGCTTGAAGTCCGCAGCGGTGCGGAGGGCGCGCGCTTTGTAGTCCTGCAGGGGAAACCGCTGTGCGAGCCGATTTTCTGGCGCGGACCGGTGGTGATGGACACACAGGAAGGGCTGACACAGGCTTTTGTTGATTTGCAAAACGATACGTTTATTAAATAATTCTTAGCTGAAATAAAAACAACCGGTTCGCTGTTTCTTAGAACCGGTTGTTTTTATTTATACTTACAATTTGTTTCTCTTGGTGAGAAAACAGGCAAATCCCGAGCGAGGGGGCGGTTATGGGATCAAGCAGAACGGATGACCGGACGGGTCAATCATTACAACGATTCCATCGATAAACTGTGCTTCGGCTTTCTTGGCGCCCAACGATTCAGCAAGTTCAACTGCGGCTTGCAGGTCAGATACCTGAAAATCGACATGTTCCATTTTTGCCGGTTTACCTGCCTCATCCGGCCAGACTGGCGGGACGTATGTTTCTTCGGATTGAAATCCAAGTGTAGCGCCGCCATCCGGGTTATTCAGCCTGACAAAATAAGGCTCATCAACAACGCGTTCCCAGCCTAATAATTTCTCGTAAAAGGATGCCAGGGTGCGGGCGTCTTTTGCATCAATTACCACTTCATCAAATTTGAAAACAATTTTTCTGTCTTGTGTCATGGGGTTGTCTCCTTGAACTATGCATGTAAATCTGTTTCGCTGATTAAAATTTTATCAGGTTTCAAAAAGGAGCAGATCGATTTCTGCTCCTCTTATGCTTCGGGATGTTGATTGGTTTTTGAAAGGAAATGCTGGCTAATAGCTGCTGTTTTCCTTGAATGTTTCGTACATCGCCAGCAGGTTTTCTACCGGTACGCCCGACTGAACGTTATGAATCGGGTTGAAGACATAGCCGCCACCCGGAGCAAAAATCTCGAGATTGCGTTTCACCTGATCTCTAACCTCTGCGGCCGTGCCAAATGGCAGCGTGCGCTGGGTGTCGATGCCGCCGCCCCAGAAAGTGACCTGACTGCCAAAATTGGATTTCAGCACTTCCGGATCCATGTTCACGGCTGAGGTCTGGACGGGGTTCAAAATGTCAAATCCCGAATCAATAATATCTGGAATAATAGACATAATTGACCCGCAGCTGTGGATGAACGTTTTCCAAGTTGTATTCGCATGAATCCAATCGTTGATGCGCTGATAATGCGGTTTATACAACTTTTTAAAGGTTCTCGGCGAAATAAAGCTGTTATTCTGAGCGCCGAAATCGGTGCCGCTGACCCAAACGATCGTTGGCAGGTTGCCGACTGCTTCGTAAATCTTCGGCAGGTTTTCGAGCGCAATCTCACACTGTCTTTCAAAAACGCTGTAGACGTAATCCTTGCGCGTGACGGTGCTGATGTACCATTCTTCCATGTCCCGAATGCCTTTCGGATTTTTCAGGGTTGGTCCGGGTACCAGCGCGATGTCTCCAAATGCCATATTTCCCAGCGTCAGGACAATTGCCTGGTCTGTTTCAGCGTCGAGGCGCGTGACCTGCGCTCTCATGTGATCCAGCTCTTTTTGGGTCAGGATCGTGAACTCTTCGGTGTTATCGCGAGGATCCAATTTTTCTTCATCGATCGGCGGCTGGCGCACGATTGAATCGAAATAAAAACCTCCTTTTGGCATGACTGCTGAAGGCTCGACTGACTGGTCTCCTTCGGGATATTGAAAAATTTCCCCTTTTTCATTCGGAACTGTATTGAATTTTTCAGGCACCAGCACGGGCGTCCCGTCAAATGTTGTCCAGGGCTTCCAGCCGTCTGTCTCAAAACCAAAAAAGTTCTTCGGTCCACCGGCGCCAACTGCATCAACGCCGAGAATTTCCTGTAAATCCGGTTTGATCTCGCCAAGCATTTGAAAGGGTTCGCTCACTTTAACCGGGGTTCCCGGCGGGTCGAGTTTCAGCGCCTGCCGCAAATTATAAACTGTTGACACCTGCATCCCAGTTTGGCCGCTGCTGCCCAAATCTAATGGGACGCGGTCAGGTTCCTGATGGGATAAGGTTCGTTTGATCCGTTCTCTTCCGTTCATTCATTCCTCCTGCCAGTGTTCATATCATTTTGTGAACTTAATTTTATGTGAATTTCCCAGAAAACAGTTTCTCCGGGTGAAATAACTGCCGCGCGATTGTTCTTAATCGCAGTCGTCAGGCTGTCATAAAATCCATTGCTTGGTTCAATCGCAATCGTTGGTATTTTGTTGTAGGTTTTTTCGTCAATCCATAGTCCCAAATAAGGGGTCTGTTTTGAATCCCAGCTCATTTTTAGCGAAGAGCCCGCCTGCCCCTGCGTAATTTGCGCATAGTTGGCAGGCTGTTCCGGCTGCAGATAAATTTTCCGGCAGCTTTTTGATTCCGGATTCCATAACCGGTCCAGCGGTTTGTCATCGGATTCATTCGCCCGCGGCCAGCGGTGCAGACTGCCGGCCGCGCCCAAAACCGGATCATCCTCAGTCACGTTGATGATGTGTGTCACGCTTTCAGGAAAGAGGACTCTTGATTCGGGCGTCGCGGTGAATTGGGGGTGCGCTGCCCACAGCCAGGGACATTGCAGCTCGCTTTCATTGCGAAGCATGTATTTCAGGCTGACAGTGCTGCCGGAAAGCGAGATTTCCCGCCCAAAGCGACAGCAGAGAGGCTGCATCGTGACCAGGTTTTCAATCGAATGATCTTTTTCGATGGTTTCCCATGGCACGCTCCAAACTGAGCCGTGATCGGGGAAATGAAAGCCATTCCAATCACAGGCAACAATTGTCGGAAGCATCTCATCCCAGCCGCACATGTTCTGATCTGTGAACAGCATCCCAAATTCGGTTTTAATTACCTCGTCGGATGGCGGGACGAGCCATTCAAATTGCTGAGTCTTGTCAAAAATCGAGACGATCTTTGCGCCTAATTCAGGGACGATTTCGATGCTAACCAGATCATTTTCCAGTTTGTAAGCCTGAAACTGGTGCCAGACTGATTTTGAAAGGACTGCGGGTTTCATGATAAACCCCGGTAAGGGGTGGAGCGGATTGTGTCAACCATTGCCCAGAAGTTTTCCAGCGGGGTGTCGAGCTGGACATGATGGGTTGGACCGATGATTAAGCCGCCGCCTTTGCCAATCGTTTTGAGGCGTGTCAGCACTTCATTTCGCACATCGTTGGGCGTCCCAAATGGGAGCGTGTGCTGTTCATCGATCGTGCCCCAGAAACTCAGATTTTTGCCGAAGTCCTGTTTGATTTTCGCGGGATCCATGCTGGCAGGCTGAACGGGATTGAGAACATCCAGCCCGATTTCAATTAAATCCGGAATGATCGGATAAATATTGCCGTCTGAATGATAGGCAATTTTTACATCCGGATTGATCTCTTTCAGCTCGGCGATAAAGTGCGCCATTTTGGGTTTCAGGAAGCGCCGCCAGACGCGTGGTGAGATGATCATCTGGTGCTGGGCACCAACGTCATCCCCCGTCCAGACCATGTCAACGCCCATTTCCACCAGTTTTCTGGCAGCGGTCAGATGATATTGGAAAGGGATATCGAGGATCGTTTCCGCGAGATCAGGATCTTGCAGAAAATCAATCATGATTTGCTCATAGCCGCGCAGCGCCCAAGCCGTTTCAAAGATGGTTGTGACGGTCACGCCGACAATAAAATAGTCTTTTTTATAGTTGTTGAGCAGCCATTCAGCTTCGCGGTAGAGCTCCGGTCTGTTCGGATCAGGCGCTTGATAACTGCTGACCAGTTTTTCATCCTTGAGCGGGTTGATATGAATCTCTGTGTAAAACCCATCGCCGTAGGGCGTCTGATAAGGCGCCGCGTGCCAGCCAACGCCCCACTCGTCAAAATAGTCTTTATTATCCTGATAATAGCAGTTTGCCCAACCGACTGATGTCAGTAACAGATCCTCATCGATGTGCTTCTCTAACTGATAAGTGTTTCCCCCGCCATGCGGGTTGTGGCTCCCGCCAGATTCAAGCTGAATTTCTTTGCGGAGCCGATTGGCAAATTCAGGCGTGAAGGAAATCTGCATAGGGCAGCGATCCGGTTCTTCATGGTTCAAGGCTGTTAGGACGCGTTCGCGATGGTTCATAACGTTTCTTTCTTTGGAAATGTTGATTGATCCGCCTGTTTTGTACGCAGCTTTAGGGAACCGGACTGCCGGATTTCTTTTCTTCTCTCTTGAATTCTGGCAATGTCGATCGGATATTTCCCATATTCATGAACGGTGCGATACATTGCAGCCGCGTTTTCAACCGGAACATGTTCATGAACTTCGCTGGAAGACCCGATCAGGATTTTCCGATCCGGAGCGATCTTTTCAATCAGCTCCAACGTCTCGTCTTCGATGTCAGCGGTTGTGCCATGGGGCAGCGTGTGCATGCAGCAGACGTTGCCGAACAGGAATTTATCCGGATATGCTGCATGTATTTCGAAAATGTCATTGCAGCCGTTGCGCTCGATTGGATTAAGTCCATCGGCTTTGAATTCATCGAAAATCAGCGGCAGAAATTTTCCATACCGTCCGTCTGTGTGAAACAGGAATTTCATCCCTTTTTCATGAACCGGATCGCTGATCCATCTCCAGCGCGGCAGTCCTTCTCTGCGGACAAACTCCGGGCTGAAGATCGGACCGGTGTTGCCGGCAATGTCCTCGCCCATAAACATCAGCGGTACCTTGCTGATTTCTGAGAAGACTCTCGCTATGTGGGCGGAATAAAGACCGGTACAGTTCATGATGTGTGAGACGATCTCGGGTGCGTCATAGATCGCCTGCGCGAAAAGCTCCATCCCCATATAAGTGTAAGCATCGGTAATCGGTCCTTCCACACAGCCGATAAAAGCCACATCATGTTCTGCGTAACAATCCTGAACAAAGGTGAAATAGGGCAGGAACCATTCGCGAACTTCTTCGTAAACCGGTTCATGCGGCAGAAATTTTTCCAACTCGCGTAAATTTGAGAAGGGGCGCTTCGAGATCCAGGCTGTTTCGCCCCCTTGCGTGACAGTCCAATTTTTATCATCTGTTCCGAAAAACCGAATCCAGTTATCCACTTTCCCAGCCATCCAATGGTTGACCGGATCGTGGACAGACCGCGTGACGTCAACACCGATGTTGTGCCAGGCTTTTGCATTCAGCGCTACCAATTCCTCAAAAGTGTACGTCTTTGAGTCATCATATCCGCCATATTTCCTGAGAATCGCGGTGTTGTCCAAATAATCATAGGTCATAACCCGGTCAATCGGTTCATTCATGATGAATTTCCGAAAGCGATCGATGTTATTCATGGATGTTTCTCCTCAGATCATCTTGATAAAACAATTCTGGGGCTGAAAGTATTATTTTTCAACTTTTTTTCGCGATTTTTCAGACTGTGCCTGCCGGTATTGTGAAATAGCAACTGCAATGACCAGAAGCATGCCAAGCGCGACTTTCTGAACGAAGGTGTTGAACCCCAGCAGGTTCATGCCATTATTCAACACACCGACGATCACGACCGCCAGGAACGTGCCGAAAACAGTCCCTTTCCCGCCGCTGGTAGACGCACCGCCTAAATAGACGGCAGTAATCGCC
>DHPK01000015.1:27080-27528 GCA_002407845.1 Leptolinea sp. UBA5366 | reverse complement strand
AGGTGGTGCGGGAAGCCAAAAGCACGCCTGCGAGACCTGCAATTCCGCCTGAGATCATAAACATCTGGATTTTTACCGCGGTGATGTTGATTCCGGCAAGCCGCGCAGCTGTTGCGTTCCCGCCGATGGCGTAAATCGAGCGACCATACTCCGTGTAGCTCATCAAAATATGCATGATGATCACAACGGCTGTCAAAATGACTGTCAGGATCGGTACACCAGTCCAATTAGACCCATTCAGCGGCGGAATCGCGGCATCCTTGAAAAGACGTCCTTGCGCCAGCCAGGTGAAATCGGGCTGCTTGATGACGCCAATGGGTTTGCCATCGGGGGCAAGCAGGAAGGCGGAGCCGGCGAAGGCTGCCATCGTACCGAGCGTTGCAACAGTCGCGTTGACGTGCAGTTTGGTGACGATCACGCCATTGATCAATCCGCCGACCATGCCGAT
>DHPK01000015.1:26195-26965 GCA_002407845.1 Leptolinea sp. UBA5366 | reverse complement strand
GATCAATCCGCCGACCATGCCGATCATGATCCCGGCGACGATTGCCATGAAGGTGTTGTTTTGCGGGAAAATGCCCAATTTGCCGATTGCTCCGGTTCCGACCAGCGCCGATGCAGCAACGACCGATCCGCACGAAGCGATTGATCCGATTGAGATGTCCATCGCGCCGGCAATTGCAACGACTGTCTCGCCCATTGCCAGCAAACCAACGATCACGATTGCCTGCGCAAGGCTGTTCATCAGGTTTTGCCAGGTGAAGAATTTTGATCCGCCAGTCAGCCCGACCCAACTACTGGCGACTGTGATGAAGAATATTAGGAGAAATAATGCGAAGAGTAAGGAAAGGTTATCTGTCCCTAAAAAATCTAAAAAGCGCCGAAAGATGTTCTTTTGGGAAGCGGTTCTCGACTGGGTTTGAGCTTTGATTGTCATCTGATGATTTCCTTTGTCAGTTAATGAGATTCGGGTTGCAGTTCGTCTGCCATTGCTAATTCAAGGATTGATTCTTCTGTTGCATCCGCGCCGTTTATTTCACCGGTGATGCGGCCATTTTGCATGACATAAATTCGGTCGGATAATTGCAAAATTTCCGGTAACTCAGAGCTGATGAACATGATTCCGAATCCTTCATTAGCCAGCTCATCGATCAGCCGGTAAATTTCAGCTTTTGCGCCAACGTCGATTCCCCTAGTAGGTTCATCCAGAATCAGCACTTTCGGCTTCGCTGCCAGCCAGCGTGCGAGGACGACTTTCTGCTGATTGCCGCCGGA
>DHPK01000015.1:0-26052 GCA_002407845.1 Leptolinea sp. UBA5366 | reverse complement strand
GACTTTCTGCTGATTGCCGCCGGAAAGTTTTCCGATTTCCTGCCTCAGGGAGGGCGTTTTAACCTCAAGTTTTTCGACGAAAGACGTGGCGATTTCCACTTCTTTTTTCCGATTGACAAACCCTAATTTGGTCAGCTGCCGCACGATAACGACCGATGCGTTTTCAAGGACGGCTCGAATGAGGAACAGTCCTTCCCGTTTCCGATCCTCAGGTGTGAATCCGATGCCTTTGGCAATCGCACTTTTGGGATTGTTGATCCGAACTTCTTCGCCGTCAAGAATGACCGTGCCGCTGTCTTTATCAAGAGCGCCAAAGATCACTTTTGCCAGCTCTGTTCTGCCAGCGCCGACCAGACCGGCAAAGCCAACCACTTCACCTGCATTAATGTGAAAATTAATGTCATCATGCCAGCGGCTGTTGAGGTTCTCGACTCGCAAAACTTCGTGATCCTGAATCGCCGGTTTCCGAGTGAAAATTTCTGACATGTCGCGTCCGACCATCAGGTGAACGATCTCGACTTCTGTCAGGTCGCTGGCTGGATAAACGCCGATCAGTTCG
Organism: Leptolinea sp. UBA5366; assembly: GCA_002407845.1. Lineage (GTDB taxonomy): Bacteria > Chloroflexota > Anaerolineae > Anaerolineales > Anaerolineaceae > Flexilinea. Next base: position 25,493 of record DHPK01000015.1, on the reverse strand, counting down.
CCGTCCCGCAGCACCGCAACCCGGTCGCAGATTTGCAGAATCTCTTTGATCCGGTGTGAGACATAGATGATTGCCATGCCCTCGTCCCGCAGCCTGCGCACGAGTTTGAACAGCTGATCAACTTCCTCGTCCGTCAGCGATGAGGTCGGCTCATCAAGCGCCAGAACCCGCACGCCTGATTTTAATGCCCGCATAATTTCAACCACCTGCTTTTGGGCTGCGGATAGTTTGTCTCCCATCGTGTGGGGATCCAATAATGTGTCAAAGCCAAATTCTGCCAGGCTGTCCTGAACTTCCTGATAGAGCCGGGCGCGGTCGACAAAACCAAATTTCTTCGGCAGTTCACCGACCCAGATGTTTTCTGCGACGTCAACTCCAGGGACAATTTCAGGTTCCTGATAAATAACTCTCATTCCGGCCTTGTGCGCTTCAAAAGGGTTGGCAAACGACAATCTTTCACCATCAATTGCCATGATGCCGGAATCCGGCTGATAATCACCATTGATGATTTTCAGCAAGGTGGATTTCCCCGCCCCATTTTCTCCGACAAAAGCCAGGACTTCACCTGGGCGAATATCGAGCGACACGCTGTTCAAAGCCTGAACGTTAGGGAATGCTTTACTGATCTTGTGAATCAGCAGCGTTCCCGGAATTGGCTGATTTTTTTCATTGCTTGGAAGGACAGATGGATCGATTTCGCTGGATGTGCTCTCTGAATTGTTCATCTTTTCCTATTGTGAGTGTTTTTATATTCTAGCAATACCGGAGCAGGATAATCTCCCTGCTCCGGTATTTGATTAGACCTTATTTACCGCAATTGGCGATCGAAATTTCATCCATCAGTTCCAGATAGTTATCCGGAGTCACGATTGAGGTGTTTGCGATCGATTTTTCTGGCGGCACAATGCCGTTCACGACTGCATCATAGAGAACTTCTGCTGCTTTTGAACCAACATCCAGCCCTGAGATAAACAGCGCAGCTTTGAAACCGCTCGGCTGATCTGCTGCCCACGGCTTGCAGGCTTCGTAAGCGCCCAGACCGACACCAATGATGTTGTCTGTGTCAACGCCGGCGGTTGCCAGTGCGTTGATGACACCGAGAACGCCTTCATCGTTTCCACCGAAAACGACCCAGTGGGTGATGTCAGGATTGGCAGTGATGATCGGGCTCGCGGCGTCCTGTGCGTTCAGCGTTTCACCAGTGTAAGGAACTGAGAAAATCTGTTCTTCAGGAATGCCAGTGGTGCGGATGGCTTCTTTCTCTGCATCCGTGCGGTCAACAATGACTGATAAAGTTTCGATTTCAGCGGTCAGAACGCCGACTTTCTTGTCAGCGTCTTTCAGCCAGCCGGCTTCTTCCAGCAGTTTGACAGTTGCTTCACCGACCTTTTTACCCATGTCCTTGCCGTCAAAGCCGACAAATGGGACGGGATCGCCGTTTTCGTCAAGGATGCTGTCATCGGTTGCAATCAGGACTACGCCTGCATCGCGGGCTGCTTTTGCGATGGCTGGGCCGATTGTCTGATCCGGAACCGTAATGGAAATACCTTTTGCGCCGGCTGAAATGGCATCATCAATCAATGAGACACCCAGACCCGGATCGAGTTTGGCGTCAAATTTTTTGGCTGATCCGCCTAATTCTTCGATTTTTGCAATGAAAGCTGTCTGCAGGTCAATGAAGTACTGCTGATCGGCGCTTTTGTTAATAGCAATGAAGAGCGGCGCATCTTGCGCCATGACAACGGTGGAGAGTGTCAAAAGTACAAATAAAGCTAAAATAACAACGACAAATCTTTTCATATATGATCTCCTTTAGGGAATTGTAATAAATTGTTAAATTTATTTGCTTCATTATAATCTAGACAAGTAATTTGGGTAGGGTAAATAAAAAGAGATCGCGGGAGATTCTCCGTTTTTGATAATTCTTTAGCTATTTTACTCAATAAAAAAATATTTATTATTAAGATTTATTAATATATAAGCTTCGAATCGGAAGAATACCGGAGTTAATTATCCGGCAAGCTGAAGAATGAGCTTGAAGACTGAACTGATACCATAGCTGTAAACCAGCAGCAGCGGAACCTTGCATGGCAGGATGATCGAGATAAAGGTTCCAAATGACATATTGGTCGAGCCAGCCAGGTAGGTGATGTAATCATCCGGCGGGCCGGGGAGCAGGATCATGAGTGCAAAAGTGCGGGCGAAATTCCTGCTGTTCATGATTTGGTCAAAATATTTTTGATTTTTTTCGTTGAGAATATAGCTCATGATCAGCGGACCATATCGTTTAGCGATCCAGAAAGCGATCACCGATCCAAGAATAATTCCTGTATAACTGAAAAGAAATCCACGGATGGGACCGAATAGGATTGGGCTGATCACCAGCACTGATCCGCCTGGCAGCATCGGGATAAATACCTGCAGCGCAGTGTATAAAGTCAAAATGAGCGGCGCCCAAATGCCAAATCCGGAAATCCAGTTGGTCAGCTTCTCTTCTGATGTGAAAATGCCAATGCGAATGCCGTAAAAGACGAACACAACCAGTCCGGCGAGAAAAACCCACTGGATAATATTCAAAAAAACTTTTATCTTTTTTTCGTTTCTTTCGATGAACGACTGTTCCATAAAATGATCATCCCTCAATCAGATTCGCTAGCAATAAATTCACTCGCTCGGGCAAACAAACTTGATATACTGCCCTGAAAAATCTCTTCAGGGGGCAGCTTGTGCCGTCCGGCATGCCTGTCAATGAGTATAATTGCTAAAAACGATTTTTAACCGGCTGCGGGAGGATGTTATGCTAAATAATGATCAGGCTGATGTGTCAAAACGAGGCAAAAAAGAAGAGGAAATATCGCTCAGCGACCTGGCTGAGCAATTAGGTGAAGTCCAGCGCGAATGTATTAGCGAAAATATGCCTGTTCTGATCATTGTGGACGGCTGGGAATCCGCAGGCAAGGGGTATGTGATCAATCAGCTGGTGCGCGAACTGGACACCAAATACTTCAAGGTGCGTGTCTTTGGAGAGGATGACTGCGAAGAGCAAAAAATCCCTTACAGCTGGCGATTCTGGCGGCATATTCCGGCGCGGGGAGACTTTGCTCTGTTTGACCGAAGCTTTTATTTTCGGATTTTCAATGATCCAAAAATGAAAAAAGCCGATATCAATCATGAGATCGATTCGCTGGAAATGGTTGAAAAGATGCTGCGGGATGACGGCATGCTGATCCTGAAATTCTTCCTAAACATCAGTGAGAAAACCCAGAAAGAACGGATTGAAGCATTGCAGAAGGATGAAAACCGCGAGTTCCTGATCTCAAAACATGACCTGAATCAGAACCGCAACTACGATGAATACAAAAAGCATTTCAACCTGATTCTGGAGCGGACGAATTTCGAATTTTCCCCTTGGCGGATCGTGTCTGCTGAAGACCGGAAAGAGGCTGCCAGAGAAATTCTCAGCTTGACGATCGCTGAGATTCAGCATGAACTGAGCCAGAAAAAAGATCCTCCTAAAAACGTCCGAACTTATAACAAAAAGACAACCTTGCTACAGAATTTGCGCGGGGATTTGACGCTTTCTGAGAAGAAATACGATGACCAAATTGAACCGCTGCAAAAAAAAGCCAGCGAATTGCTGTTTGAGCTGTACACCAAAGGAATTTCGAGCCTGATCGTTTTTGAAGGGATGGATGCTGCGGGCAAAGGCGGAGCAATTCAGCGGCTGACACGCCGAATGGACCCGCGCCTGTATGAAGTCAATCCGACTTCCGCTCCTTCCGATCCGGAGAAAGAGCATCATTATTTATGGCGGTTTTACAACAACTTCCCTGCCAGAGGGCGCATGGCAATTTTTGATCGCTCCTGGTATGGGCGGGTGATGGTTGAACGCGTTGAAGGATTCGCACGACCGGATGAATGGGAACGGGCATTTGCCGAGATTAATGCCATGGAGCAGGATTTGTTCAATAACCGCATGCTGGTTTTGAAATATTTCCTGTTCATTGACAGCGCTGAGCAATTAAAGCGATTTGAAGCCCGGCAACAGGATAAGCCATACAAGCTGACAGATGAGGACTGGCGCAACCGCGATAAATGGGATTCGTATATAGAGGCGATGAATGAGATGATTGATCGCACCTCAACCCAATCTGCACCGTGGATTCTGGTTGAGGGCAACGACAAATTCTATGCGCGGGTAAAAGTTCTGGAAACATTTATTGACCAGACTGAGAAGAGGCTGAAGCAGCTGGATTAATGCTGACATGCTAAAAATGCTGGATAACAAATTGGGGTTGACGAGATCCTTATTTGTTATCTTTCGCGGGCTTTTCAACCAAAGCTGAAAATGTCTTCCAGTGCGGCTGAGCAGCCTGAAGAGCGCATCAGAATGGCTTCAACATTATTTTTTGCGGTTTAGTTTGTTACAATTCCTACGCATTTGAAGTAAAGAAATTTGGAGGTACGGATGGATTGGTTTATTCGGTTTGTAAAAGGTGCTATTGTCGGGATCGGTGCGATTTTACCGGGTCTTTCAGGCGGGGTTCTGGCTGTGATCTTCGGCATCTATGATCCGCTTATTCGGTTTTTAGCTGATTTACGCAAAGATTTTGTCAAGAATTTCAAATATTTTCTGCCGATTGTTTTAGGTGTCGGCGCAGGAATCGTTCTATTTTCCGCGGTTGTTGCCAAGGCGTTTGGAAAGTATGAAGCCCAATTTGTCTGTCTGTTTATTGGATTTGTGCTGGGTACTTTCCCTTCTCTCTATCGAACAGCGGGCTTGAAAGGACGCAGCGGAAAACACCTTGTCATCATGGCTGTCACGGCGATTGCGCTTTTCCTGGTCCTATTAAAAGGAGAAGTCGTACTGACAAATGTCACGCCCAGCATACCGGTCTGGCTCGCGAGCGGTGCAATTGTCGGACTTGGCTTTATCGTTCCGGGTCTTTCACCCTCGAATTTCCTGATTTATTTAGGGCTTTATGACAAAATGGCGAATGGCATCAAAAACTTGGACTTCGCAGTGGTGATTCCGCTGGTGATCGGGGCAGGGCTTTGCATCCTGATTTTCGCAAAGTTGATGACCTGGCTGTTCGACCGGTATTACGCAAGTGTCTATCACTTTATTTTGGGCACGATCATCGGGTCTTCGCTGGTAATTTTCCCGGTGGTTGTTTTTCCAGCGTTTTCGAAGGATGCGCTGGCTGCCAGCGGACTGTCTTTCATCAGTTCACTGATCTTCTGTGTTGTGCTGCTGATCATCGGCATCATCATCTCATGGAAATTCAGCCAGCTGGAAGAACGGGTTGAACGTCCGCGCTGACCGAATCAGAAACTGAATCCAAATAAAAAAGAGAAAATGACCTGCATTTTCTCTTTTTTTGTTCTTGGAAATTTTGAATTATTTATTAAATTTACAGCCGGCAACGAATTTTTAAGAACGCCTTATCATTCGTATCTAATGCAATAATAAGTGTTAAGTCAGCTTCATCAACTCCAAATCAGCCAGATCACGATGTAAGCGGCAGTCACCGCGCTCAGGGCGCAGGGCACGCTGATCCGCATGAAATCTTTCGTTGACGGTTCGTTGCCGCTTTTTCGCAGGATGCCAATCGCTGCAATGCCAGCGGACGAGCCGATTGGCAGGATATTCCCACCCAGTGTTGCGCCGGAGAGTAGCCCAAAATAAAGGATGGTCGGATCAATCTGCATATAAGAAGAAATTCCGGCGACAACCGGCAGCATGGCTGCAACATAGGGAATGTTGTCCACGAATGCCGAAATCAGGGTCGATCCCCAGAGAACCGTGGAATAAATTGCAAAGAGGCTGTGTCCTGAATGCTTCACGATCAGATTGACGATTGCTTCAATTACGCCTACTTCTTCAATCGCAGCTATGACCACGAATAAGCTGCCAAGCAAGAGCAGTGTCAGATAGTCAATGGACTGAATTGTGTTGATGAATTCCTTCTTGGGATCATGTTTTGATAGGCTCTCGTAGAGGATGCCGATCAGCATCATCGTCATGCAGATGACCCCATTGGTAATTTCAGGTTTTTCATGGACAAATGAAGCGAAGATCAGCAGAATGATTGTGCCTGCCAGCAGGTAGGTGGGCACGTAATCTGTCACTTCCACTGTCGCTACCTTGTCTATTTTCTGGTTTTGGTCTCGGAAAATCCAGAGCAGAATCAGACCGGCAACCACAGCGCCAATTTGAACGACCCAGAAGATGCTCGGTTTTCCTTGATAAAAGAAAAAATCAAGAAAATCCATTTTCGCCTTCCCCGCCAGCATGATGGCGGTCGTGTCGCCGACCATGGTTGCGGCACCTTGCAGGTTTGAAGCAACCGCAATGCCGACGACGATGGGGATTGGTGAGATTTTCAATTTCTTTGCAACCGTCAGCCCAATCGGAGCAATCATCACGACTGTTGCCACGTTGTCCACAAACGCTGAGATGATTCCAGCAAACATGACCAGTGCAACGATCGCCCATTTGACGCTGGGCATCTTTTCCAATATCTTGTTTGCCATCAGTTCGGGCATGTTCGATTCAGTGAAGAGATAAACAGTGCCCATCGTCCCCGCAATCATCATCAGCACATTCCAATCGATGCTGGCGAGGGCTTTTGCCGGGCTGATCGTGCCGGAAAGAATGAAAATGAGAGCGGAAGCGAGCGCGATTTGCGATCTGTATCGAGAAAAAACAAGCAGGCAAATATATGTAATTATGAACAAAATTATAGCGAATGTCATTTATTTCTTTTCTGAGAGAAGAGTGTTATTTTTCGTCTTTACTGGACGACGAAAATAGTCTAATCGATTTCATAAGCACTGATATTAAACCTGTTTAGAAAGTCGTGTGAGAAATCATTACAATTGCTGGTTTTTTCATTCCAATGCCGCGAGAATTAGCGGAACGCGCATTTCATCCGTGGTCAAACCGGCATGGTGCGATTTGAACTGGCGGGATCTGTCACTGTAAACCAGCGCTGTATCTTTTACGGCGGCTGCCAGAAAATCTCCGAGTGAACCGCGCGTGTGCAGGTTGACCTTTCCTGTGCCGAAGAGCTGCTTTTCGAAGACTTCATCGTGTGAGAACAAGAGGAAATCTTCGCCAAAATACTGGTTGAATACCGCGGGAAACTGCTCCCGAAACTCTCGTTTAAGATGAAAAGAGACTGCTCTCGGTTCGATCGATGTGGGCATTGCCAGCATTTTTGCCAGTTCCGGATAGTCGGCAATCACCCGGTTCGTGATGTTGATATGACCATGGTCGGCTGTGAGGATCAGCAGCGTGTCATTCAGTTTCATGCTGAGCTTTTCAATGCGCTGATTGAGATCCAGCAGGATATCGCGAACCGCTGGTGTGCGGCACCCTTCCGTGTGCATCGTCGCATCCGGTTCATTCCAGTAAGCGTAAATGAACTTTCGTCCGCCATGCCCGGTTAGAATCGCAATTTTCTCAAGGATCTCGTCAAGTGTCCGGATTGGCGGATTCGCAAATTGGGACAGCAGATAGGCTTCTGCCGTGCTGGTACGCTGAATTTGGGTCAAAATGTCGGTATAAGGCAGAAATGTGCCGGCAGCGTTCGAAACTGACGCTGGAACTGTGCTGTCTTTGACAGTATTAAGAAATGGAACGACGATTTGCTGCAGTTCAGGAAAAAATAAATCCCAGCCAAGCCAGCCATGTTCTGCCGGCGTCTTGCCGCTCAGCAGAGAAGTTGTCGCGGCGGTTGTGGTGGGCGGGAACACGGATGAAATTGTCTGCGCCATCTGTTGATTCAGAAAAGCAGCCGGCGGCAGGTGGTCTTGCAGTGCTTTGACACCCATGCCGTCGATGACGAACAAGACAACATTCTGATAACGGCGGGCAGAAAAGGTCTGGTCGAGAATTTGTAACCCGGAATGTGCGCAGTTAACGCCGAATTCTTGAAGGATTGAACTCGACAGGTTCACCAAACAGTTCTGATAATCAGGAAATTCAATCATGGGCAGACGTTTTTAAAAGTCAAATGAGCTGGGAAAAGCCGCTGAATCATTCTTGCTTTGCCTGCCAGCTGCGGATTTGGATCACTTATTTCTGATCTTGATCCTGTTCGGATGTGTGCATTCTGTGCGCATAGGCGAAAAAGAATAAAATGCCGATAATAAATGCGGGCGCTAGGACGGGCAATTGATTGAGCAGCAGCTTTAGGGTGCTGCCGGTCTTTTCATTCATGTTGAAAGCGGAATAGACCAGGGCAAACAGAATCATGAAAACAGCGCCGACATGCTCACGCCGCCAGCCGAGCAGTAAGATCAGGAGGATTGCAATAGCGCCTGTGTTGCTCTGAACCATTGCCTTGAGGTTTGTCAAAAGGTCAACGTCCGGCTGATACCAGCGCTGCGTGAATGAGAGAGCGAAGAGAAAAATGGCGAATACAAATGAACCGACACGCGGAGCCCAATAGATGAGGTTTTTCATAAATCATTTCTCCTTCCCCCCGATTATAAAACATAAAAGGCTGGAAAGAGGAAACAAATCACTCAAGAAAAAATTCAATCAGCTTTGTAAATCTTTGGTAAAAACTAGGACGTTCTGACTGAAAAGGATCAAATGAAAAGCATTCCCCATACAATTATTCTCGAAAAATTTCGTATATTATGTAATTCAGGAATTCAAGGAGAGAAACATGAAAGCCACTGTGGCGTATTATTCAAAAACAGGTCATTCGAGAAAGATTGCTCGGGGAATTGGGGATGCATTGGGACTTCCAATTGTTGATATCGCGAAAAACCAGGTTCTCGAACCGGTCGATTCCCTTTTTATCGTTAGCGGTATTTATGCCGGAAAGGCTGCGCCTGAGATGATGAATTTCGTTAACCAACTTGACGAACGAACCGTTGGGAAGGTCTATCTGATCACTTCCTCCCTGATAGGCAAAACATTTCAAAATGATGTCCGGGATGTTTTGACAGAAAAAGGAATAACGGTTGACCCGGAAGAATTTACCTGCAGAGGCGGATTTCTGTTTTTTGGCATGAGCCATCCAAATAAAAATGAAATTCAGGGATCGGTAGAATACACTGCAAAAATGATGGCAGCCCAGGCAGCAAGCGGTCAGAATGTGCAGTCCGCTGCCTGATCAAATTGAATCCAGCTAATCATTACAGGATAAAAAAACGCTTCTCTGATCAATCGAATCATCAGAGAAGCGCAGGTCATTATATCTATTAATTGTTCGAAAGTTTTTCTGCAGCGTCATCCAAACAGGCTTGCATCAATTCGATTGAGAACTTTGCGGAGGTCTCAGAAGAAATTCCGCGGTACGGAATTGTTTCAAGCGAGAGGTGCGGTCTGCGATCTGGGTGGATATATCCGCCGCGGATCAGCGTCATAAACATGTTGACCAGATAATCGTAATTGACTGGTCCGCCTTCCTCACCCAGTCCCGGATGGCGATGGCCGTAAAAGACCGATGTTTCGGTTTCGATCATATTTGCGACATGGATATCCGCGATGCCGACTGCATTCGAAGCGTTGAATGCCTCTTCAAAAGTTTCATTGAGGAAAATGAGGTGTGAAACATCGATCAGGCTGGAAATATTATCACAGCCTTCAGCTTGGAGCTCAGCGATGAATGCGCAGGTTTCCGACGTAGGACCCAGCAGCAGCTTTTTAAACTTGTTGCGTTCCACCGGCTCAAGTGCAAATGAGACACCCTGGGCTCGTCCTGATTCCGATAGGAAGCGGCAATAGGTTTTGAAATTGTTTTTGGCTGTATCCCGATCAGTCACATCACAATCAGGGCCGCTGGTGAACGCAACGATTTTGCAGTTGTCAAGCTTGCTGGCATATTCGAGATGGCGCTTTGCCAGCGCGATCGCCTTTTCCAGCGGTTCAGGAGACAGGCTGCAAGGGCTGGTCTCTGGAAATTGAAAATCAAGCGGGAAATTGTAGATGACTTCCTTGCCGGAAGCATTGATCGCATCGACGAGTTCTTTCCGAACGCGTTCGTCATCCGGCAAAATGGTCTCCATGGTGTGATACGCTTCCATTTCAAGACAGTTTAGAATAGCCTGACGATGGTCTTCAAGGCTCATGACTGGCTTTGCGAAGATCATCAATGGGCTGATTCCCCAATTAATTTCATATAGGCTCATTTTTATTACTCTTTCTTCCTATTTGAGATAAACACACGTAATTTTTGTACATAAAAAGTGCAGTTTGACTTTTTTGCACAAAGGCTCACTCATTATAAAACAGAATGTAAAAGTGACCAGAAAATGAGATCGGGATGATGGCACAGATCAATTCAGATAAGGCTGTCTGATCGGTCACCAGATGAAAGGGACTAGCCGGAATCTGACCTGCTCTGCATACGCCCGATAGCCGGCGAGGTCAGATTGAAGCATCCTGTCTTCGAGTTGAGTTCGCAGGGCAATAATCGCTGCGATGATTCCTGCGCAAATCATCACCCCATTCGTCTGAAAAACCAAGGCAAGCGAGAGGCAGTTCAGCAGCACAGCGGCATAACCGGGGTGGCGCACGACAGCATAAGGTCCGCTCTGGCAGACGGTTTGCTCTCGATCGGTTTGCAGCCTGGCAGTCGACTCAAAGAAAGTGTTTGCCCGCATGGAAGCGATCGTGATCAGCCCGCTGATGAAGCCCAATGCAAGACCGAGCCAGAAAATGGCATTTAGCGCTGGTTCAGCCGCTGTTTCAATGCCAGCGATCAAGTAGACAATGAAATAGTTCAGCAGCCAAAAGGTACCCAGCAGGATTTTGTCCCAGAGCGGAGAATCAGTCAGTGTTTTGTTTCGTTCAGCCAGCATTGCCGAAGAACGAAGGGCGAGATAGAAACCGGAAATAACCGAAAAGACGATGTAAAAACCAAAGTACCACGCAGCCCTGCGTGAGAGCAGCCAGCCAGCGCCGATCAAATAAAACAGCAGGCTCAGAAGTTTTTGGAAAACCAATCTGGAAAGAAAGAGGCTGACTTTACTGTTTTCGTTCATAGTTGAATTCTAATACCAGGAAACGTCTTTGAATAAAACTCTTAAAAAGAGGAGTGCCGGCTAAAACTGCCGGCACTCTGGTTTAATGGGAAGTAAAAATCAGGCGTTTACTTGTTTCAGGACTTCTTCGATGTCGGGCAATTGCGGAATATCGTAAACTTTTGCCCAAATCACTTTTCCGTTTTCATCGATCAGAACATTTGCACGGCCGGAAAAACCGAGCTTGTCAATAAAATTGCCGTAGGCGGCTGACATTTTCCCAAGCGGTGAAAAGTCAGATAATATTCGGAGCTTTTTCAGGCAGAGGAATTTTGCCCAAGCGCTTTTGGATGGCTCAGGGTCAACGCTGATGCCCAGGACGACTGTGTTAGCCTTTTCGAACTTGTCATATTCGCGTTCCAGTGCCCGCATCTGATCGGTGCAGACCGATGTCCAAGCCAGCGGGTGCCAAGAAAGCAGCACTTTCTTCCCTTTGAAACTGCTCAAAGAGACCTGTTCGCCATTTTGATCTTTCAGCGTAAATTCAGGCGCTGTATCTCCTGCTTTTATGAAGTCTGTCATGATGACCTCCAGTGTTTTATTATTCGTCAGGACTTGTCCAGACGTTTGATTTCAGTATACCAGATCAGCCGAGCATCTTTTGCAGGGCGTCGGCTGCAGTTTTCAACATTTTCAAGATATCTTGATTGACGATATTTCCTTCGGCGTCAAAACACTCATTGACGTGGTGCAGATACATTTCAGGCTGCTGGACAGTCGGCATGTTGAGGAAAACCAGACTTTGGCGCAGCTGATGATTCGCGCCGAATCCGCCGAATGCTCCCGGTGAAGAGCTAATCACCAGAGCAGGTTTACCATCCCAAACGCTCTTTCCATAGGGTCGCGACCCGACATCCAGCGCATTTTTGATCACTGCCGGGATTGAGCGGTTGTATTCCGGTGTGATGAAAATAACCGCATCAACTGACTGCATGGTTTTCCGGAACGCTTTGTAAGATTGGGGCGCCTGATCAAAATCATCGTAATCCTGATTATAGAGTTCCAGACCGCCGATCTCGATGATCGATGCCTCTGCATCTCCAGTGATCAGTTTTTGAATATTTTGCGCAAGTTTTCGATTGAATGAGTCTTTTCGCAGACTGCCGATGATGATTCCAATGTGTTTTGCCATAGTCTCTCCTGATTAAAAACTGCGTTTTCTGCAGTTCGTATAATTTCTTTTGAGTAGTATAAACCGCGCCTCTGCGGCAGCATGATTTATTAACAAATTTTTAACGAGCGATTGACGCCCGGCGCTGCTGGGATAGAATTAATTGAAAATTGTCCAAAATAATTCTAACAACATTTGACAAGGAGCCCGATAAAAATGAAAGTATTAAACTTTATGGTCGGATCAGATCGGCATTTGGGAATTTACACCGATGAGGGAATTATTGACGTCACAGCTGCAGCCCAAACCGTCGAAGGTCTGCCTGCATCGATGGACGCGCTTTTTAGCAGCGGAGCAGCGGGATTGGAAAAGCTGGCGGAGTTGAGCAAGAAAGCTGACCGGTTTCTACCGGAAGCTGAAATCCAATATGCGCCCTGCGTTGCCAATCCGGAAAAAATTTTGTGTGTCGGATTGAATTACATCAGCCACAGCAAAGAAGTGGAAATGAAAATTCCGGATTATCCGGTTCTGTTCAGTAAATTTAATAATGCGCTGACCGGGCACAATCATCCGATCAACCTGCCGGCGTCCGCATATATGTTCGATTATGAGGCGGAGCTGGTGATTGTGATCGGGAAAACTGGAAAAAATATTTTTCCAGAAGAAGCTCTCGACTATGTGTTTGGCTATACACTCGGTAATGACGTCAGTGCGCGTGACTTGCAGCTGCGTACCGGGCAATGGCTGCTGGGAAAAACCTGTGACGGTTTTGCACCGGTCGGACCTTGTATCACGGTCGGAGAGTCGATCAATTCGGATGCATTGGAAATCGAATGCCGGGTGAATGACGAGATTAAACAGCATTCCAATACCAGTAAGATGATGTTCAACTGCGCGGAGATCATCAGCTATGCTTCCCAATTCATGACGCTCAAACCGGGGGATCTGATTTTCAGCGGGACGCCTGAGGGGGTGGTGATGGGATATCCTGAAGGGGAGAGAAATTGGCTGAAAGCGGGGGACTCGGTTTCAGTGACAATTGAGAAGCTAGGAACATTGACCAATCACTTTATTTAGGTAAAATTATTGCATGAGTTGACTGGACAACCTCTCGATTTCGAACCATTTCTTTCAAATTTGTTGACAGATTGGCTGCCAGATTTTATAATAGACGCCAATGTAAAACAATTATTTTGCGATTAAAGAAGAACAATTTTATTTAACTGAAACAATCGATAATAAAGCATTGCTATAGGCTTCATGAGCGTAGGAATTAGGGACCAGATCTATTGTTCGAAAAATCCTTAGATCTGAAAAACTTTCGTTTTCTTTGTCAGAACAATATTGTTTTTCATTAAACTTATGGTTCGGCAGAACAATTTGTCATCGTCAATAATTACTCTTGCTGATCAGGAAAGCTGCACTGGTGAGAGACACATTCAGAAAAACAAGGAGGAAATTTCGCTGAATTCTTATTTATGACAATTAAGTGCTAATTCGTATAGAAATTTTCAATCAAAAATTAAGAGGGTAAGATGAAAAAAACTTTGAAATTTATCGTTCTCGTTCTTGTAATTTCCATGTTGTTTATTGCCTGCACTGCAAAACCGACCAGCACACCTGTGCCTCCGACCGAAGCACCGGCAGAAGCGGTTGAAGAAGCAGCGCCAGCGGCAGAGGAAGCCGCTCCTGCAGCTGAAGAAGCCGCACCCGCCGAAGAGGCCGCACCCGCTGCAGCAGCTGGTCCGAAGAAAACTGTGATCAATCTTGCGCTTTCCGAAAACATCACCAAACTGGACCCGCATGACATTTTCAACTTCCCGGTCTTCACTGCCTGCTGGATGATGTATGACACCCTTATTGCAACAGACCATGAGGGAAATTATTTCCCTGGACTGGCATTGGAGTGGGATAAATCAGAAGATGGTTTGACCTGGACGTTCAAACTGCGCGAAGGCGTCAAATTCCAGAACGGCGAAGAATTCGATTCTGCTGACGTTGTTGCAACTTTCCAGCGCTTGATCGATCATCCGGAACTCACCTGCTCGCTGACCTATTGGCCGTTCCTTGCATCCGTCAAGGCAATCGACAAATACACAGCTGAAGTCGTTCTCACCGAACCTTTTGGCCCGGCAGAATACGCTTTCTCCAACACCTGGATCATTCCGGACGAAGCATGGGCAGCCGAAGGCGAAAAACTCTGGACTGAACAAAAAGCAGTCGGAACCGGTCCCTGGATGTTGGTTGAATGGGTTGATGGACAGTACACTCATTTCCAGAAATTCACGGATTCATGGGATACATATGAGACAGATCTGGAAGATTTGTATCTGCGCCACATTCTGGAGCCCTCAACCGCGATCAACGGCCAGCTCTCCGGCGACATTGACGCTTACCTCTCAACTGGCGGCGTCGCGCGCGATATGCTTTCCATGTACAAAGGCACCGAAAATGTGACCGAGATGGTTCCGGTAGACATCGGAATTTTCCACTACATCCAGTTCCAGTGCCGCGAAGGTTCAATTTTCGAAGATGAGAGAGTCAGAGAAGCATTCTCATTGGCAATCGATCGCCAGGCGCTGGTGGATTACGTCCTCGGTGCCGGCTCCGTGCCGACCGGCATTTTCCCGGAAGGGTCACTCGGTTTCAATCCTGACATTCCGCCGTATGAATTTGATGTTGAAAAAGCGAAAACCCTGTTAGCTGAAGCTGGATACGACGGCAAGGCATTCACAATCTATACCCACACCGGTATTCCGATGGGGAAACAGCTGCTGACAGCGATTCAGGACATGTTGGCTCAGGCTGGCTTCAATGCAAAGATCGAACCAGTTGAAGTTTCAGCGCTGAATAACATCCGCAAGGAAGGAACCTATGACGCGTTCCTTGCCTCAAACAACTATGTCAGCGGCGATCCATATGCCCACGTCAACCAGCGGATTTTGAGCGACAACCATCATTCCAACTACAAAGATGACGTGATGATGGATCTGATCGAGAAATCCAATAAGGCGATTGAATCAGCTGACCGCGAAGAATTCCTGAAGCAGGTCAATGCCCGCATGCGGGAGACATTTGCTCCGCAGATCGCAACCGATCAGATGCAGGCGCTGTATCCAATCAACTTTGGTGTGACCGGGCTGCAGTTATACAAGGATGGCTTCATTAATTCAAGATATGTAAACTGGGATCCGACATTAGTCAAGTAGAGTACAAAATCTATAGGAAGCTGGCTGGAAATACTTTCCAGCCAGCTTCAATTATCCAGGGGCGGCCATGTCAAATTTATTAAGGTTTGTCTTAAAACGATTGGGGATGACATTTATTATCCTGATATTTGTTTCGATTATTGCCTTTGCATTAATTCGAATTGCACCAGGAAATCCGGCGATGCTGATCCTTCCTGATGGAGCACCAGAGGAAGCGATCAAGGCGATGGAAGTTAAACTCGGTCTGGATCAACCCCTTTATGTACAGTACTGGAAATATATCAGCGGTGTGCTCAAAGGAGATTTAGGGACTTCAATTATCTACAAAATTCCAGTCCGAGACCTGATTTTCCAGCGTCTGCCAGCCACTTTTAAACTGACGATCGTGACGATGGTCGTTTGCTTAATCATCAGTATTCCGCTCGGAATTATCGCTGGATCACGCCAAGGAACGCTGGTCGATTTTCTCGCCACCATGTTTGCACTGCTGGGACAATCGATGTCGACGGTTTGGATGGGGATTCTGGTGATCTATATCTTCTCGGTCAAGCTCAATCTCTTTCCATCGATGGGGTATGGGACGGCGAAACATTATGTCCTGCCTGCAATTACGCTCGGATATCCGGTTGCCGCACAGGTCACTCGCATGGGACGTTCGGGCATGATTGACGTGCTGAAAGAGGACTACATCACAGCCACTTATGCCAAGGGGATCAGCAAGTTTATGGTTTACACCAAGTACGCCTTCAAAAACGCGCTTATCCCGATTGTCACAATCGTCGGCATGCAGATCGGCACTTATCTGGCTGGCGCGGTCGTCGTTGAGACAATTTTCGCTTGGCCGGGGTTTGGACAGCTCATTTTTCAAGCGGTCGGCACCCGTGACTATCCGTTGGTTCAGTCGTGTCTGCTGGTGTCCGCTGCGCTGTTCGCCATTGTCAACATGCTGGTTGATATCTTGAACTCGTTTATCGACCCGAGAATCACGCTTCAATAATGGGGAGAACTTATGGATAAAAAGATTGTTTTTTCAAGAATGCTTCGGAGTAAGTTCTTTATGGTTGGCGCCGTTACAGCCCTGATCATAATTTTGCTGTCGCTCTTCTCTCCAGTTATTGTCAAATATAACCCGATCACGAACTCATTGCGGGAGCGGCTGCTTCCGCCCGAATATTTCGCACGCGGGTTGAATGGACATATTTTTGGCACAGATGATCTGGGGCGCGATATTTTTTCCAGATTGCTGCTGGGATCAAGATATTCACTGTTCATTGCGGCTTCGGTTGTCTCGCTTTCTGCACTGATCGGGACGATCCTGGGCGCGATTTCAGGCTATTTTGGTGGCATCGTTGACATCCTGATCATGCGGTTCTGCGAAATCATGATGGCAATCCCCAATCTTGTGCTGGCAATTGCTGTGATGGCGATTCTTGGCCCGAATATTTTCAATTTGATCATCGTGCTTGTGATCACAAGCTGGGTGCAATATTGCAAGCTGACGCGCAATAATGTGATGGTGGTGCGGAATGTCGAGTTCGTGAAAGCATCCCAGGCGTTAGGCGCTTCCAAATGGCATATCATGTTCTCCCAGATATTTCCGAATGTGACAACCCAGTTGATCATTCTGATCAGCCAGCAGTTCGGCTGGACGATCCTGACAGAAGCTTCTCTGAGTTTTCTTAGCCTCGGCGTTCAACCCCCGATCCCATCATGGGGCAACATGATCGCGGATGGCAGAAACTATTTGATTACCCACCCATGGATGGTCTTCGCTCCCGGCATCGCATTGATGATCACAGTGCTCGCTTTCAACTTCCTCGGGGATGGACTCAGAGATGTGTTAGATCCGAAAAGAATTTAAAGGGGGAGAGAGCATGAACACAGATACTGGTACGCTGTTAGAAATAAATGACTTATTCGTTCAATACAAAACGGAGCGGGCGATCAGCAATGCATTAAATGGATTGACGATGCGAATCAAGAAAAGTGAATCCATGGGGCTGGTCGGCGAGACTGGCGCCGGAAAAACGACGACTGCGCTCTCGATTCTGAACCTGTTGCCGAAACCTGCCGGAAAAATCGTTTCGGGAGAAATCATCTATAACGGAAATTCGATCATCGATATGAGCTCAAACCAGCTGCGCGATATTCGCGGCAACAAAATCTCGATGATTTTCCAGAATCCGCTGACGTCCCTCAATCCAGTTTTCACAGTCGGCGAGCAAATCCGAATGGTGATCCAAAAACATAAGAAGGTGTCAAAGCGGGAAGCGGACAACATGTCTAAAGAGCTGCTTGAAATAGTCGGCATTTCCGGCGGTCGGATTCATGATTATCCCAATCAGTTTTCGGGCGGGATGCGTCAGCGGGTTGGGATCGCCGCAGGAATTGCGCTGAATCCTGAGCTGCTGATTGCAGATGAACCGACCACTGCGCTGGACGTCACAATTCAGGCTCAGATCCTTGAGCTCATGAAGAAACTGAAGACGCAGTATGATACATCTTTGCTGATGATCACGCATAACCTCGGCATCGTGTCGGAACTTTGCGAAAGCGTCTCGGTTATTTACGGCGGCAGAATCATTGAATATGGTTCCGTGCGATCTGTCTTTGGCGATCCGACGCATCCATACACCAACGGTCTGCTCGGCGCAATTCCGCTGCTGGACGGGAAGAAAGACCGGCTGCATGCAATTCCGGGCGATATTGCCAGCGCGACAAACGTGCCGTCAGGCTGTGCTTTTCATCCGCGCTGTGAGCTGGCTGATGAACGCTGCCGGATGGAAATTCCGCAGATTGTCGGGATTAAAGAAAACCATTTTGTTGCTTGTTTCAAAAAGACGGAGGGACTATGATCGCTGAAAATCTAGAAAAACAACCCCTGATCCGGGTTGATAAACTGGTGAAATATTTCAAGATTTCAGGTAAAGGAATGCTCCATGCCGTCGATGAGGTGAGCTTTAATGTTTTTGAAGGCGAGACACTGGGGCTGGTCGGGGAATCCGGCTGCGGGAAGAGCACGGTCGGCAATGTGATCATGCGCCTGACGCCGCACACTGGCGGGGATTTGTATTTGGAAGAAGATCATGTTTTCAACGCGTCGAAAGAAAAGAGCAATACTTTTTTCAAGAAGATGCAGATCATTTTCCAGGACCCTTATTCCTCTCTCAATCCGCGCAAAACAGTGCGGAAAATCCTGGCTGAAGCCTATGAAGTTCAAAAACTTTGTCCTAAGAATGAAATCGATGGACGAATTCTTGAGCTGTGCGATACGGTCGGCATCTCGCGTGAACTGCTGGATTATTATCCGCATGAGCTGGATGGCGGCACGCGTCAGGTTGTCGGCATCGCGCGGGCGCTGTCGCTGAATCCGAAGTTCATCGTCTGCGATGAACCGGTTTCCTCGCTGGATGTTTCGGTTCAGGCGAAGATTATTAACCTGCTGATGGATTTGCAGAAGAAATACGGACTGACCTATCTCTTCATCTCCCATGACCTGTCGGTCGTGCGTCACATTTCTAACCGAATTGCGGTCATGTACCTCGGAAAGATCGTTGAAATCGCCAACACCGATCTGATTTTCAATAATTGTTTACACCCTTACACGATTGCGCTGCTGTCTGCAATTCCGAAGGTCGATGTCGATAAGAAGACAGAACGGATCATTCTCAAGGGAGATGTTCCTTCCCCGATTAATCCGAAGCCGGGCTGCCGCTTTGCGAAACGCTGCTGGATGGCGCGTGAGATCTGTCAGACGGAGTCGCCCGAATTAAAGGAAGTAGAACCGATGCATCAGGTTGCTTGTCATTTTGCGGCTGAGTCAAGAAAATTGTCAGAATCAGCAGAGACAATGACGATCTCTGATTTCTAACCTCCTGTTTACTTCAGGTCGAAATCGAAACAGCGGATGGAGTGACCCATCCGCTGTTTTTTTTCATGAAGTGCAGCTGGTCTGCAGTCGGTTCAGACGCACTTGTTATTGATGTTTTCTCGAGCTTGGCACCGTCCGAATTAATTGTTTCTGTCGCCATGTGTTTTCGCTGAAATAGATAAGGGTAGCGACAATTTCCCAGTATGATATGATGGATTTGCAGAAATAATAATGAAGAAATTCGGTTTGAAAAACTGAAAGGAAACCGTCCATGAAAAGTTACCGAAAAGAATTACATTTTTTCTTTGACACGCGCAGAGGTCTGGAGAACATCACCTATAAAGTTCAACAAGCAATCGATGAAAGCGGTGTCCGCGAAGGGCTGGTGCTGGTAAATGCCATGAACATCACAGCCAGCGTTTTTATTAATGATGATGAGTCGGGACTGCATCATGACTATGAAGTATGGCTGGAAAAATTAGCTCCGGAAAAACCTTACAACCAATACCGCCACAATGGATTTGAGGATAATGCGGATGGACATCTGAAACGGACGATCATGGGGCGGGAAGTTGTCTGCGCGATCACGAATGGAAAGCTTGATTTTGGCACCTGGGAACAGATCTTTTATTTTGAGTTTGATGGCATGCGCAGTAAACGGGTTTTGATAAAAATAATAGGCGAATAGGTTGGTTAGCTGACGGCGGAGATGAGAACAATAAAAAACTAACTGGAATTAAGCGCATAAAGATATCTTAGGTTATCCGAAGTAATCATGAAATAGAAAGTTGCCGTCTTGCAATTAAGCATGTACGGCGACTTTGCGTGTAACCATGAATTTTGTGAAGCTAAACAGCTCCGCGAAAAGGGTCTGATTGTGTTTAGCTTGGCATGTCCTCAAACGGCAAATCCTGCATGAAGAGATCCATTTGGTGGGCAACTTTTTTCGAATAAGAAACAGCTTCAACCACTGTTTTCGCGCCATGCACCACGTCACCGGCGCCGAAGATGCCCCTGCGTGTGGTTTCACCATATGCGTTGGTGATCAGCAACCCTTTTTCATTGGCTTTCAGATCGCTGGTCGAAGTTACCAGCCGATTCATCGGTCCCTGGCTGATCGCGATGATGACGGAATCCGATTCCATCAAAACTTCTTCATCCTCTTGCCCGATGATATTCCCCTCGTCATCGAAAATATTCTTGCAAAAGATCGGTCCCCCCGGCGTGATTCGTTGAATGCTCAGGCCATAGATCAGTTCAGCGCCATCGATCTGGGCATATTCCAGTTCAGTTTCGCGGGCAGTGCTTTTCAAGCTGTGCGTGACAATGCGCAGATTTCGCACCTTATGGCGGATGGCAGTGCGCGCGACATCGACTGCCGAGTTCCCCATGCCGATCACCACGACACGTTCGCCCAAATTATAGGATTCAGGGTTTTTCAAATAGTCGATTGCAAAATGAACATTGCCAAGGCTCTCGCCTGGAATCCCCAGTTTTTTCGGACGCCACACACCGGTGCCGATAAAAATGGACTTATAACCGTCGCGGAACATATCGTCGATCGTGATAGATGGTCCTATCAGGACATTCGGGCGCAGTTTAATCTGAATTTCGTTCAGTTTTTTTCCAAGGCGGTCGAGAATAGTTTTCGGCAGTCGAAATTCGGGGATGCCGTAGCGCATGATGCCGCCGATCTTGTCGTTCGCTTCAAAGATCGTCACGTCATACCCTTTTTTCCGCAGCTCGACGGCAATCGTGATGCCAGCCGGCCCGGCTCCGATGATCGCAGCCATGATCCCATTGCTTGGTGCGCAATCGATTTCCGCGCTGTCCAGATAGCTATTTGAGATGTACTGTTCAATGGTGCCGATGTGAATTGGGCTGCTCTTTTTATTCAAAATACAATGCCCTTCGCATTGATTATCATGATTACAGATCAGCGAACAGGCGATGGACAATGGATTGTTGTCGAACAGCATTTTGCCGGCAGTGCCAATTTGTGAATTCAACAACAGATTGATCATCTGTGGAATCGGTGTATTAACAGGACAGCCGGTTCGGCAGAGCGGCTTTTTGCATTGCAGGCAACGATTGGCTTCGTCGATTACATGGATTGCCATTCAACACCTCCAAAAGAAGTAGATTTTCGAAATATTTCTGATTTCCCCCATTATAAATGATTCTGTCCCGTCGTTTCAGGAAAAATCCGCGATTGAGGCAATCCGAAAAAATCTCTTGTGTTAACCATTCTCTACTTTGATTTTAGCTAGGAAGAGGCTTCTATAGATGGATTGTTAGTTATGCTTTGACACTTTGCAACCACGAAGGGCTTATGAGAATCGCTTTTGTAATGGGTCAGGATTTGACAGCGATAGCATATTCCGGTAAACTAAGTGCGGTCAGACTATATGCATGACGTATATAGCTGCTAAGTACAGGAGAAGGACGATTGAAACCGGAGAGAAATCAGTGTTTGGTTCGGAAAGGCAATCCAGGCGAACGTTTTTTCGTAGTTTGTCTGCTCATGCTGCTGAATGAAAAAACAGCACACGGGTATGAGCTGGCTGAAAACCTGTCGTATTTTGGCTTTGAAACGGACGAAATCAATCTCAGTACGATTTACCGGAACTTGCGGAAGATGGAAGAGGATTGTCTGGTGACCTCTTTTTGGCAGGAAGGGGAGCAGGGCCCTCAAAAAAGAGTTTATGAAATAACGGACAGAGGTAAAAAAGAGCTGGAGTTTTGGACTGAAATGCTGAAGAAAAGAAAAACGCGCATTGAAAAACTTCTGGCGAGATTTGATCAACAAAATACAAAACATAAAGGGGATTGAAAACGATGTCAAAACAAGTGCGAATTAATTTATCCCGGATCGCGTTTTTTGGGCTTTTTGTATTGCTGATGGTGAAGGGAAAACCGATGGTGTGGCTGGGAATCTTTGGAGTGAGTTTGCTGGCGGCGTTTCTTTTCGGAAGATTCTATTGCGGATGGATTTGCCCGATGAACAGCGCGATGGTTGTAACCGAAACGGCTGCGAAAAAAATGAAACTCAAACAGCGGAATTCCCCGAAATGGCTCGAATCCGGCTGGCTTTCGTGGGTCTTGTTGGTTGTCATGGGGCTATCAATGGCAATGCTGAGAAAGCTCTTGGGCGTTCAAATCCCCGTCCTTTTTTATTTTTTGATCTTGTCTGTTTTGGTCACGATTTTTTACAAACCTGAAGTATTTCATAATAAAATCTGCCCATTTGGCGGCTTATTAAGCTTGACAGGGCGGTTTGCGCGCTTTTCCCGAAAGGTGAACACCGAGCAATGCATCGGCTGCAAACGCTGCGAGACGACCTGCCCCTCGACGGCTGTTAAGGTCTCCCGAGAGGATCGAAAAGCACGGATTGATTCAAAACTGTGTCATCAATGTTTCAACTGTGAAATCATTTGCCCTGAAGATGCAATCGCCTATCAGAAAAAATGAGACGCTGAAATTTTCTGAGTCCATTGCCAAGAAAAAGGTCTCTGTCAAGGTATAAACTTGTTGCTGCAAGCTGCGGCAGCAAGTTTTTTTTATCTCTATGCTGGACCCTTATCATTCATACTTCTGTTAAATAGAGTGATAGATAATTAGCAGATTGCATCCCGTCCTTAAGAAAAAATCAAAAGGGGAACTGTCTGAAGATAACGCGCTGCTTATATAGATTTCTGTTTCTGAAACGGCAGCTGGTTAAATCCGGTCAGCTGCCGTTTTTAGAAAGAGGTTCAATGGCGGGGGAATCTAAAGAGTCATCGTTTTACAAGGGTGATTTTAAAGTCACCTGTCATGCCTAAAGACAGCTGGGAAACAATCATCTGGGACGGAACAATCGTTTGCAATATTGAAGCAAGAGAATGATCGAATGAGGTAAATAAAAAAAATCAAACGTAGTTTTATACAAAAATCAAAATCTGTCAAAAATATCTTACTTCTCCGCTGAAAGTCAGATATAAATTTTTGAAAATAAAGTAAAATCGTTTGAGAAATGTTCCTTTTGACACGAATTCTATGAGTAAATTAATAAACAATGAAATAATTGCCCAATTGCAATTCATTTTCATAACGAATACTGCATATCCTTGGGAATGAGATCAGATTGAGAGGAAGCAAAAAATGAATTCAGGACAATTTAAAGCAAAAATCTCCGCAACGATGTTATTGATTGCAATTCTATTCTTATTTTCCAGTCTCCCTGCTAGCGCGCAAGGCGGTTTCGCCTATTATGGCGGCGCGGCAGTCGCTAAATCTTGGGAATTTGAAGAGACATCTGACCGCCTGCTGGTTCAGGTCTATCGCCAGCAGAATTTTGAAGAACCTGAAAAATTTGGCGATCCGATCGAAATCACCGGACCCGATTGGGAATTCGAGGTCGCAGATATGGACTTTTATGTTGATTGGGAAGCCCCGAATCCGATTCCCTGGAAGTATTCATTCCGCGAAATCGAAGGCGCTGAACCCTGGCAAATTCGATCAGGCGCCTGTAATATTTATGATTCGGATGTCGTTTTTGCTCCAACCCCAGTTGGAAAAGGCACGCTTATATGTCAAGTGACGAACATGGGGCTGCCCTGGGCGGATATTCGGGTGATTAAATATTCCTATAATCAAAACTGGGAGAGATTCTCGTTTAGGCTGACCGGTCCGATTGATCACCCCACAGCTGCGTCTCATACGATTGAAGTTCAACTCGATCAAGCAGTATTTTCAAATCCAATTTTTGGATCAGAAGGGTATAGTTTGTTTATAGACTATTTGTCTCAAACACGTGAACGGCTCGTTCCAGGAAAATATCGATTGTCCGAAATAAACATTCCAGCAGGCTGGGAATTGGCCGATTTGCAGTGCTTTGGCGCAAATGCAGTGATTGACCTCGAAAATCAAACAGCCGAAATTGATTTGAAAATTGGACAAACCGGGACTTGCACATTTGAAAATCGCCAATCTGATAACGGCAGGATTAAAATTGAAAAACATGCTTATTCTGAAGGTTCTGATCAATCCATTTTCTTTATGGAGCTTTTCAGTAAAAATGAGGGATTTCAGTACCAGAGCTTCTCTCTGAAAGGAAACGGCGGATCATATATCGCGGATTTTGCTCCTGGAATTTATTCGATTATCGAATATTTACCTTCTTATCCTGATCTGCGCGAGTGGACGGTAATCTCCACCTGCGAAAGTTCGCTGGGAAAAGAACAGACACTTGCCGAAATCATGCTTGAAACAGATGAAATTGTTGAGTGCATGATCAAGAACGTGCCTCCCAACAGCATTGTGATTGAAAAATCAACTTTTCCTGCGGGGTCGAACCAGAAATTCACATTCAAAAATGGTGATACAGTCGTGGCATCGCTGGCAGATGGCGAGTATGAGATCATTCCAATCACACCGGAAATGATTGGCACAACAATCGAGATCAAAGAGCTGATCCCCTCCAATTGGGAACTGACGGATATCGTTTGCCAGGAAGGAGTCTTTGAACCACCGATCGTGCGCGCAAAACAAGCACCAGAATCGCTGCCGAGTTACGGCGATCTTGAAAATGGACAGGCGGTGATCGGCATCGACGCCGGAGAGTCAATCATCTGCAAATTTACAAATCGTAACAAGCCACCGGAGAAACCTGAGATGCCGGAAGAACCCGAGCTGCCTGAAACTGGCCACCTCCAACGCGGATTACGAAAAAGTAGGCGATGAGATTCACCGTCTGCGTGACCAAAAGCAAAAGCTGCTTCTTGAAAGCGCTAACCGTGACGAGCTCAAAAAGCGGATTGCTGATATGAGCACATTTCTAAAGAAGCAATCCACCGCCCTCACCGAATATGATGAGCAACTTATCCGACGGCTGATTGAAAATGTCATCATCTATGAGGACAAATTTACCGTGGAATTTAAATCGGGCTTGACGGTTGATGTGGAAGAATAGAGCAAAAAACGAGCAAGGCACTCTACGGAAATTAAGTCGTGGAGTGTCTTTTTCATAAATCACATAAAACATATTGACATTTTTGGATTTGAAGCATATAATGTATCATATCAAGTTTTTTGGATTTGAGGTGAGAACATAGTTACCACATATGATGATCAAGTAAAGGTATTCAAAGCCTTCTGCGACGAAAAGCGGCTGCGTATCCTTGAGTTACTTCGGAGCGGTGAAAAATGTGCCTGTGTTCTGATAGAACAGCTTGATATGCCGCAGTCTTCACTATCCTACCACATGAAAATTCTCTGT
>DHPK01000018.1:8671-35291 GCA_002407845.1 Leptolinea sp. UBA5366 | reverse complement strand
CTCACGCTGGAAGCAAGAGGATTTTCCCTGCAGGGCAAATCCTCTTGCTTCCAGCGTGAGGACGCGTTCTTCGGAGCTGATGATCGCCTGCAAGATCAGCGGGATCAGTGCCGGAATGAACGCGCGCGAGCGAACGAGGACGTTTCCTTCTGTCTCCACCCCGCGAGCTTTTTGCGCATTCATGATTGATTTGCTGTTTGTGCTCAGCACATTAATCATTTGAATAGAGGACATGAATACATAGGCTGAACGATAACTCATGCCCGAATCTTCAAGCGCCCGGGAAATTTCTTTATTACTGGTTGATTGAAAAAACCAGACAAAAATTCCTGCGATGTCCATCACCATGAAGGACAAAGAAATCGAGGTCTGAAGCCCATTCTCATAGATTTTTAAAAATCGCCATTGCCAGAGAAGGCGCCCGCCTGGAATCAAAAAAGCCTGAGCGATAAAAATAATGAGCGCTACGATTGCGACAGATTTCATCGCACTGACAGATTCTCGGGTCAGCCCGCTGGCTGCAATCAGGATTAAGATCACAAAAAACCAGGGGATCAGCAACAGTTTCAAATTGTATTCAGTCAAATGAACCGTGCCGAGAATGAATGTGCAAACCATATATAGAACCAAAATCACAGTTTTTGCATTGGGATGCAGCCCCGCAACTTTGTTCTTTTTATGGATTTGGATCATATCTGTATAGGTGTTTTCCATTTAGGCGTCCTCCAATTGTCTCAGCCGTAAAAAAGAGAGGGAGTCTCTATTTTACAAACTTTACTCTTCACTTTCCAAATGATCTCTGTCTTTAATATAGTTTTCACCACAGCTGAACTTAACCAAAGTGCGATCCGGAATGACTTTAATGACCAGCCAGCTGATCAGGAACGAAATAATTCGATCCAAAACCGTGAAAATTCCTTCAGTGCCGAAGAATGCTGCCCAAATGTTGGTGCCGGCTGCCATCATCGTCGCGGTGATCAGCGACGTACCACTGCCGGTAACGCCCCCGAACATCAGAACCACAATTGGAGCGGATACGATAATTGATACAGCTGCCATGATGAGCATGGAGAGGATCCATTTCCACCAGACGCTGAACCAATTAAAGCGCGCCAGGTAACCGGTAACCAGACCTGCGATGATGTTGACAGGGATGAAGGCAAAGTTCACAGGGTTTGCGATCCCGGTGACGATGTTTGTCAGTGCGCCGGTCACAGCGCCCACCCATGGACCGCAGAGCATGGCAGTGAAAATCGTGCCAATCGTATCCAGGTACATCGGGAGTTTCAGCAAGGATGCGAGTTGACCGCCAACAAAGTTTACTGCAACTCCGACCGGGATCAGCAGAATTGCCAGCATCGAAAAGTCATCTTTGATTGAATATTTTTTCTTTTTGGTTTCCATCATTTCCAATCTCCTATCTTTTGATTTTTCATAGGACTCCCTCCTATTTTTGACAGATCAGACAAAACTATGTCTGGTGATCACTAATGAATTATCTGTATTTTCTGTGTTGACGTAGGTTTTATTAAGATAGATTTTTTTTCCATTTGAATCGAGCACAATTTGCTGAAGAACTACTACTGGTGTCCCTTTTTCAACCCGCAGTTTTTCGCTGTGAAAATCCCCGCTCGAAATTGAAGTGATATTGCATAACGAAGCTCCGCCCATCGCTTCATATGTTTGGACAAACTCGTCCTTATTAAATTTTGTCAGTTCAATACCGATATCAGCAGGGACATAGTCTTCGCAAAAAAAGTAGCGGATGTCATTGTCTTTTTTATTTGAGATTATCCGCGAGACGTAGAACATGCACGAATCCTCATCCTTGCCGAGCCATTCTGCGGTTATCTTGTCAATTTTTTCGATCGTGATGGTTGTTTCCAAAACATCCGTTTCAATCCCAAGCCGTCTGATGCTTTGCTGAGCAGATTGGTAATTGCTGAGATCAGACTTTCCGAGGTAGGGTGTTCCAGAGACGAAGGTGCCCAATCCTTTGCGTTTATAAATGAGTTTATCTTCATGGAGCAGCTGGAGCGCCTGACGCAGAGTGTTGCGCGAAATGCCAAATTCTTTTGCCAATGTTTCTTCGGTTGGCAGCTGATCTCCCGCTGCCATGCCGCTGACCATCTCAACCAGTTTGCGGTAAGCTGCGACATAGCGAGGCTGTGCGCCTTTCAAGGAGTCGGTTGGAATTCTTTGATTATTTATCATGGCGGTTTTCTTTTTTGTTTTCAAACCGGTTATTCGTTCTTTCCAGCGTTTTCTGGTTTATGATTATTTCAAAAATAGGTGTCGTAGAATCACTTGTTTTCGGAATAGTAGCATGTTATGCTGAACATGTCAACAAAATAAGGCTTAGTTGTTCAACAACTTCATGAACAAAGGACGAAAATCATGAAAAACATTGTATTTGTGGCACATTGCATTTTAAATACTGCTTCCAAAGTAGATATGTACACCCAAAATGAGATTGACCGGGAGGAAGCACTGAGGAAACAATTTGTGCGCAAAAGCCTTGAAAATAGTATCCAGCTGATCCAATTGCCTTGCCCGGAATTTACGCTTTATGGCTGCCGACGCTGGGGGCATGTCAGCAATCAATTTGATAATGTGTTTTTTCGGAATCATTGTAAAGTAATTCTTGCACCATTGATTGATCAGTTGAAGGAGTACCTCTCTGATCCCGAGAGATTTCAGGTTTTGGGCTTTGTTGGCATTGATGGGAGTCCGAGTTGCGGTGTTGATTACACTTGTTACGGCGAGTGGTTCGGTTCGTTTGAGGGGCGTGAGAATCTTGACCAGACATTGAAAACCGCTTCGCTTGGCAAAGGCAGCGGGGTCATGATGAGCGTGCTGAAGCAGATGCTGAACGATGCGGGACTGGACAATCTCCCGGTCACTGCATTATTTGCTGATGAACCTCAAAAATGTCTGAACTTGCTTGATTAGAAACAAGGCAGCTGCGACTGGACTAACCTAACCCTTTGGATTTACAGAAATTAAAAAAGAGACACAGATAAATAAACAGACACGTCAGAGTTTTTGCACCTGACGTGCCTGTTTCGTTTGTGGGAAGGAGCGGATGAAATGCAGCGTGCCAGTTCAATCAGTTGCTCGGCGCATAGCTAATTATGTTATTATTCCTCAATCAGCTGGCGCGGTCGACATTTTCCAGCAATGTTTGTTTGAGGCGATTTTCAATCGTGACCAGTTCGACCTCTGCCGATTGGCGGGCTGCGCGGCCGTCTTTATGGATTTTCATCGTCTCTTCGATCGTTTCAATCAAATCAGCATTGACCTTTTTTAATGTTTCAATGTCAACAATGCCTTTTTCCGTTTCGCGGGCAACGCTGACGGTGTTCTGTTTCAGCAGTTCAGAGTTCTTCTGCAGCAGTTCATTGGTTGTTTCAGTCACTTTTTGCTGCATTTTCAAAACTCTTTCCTGATTTTGAAGTCCTAATGCGATCACAATCTGGTTTTTCCACAATGGGATCGTGTTCAAAATTGCAGTCTGAATCTTGTCGACCAGCATTTTATCGTTGTTCTGGATCAGGCGAATCTGCGGTGCGGTCTGCATGGCAATTGTCCGGCTCAGTTTCAGATCATGAACTTTTTTCTCAAAGCGATTGATCGTTTCATCAAAATCGCTGACCAGCTGCGTCGACATGGGGTCGTTGCTCGCCTGCGCTTCTGCGATCAGGTTGGGGAGCAGCGTCTCGCGCGCTTCAGCGACTTTCTCTTCGCCAGCCAAGATCAGCAGATCCAGATTATGGAAATATTCGATGTTTTTCTGATACAGGGTGTCAAAAATGCCGATGTCTTTAAGCAGCGTCATGCGGGCATTATCCAGCTCAGCTTCAATCTTGTCGATTTGAACCTCAACGGTTTCAAATTTCGCCATGAATCTCTTCATTGAATTAAGGAAAGGCAGTTTTGAGAAAAAGCCTCCATCGCCATTCAGCTTTTCAATTTCAAGACTCTGAACCGTGACCATCAGGTCTGTCATCGTTTCACCAATCTGCCCGGCGTCTTTGGACTGAACCCGCTTCAAAATGCTGTCCGCAAAATTGGTGATCTGGCGCTGTGCGCCGACGCCGTACGTGACCAGTGCCTGTGAGTCGAGCAGGTCAATTCCATTCTTCAGCTCGTTAACCTTGGTGCGGTCCTCAACCGATAATTCTTTCGGTTTTGCAACTGCTTCCACGATCTCCGATTTTTCTTTTTCAACCATTTCAGACTGATTTTTCATGGCAGCCAGATCGGCTAAACTGATTTCTTGTGACATGATTCCTCCGCTATATTGGAAATTCAATTTTTATTGAAAAGCGCTGATGATCTGTTCCATCGCTTTTTGGTTGGGCATTTGGATTATTTGAGTGATATCCGCTGAAACACCAGGAACATCAAACGTTTCTGCGGCTGCTTTGGCAGTGTAGACGCCGGTTCGGAACCCATGCTGATCCCAGGCAATCTGCTGAATCCGATCGTCTTTGAGCGCTATCATCAGCTCCTCGCCTGCCGCATCGAGCGCGATCAGGATATGGGTTGACCAGACTGTCGGCTGGGGATACAGGATGACGATGTCATCTTTGACCTTCTGCCAAGCTTCCGGATTCAATTTTGAGAATTCGAGCAACTGATTTTCGTACCCGGCAACGAGCGGTTTTGCTCCGACCCCGGTCTTCAGAAATTGATTGAACAGATCGGATGAGGATGTTTCCATGTAGCCTAACTTGCTGAAAATATGTAGCAGATCAGGCAATATTGCAGCGGTGTTTTTCTCGGTTACAACTTGTCCGCCGTTCAGCATGTTCGCAACCAGTCCAGAGAACATATTGCCCGAATTGGATTTTGCCGGGTCGGTTGTGTCAACAGTCAGCGGTCCAAACAGCTGTGGAAGATTGACATCCGCCCACGTCGCGTCTGCTGCCATTTTGTCCACCAGCGCTTGCATTTTGACCTGATAAACCCCGTCGACCGATTCAGCCAATCCGCTTTGAACCAACGCATCCGCGACCAGTTTGTGAGAATACAGGACAATAGGCGTATTAAAGATGATGTCATCCTTATAAGTGGGTCCGATTGTGTTCAGATAGAGTTCAAGCGCGGTCTGATTCGAAGGAAAAAGAAAATCAACATTTTCATGGCTGGCGCGGATCATATCCAGCGATCCGGCTTTATTGATGTCGATCTTAAGGCGGTACTTCTCGCGCAGAATTTTCTTCACTTCCTCATTCTCAAGGAAGTTGATTTTTTCACCGCCGACAAAACCTTTGACGGTTTTTGGCGGCTGATTGTTTTGCTGAAAAGTCGAGAAAAGAAAGGCGCCTGCAATGACTAGAATCAGAATCAGCAAGCCCAGAAATGCAGGTCTGCGACTGTTCGCGGATTTATTCATTTTTAATTAAATCCTTCCATTTTTAAGTTGGTTTCAAGAAGTTTGATATCGGCTTCGATATCCATGATGTCGTTCTGCATCAAATGAGTGAATTGTTTTTCAAATGCAGTATTCAAAATCGGCAGCGCTTTTTCAGTAGATTGCGTGACGCTGTGAACCTCTTCCGTATGTAAGTTTGACATCTGGAATTTCAGGTATTTTTCGAGAATATCGCGAGCAGTGTTCAAGTAATAACCAAGAAAACGGCGCGCATTTGAAATTTGATCGGGGTGATTGGCAAGGTATTCCAGCACATTGTTGCTAGTTTTGACCAATTGTTCGGATTGTTCCTTGATGGATTCCGATTTGATTTTTTTTGCTGCCTCAGCAATCGCATTGACATCCTGTTTCGCTTCGATCAGCAGCTGCCCCATTTCACCGCTGGCAGGCAGCGTGTCCAGATGGACGTTCCCGATTTTCAATCGGGGTTTGCTGATCAGATAAGTGCTGAAATAGATGCCGATCGATAGTCCGGCAGAAATCAGGATTGGCCATGCCAGTCCGAAATAGAGTCCCAGAAAACTGGCTATTGAAAAGATCGTCGCGAGCACAGATTGCCGTTTATTTGACATTAGTTGTACCCTCTGACAGTCTTGAATGCATTGACAAGGTCTTTTCGTCCGTCAAAGACGCGCGAGCGTGTCAGCGATGCAAGCTGGTCCATTTCATCTTCGTTTGCACTGCCAAAAAGAATTGGAAAAACAGGAATGTCTGAACCCGATGCTTGGTATTTCTTTTCGAAATCACGAAATTCAAGCTGACCGTTATTTTCGCCGTCCGTCATCAGAATGATTGAAGGAGAATAAACCATGCGGTCGATCGTGTTTAATTTATCCAACGCCTCAGCAACTGTCAGATAGATCGCAGTTCCGCCCGTCGCTCTTTCAGCCTGAATTTTCGGCAGCAGCGCTTCAAGTTCAACCGGTCCGGTTGCCTTATAAGTGCTGCGGATTGACTCGGAAAAAATGATGAACTCATTCACCTCATCCTGTGATGCCTGTAAAAAATTCACAGCTGCATTTTTTTCTTCCATCACCTGTGTGAGCGCCTCAAGCAGCTGTTTGCTGCCGCCGCTTGCCATACTGCCTGAAAAATCGAGGCAATAAATGTTATAGCCAGGCTTTTTGAATTCATTCTGATAAGCATTGAGGGCTTTCAGCAACACGTCGGATTTAGGCATGTTAATCGTTGAGAGGATCCGGTCCGTATCGATGCCCCATTCCTTGCGAAATATCTTTTTATCAGCGTTCGCGAGAGTGCCATAGCCGGTTCTGCGGCCTGTTTGCTGGATGCTTGCCTGAACTTTATCAGACAGCAGGTAATTCTGCAGTTCGAGGAACGCTTTCTCCTGTTCGCTCTCGTTCCGATCAGGCTGGTTATTGCTTGATATGAACCCCAGAGGGGAGTCAGCGATCGTCAGCCCATCGATCGGATAGATGACATGAAGCGTTTCACGACCTTCTTTTTCGAGAATTTGATTTGCAGAAATAATCAGCGCTTCATAATTGACCATTGCGTCATAATCACCCTGTAAAAACAGGTCTTTGAGCCAATCGGAGCTGCCAGAAGATCGCTCGATGCCGTTCAGCAATTTTCGGATGTCTTCTTTCAGCTGCGGATCATCAAGCGCCTCAGCGGTGATTACGTCCGGATTGTCCATCAAGGCATATAAAAACCCGATATAGGCGCTCGCACCAGAGTTGGACTGGGTAGCGGAAGTCATTGTGAACTTCAGTTTTCCAGCTTCAATTGCGTCCAGAATATCGCGGACTTTTACGTCGCGGTCGATAAAATTCAACTCTTTTGCCAGGCTTTCGCGGATACCGAAAACCACCGGAGTAATAGAAGTTGACGAGAGATGCTTAACGCGATGACGGGTGTCGCCGACCGAAATCCATAAACTTGAAGCCGGCCAAACAGCGTCGTAAGGAACAGTTTCTTGTTCAAGTAAACGCATAATATCGAGCGATCCCTGATAATCGATCGCTAAATTGATTTTTTTCTCTTTAGAAAACGTCTCCAATATTGGTTCGAGGATGCGATTTTCAGAACCTGACACTATTTTTAAACTGGTTTTAGCTCCGCCGAATTCGAATACGCGGTCTCCTGAGAGGTTTTGTTGGTTAGACTGTGTTTTGCACCCAAAAATGGTAAAAAAGAAAAAAGTCAGCACGAGGAAAATTGCTGCATGTCCCTTTTTGCGATTATTGAGAGAAAATGGTTTTTTCAAAATGAATCCTCCTGAATACCAAATTGTTAACCATAAATTTTTTTTAAATCTTTCTCAATTCTCATTTTATGAGTTAAACATGAAATATTTATTGTGAAATTGTCAAGGGATTGTAAAATTTTGAATAAAAAGATCACGGGGAAGAAATTTAGTCCTCAAAATTTTTGGAATCGTTCAATCTTGCTGCGAAAACTGATATCATTTTCTGTCAGTTCACGCGCGAAAGCGCATGACAAAGACCTATTAATGAAGGGATGTCAAATGATGAAAAAAGGTTTACGTTTTTTGTCGATTGGTATTTGTGTTGTTTTAATGATTGGATTGATCGGCGGATGTGTCCAGAAAGCGACTGAGACCCCAATCCCGCCTACTGAAGAACCTGTTGTCGAAGTTTCTCCAGAAGCTGAGGCTGCACCGGTTACAGAAGAGGCTGCCGCTGCCGAACAGGCATCAGCTGAAAAAGTTTATACCGTCGGCATTAATCAGTTCGCTGAACATGGTTCATTGGATAACTGCCGGGAAGGTTTCATCGAAGGCTTGGCTGCAAAAGGACTGATTGAAGGTCAAAACCTGAAAATTGATTATCAGAACGCTCAGACAGACATCGGCATTGCCAACCAGATCGCCCAGATTTTTGTTTCAAACAAGGTGGATTTGATCTGCGGTATTGCCACGCCGAGTGCCCAGGCTTCTTATAATGCCGCCTCAAAGGCGAACATCCCGGTTATTTACACCGCCGTTACCTCACCCGAAGCAGCAGAACTGGTCAAACCGGATGGAACAAATCCGGGCATGATCACCGGCACAAGCGACTTATTGCCGGCAAAAGCACAGCTGGAAATGATCCGCGAAGTGCTGCCGGAAGCTAAGAAGATCGGCATTCTGTACACCACCAGCGAAGCAAATTCAAAACCGATGATTGAACTGTATGAGAAACTGGCTCCTGAGTACGGTTTTGAACTGGTTATCAAAGGCATCAGCACTGGCGCAGATATTCCGACCGCGGCTGACACAGTTCTCAATGAAGTGGATTGCATGACCAATCTGCTCGACAATACTGTCGTGAACAGCCTGCCGACAATTTTGGACAAAGCGAATGCGAAGAAGATCCCCGTTTTTGGCAGCGAAATTGAACAGGTCCGGATCGGCTGTTTGGCAGCTGAAGGCATCAACTACCTCGAACTCGGCAGAACGACTGGCGAAATGGCTGCTGACGTGCTGCTTGGCAACGCAAAAGCAGAAGACCTGAAATTCCAGACGATCGAAGAGAGCAATCTCTATTTGAACGAAAAAGTTGCGAAGGAACTTGGGATTACCATTCCTGAAGCGCTGCTGTCGCGGGCAGTCGAAACCTTCCAGGATTAATTCTCCGGAGGAACATCGTTGGAGTCAATTTTACTGGGCGTATTCGAGCAGGGGATGATCTATTCCATCATGGCGATGGGCATCTTCATCACATACGCAATACTGGATTTTCCTGATATGACAACCGATGGCAGCTTCCCGCTCGGGGGAGCTGTCACCGTTGCATTAATGACGAGCGGAATCACTGGAATCGCAGTATTTGGGCTGGTCATCCCGTCTTACATCGTCGCGCTGCCGTTGGCATTCATCGTCGGAGCTGCAGCCGGAGTTTTGACTGGTGTAATCCATGTCAAGTTTAAAGTGCGGGATCTGATCTCAGGAATTATCATGATGACCGCATTGTTTACCATCAATCTGCGGGTTGCCGGGAGTGCCAACGTGCCGATTTTCTCCCGCGATAACATGTTCATGAATCCGCTGGTTTCTTCAGTTTTCACTGGAAATGGAAAGAAATATTCCACGCTTTTGATCATCTTTTTTGTAGTGTTGATCTGCAAGCTGATCTTGGATGCTTATCTCCGGACGCGGTCAGGTCTGTTGCTGCGGGCGGTCGGAGACAATCCGCAGTTTGTGACGACGCTGGCGCGCGATAAGGGAAACGTAAAGATTTTGGGGCTGGCAATTGCCAACGGTTTGATAGCGCTGAGCGGCAGCCTGATGGCGCAATGGCAGCGGGTGTTTGATCTGCAGCAAGGGACCGGCACGATGGTGATCGGGCTGGCGAGCGTGATTGTCGGGATGAGCCTGACCAAAGGCTTCTCCTTTATTCGAGCGACGACAGCAGTTATTTTAGGGTCAATCATCTATCGCGGCTGCATTGCGATTGCGATCCGATTCGGCATGTCCGCCAACGATCTGAAACTGATCACGGCTGCGCTGCTGTTCGTGATTCTGGTGCTGAGCCGGGAAAAGAAGAAGAAAGTCGCACATCATGCTTGAACTATACGGAATTCAAAAATATTACAATCCGGGCACTGTCAACGAGATGTGTATGTTTTCAGATTTCAACCTCGTGATTCCTGAGAAGCAATTTATCAGCATTATCGGCAGCAACGGATCGGGGAAAACTTCGCTGTTGAACATCATCTGCGGAAGCATTCCTATTGATGAAGGAAAGATCCTTCTCGACGGCGTGAATATCAGCAAATGGGAAGAATTTCAGCGCCATCGGAAGATCGGACGGGTCTTTCAGAATCCGGCTTTGGGATCGTGCCCTCATTTGACGATCCTCGAAAATATGTCTCTGGCTGACAACAAAGGCAAAGCTTACAATTTGCGCTATGGAACGAACCGCAAACGGCTGCAGGATTATCGCGAACTGCTTTTCCAGCTTCGCATTGGTTTGGAAGACAAGCTGGACGTTAAAGTGGGGAACCTTTCGGGCGGTCAACGCCAGGCGCTCTCTATTTTGATGTCGACGATGACGCCGATTGAATTCTTGATCCTGGATGAACACACGGCTGCACTCGACCCGAACACGGCTGAAACGATCATGCAGCTGACCGACCGCATTATCAAGGAAAAGCAGATCACTGCGATCATGGTGACGCACAACTTGCGATACGCGGTTGAATATGGTAATCGGCTGCTGATGATGCATCAGGGGCACATCATTATTGACAAATCTGGTGCCGAAAAAGAAGCGGTTACGGTTGAGTCACTGGTCGGAAAATTTAGCGAAATCAGTATTGAATTAGGCAACTGATCTGCGGTTTTTCGTTGATTCGCAGGTAACGAATCAGTTCCCCAGTGTCTATCAATCGATAGATTTCCTATATATTAATAATTTAAATTTCCTGAGGGTCTTCAGAATTGAGCAACGTGGCATTGGCTGAAATTGACCGCTGTGATTCATCTTTTTAAATTATGAATTTTGAAGTTGTGAAGGAAACATCGCTCAATTCTCGCATCCTTTTTAAATCCTGTATTATCATTGACTAAAGAGTACTTGGAAAACGCTAATAATTTTTAAAGAGGTCCCATGAAAGTCCTGATTACTCCACGATCCTATGGAAAAACTGATCCGGGTGTATTTGAGATGCTGAAAGAAGCCGGCATTGATTATTCGCTCAACGATACTGCTGGAATCCTATCCAAAGAGCAGATGATTGAAAGACTGCGCGACTGTAACGGGGTGATTATTGGGGTTGATCCGCTGGATGGTGAAGTGATCAACGCTGCAGAAAAGCTGAAAGTGATCTCAAAATATGGTGTCGGCGTTGATAATATCGATCTTGAAACGGCGGCTCAAAGAGGAATAAAAGTGTCCCGGACAGTTGGCGCGAATTCTGAAGCAGTCGCTGATTATGCGATGACCTTGATGCTGGCATTAGCCCGGAAGATTCTGCCGATTGATGCAAGATGCAGAAATTCAGACTGGAAAAAGATTACGACGATTGACGTGAGCCGAAAAACGATCGGCATCCTTGGATTCGGTGCGATTGGCAAGCTGGTGGCTCAGAGAGCTCAGGGTTTCAATATGCGCGTGCTGGCTTTTGATTCGTATTGGGATGAGGAGTATGTGCAGAAAAACGGGATCATCAAAGCCAGTCCCGAGGAGATTTTCCGGGAAGCGGATTTTATCTCGCTGCATCTGCCTTTGCTGCCTGAAACGCGGAATTTTATCGACGCTGATCAATTAGCGATGATGAAACCGACCGCGATTGTAGTCAACACTGCCCGCGGCGGGTTGATCAACGAGGAGGCTTTACTGCAAGCGCTCAAGGAAAACCGAATTTATGGCGCTGGCATGGATGTCTTCATGGAGGAGCCGCCTTCAAACAAGGAATGGTTCACTTTGGAAAATGTGATCATTGGATCACATTGTGCAGCTTCTACGACTGGGGCAGCCTATAACATGGGGCGCATGGCAACTGAAAATTTAATCCGCGACCTGTTTAACTAAAGAGGAAATTTTGAAATACATACTGGCACACGATTTAGGAACCTCCGGAAATAAAGCAACGCTGTTCAACGAAAAAGGGCAGCTTATTCAAAGCGAAGTTTTTCATTATGAAACCGACTATTTTAACGGAACCTGGGCGGAGCAGGACCCCGAGGATTGGTGGGAAGCGATTTGCGTAACGACGAAACAACTGATCGAAAAGTCAGGAATCAGTAACAAAGACATTGCAGTAATTTCGTTTTCCGGACAAATGATGGGGTGTTTATGCGTTGATAAATCGGGCACCCCTTTGCGCAAATCAATTATCTGGGCAGATCAAAGAGCTCAAAAACAGGCAGAAGAATTAGGTCAAAAGATTTCCTTAGTCGATTTTTATCACATTGTCGGACATAGAAACACCGCCTCTTACGGAATTCAAAAATTAATGTGGGTGCGGGACAATGAGCCTGAAATTTATGAGAATACATATATAACACTGAATGCGAAGGATTTCATCATTTTTCGGCTGACAGGGAAATTTTACACGGAGCCGAGCGATGGGACGAGCAATGCCTGCATTGATCTAAAAAGCTTAAAATGGTCTGAGCGCATTCTGGATTATGCAAGAATTGATGGAGACAAACTGCCGGAACTTGTTCCGAGCACGCACATCGCAGGAGGCGTCACTGCAGCAGCTGCAGCGGCAACTGGACTTGCGGTCGATACACCGGTCGTGATGGGCGGAGGGGATGGCTGTTGCGCAAACGTCGGCGCTGGCTCGATAAAGCCCGGAAAGACTTTTTCCTACATTGGCTCATCAGCTTGGATTGCCTCGACGACAGAGGTCCCTGTGTTTGATGATCAGATGCGAACCATCACCTGGGCTCATATTGTTCCCGGCTTATACGCACCGAACGGCACAATGCAATGTGCCGGTGGTTCTTACAATTGGCTGAAAACACAAATTGCCTGGATCGAAACAGCAGAAGCGCTTAAAGCAGGAGTAAGTCCATATGATTTCATGAACCAAGAAGGAGCCAAAAGCCCGGTTGGCAGCAATGGACTAATTTTCCTGCCATATTTATTAGGAGAACGGGCGCCGAGGTGGAATGTCAATGCAAAAGGAGCATTCATCGGTTTGAAGATGGAAAGCAAACGGTCTGATGTTTTTCGGAGCGTGCTTGAAGGAATAACGCTGAACTTGAATATCATTCTGGAAGTTCTCAGAAATTATATTGAGGTTGATGAAATCCTCGTGATTGGCGGCGGTGCCAAAGGACAGGTCTGGCGTCAGATCATGGCAGATGTCTATAACGTGCGAATCGTTGTCCCAAGATTGCTGGAAGAGGCGACTTCGATGGGGGCTGCCGTAACAGGAGGTGTTGGAGTTGGTTTGTTTAAAGATTTTTCTGCAATCGATAGTTTTCTGGAAATTCAGGAAGAAAACCTGCCTGATCCGGACAATGCTTTAAAATATAAAAACGTTAAAGAAATGTTTGACTTGTGTTATTTTTCCTTGTTAAACGTTTTTGATAAAATGTCTGAATAAAATGTGAGGTATGAATGGTAAAAGAACAGGTTATTTCGAAATTGAAAGCGTGTGGTCTGGTTGCTGTCGTTCGGGCAAAGAACACTGATGATGCATTGAAAATTGCAGATGCATGTATTAAAGGCGGCGTTGCCGGTATTGAACTGACATACACAGTCCCGGGTGTTACCGAAATTATTCAGAGATTGTCCGAAGAATACAAAGGCTCAGAAGATTTTATTATCGGAGCCGGCACAGTCCTGGATCCGGAAACTGCGAGAACTGCAATTCTGGCTGGCGCACAGTACATAGTCGGACCTGCGTTCGATTTGGATACGATTCGTTTGTGCAATCGCTATCGCGTTCCAGTCATGCCCGGTGCGATGAGCATTCGTGAAGTGATAATGGGGATGGAAGCTGGAGCTGACATTATTAAGATCTTCCCGGGAGAATTGTTTGGTCCACAAATTATCAAATCGATTCACGGTCCGTTGCCGCATGCGTATTTGATGCCGACTGGCGGCGTATCATTGGATAATGTCGGGGAGTGGATCAAAGCAGGCGCTGTTGCAGTTGGGGCAGGCAGCAGCCTGACCGGTGCGGCGAAAGATGGAAATTATGCAAAGATCACTGAGACAGCAAAACTGTTTATTGAGAAAATAAATATCGCCAGAAGTAAGTAAGCAGCAAAAAAAAGAGAGTCATTTTCTTCTTCTCTTCTTCATGTCATTATGCAAATAAGGAAACGATTTTAAGAAACGGCCACCCATTATACGGGTGGCCGTCGTTTATGATAACAGCGATGCGCCGATAATCCCTGCGTCATTCCCCAATTCGGCTTGGAGGATGGCTGGCGGGGGCACAACGTCATGCGCATAGTATGTTTCCAATACTTCGCGGCGAACCGGTCCAATCAGATATTCCCCCTGATGGCTTAATCCTCCGCCGATGATGATCGCTTCCGGCCGCAGAATCGTGGCGTAGCTGCTGAGCCCAACTGCCAGATAATGCTGAAATTTATTAACGAGCTGCAATGCAGTCGCGTCGCCATTTTTTGCGGCGCTGAAGACCATTCGGCTGTCTACTTTTGAACTGTCATGCCCGCATAAATCATGCAGCTGCGATTCGGGGTCATTTGCCATCGCAATTCCGGTGTCGCGCATCAGCCCGTAGAGCGAGGCGTAAGCCTCGAGGCAGCCTTTTCTGCCGCAGGTGCAAAGCTGCCCGTCCATCACAATCGTAATGTGGCCTGGTTCGCAGCCGAAGCCGTTTCCGCCTGGAAAAATCTTCTTGTTGATGACAATTCCGCCGCCGACACCCGTGCCGAGCGTGATCATTAAAATATTGGAATAATTGCGGGCAGCTCCGGCAGTGCATTCAGCGAGCGCTGCACAGTCCGCATCGTTGCCGATAAAAGTCGGTACGCTGGTATACCGGCTGAATTCTGCCAAAAAGTCAACATTTTTCCAATCGAGATTGTTTGCAAAAATGATTCTTCCGCTATGCGAGTCAATCGAACTTGGAACCCCGACCCCAATCGAACCGACGTCTGAGAAAGACAACCCGTTTTCTTCCAGTACCTTTTGGGCTGTTCCGGCGATATCTTCAACAATATTTTCAAACCCACGCTCAAACACAGTCGGAGCAGTGGCGCGGCCGATGATCGTGTAATGTTCATCGACAATGCCGGCTGCGATTTTTGTCCCGCCTAAGTCGATTCCGAGATTGTATTTCATCAGTTTTGCCTGCCCGATCAGGCGCCGACTTTTTTCAGCGTCTCATCTACAAAGCGTTTCGCTGCCGGAATGCCCCCCTCATCGACGTGTTCGATGATGAGCGGCATATTTGAGTGGTGCTTGTAGAGCAGTTTAGTATAAAGATCATAGTTCAGATCTCCCAGCCCCGCTGCCGGCAATTCAACCCCGCCTGCCCCTCGGAATGTGTGGGATTCGTCGGCGTCAATCGCTGCATGTTTTTCTGAAACATCTGCTGCCAGTTTGCAGTCCTTGGCATGTGCAATTTTCATATAAGGACTGAGCCGATCGAAAATTTTCTCCAGCTCCTGATCCATGTTGCCGATGTTGGATTCCTTAAAATAATTCGTTGGATCGCAAATCAAACCAATGTTGTCTGATTGCACATCGTTGAAAAGCCGCTCAATCTGCTCAACGGAACCGATCACGTTGTTCACATAGTTTTCAACGAGGAAGGTCACATCGTTTTTCTCTGCGTAAGCCACGATGTCCTTAACGATTGCCAGCGTCTCTTGATAAACCTGCTCGGTTCCGTTCAGATCATTCCAGACCCAGTCGCTGTCCTCGTTATACGTGCCGGTTTCGCTGCAGACATAAGCGCTGCCGAGCGTGCGGGCATGATCAATCATCATTTTCAAATAGTCGATATTCGCCTGCCGCTTGGTTGGATTGGGATGGATAAAGTTCGTATAGGCAGAAATCGCGATGATAGGCAGGTTGGCATCCCGAAACTTTTCGCGAATTTCGACCGCTTTCTCGTGGGTCAGCTCGCCTCTGGTTGCGTCGCAGTCTTTGAACGAAACATCAAGCTGAACGCAGCTGAACCCCTGATCTTTGATCTGTTTGATCGTCTCATCAATTGTATATGGATAATATCCAGTGAAAATTCCAACGCTTAACATTTTCTCTCCTGTTTGATTCTCAATCCTGACGCAGCACCTGATCCAGACGAACAGTCTTCTTTGACTCGATCGATTGGTAACAGGCTTCGACACAGCCGATTGTGTTCACGTTGTCAGCGATGCTAATTTCGGGCTCCTGGTTCTGCTCAATGGCTGCCAGCAGACTGGACATGGTTCCTTGAAATGCGTCTGGAAACCAAACCTGATCCCATTTGGGCTCAATCCATTGATTGGGATATTGTTTACAGGTGAAGACCAGTGTGCTGGGTTCGCGCGCTGGATACATTGGCCAGCCGATCGTCCCTTTTGCCATGCCTTCGGTCCCTTCAACGCGCCACTTAATGTAGATGTCCTTTTCGCATGGTTCGTTTGGCCCCGCCCAGACATCATCCAGACTGGTGCACATCAAATCATCTGCGTATTTATACGTGTATTGCGTGATGCCGTCCCGATGGGGGAATTGCGTTCGCGGATCCGTTCGGCAGATGGCGGTGATATCTTCCGGGTCGCCGAATAAGAAGCGGAAAATGTCGATATGGTGAATTCCCATGCCGTAAAGCTCAAGCCGGTCATATTGTTTGAGAAACTCCTGCCAATGAGGAATGGCGCGCATTTCGATTGTCGCGAGAACCGGGTCGCCAAGCAGCCGCTGATCCAAAAGGTATTTCAGCGCGCGCATGGACTGGTCATAGCGCATGTTCGAATTCACCGCGATTTTTTTTCCGGTCTGCTCCGCCAGTTCTGCGATCCGGCGCGCTTCCTGAAGATTCATAGCGACCGGTTTTTGACAGAGAATGCCTTTGATGTTTGGATGACGGCAAGCCTCTTCAACCACTTCCAGTTGTTTATCGGGCGGGATTGCAATGTCCACGATCTCGATTGCATCGTTTTGCAGCATTTCCATCCAAGTATCGTAAACGTTGGGTATCTGGTATTGATCGGCGACAGACTGGCTGTTTTTGCGCTGGCGGGATGCAATTGCAATAGGCTGCAGACCGATATCCTGATAGGCGCGCAAATGACAGTCCCGCATGATAAATCCAGATCCGATGCAGGCAATCCGCCAATCTTTTCTTTCGATTCGAGGCGGTT
The DNA here is from genome assembly GCA_002407845.1 of Leptolinea sp. UBA5366. Taxonomy (GTDB): domain Bacteria; phylum Chloroflexota; class Anaerolineae; order Anaerolineales; family Anaerolineaceae; genus Flexilinea. The sequence goes on along the minus strand of DHPK01000018.1, from coordinate 18,096 downwards.
TGGTCGCATCAACGATTTTGCTGATCAGCAGATCTTTTTCCATTTTTACTCCTTCAATTTTCTTGTAGAGAACTCCTGAATTATTGGCGGACAGATTTTTCGCGGTTGTAAAGGATCAGCAGACTGATCATCACAATGCCCATGGCAATGTTGCGGACGGGCTGAGAAAGCGAAAGTGCGGTCAGCATGTTGGTTAGCACAACCATCAAAAGTGCGCCGGCAATCGAGCCGGTGTAAGTCCCGACACCGCCGGACAGCGCTGTTCCGCCGACGATCACAGCAATCAGCGAATTGAAGGCATATCCGTCAAACATCTGGCATTTGGCGCTCTGCATGTACCCTGCGCCTAACATGCCGGTGAACCCTGACAGCGTCGCGGAAATGACATAGGTCAGGATCTTGACTTTGCTGGTGTTGATGCCATTCAGGCGCGCGGCGTTGTCATTGTTGCCAACCAGATAAACTTGTTTCCCCAACCGAGAAAAATACAGCAGATAGAAAACAATCGGGAATATTACCAAGCCATAGAGTGCCAGCGAGGGGACAAATCCTAAAATTTTTGAGGTGACGGATTTGATAAACGCAGGTGAGGCGTATCCGAGCGGGCTACCATCCGTCAGGACGTAAGTCAGGCGATTGACAACGTTGCTGATCGCCATCGTGACGATCATGGCAGGCAGACCGATTTTAACAGTGCAGATGCCGTTCAGCAGGCCGATTCCGGCGCTGGACAGGAGTACGACCACGAGCGTTTTGACAAAGTTGCCGTCTTGACCGTTCATGATAGCGGTAGTAATGATTGCCCCTGCCGACATGACGGCGCCGACTGTGAAATCCATTCCGCCCGCAATCAGAACGATCGTCTGGCCAGCTGAAGCAAAACTGAGCAGCAGCGTCAGCATGATGATCGAGGTGATCGCGCTCAAATTCAGCGCGGTCGGAACCATGGCAACCGTGATTCCATAGAGCAGAGTCGCGATAATGATCGCCATTCTTGCCGGGCTTTTCTGAATAAAGCCGTTTACTTTTTGGAGGAAAGTCATTTTCTTGACACTATGCGTTTGAACCATTTTTTCCTCCGAAATCTTCTTTTTTCTGTTTCAGCTGCTGAGCAATTCCCTGTCGCAGCGCTTCACGCTGCCCCTTTGCTGTGACGATTGTCATCAACAATCCGAGGAAGATAATGACGTCTGAGACAAAATTATGCCAATAGGTCGTCACCGAAAATCCCGGAATCAGTTTGTAGAGCATGGTGAAAAAGTAATATACCGTGTTCTGGATGATGATCAGGAACGAACCGCCAAACAATCCGCAAGCCATCGATCCCCAACCGCCAAATCCGAGCCCGCCAATGATACAGGCGGATAAGGATTTGATGCCATAATCTTCTGCCTGGATTGGGTTGCCGGATGCTGTCAAAAGCGTCAGGCAGATGCCTGCGATCCCGACGAACAGTCCCTTGATCAGAAATGCCTGAAGCGTGACCCATTTTGGGCTGATGCCGGCTGCGAAAGCATTGCGGCGATCCGCCCCGACTGCATAAATATTTGTGCCGAAGCGCGTTCGCTTGAAGTAGTACCAAATCAAAAGCACAAAGATGAAAATCAGCAGCGAAAAAGGCACAACCCCAAATAGCAGCCGGTCATAAGTTCGATAGAATACCCGCTCAATTTTTCCCTGCGGAACGGGCATGATCAGGACGTTGATGCCCTTAATAATATAGGTCATTGAAAAACTTGCCAGCAGTGCGGGCAGGCGGAATATCGAGACACTGACCCATAATAAGACTGAAATAAGCAGAGAGGCTGTTATTCCAAACAAACAGCCAGTCCAAAACGAAACGCCCCACTCCTGAATTGTCATGACAACGACGACATTGACCAGCGCCAATTGGATGCCGATGGAAATGTCCAGCGTGCCGACCAGCAGCAGAATGCTTTGACCCATGACCACAATCAGAAACGGCAGATTGGTTGCGAGCAGCGTATTGAAACTCCGAGGCGAAAGGAATTTGGCAGGACCTTGGATGGCTGCATTCAGAATCAGCGCAAGTACAAAAAGAGAGAAACCTGTAAACGCAGGAGTCCGGCGAAATCTTTGAAATGCATCCTTGATTGCAAGTGTCATGCTTCCTCCGTTGCCATGGTTTTTGACAAGCCCATCATGGATGCGACTAGCCGTTCTGATGTTTTATTCGCTCCTTCGAGCATATCCGAAACCTGCCCGTCAAAAAAGACATAGATGCGATCCGCAATAGTCAAGAGTTCATCTGATTCACTCGATGAGATGATGATTGTCATGCCCTCATCCGCACATTCCCGCAGAATTTTATGAATTTCCTGACGCGCGACGATGTCGACCCCTTTGGTCGGATCATCGAGCAGCAGTAAAATGGGGTCCATTGCAATCCAGCGGGCGACGACCAGTTTTTGCTGGTTCCCGCCGGATAATGTGCTGGCTGGATTCTTGATCGACTCAAGTACGATGTTATATCTTTCGACAGCTTTTTTCGAGAAAGAAGCCAGTTTCGCTGGGGAAAGAAACGAAGCAAGGTTTCCTTTTGCCACAAGTCCTGTGGTCAGATTCTCTTCTACTGATCTCAGGTGGAAAATTGCATCGCGGTTGCGTTCGCCTGAAATGAATCCCAGTCCTTTTTTGACTGCTTCGGCAGGCGAGGCAAAAGAGACTTTTTCACCGCAAAATTCGATTGAACCATCCTCAATTTTCTCTGCTCCAAGCACCAGCCGGATGAACTCCGATTGTCCTTGTCCCTGAAGCCCGCCGATACCGATGATTTCACCTTTGAACGCCTTCATCGAAATATCACGCACTTTTGGCAGCATTTCCAAATGGCTGACGTCGAGAATTAATTCGCGCCCCTCTTCTGAAAAACTGTCTTCTGTTTCAGATTTTTTTGCAGCTTCCGGACGCATCCCGGTCATGTGAAAAACGACTTCGTCCAAATCCAGCTCATTTATCGGACTCTGGGTCATTGTTTTTCCGCCGCGCATGATGTTTGCTGTATCGCATATTTTGAAAATTTCATCCATGCGGTGCGTGACATAAATCATGGCGACACCTTCATCTTTAAGTTCGCGCATGATGCGAAAGAGCACTTCAATTTCATCGTAGTGCAGGGCGGCAGTGACTTCATCGAGCAAGAGTAACCTGGGTTTCAGCGCAACAGCTTTTGCAACTTCGAGCATGGTCTGCGTAGAAGGAGTCAGGGTTTGCACGTAAGCATCCGGTTCGCACTGAATTTCAAATCGCTCTAAAAGCTCCCGGACTTCTTGTATCGCCCCTTTGCGATTGACAATTCCGACTGAATTGACAGGTTCTCTGCCGAGCATAATGTTGTCCATGACGCTCATCGTTGGGATCAAGCTCAAATCTTGAAAAGCGGTTGCAATTCCCAGTTTTCGCGATTCATATCCCGAGTTAATCGAAACTGGTTGCCCGTCGAGAATGATTTCGCCCTGATTCGGCGCTACCAGTCCTGCCAGTACTTTTATCATGGTTGACTTGCCGGAACCGTTTGATCCCAGTAACGCCAAAACTTCTCCAGGAGACAGACTCAGAGATGCTCCATCTAAAGCAATAACTGCGTTAAAGCGTTTTTCGATTCCACGCATTTCAAACATGGGCGATTGGCTCCTTTTAAATTTCCGGTCGGGAAAAGGATTCACCGACCGGAAATAGTTTAAACCTCTAAATAATTCTGAATACTATTTGAAATATTCAGCTGCAACTTCATCGATGGTCAGCCAATAGGTGATCGCATCGCCAGGGGCCATTGATTCAGCCATAGCCCGGAATTCCGGATTGTCAATATCCTGATCGGTGAAGACCAATTTTGACGGCAGCCAAATGCTGTTGATTTCCGGAACGTTATAAACGTCATCCTTCAATTCTTTGCCAAGCAGAATGTTCAAGCCAAAGTTCAGCGCGCTGGCGCCGACACCCGGAGGATTCGACAGAACCATGAACGGCATGACGATTTCGTCATCGTTCAGAGCGATCATCTTCTGCATCCACTCACCAGTGTCATTGAAGCCCATGAATTTTGGATACGGTTTGCCGGTTGCGTCGAACGCTGCCAGAGCAGCTTCCGCACATTGTGAAATCAGGACGCCGTCAAATTCAACGCCTGAATTGATGATGCCGGTCATAATTTCTGTGGCAAGCGCTGCGTCCCAGTCATGGTTGCCGGTGGCAACAACTTCGAGACCCTGTTCCTCAATCGCTTTTGCGAAGCCATTCTGACGGGCAGTGTTCGCAGCATTTCCTTCAAGTGCAGCCATCATGACAACTTTTGCGCCTGAGCCCAGAACTTCACCAGCATAGGTACCGGTCTTGTAGCCAAGATAGTACTGGTCGGTGCTGATGTTCAGAATGTCGACGTCCTCAGAGGTATATTCACAGTCAGCGTTGATGTAGATGATTCCCGCATCCTGAGCTTTCTCAATGATCGGATCGAGACCAGTGGTTGATACCGGGTTTACCAGCAGGATATCGTAGCCTTCGTTGATACTGTTCTGGAGCTGCTGCGATTCAGTCGCGGGGTCCCAGTTGGAAACAAACGATGCATAGCTGACATTGAGTCCATGATCCGCGGCTGCGGCTGCGGCTTCCTGGATGTCGGCTTCATAGCGGACGCGATAAGGGTTACCTTCGATCACGGCGTTGTGTGAAGCCAGTCTGACGTCCTCTGCCATCGCGACTGTCGGAATGCACAATGCGATAATCAGAATAATAAAGCACATCTTCTTCATAAAACATCTCCTTTAGATTTATACATTTTTTTGTGTGATGCTTACTTGCTAAAATTTTATCCAATAAACCGCTTTCTGTAAACGGTTGCAAGCCAAAACTCAGCAAAAAGCATTTTTACAACAATACAAGAATTAAGCTTCAATCAGCCGGCGGAAGTATAGTTGTGCCAGCCGGATCTGATTTTCAATGTAATTCGTATAACCAAGTACTTTGCCATGCTGGAAGGGCATATGGCAAAACTCATAATTCAGGTAGCCGCTGTAGCCAATCTCTTTGCTGGCTTTAACAAAAGCCGGATAATTGGTCAAGACCGGCTGAATATGCGGGTCAAATGAGATCATTTCGATTGAACCATCAGGTTGCTCAACAAATTCCGCGTTGGCATGTGACAATACCTGCAGGCTGCCGACTTCTTTGACTGCGGTGCTGATATATTCGCTGCTCTGTTTTTCTTCAGTCCAACCGCAGCATGGCGCGTCGAAACAGCATTTCAGCCAGGGGGAATCCACCCAGCTCACAAAGTCAAGCATGTCATGATAGTCGTCGATCAAAGGATGATGATTCTGCAGTGCGAGCACCACGCCGGCTTCTTCCGCCCAGCCAACACATTCCCGCAGGCAGCTTAGAATGGATTGTCTCAGTTCATAATCGAGCGCACCGTAATAAGTGTGATGGGCTGCGGTGGTTTCATAAGTGGCGATGCCGTTTTTCATCGTGATCCCGCGCCAGGCTGCAAACAGGCGCAAAACAGGGGCTTCCAGTTCCTTTGCGACCCGTATCTGTTCTTTAACCATCAGCAGCTCATTTTCAATCTGTTCGGGGACAATCGAAGCGAAGTTGTTGTTCGCCGCGACCGCTGACATTTCAAGCCCGCTGCTTTTGACATAATCCCTGATTTCCTTACAGCGGTTGGAATTCAGGTCAATAGGCGACCCGTGCGGCCTCTTCAGGTCAATTTCGACCCCGTCATATCCATACTTTTTGGCAGTGTCAACGAATTCTTCCACAGTCAGCGCGGGACGGTCGTTGAACCAGACGCCCGAACAGGAAATTGAATACAATCCGATTTTCATATTGTTCTCTCCAGTTGTTGTTTGATTCCCTGGCATTTTCATGATCCAGGGCTTTATGTTAGTTACCAGCTTTCGATGATCGGTTCGCTTCCGGTAATTTTTTCAACCGCTTCAATTACTCTCACCGCGAACAAATCCTTCATTTGGAATTCACAGTTTCCATTAATTATTACATAAACTCTGCGCACTTCGCCTGCCTTGAGATCCATCACATCGGGCGTTTTCTCGGGATTGCGATATTGATAAGTTATTCTTAGCAGTGTTTCCTTATTCTCCACCCCGGTTGTCTCGCCGAGATAAACACCGTCATTTGCTGCGCTGGTGATCAGTCTGAAAAAAGAACGGAACCGATCAGGATCCAATTCATCGCCATCAAGCTGAATCAGCGGATTTTTCGGATCGCTTGCATCAATTTTGAATTCGTATATTTTTTCCGGAGTTTCAACCTGGACTCCAGCTAAATCCATGATCAGCGGAGTGAGAAACCAGCGCAGAATCAACTTCTCAAACTTGATATCCATGAATGGAAGTTTGGAAATGATGTAGACAATATCGCTGTTATTTAAGTGAGCGAAATAACGCCCAGATTCTTCAGGAGCGATTTTTAATTGGAGATGGGTGACAGCGCCGGAGCGCTTTAGATCAAAATCTACCTGCAGCAGCGGGGCATCAAACCCGAATTCTGAGATTTGGTCTTCAGTTAGGTTATAGCCGGCAATTTCCTCTGCTTCGATCCCCAAGAGCGAGCCGAGGATATCCACGCCATAGGTCTGATCCAGCGCATAAACCCCGCCCGATGTCCGCACAATGTGGGTTGCTGCGCCAAAAGATAAGGCCCTGAGCTTAACTTCCGGATTGCCGTCAGTAATGGATTCAATTGTGAAAGGACTGTCAATCATTCCTCCCGAAAAAGTCACGTCCCGCAGCGCTGAAAACGGACTTGAAACGCCGGAATTCGGGGTGACGCTATGAGAAATGAACGCTGTTTTCGCGGCAAGGAAGCCAGCAGTCTGTGCTGGATCCATCAGGTAAAGCTGTTTCTCGTTGTCACCAACCGCAACGTAAACTTTTTTCGAAACTGGTTCGGAATCCCCGATCTTGAGCTTCAGAGCAGAACCGTCCAGATATTCGATTTGAACCGCTGCTGCTGGCTGATCGAGCCTGTAACGCTGCCAATCCGCCTTTTCGGCAGAAATGACACCATCAGCATAGACTGAACTGCAATTGCTCAGCAGTTGGGTGAATTTGTCAACATCAACGGCGGCAGCTGGTATATCTGACAAAAGGAACCCGCCCTCCTGCGCGCTTATTTCGTAAGCGCCATGAGCATTTTCGATCGTTATTTGTCCGATCAACGAGGCAGGCTGGTCTGCAAAAACGATCTTTTCAGTCTGCTTTGGCGGTTTTTGATTCAAAAGATACGCCAAAACAGCGCCGGAAATCAGGGTCAATCCTGCCAGCAGCACTAAAATCCGGACAAGCTTGCGCGTCACTTGAACCTCCGGTTCAGCCAGATCGCGAATCCGATCAGGAGGATGGCTGCCGGAATCACACCGACCAGGATCACCCCCAGTGTGCGGATTTCCGTTGTGGTAATCGCCAGCGCTTTGCCGCCTAATGTTTTGGGCTGAATGACGACTGGATTCTCTTTTCCTGCCAGATCGCTGAGCAAATTGACCATATATTCCGCATTGTTCAACCCGCTGTTTTCGATTGCGGCGGTGTCAAGCATGGCGGTTGATCCGGAAATGATCAAGTTGGAACTCAATTGACTTTGATCCGCTCCGGTTTCGCTTCTGACAGCCAGCACCAGCGCTGGAATTGGTCCGCTGCGCACTGAATCATCTGCCTTGAAATCTTCTCCGGCATCTGACGGCCGAACTCCGGCAGTCGAGCTGAATGACAGCAGCGGTGTCACACTCTGACGGTCGCGAGTGTTGAACAGGATCGTAAAAGGCCGTGCCAGCGGCATCATGAGCGGCATCGTCTCATCGCGCAGCCCGTCTGTATACTTGCCATCTTCATAAAGCGCGATTGGCAGGTAGGGCTGCATCTGATAAGTTCGATACCCAACTGTCTCAAAAACAGCGCCGTCATCTATCTGGACGCCCCATTCCGTCAGAAACGTTTCAAGATTCGGCAATTTCGGCTGGTCGACATTCGCAGTGTAGAGTAAAGTTTTCCCAAATTTTCCCGAGTTGAATAAAAAATTCTCAAGTTTGTTGATCGCATCCGCTGAGATATCGATCTGCGGAGACAGCAGGATCAGCAGGTCATAGGAAGAGAGCTCGTCAGTTGTGATGTTGGCGGTTGTTACGTCAAAATTATTGTCACGCAGGAGTGCTGTAAATGCAGGCACGTCAGCGTTCCGGCTACCGCTTAAGACAGCTGCGCTGATCTGACTGCCATGCTGCAGGCTGTAAATCGCTGCTGTGACAGCCTCCTCAACGCGGGAAGATTGGATGTATTGCTGACCGGCAGCATTGTAACCATAGTTAAACATATTTTCGAGTTTCAGCTGTTGAACGCTCTGACTGCGGGTTATCAGAACATCCCCCTCCTGCAGCACTAAATTACTGTGAGCGGCTGCGAAAGTCGGATCTGCCAGATAGTCGACAAACCGCAGCGTGATCTGCGGACTGGCAGCTGGGTACTGCTCCAGAATTCTGAGCATCTGCGTCAAATAAGATGAATCCCGAAAGCGTTCGCGATCAGCCAAAACGTTGATCACCAGCGGTTCGTTCAGATCGCTGAGCAGTGTTTCAGTCTCTTCTCCGATCCTGTAAGCCAGATTTGCAGTCAGGTCGACCTGCAGCTGATGGCGATTGGAGAGGATCAATGCGATGCTGTTAATCAGAATAAGCGAAATGGTCAGCAGCAGGATGATTCCAGCGAGCAGAAGATCCAAATGAAGCGTTTTATTTCCCGGTCTTGCTTTTCTTAATTCCATCGCCGGCGCTCCAATACTGCAACGGTCAGACACAGGAACCAAACTGCGATCGAGAGAAAGAACAGGACGTTTGACAGGTCGATAATTCCGATCGTGAAGCCATGATAACGGTCTGTAAATGAAAGATAAGACAGGATGGTGCGCATAGTTTTATCAGTAACGACATAGCGAACCGCATCAATCAGGATTAGCAGCAGACTGACAGCCATGCCAGCGACCGCCGCGATGACCTGACTTTCCGTCAGCGATGATACGAAGAGACAGACAGCAATGACTGCGGCGCCGAGGATTGCCAAGCCGAAAAAATTGCCAAGGATGACCGGCCAGTCAGGGTTGCCAAAACGGGAGAGCAGCCCGCCCATCAGCAGCGTGCCCGAGATGCCGATCAGGTAAATGATCAGCGCTGCAAAATATTTTCCGAGGACAATCTCAAATCTGGAAACCGGTGCGGTCAGCAGCAGCTGTTCAGTTTTCGAGCGTTTTTCTTCACTCAGGAGGCGCATTGTCAGGATGGGGATCAGAAAGAGGACGACGGAAAACAGTTTTGAGAATAGCGTCGAAGTATCCGCTGTGCCGGCAAATAAATTAGAAGTGAAAAAGTAATAGCCGGTGAAAAAATAGAGGATACT
>DHPK01000018.1:0-8527 GCA_002407845.1 Leptolinea sp. UBA5366 | reverse complement strand
AATAGAGGATACTGATGAAAACGGCGCCGAGCGGCGTCTGAAAATAAGCTTTTAACTCCCGGGAAAAGATCGCTTTCAATTTTTTCTACTTTCATCTTCGGCGGGCATCCGGGCTTCGACCAGGTGCAGAAAAACGTCTTCAAGTTTTGGAATGCTCTGGCTGGTTTCCAGCAGCGGCAGCCCCGCGTCTGCCAATGCGAAAAAGATGCTGCGGCGCAGATCGGTACCGGGTTCGCCTTCAATCAGATATTCAAAAACTTCCGGCTCTTTTTCGGTCAGCTGTTTGACGGAAAGAACATTTTTCACCCGGTTCAGCGTTTTCATAACCGCATCAGGCGAGCCGGCGATTCGCAAAATTTGGCAATTTCTGCCTCCTGCGTTTTTCAATAGATTTTCAGGGGAGTCGTCTGCTGCCAGTACACCTTGATGGATGACCAGAATCCGATTGCAAATGCTTTGAATTTCTGAAAGAATGTGCGAAGAAATGACAATTGTGTTTGTCTGCCCGATTTCTTTGACGAGCGATCGAATTTCCAAAATCTGCGATGGATCCAGACCGATCGTCGGTTCATCCAAAATCAGCACTTTAGGATGGTTGATCAGCGCTTGAGCGAAGCCGACGCGTTGTTTGTACCCTTTCGAGAGGTTGCGGATCATGCGTTGGCGAATATCTGCAATGCCGACCTTTTCGCAAATCTCGGCGATGTGGGTATTGCGCTCCTTCCGGCTGCCTTGAAACCCTTTTAAATCGCAGACAAAACTGAGGTACTCATCCACCCTCATCTCTGGGTAAAAGGAGAATAATTCCGGCAGGTAGCCGATCTCCTTTTTGGCTTTCTTTCCATCAGTTAGCATGTCAAGCCCATTAATCTTCACTGAGCCGGCGGTTGCGCTGATGCAGCCTGTCAGGATGTTCATCGTTGTCGACTTGCCAGCGCCGTTTAGCCCGAGAAGCCCGACAATTTCTCCGCTGCCAATTTTAAAATTGACGTCGTCGAGCGCGCGTTTGCTTCCATAATATTTGGTCAGATGGTTCGCTTCAATCAAAAATCAGCTCCAGCATTCAGATTCCGTCCATAGCAGTTGACGACAGGATTTCCTTAAATAACAGATTATTTAATCTGCTCAAGGATCGTCAGGACGTCAATAATTTCTGTTTCTCTTGCGCAGCCGACTCCGCCTTCCCGAACATGATTGATAAAGTCAGAAAGTTCGCGGTGATACATGCCCGTCGGCGGAACGTTGATGCCGGTTGGAATCAGGAGTTTCTCTGTTAAATCGAATTTTTTGGGCGGTTGGTCGAATTGATAGGCGGTCAGTCCCTGACTGTCAAAGATGACCACAGCGTTTTCAAAATAGACGCGCCAGTTTGCAGTGAAAGGAATGTCCGCGTTATACCAAGATGCTTCGGCTGCGATGTTTAAGCGATCGAAGCCGTAAAGGAAACGGTAGTGTTCCTTGTAAGCGACCGATTCTCTGCCAGCTGAAGTATATGCAATCGTATTGGGTTTGCCGAACAAACTAACAATCAAATCGAGGTCGTGGATGTGCAGGTCAAACGGCAGCAGCCCGCTCTTAGCCTTGTCAAACAACCAGCCGTTTTTGATCCAGCGCGGGCAGGCTGATAGTCGCAAGAATTGCGCATCCAGCACTTCGCCATAGACTTTTGATTTCACAAGATCGCGCAGCACTTGTGTTTCAAGCGCGTATTGCAACACCTGCGCGATGAATAATTGCACTTTGTTTTCGCGGGCAGCGGTCATCATTTCCTTCGCATCTGCGCTCGAAAGGGCTGCCGGTTTTTCGCAGATCACGTTGACACCGGCGTTCATCGCCGCTAAGGATTGTTCTTTATGGAGAAAAGTCGGTGTGCAGATATCAACGATGTCCAAATCCTGATCTGCCAGCATTTCTTCAACTGTGGAATAGCTTTTTATTCCTAATTCCTGTGCTTTTTTGTGAACATGTTCGCCAAGGTCGCAAATTGCCGTCACCTGGCAGCCTTCTATGTGCCCGTAAGTAGTGAGGTGAACTGTCCCCATTCCGCCTGCACCTGCAATTCCAATTTTTATCATCGCTGACTCCTTAAAATATCCGGAAAATCGATCATTTCCGGATATTTATCAATTTTAATCGTTTTGATCCGATTTCTGGAAAACTGAAAATCTTCCAGATGGATCGCAGCTCTCACTTCTGATTTATATGAATTGCTTCATGTATCGATAACTCTGTTCGATGCCGGCTTTCACATCATCGATGCTGCTTTCATATGCCTTATCTTCAACTTCAATGCAGGCGTAACCGCTGTAGCGGATATCATTCAGAGCGGAACAGAAAGCGCTGAAGTCAACGCCGCCCAGTCCCGGCAGCTTCGGACTGTGCCACAGAGCCGGGTAAGAGAAGATACCGAATTCGTCCAGTTTATCCTGATAAATCTGGATATCTTTGAAATGGACATGGAAAATCTTGTCCTTGAATTCATACACTGGCTTTGTGATTGAGGACTGAAGCAGATAAGGGTGGGACGGATCGAGGTTCAATCCGAGGTAGTCGCTCGGAATCAGTTCAAACATCTTGCGCCAGATTGCAGGGGTACAGGCAAGGTTGTTCCCGCCCGGCCATTCATTTTTTGTATATAACATTGGGCAGTTTTCAATTGCAATCTTGACTTTCTTTTTCTCTGAGTGCGCAATGATCGGCGTCCAGACCTCTTTGTAAAGGTCAAGGTTGTCCTCGACGGTTTTTGTCTTATCTTTGCCGATGAAGGTGGTGACCATGTTGACGTCCATCTGGGCGGACAAGTCGATCAGAGCCATGATGTGGTCGACCGCAACTTTCGCAGCTTCTTTGTCAGCATCCATTGGATTCGGATAATACCCCAGCGAGCTGATTTCTATGCCCCGTTCGGTGGCGTAGTCGAGATAGTGTTGGATCTTTTTATCGGTCAATCCAGCTGTATCGATGTGCGTGACGCCAGCGTAACGGCGGATCGCTTTTCCTTTTGGCCAGCAACAAACTTCAACGCAGGAAAATCCAACTTCTTTTGCATAATCGATGACCTGTTCAAAAGTGAAATCTGGGAGGATAGCGGAAACAAATCCTAACTTCATCATTTTTTACCTCTCTGAATGTCTGATAGTGATTCAAGTAAATTTGTCAGGAATTGAACTGCCTGACGAATATCTTTATCCGGTGTGGCGCCGACTTCGCGTTCGATGGTCAAAAAACCGTCGTAGTTTATATCAAGCAGCGCCTGAATATATTTTACCCAACGAACCTGGCCTTCGCCAAGCGGGACTTCCATGAAATAATCCGGCAATTTCTCGAGCGATTCAATTCCGCCTTCCGCAAAGATTGCATATACCTTTTCAGGACCGAGATAGGCTTTCATGATCCCGTCTTTGGCATGGGTATGAACGATGCGTTTGCCGGCAGTGTAGACGCCTTCGACTTCATCTTCCTGCGTGACCATCACCAAATTTGCCGGATCATAATTGATAGCAATCCGATGATTGCTGAATTGGTCGGAGAATTTGCTCAGTGTGGCAATTTTCTCTGGGCCGGTCTCGATCGCAATCCAGGAGTCATTCGATTGCGCATATTCATCAAGTTCAGCACAGGCTTCGCTCATGACGCGGTAGCGCTCCTGAGAAGCGTCTGCGGGAACGACCCCGATATGGGTTGTTACGATATTTGCCCCGAGCTCATTTGCCATGTCAATGGTGCGCTTCAGGTACTCAAGTTTTGGCTGGTTGAACGCTTCATCCTGCAATCCGTGACCTTTCAGTTTCAATTCGCTGAGTTCACCGCAGATTGCTGTGATCTTCTGCCCATGATCGCTGGCTGCAGTTTTGACTTCATGCAGCTTTTGGGCGGAAACTGTCATTGGATTTAATTCGTTCCAGGCGTAGAGCTGCACGCCTTGCGCGCCGCAGCTCTCGGATGCGATGATCCCATTGATGACGCCAATCTTGAACAGATCAGCGAGTGTTCCGATTTTTAACATAGTCTCTTCCTTCGTTTATGGGACGGTGATCCACCTTTTTTCTCTGGCGCTCTGGATGATTTTTTCACAGAGAACCATTTCTCTCAGTCCGGACTCAAATGTCGGAAAGTCATATTCAGCTTTTTCTCCCGCGATAGCGGCGTAAATTTGTTTGAAATTATGTTTGAATGTATCGGCAAATCCTTCAACATGCCCGCCTGGGTAGCTGATCACTTTTCCAGTGCGCGGTGCCAGGATTGATGGGTCTTTTGCATAAAGGTCATTGCTGGTCTCGCGTCTCCCAATCCAAAGGTCATTCGAATCTTCGCTGTCCCAATGGGCTGAGGCTTTACTGCCGGCGACCGCAAGGATCATCTGGTTTTTCCGGCCGGCAAAGACCTGGCTGATGTTGCAGCAGGCATGTGCGCCATTGTCCAGATGGAATAACACGGTTATGTAATCCTCTGTGGCTATCGGTACTTCCTCGTAATCTTCTGGTCTCAGCGCCATGCCTGAAAAGGTTTCGATCGCTTTCAGCGGTTTCTTTCGGGTTTTGTGGAAGATTTCAAAATCTGCCAGCACTTCGGCCACTTTCAAACCGGTCGTGAACTCAACGAGATCGAGCCAATGCGTGCCGATGTCTCCAAATGCGCGGGTTTCACCTGAGAGCGATGGTTCAAGGCGCCAGCTGTAATCTGTTTCGAGCAGCAGCCAGTCCTGCAAATAACCGCCGTGAATGGTGAAAATTTCGCCTAAATCACCGTTTTTTATCATCTCACGCAGCTGAAATGCCATGGGATAAAAACGGCAGTTGTAATTCATGGCACCGACCAGGTTTTTTTCTTTTACTAGTTTGACCAATTTCTCAGCTTCTTCGACACTCGTTGTCATCGGCTTTTCCAGCACGACATGAATGCCGTGATTGAGCGCATATTCAGCGATTTCGAAGTGGGAGGAGTTTGGTGTGCAGATATGAACGCAGTCCAAATTTTCCTGGTCAATCATTTCACGATAATCTTTGTATCCTTTTGGGATGAACAGGGCTTCTGCTTTTTGCTCGGCGTTGGAAGTGTTGGTGAGCGCTGCAACTTCGACGTTTCCAAGCCGCCGCAGCTGTTCCGCATGAACAGCGCCAATAAATCCTGCGCCAATGATACCGGCTCTAAACATTTTCATTTCTCCGCTCCTTTATTGTGAGATGCCAAGCACAATCGGGGTAGATTTATAACCGATCCCCATTCGGTCAATTCCCATGTCGATCAGTGTCAGGAAATGTTCACGCGTGCGAATCGCGCCTGATCCTTTGATCTTGCAGCGTCCCTTCACTTTTTCCATCATTGCCCGGACCAGTTCAATCGTTGCTCCTTCGCTTTTTCCGCCGGTGTAAAAACCCGTCGAGGTCTTTACAAAGTCGCTGCCGGCTTCAATGACAATTTCGCAAGCCTGCAAAATCTGATCCAGTGTCAGGGCATCAGTCTCAAGAATTGTTTTGAGGGCAGTGTTGTGCTGGTGGCAAACATCGCTGACTGCCTTGAGTTCGTCACGCATCAGATCCCATTTTCCGCTGCGGATCCAGCCATAATTTGAGACGATATCCAGTTCAAAAATGTCTCCCCGGCGGCAATATTCTTCTGCTTGCATGACTTTTGAACGGGTTGTTGATAAGCCGAAAGGAAAATCGCAGACAACACAAATTTCGGTCTCGGTCCCGCTGGTCAGTTCTGCCGCGATGTCAAGCGAGGCTGGATTAATGCAGACGGTCCTGCAGCCAAAATCAATCCCTTCTATTATGTATTTTCTGATTTCAGCCTCGGAAAATTCTGGCTTAAGAACTGATTGATCGATGTACTTTGCTAATTCACGCGCGGTCATTTCAATTGCGGGTTTGTCAGGTCTCATTTTGATCTCCCAAAAATCGTGATTATTCTTATTTCAAGGTTACCATCGCTGAAATTCCCTGTCAATTTCCTTTCCTTCATTAAAAGACAAAAGCATTTTTTTACCCCCTTTGATATACTTTAAGGGAAAGAGGATAGCCGAATTTTCAGGGCATCAATTCTTTGAAATAAAAATATCAAAAAGAATTCTGGAAAGGAAATTTGAATATGAAGAAAATAAAAGTTGCGGTCCTGGGAACAGGATTTATCGCTGATATCCATTTGGAAAGCTATCGCCGATTTGTTCATGAAGCTGAGGTCGTCGCGATTTATGGCAGGAATCAGAAAAATGCGGAAGTGGTCGCAGAAAAATTTGGCATCCCCAATGCCTTTTCTGACATTGATGAGCTGCTTGAAAAAGTCGATGTGGATATCGTCGATATCTGCCTGCCGAACTATCTTCATCACGAAGCCTGCATGAAAGCTGCCGAACACAATAAACATATCATCGTTGAAAAGCCTTTTGCGCTGACGCTTGAAGATGCTGACGAGATGATCGCTGTTTGCAAGGAAAAGAATTTGAAATTGATGTACGCGGAAGAACTGTGTTTTGCACCGAAATACGAACGCGTCCGGATGCTGGTTGAAAAAGGAGCGGTTGGCGAGGTATACATGCTGAAACAATCTGAAAAGCACAGCGGTCCGCATAGCCCGTGGTTCTATAAAAAAGAAACCGCAGGCGGCGGTGTCATGATGGATATGGGCTGCCATGCGCTGGCATGGTTCCGCTGGATGACCGGGAATAAGAAAGTTAAGAGCGTTTTTGCTGACATGAAAACAGTGCTGCATAACGATATCACCGACTGCGATGACAACACCGTAACGATCGTTGAGTTTGAAAACGGAGTGATCGGTGTGGCGGAGGATAGTTGGGCACGATTCGGCGGCATGGATGACCGGATTGAAGTCTATGGGACAAAAGGTGTTTCATACGCGGACTTATTCCAAGGGAATTCTGCACTGACTTACAGCACAGAGGGGTATGACTACGCGGCCGAGAAGGCTGGCTCAACCAAAGGCTGGACTTTCACGATGTTCGAAGAAGCATTTAATCAGGGATATCCGCAGGAATTAATGCATTTTGTCGACTGCGTTAAAAATGATAAGCAGCCGCTGGTGACCGGAGAAGACGGCAGAGCGGTTCTCGAAATGATTTATGCAGCATATCAGAGCGCGCGCACCGGTGCGAAAGTTTTCCTGCCTTTCCATGCAGAGGTGAAATATCCGATTCAGCTGCTGTTGGGCGAATGATCTGCTGAGATTTTGAGAGATAAAATAACGCGCTTGTGGTACTCCATAGGCGCGTTATTTGTTTTTCATTTGGATTTGTTCAAATATAAATAAGTATTTTTTAAAAGAGCGAGATCATCTTTAGGTTGAAGCTGCCATCTGATTCTCAAGTGATGGTATGGAAAGAAAGTGCAGAGCGGAATAACAGTTTTTTTCAGGAATCGGCAGAATCTACTTTGTCGTGCCGCGTGCAATAAATTCGACTGGCAGTAAAATCGTCCCTCTGCTTTCATCCCCCCGAATCATTTTGACAATGCTCTCACTGGATACTTTCCCCATTAGATGGGTGTCCTGCCGGATCGTCGAAATTCCCGGAACTGTGAACTCACCAAGTTGAATTCCATCAAAACCGATAAGCTGGACGTCGGTTGGAATTTCCAGCCCAATGTCGTAAAGCCCCCGCATCGCTCCCAGCGCGATGTTATCCGTGCCGCAGAAGATCGCATCAAATGGGAAAGCTTCATAAAAATCTTTGACTTCATGCCGGGCAATCACAGCCGAGACCGGAATCATCATTTCACAATAATCAGTTTCGGACACTCCATGAGAAAAAAGAGTCTCAGAGAATCCTTTTTTACGATGGCTCATTGCGCGCATGTTTCGCTGATCTCCAAGAAATACGAACCGCTTAGCGCCTCTTTTGAGAAATGCTTTTGCAGCCAGAACGCCACCTTTTTCATTTTCGCTTTCAATAAAAATGCTGTTCAGTTTGTTCAGCTCAGGACCCAGACGGTCAACCAACACAATCGGTGTGGTGCATTTAAATAGGGATGGCTTCGGTTTTCGTCCTGCAGAGACAATGATGATGCCCTGAACTTGGTTGTCTAATAAGGATTCAATATAATGGTTTTCAATTTCTTGGCTTTCACGCGTGTTACAAAGGAACAAATTATAGCCATAGTGTCGAAGCGTCAGCTCGATGCTGCTCGCAAGAGATGCAAAGAATTCATTTGCGATGTCGGGGACAAGTAATCCGATAAAGTTTGATTGCTGGTTTCGGAGAGATTTCGCAATGCGATTCTGCCGATACCCCAGTTCTTCGGTCGCGACAATCACCTTTGCCCGGGTTGCTTCACTGGCATACCCTGAATTGTTCAACACACGTGAGACGGTTGAAATCGAAACGTTGGCTTTCTTTGCGACTTCGTAGATCGTTCTGGACATCTTTTGTCTGCTTTGCGTGAAAATAAGATAAATACAGTTTCAGTCTACCACAATTATCCTAGACACCAGCCGAGAAAAATCTCATCGATTTCGAGATTAAATGTGAAAAGAATCGAGTAGGCAAAAACCTGAGCAAGGTCAAATAGATATG
>DHPK01000005.1 GCA_002407845.1 Leptolinea sp. UBA5366 | reverse complement strand
GAGTTCGACTGCCTCAAGGCATATAAAAAGAGGCTGCCTGATTTCGGCAGCCTCCATAAAAGATCGTTTATTTTACTAATCAAATGTTACTGATGCGGTCATTCCCCAAAGCAGCGGTAATTTTGTCGTCTCAAGCGTGATTTCAACCGGAAATACCACATCTCCAAGATAAACGCCTGCCCAGTTGGTGATCTTCGTCACCGTGCCGCGGATCGTCGAGCCCGGATAAGCATCAAAGACAGCAGTGACCGTGTCGCCGACATGAACCGAATTCATGCTCGTTTCAGACAGGTCAACCGTCTTTAAAATCATTTCAGATGGATCGACCAGGATCATGATAGTCTGACTTGCCGAGACCATCTCGCCGGCAACTGCATCAACCGAAACGACCTTGCCGTCAAACGGAGCGATGATTTTCATCAGCTCGATGTTTTCCTCAGCGGAAGTTTGCGCGTCTTTTGCAGCGGTGATCCTCTGGTTAATGACATCCAGGTCGGCTTGCTTCGGACCGTCTTTCAAATCTTCCTTTTCGCGTTCAGCGTCTTCCAGAACTGCTTCAGCGTTTGCAATGTCCGCCGCAGCCCGATCTTTGTCATTCACCAGCACATTATATTTTCGAACCAGATCATCGTAAGCTTGGCGAACTTTGACATAATCGTCCTCGACTGTGATCCGGCGGGCAGAGTCGCTTGCCAAATCTGCGACATCATCTACCAATTCCTGCGCGTCATCCAGATCTTTCTTCTTGTTTCGCGCCAGCTCATTCGCATCATCAATCTTTTTTCTGTAGACAGGCGTCTCAAACTCTTCAAATGCCTTTTCAGCATCATCCAGCGCAATTTTTGCGGTGATGATCGCTAAATCCGCGTCCGCTGCCATTTTCTTGTGCGTATCATTCAAACTTTTCAAGTCTTTTTCAGCTTCGATCAAGTCGAGTGATGCCTGTGAGTAAGCCAGCTGATACTGACCCGCGCCTTGCAGCACTGCCAGCACATCGCCCTGTTTCACATCATCTCCTGCTGCCACCGAGAGATCGGTCAATACACCGCTGGATCGGAATCCAAGCGCAGCATCCGTCTTCGGCCAAAGTTTGGCTTCAGCGATGATCCCGGTTACCACCGGTGCTGCAGCTGGCGCAATCACTGTTTCGACCGGCTGCTGCTGTTCAGCCGTCTCAAACAGCGGAATAAAGGAGGCAAATGCAAGCACAATTATCCCTAACAATAAAACGACAGTTAAACCTTTTTTCATAAACGACCTCCAAATTTTCAATTCATTATTCGATAGACAATACTTCACGTATCGTTAAACGGATCGCATTCTTTGCGGGCATAATACTGGCTAAAACAGCGATGATGATCGACAGGAATAGCCACAGCACATAGCCGATCCAGGCGAAAGCAGTTTCCATCGTGCTGCCGAAGACGGCAAACCCCATTGCATCAGACATAAACTTCTGGATCGGGAACGATAAAATGATACCACCCAGCCAGCTCAAAATCCCGATCATCACACCTTCGGTTAAAACATTCTCCATGACGGCTTTATCTGAGGCGCCGATGGATCGCAAAATTCCGATTTCGCGGGTGCGTTCCATCACATTCAAAGACATCGTCCCCGTCATGCCGATGCTGCCAACGAAGGCGACCAGAATTGCAATGATGAACAGGAAAGCGGACAGGATGTTAAGCCCTGAAGACGAGTCCCGGATAAACGTATCATTTTTCTGAATCAGGCGGACATTGAAACCCTTGCTCGACAATTGAGATTCGATTGTGTCAGTCAGCCCGGCAATATTTGTCAGATCGACTGACTCATCCATGCAGACTTCGTATCGGGAGAGCCGCGTTGCCGTCCCGGAAACAGTCATCCAAGAAGAGAGTGGGATATATGCCAGGAAACCGCCGGATTTTCCGCCCATCGAGAAAAACCCGACGATCGTCCATTCCGAATTTTTCCCCGTTTTGTTTACGTCAAGTTTAATCTTGTCCCCGACCTGCAATTCCGGGAAACTGTAAAGGAATCGCTCGCCTAAAACAATTACATTCGATTCACCCGGCAGCAGCCAGCGCCCCATTTTCATTTTTGGCTCGACCAAAGTTGTATTCTCCGGCGGAGCGTTAATCGATATCGTCGGGCCATCCTGATCATTTGCCAGTTTCACAACAGCTGTCCCACTGCCCCAGCCTTCAACCGAGATCACGCCGGGGATGGCTTTCATCTCCTCCTCCACGCGATCAGGACGGTAAGCGTCCATCATGGAAATGCTCAAATCAGCTTGGAAGTACATGCTCATCGATTTAACGTGATTATCAATCGTCTTCGTTACATTGAAAGAAGCGATGAAAATTCCGCCGCCGATCGAAAGTGTGACCATTGTCAGGAATAAACGGGTTCGGTTGGAAAATGTATTACGCAGCGAAAGCGCAACCGGACGCGGGAAAATTCGCGTGAGCCCTTTGACCGCACCTGAATTATCCTGCCGTTTACCGCTGGCGGACTGCATCTTACTGAGCGCCCGCTGGATGCTGATTTTCGCGCCTTTCCTGACAGGGATAAATCCTGCCAGCTGAGGAATCAGCAGCCCCAGCACAACCTGGACAACGATCGTCTCCCAAACTACTCCGGTGCGAACGATGCGATAATTAATTCCATGAGCCAGAAACTGCCTGAACCAGTTCGCAGCTACGATGCTGGTCGGAATGGATATAGCGAGCGCGATAAGCGAATAGACAAAAATCAGGTACATGTACATCATGACCAGTTTTCTATAGGTCGCTCCAATGGTTTTCATTGCGCCAATTTGCCGGATTTGTTGGGCAAGGATTGCAGACAGCGTGTTGTAAATCAGAGTGCCGCTTAAAAACAGGATCAGCACACCGATGATCAACAAGGTGCCCGCGATCGCGTTAATATAGTCACCGGTCGGGTGCTCGGAAGTTTTTGCTTGAGTGATCGAAAAGACCAGATAATTTGCTTTTTTAATCTGGTCTGTGAGCGCGGTCGAAACCTGGGTCAAGTGCTCCATGTCGTTCCCGTCGCCATTGACTGCAATTTTAAGCAGGTTCAACTGATTGGGTTCGTCGATCATCGACAGCGAACTCTGCGTAATATATCCCGCTATTGAACCGATAAACACCTGACTGAATTCCTGAACACCGACGCTCTGGTCTCTGACCCGCGCGGCGATCGTCATTGGAACCAGCTTATCATTCGCAGTTTTAATCAGCAGTGAATCGCCAATGTCCAGCCCAAACCGCTCAAATTTGTAGTTCTCGATCGCAATCTGCCCTTTTTCCAAAGGCCAACTGCCCTCAAGGATTTCCAGCGTGTTCGTCTGCATGCCATTTTCTGGAAATGCCTGAATCTTGATTTGATGCAATTCGCCGTCATCAGCCTGCGCCCGCAGGTGGACTGTGCGGCTGCCGGAAGCAGCTTTGACGGCTGGATTCTTGCGAATGTCACGCACCAGCTCATTATCAAAATCGGACAACGTCAGATAAATGTTCGCAGGATTGCTTTGCTCATACCCCACGCGCAAATCTACGGAGATACTCAGCCAGACAGTCAGGATCACGCCAATCGCAAAAAGTCCGACTGCGATCGATAAAATCACCAGAATCGAGCGGGAAAAATTGGATGAAAAGTCGTAATAGATTTTCTTTAAACTGGGTTTCATCGTTTATCCATTTTCCGTCTGATCAACAATTCTGCCGTCAGCAATCCGAATGATGCGATTCGTTCGGCGCACCATGTCCGAATCGTGCGTCACCATCAGAATCGTTTTCTGCTGCTGAACGAGGTTTTCGAATAGTTCAATCACCTTTTCTGTCATGACCGAATCCAGATTTCCAGTCGGTTCATCTGCAATCAAAATTGGCGGATCATTCGCAAGTGCCCGCGCAATTGCGGCTGTCTGCTGTTGACCGCCTGAGAGTTCGTGAGGAAATTTGTCCGCCTGATCTTTCATATCGACCAGTTCCAGAATTTCATACGCCCGTTTGGTCCGCTCTGCCAGCGGAATAGCTTGTAAAAAATCCATCGGCAGCAGGACATTTTCTAAGACTGTCAGCACTGGCAGCAGCTGGAAGAATTGAAAAATAATTCCAATCTCTTTTCCGCGCCAGACAGACAGCTCATTTTCGGATAAGGTTTCAAGGCGGGTTCCATCGATGTTTATCGACCCGCTCGACGGTCTGTCAATGCCGGAAATCATATTGATCAGGGTAGTTTTTCCGCTGCCGCTTTTTCCGACGATCCCGACAAATTCTCCGGGATTTACCGAAAAATTGATGTCGTCCAAAGCCAGTGCATCACCGGAAAGCGATTCATATATTTTATTGACGTGTTCAACAGAAATCAGGCTCACTTCGCCTCCCGCATGGTGTCGTCAACCAAATTTCCGTCCGAAAGCCTCAACAATCTGCCGAAGCGCTTTTCGAGGGTTGAATCATGGGTTACGATCATGAGTGTCATCCCGTTTGCAGAGATCCGATCAAACAAATCAAAAACGACCTGAGAGGTTGCTTCATCCAAACGTCCGGTTGGTTCATCCGCCAGCAGAATCTCAGGATCGTTCACCAATGCCCGGGCTATTGCGACCCGCTGCTGCTGACCGCCGGAGATTTCAGAAGGCATTTTGAGCATATGGGCTTCCAAACCAACCATCGCCAGCAGACCTGCTGCTTTTTCGCGAGACTCTTTTGGGTGAAATTCACCCAGAAAATCCATCGGCAACATCACATTATCCAACAGGCTCAACCCCGGGATCAGCTCAAAAGATTGAAAAATGAATCCGATTGTGCGGCTGCGCCAGCGCGAGCGCCCGTCCTCATTCAACTTGTGAACGTTCACTCTGCCGACCCGGATATCCCCGGCAGTCGGTTTGTCAAGACCGCCAAGCATATTTAATAGCGTCGTCTTTCCAGCGCCGGATTTACCAACAATTCCAACATATTCGCCGCGATGAACGGTAAAACCGATGTTCTTCAGCGCTTGTGTTTGAATTGTCCCTTGTTTATACGTTTTTTCTAAACCGCTGACCTGAATCAGCGATGTCATATCATATTCCGTCATTTATTTAACCTTAAAAGAGTGTAACGTCTTTTATAATAAATTCAAGCGACAAAGTGGACAAAATGTCAGGTCTTCAGACAAATGTCCCATTTTGTAAAACATTTTTTTGGAGTAATCAGTGGATCAGGCCTATCAGACTAAGACAATGCTATCGAATGCACTCAAGACATTGATGCAGGAAAAGCCATTTAATAAGATCACCATTCGCGACCTGACCGAAACCTGCGGATTGCAGCGTCAGACTTTTTACTATCATTTTCAGGATATTTACGCCTTACTGGAATGGACTTAT
Source organism: Leptolinea sp. UBA5366 (assembly GCA_002407845.1). Taxonomy (GTDB): domain Bacteria; phylum Chloroflexota; class Anaerolineae; order Anaerolineales; family Anaerolineaceae; genus Flexilinea. The sequence goes on along the minus strand of DHPK01000005.1, from coordinate 18,580 downwards.
CACGAGGAAGTCTTGTCGCTGGTTGCGGATTATGATTCCCCGTCTTCCTGGTTTGACGCGACATTGAAAGTGCTTTATTTTATTAAAGATAATGACGAAATTTGCCTGAACGCCCTGCAGTCAATGGGACGCAAGCAACTTTACAACTTCTTTTACAAAGACTTTTTCCTGATTTACACCCGCATGTTCAAGGAAATTGCCAAACCGGTGAATCCCGACGACAAATTTATCGAGTTCATTTCAGAAATGATGGTTTTTGGGACACAAGGGTACATCATGAAATGGATCGAATCCGGGCTGAACGAATCCCCTGAGCAAATCCTCGAATGGTTCAAGACCGTGATCGAAGCAGCGACGCTCTCAATTGCAACCAACCAGGCAAACACTGCCGGCAAGAAGTCATAAGTCTATATTAATCAGCCGACACAGTTCCTGATCGCGCGCTCAATATCAAAACGATGAGGCGCGGGTTTCAGCAAGACTAAAAATTCTGTATTCCCCTTCGGACCAGTCAATGGGGATTTGATCAGGTCAAATACGCCCAAACCGGAATCGACAGCAAAATTCAACGTCTCCCGCAAAACTTTCCGATGAACATCCGCATCGCGGATCACGCCTGCACCGCGCGCAGCTTCTTCCTTGCCGGCTTCAAACTGCGGTTTGATCAAACTGACAATGCAGGAATCAGCAGATCTCAGCCAATTCTGAATCACTGGCAGCAGAATTTTCAGAGAAATAAAAGAGGCGTCAATTGTCACCAGATCAATCGGCTCCGGCAGCGCTGTCACCTCGCGCGCATTCGTTTTTTCCATCGAAATGACGCGCGGATCATTGCGCAATTTCCAGTGCAGCAGTCCATACCCGACGTCAATCGCATACACTTTCGCAGCGCCGTGCTGCAGCATGCAGTCAGTGAAGCCGCCTGTCGAAGACCCGACATCGACGCAAACTTTTCCGGTCAAATCAGTCAAGCCGAAATGCTCGATTGCGCCCAGCAGTTTTTCACCGCCGCGCGAAACAAACCGCGGTCCGGATGTCACAGTGATCAGGTCTTCCTCAGTGAACAGCGCCGACGATTTAATGATCATATTTCCATTTACGCGCACTTCACCTGCCATGATCAGTTTTTGAGCGAGCGTCCGGCTTTCTGCCAATCCCGCAGCCTCGACCAATATATCCAAGCGTTTCTTCTGCATCACCTGTCCTGCTTTTTAGTTTCGAATTTCATTTTCCTGCACAGATTATAATATATCTGTTATGAGCCGAATCAAGCCTTATCTGAAAGCGATGCGTCCCATCCAATGGGCGAAGAACGGATTTATGTTCATTCCGTTGATTTTTGACGCCAAACTCACCAACCTGCCCGCCTTAAGAATGACGGTGCTCGGCTTTATCATTTTCTGCCTCCTTTACAGCGGCATTTATCTCTTTAACGACATCATCGACCGCGAAGCAGACCGGCTTCACCCTAAGAAGAGCAGCCGTCCGATTGCCTCGGGGCAAATCAAAGTTAAGTCAGCCTGGATTGTATCCATAACGCTGGTCGCAGGCTCGCTGGCTGCAGCTGCGCTCTTGAAATTCGAATTTTTCCTGACCGCGCTGATCGTTGTTCTGATCAATGTCCTCTACACCTTTTGGCTTAAAAAGATTCCACTGATTGATGTTCTGACAATAGGAATTCTGTTCGTCTTGCGCGTCATTGCAGGTGTGATCCTGATCACCGTTAAGGTTTTTTCTCCCTGGCTTTATCTGATGACGTTCATGCTTTCGCTTTACCTGGGATTTGGCAAAAGACGGTCAGAACTGATTTCTCTGCCGGAAACAGCCGGACAAACACGGGTCGTGCTGAATGGGTACACGCTTGACCTGCTGGATCAGCTGATCACAATTGTTTCCAGCGTCACCATCATGGCGTATTCCCTCTACACTTTTTCAGGACCGACGCTTCCGGGGAATAACTTCATGATGCTCACCATTCCGATCGTCGCTTATGGAATTTTTCGCTACCATTACCTGATCCAAATTGAAAATGCAGGCGGCGCTCCCGAAGACATCCTGCTGAAAGACCGACCGCTGCGCCTGACATTGATCACCTATGGGATCGCAGTCCTTATCGGAATTTACCTGATTTAACCATGGCTGACGCTCCGGCAAAAACAATCCTTTTTGGCGAACATGCAGTTGTCTACGGGAAGCCAGGCATCGCGATTCCGGTTCATGCGCTGCGAACCGCTTCGACCTTTTCTCGAGACGATTCCGGATCTTTTCGCGTTCAATCGCCTAAAATCAATCTGGATGCCCGCTTCGAAGAACTCGAATCGGATCATCCGTTGCGACTGCTTTTATTAATCCTGATGGACCGTTTTGGACTCCAAAATTTGCCCAGCGGCATCTTGAAGATTGAATCCAACATCCCGCTTGCCGCAGGTCTTGGTTCCGGTGCGTCCAGCTCAGTCGCAATCATCCGCACACTGGCAGCGGCAGTAGACCAAATGCTCAGTGACCGGGAAGTGTCCGAGATCGCTTTTGAAATAGAAAAGCTGTATCACGGGGATCCCTCCGGATTGGACAACACTGTGATCACCTATGCGAAACCAGTGTTTTACATTAAAGGGAAATCTCTTGAAATTCTCGATTTGCCTGAAGAATTGCCGCTGTTGATCGTCAATTCAGGCGAACAGAGCCGCACAGTTGAAGTTGTCGCTGATGTCCGCCGTAATGCTGCGAAACTTGCTCCAACAATTGAAGCGATCGGATCGCTGGTGGAACAGAGCCGCATCGCCCTCGCGTCTGGCGACCTGCCGCAGATTGGTAGCTTGATGAACCGAAATCAGCTGTTGCTGCGGGATTTGACCGTCTCTTCAGAAAGAATCGAAGATATCTGCGAATTTGCCATGGAACAAGGCGCGCTGGGTGCAAAACTGACCGGCGCTGGCCGCGGCGGGAATGTGATCATTCTGGCGGAAAACCAAAAGGAAATGACAGCGCTGCGCGATAAACTGCAGCGCGCAGGCTGGGAGGTACTGACATGATCACGCTGCTGAAATTAGGCGGTTCGCTGATCACTGAGAAAGACCAGGCACACACGCTCCGCCCGGAAACAATCCTATCCATCGGGTCAGAGATCAAGCGTGCTCTTTCCGATGATCCAAACTTGAAGTTGATCATCGGGCATGGGTCCGGGTCATTCGGGCACATTCCCGCGAAGAGATATCAAACAAGGGAGGGAGTCTTTACAGCCGCCGGCTGGCAGGGCTTCGCTGAGGTGAGTGCGGAAGCAGCTGATTTGAACCGGTCTGTCACTGCGCTGCTGCGCAGCTGCGGACTGCCTGTGATCAGTTTTTCACCCTTAAGCGCAGTCCAAGTGTCCAATCGGACGATCGTTCACTGGGACAAAAAGCCGATTTTCGACTGTCTTCAAAATGGATTAATTCCGCTGGTTTATGGGGACACCGTTTTCGATGACCAACTTGGTGGCACAATCCTTTCCACTGAAGATTTGTTCACCGATCTCGCCCGCGATGCCGGCGATGCCAGCAAAGCCGGCGCAGCTGTTCGCATCCTGCTGGCTGGGCGCGAGGAAGGAATTTGGCAGGACTACCCTAAAAATCAGACGTTGATTCGTGAATTAAATATTCGCAATATCAATAAAAAGAATGTAGAATTTATTCAGGCATCCGAATTTCCGGATGTGACAGGCGGGATGTTTTCCAAAGTTCAGCTGATGGCAGCATTGCTGCAGTCTGGTCTGATCAGCGAAGCACACATTTTCTCCGGCAATATTCCGGAAAACATCTATCAATCTCTGACAGGAACCTGTCCGGGAACAAAACTTTGGCTGTAATAAAAGAACGCTGCCCGCAGATTTGAGGAAAAATGAACTACGCTTCCGCAATTAACACGCTCCGAAAGGATGAGATTTCGATCGCTCCGTTTGGCATTCGCGCGAATGACAGCAAAGGCCGCAAATATCCGGAGGAGGAACATGCCTTTCGCACCTGTTTTCAGCGGGACAAGGACCGCATTATCCATACGACTGCCTTTCGCAGACTTGAATATAAAACCCAGGTGTTTATTAACGATGAGGGAGACTACTATCGGACACGGCTGACACACACGCTCGAAGTTGCCCAAATCGGACGCACACTTGCCCGCGCATTGGGTGCGAATGAGGATTTGGTTGAAGCGATCTGTCTGGCGCACGATATGGGACATCCACCTTTCGGTCATTCCGGAGAGGCAACCTTGGCAAGACTGATGATCGATTCCGGATCATTCAATCACAACCATCAAACGCTTCGAATTGTGACCAAACTGGAAAAGCGCTACACCGGCTTTGACGGGCTGAATCTGTGCTATGAAACGCTGGAAGGCATTGCCAAACACGAAACTGAATATGACTACACCGATATCAAAGATTTCAACCCTGATCTGCGCGGTCATCTTGAAGCCCAAATCGCCAATATCGCAGATGAGGCAGCCTATTCTGCCCATGACCTTGATGACGGACTGAGATCCGGTCTGATAACGGTTGATATGTGCGAAGATTTGCTGATTTGGAAGACTTTAGCCGATGAATTAAATTGGATTGGTCCAAAATTGACCGATTTGGATCGTCATCGATTTTCAAGAGCGTTAATCAACCAGGTTGTTACAGATGCATTTTATACGACGCAGGAAAAATTATTAAATGCAAAGGTTCAATCAGTGGACGAGTTGCAGCGTCTGCCTTATAATGTTGTGGGGAACAGCGAATCCTGGCTGATTCAAAACCGGGAATTGAAAGATTTCCTCTTTTCGAATTTATACCGCCATTATCGTGTCGTTCGGATGAGCTCGAAAGCGAATATGATCATTACCAGATTGTTCGAGGCTTTCCGAAAGGAGCCAACACTTTTACCCAAACATATTCAAAGCTCGATCGAAGAACGCGGCACTGACATCACTATTTGTGACTACATCGCAGGGATGACGGATCGATACGCAATCGAACAGTATCAAAAGCTTTTCGAACCGTCTCTGCTGCCGTAACTGAAAGGAAATATGAAATGAAAGACACAACTTATTTGACAGCTGAAGGCGCTGCAAAATTAAAAGAAGAACTTGAATTCTTGAAAGGCACCCGCAGGGAAGAAATTGCAAAACGGCTGCGTTTTGCAATTGAGCAAGGCGATTTGTCAGAAAACGCTGATTATTCCGCTGCCAAGGAGGATCAATCCTTTGTTGAGGGGCGCATTATGGAACTTGAAACGGTGCTCTCCAATGTGAAGATCATCGAAGAGCTGGTTCATAAGAAGGGCATCGTCAATATTGGTTCCTTCGTAACGATTCAGGAGGACGATTTCGAACCGGAAGTTTATCAGATTGTCGGTCCTCAGGAAGCGGATCCCACCAAAGGAAAAATTTCTTATGAGTCGCCGATCGGATCTGCGCTTTACCAGCGGAAAGTGAAAGATAAAGTTGTTGCCGAGACGCCCAATGGCAAAATTGAGTTTAAAATTCTCGAAATCAAATAAAACGCATTGCTCTGCGGAGCGGCATTTCCTGACCAAATTCAAGGCTTCCATTTCAATTTGGAAGCTTTTTTCTTCATTTGAAAGCGGTTTATCTTTCCTAATTAGGCGACATTATTAGGATTTTCAAACAATTATCTTCTCAATATATTTATTTTTTAAATCTCGAATTTGTAATAAAAAAGAGGCTGATCCCAAAAGAACAGCCTCACCACACTTAGGTTAATTTTTTCAAATGTTAAATCTGCCAGACCCGCACATCGAACGTCACCTTATTGAAATAACTCTTGCGGTTGCTGCCCTCTGCTCCATAATCGATTTCTTTCACAGTCACGATCATTTTCAAGCTCTGTGCGAGAACTTCGTATTCCCGATTCGCTTCAATTAAGTCAAATCGGCCTTTATTCTTGAGTCTTTCGAGCATCTCTGCGTTAGAAAAGGCAAAATCACTCAGCAAGAAATGGGTCGGCGTTTGTACATCATCTCGATCAAACAGCCAGATTTCAAAAGCGGTCACAGCTCTTGGTTCAGTGTTGTTAATCGTTTCGGCTATCCCGATCCCGCACTCCCCAATGAACTTATCATCTGCGTCATCAAGCGAAAATGTTTCATCAAAAAAGTCATCGCCTAATTTGTAAACTGTCTGGTAATGGATCAGCGGTTCTGTATTTTTGATCTTCTCATTTTTCTTGCTCAATGCGACCAGCTCATTTTCATCCACATCGACCTTAATCGCATCCGCCGATTCAGAGACAGTTTCCAAATCCGCTTCGGTCAACGGAATGACCGGCACAGTCGGGACGATTGGGGTGATCTCGTCCGCCTTCAGCGAATCATCCGCGCCGTATTCGTCGAAAAGCTCATCGTCTGCATCATCAAAATCGATTCCAAGATCGTCAAGGTCTTCCTGCTCATCCGAAAATAATGCATCCTGATCGTCTTCTGCTGAATTTACTTCTCCGATTTCAAGGGCTTCAGCGGCATTATTTGCTTCATCAGGAACAGCGCCTTCATCCTTTGCGCCAGCCTCTTCTAGCGCCTCAAGTTCATCCAAAGAAATCTCATCCGCTGACAGCACATCTTCAGCTTCATCAGATGCCTCGGTCAATTCAAGCGGCACCGATGCATAAGCCTCAGGCATTTCTGAAGCATCTGCGGTTTTGCCAAATTGTACGGATTCCTCGATCAGCGAAGGCTCGTCTGGGTCATCCCAGCCATCTGAAAGTACAAATTCTCTTTCAATCATCAAATCCGAATCTAAAGCTGCATTTTTACTGCTGTCTGACGCGCTTGATCCTTCCGGGTACCGGCGCACAAGTTTTCCAAGGTCAAAACTTTCATCGCGCTTCACTTGCCAGCTGGATGGTTTCGCCTTCTTTAATTTTCCAAACAACCCGCTGATAGCGTTTTTAACCGGTTTACTCTTTTCTGACATCAGGAAAACAGCGGCAGCGCCGAGCAGAATCATGATCAACAGCAAGAGGATGATCTTGCCGACAACCGGAATTCCGCCTGATGATGATTTTTCAACATCGGAAGGGGACGCCTGAGCCTGACTGATCTGTTCAGCCATCGCTGGATTCATAATGAGGGTTGTATCGCCGACTGTCTGCGAGAATTGAAGGATTGCAAGCGGATCAGACAGATTATCCTTCTTGAGCAGATTCATCAGCCCTGAATCGTCTTTACCAAGCTGGTTATAGCGCCAGCGCGCGCGATCTGTGTTTTTTGTGAAAGCGTAATCGCTGACAGCCATGCGCAGATAATCTTCTTTTATCACCTGCTCTGCGTTTTTGAAAGCGCTTTTTCCGCCACCGCTCAATCCATTGAACAGACCAACCAAGGCTAAACAAATCACGAAGCCGCCTACAATCCCTGACCAAAACGGACTTTTCTTTATAAATGCTTTAATCGTTTCTATCATTCAGATCCTCCGGATGACTGATCAGCTGATCGATGGTCTGTACTAAACGACGCGATCTTGTCTAATTTTATCTTATGAACCTCAGCTTGGCTGCCCAATTTCCGATTTTTCAAATTCCGTTTTACAGCTCTGGCACTGGACCTTATCGCGATTGATTTCCACCAGCATGCCTTTGCACTTGGGGCATTTCTGTGCAATTGGTTTTTTCCATGAAGTGAACTGGCATTCCGGATATCCTGTGCAGCCATAAAAAACCCGTCCGGTTTTTGACCGCCGCTCAACCAGATCCTTGCCGCATTCCGGGCATGGGACGCCTAATTTGACGATAATTTGTTCAGTGTAGCGGCATTTCGGGAACCCGCTGCAGGAGATGAATCTCCCATATCTGCCATTGCGATACACCAAATCCATACCGCATTCCGGACAGGCTCTGCCAACTTTTTCAAGCGCTGGCTTAGTCTTCGGCAGCTCTTTGACCGCCTGATCCAGTGCAGGCTGAAATTCGCTGTAGAACTCGCCAATCACTTTTCGCCATTGCTTTTCTCCGCTGGCGACTTCATCCAATTCGCCTTCCATTTGCGATGTAAAGCCGACATTGACAACATTCGGAAAACTCTTTACCAGCAAGTCATTTACAAGCATGCCGGTTTCAGTCGGAAACAGCCGTTTTGATTCACGCACGACGTATCCGCGTGCCTGAATGGTTGACAAAATTGAAGCATAGGTAGACGGACGTCCGATCCCATTTTCTTCCAACGCTTTTACCAGTGTCGCTTCAGTAAAGCGCGCTGGCGGCTGGGTAAAGTGCTGTTCTGGAATTGTTCTGATGCACTTCTGTTTCTGCCCGACCGTCAGACCTTCCGGGAATTTCGTATTTTCCATCTCATCAACCACCAGATCCTCATCCAGACTTTCCTCATAAACTGCAAGGAACCCTTGGAATTTCAACTTTGAACCTGAGGATCGGAAGAGATAATCCTGACCGTCTTTCGCAATCACGTCAATTGCGATCGTGTCATATAAGGCATCTTCCATCTGGGAAGCGATGAACCGCCGCCAGATCAGCTGATAGAGCCTGAGCTGATCTCTGCCAAGATATGATTTCAGCTGTTCAGGTGTGCGCATCGCGCTCGTCGGCCGAATGGCTTCATGCGCTTCCTGAGCTCGCTGGGAACGTGTCTTGTAAACAGGCGCTTTTTTCGGCATGAAACCGCTGCCATAACGCTCTTTAATAAACTTCCGGGCTTCCTGCTGTGCGATTTCAGAAACGTTGGTTGAATCGGTTCTCATATAAGTGATCAAACCCGTTGAACCAGATTCTCCCAGATCAATCCCCTCGTACAGCTGTTGTGCCAGCGCCATCGTGCGGTTTGCTGACATGCCGAGCTGCTTGGACGCTTCCTGCTGCAAAGTGGAAGTCGTAAAAGGCGCGGAGGGTTTGCGGCGGCGTTCCTTGTTCCGGATATCGCTGATCGAATAACGCGCATCCTTCAGAGACAACAGATGCTGATTTACCTGACCTTCATTATTCAGTACCGGGTCTTTTCCATCTATTTTCGCCAGCCGTGATAAAAACGTCCCTTTTATGCCTTCCGGCTGTAATTCAACCGTGATGGTCCAATATTCTTTCGGGATGAAAGCGTCAATCTCGCGTTCGCGGTCTACAACCAGTTTTACTGCGACCGATTGAACTCTGCCCGCTGACAGACGCCGCTGAACTTTATTCCAAAGCAGCGGGCTCAGATTGTAGCCCACCAGCCGATCCAAAATCCGGCGTGCCTGCTGCGCGTCGACCAAATCCATGTTAATTTCGCGGGGATTCGCAAACGCTTCACTGATTGCTGGTTTGGTTATTTCATGAAACACCACCCGCTCAGTTTTCTTTGGATCGATTTGGGCAGATTCCAGCAAATGCCAGGCAATCGCTTCACCCTCGCGATCAGGGTCAGTTGCCAGATAGATTTCACGAGCATCATTTGAAAGAGCTGTCAGTTCCTTTACCAGTGCGCGTTTTTCGTTGGGCACGCGGTATTCCGGCTCAAAATCATGTTCAACATCGACCGACAGCGTTGATTTTTTCAAATCACGGACATGACCGATCGATGCCTTGACTACATAATCTTTCCCAAGAAAACTGCCAACCGTTCTGGCTTTTGCAGGCGATTCAACAATGACTAATTTTTTTCCTGAGGCAGAAGTTTTTGTCTTTCTTTTAACGCTGGGTTTTGCCTTCTTTTTTGCGGAGCTGGATTTAGCCGGGGCTGCTTTTTTAGCTGCTGGTTTCACCTCCGGTTTTTCCAATCCCGCGTGTGCCGGCGTATTGCCCATCAGGCTGAGTTTGCCGCTGCACTCTCTGCAAGTTCCTTTGGTTATCGGTGCACCATTGACAGTGAATGTTGCGACCGGATTTTCGATTTCTCTTTTTGTTTTACATTTCAGGCAATATGCTTCCAAATTCTCTCCTATAAATACGCGGTAAGTCCTTTTTTCTTGAGTGCATCCACGACTTCGCGAACTCGCTGCGCTTCAGACCGCGGACAGACTAAAACCGCATTCTCAGTTTCAATCACAACCATATCTTGAACTCCGATTGTCACGATCAATTTCTCTGAATTTTCAGAACAAACAAGCGTCCCGCCGGATTCAATCGGATGATACCTGCAATTCATGACAAAATTCCCGTTTTCATCCGAAGGAATTACATCAAGCACGGATTCCCATGACCCGATGTCATTCCAGCCCAGGTCATGTGTCGGCAGAAATACGACATCCGATGCTTTTTCTAAAATTCCATAGTCAACCGTTGCCGGCACGATAGTTTCCCAGACTTCATCAATTATTTTCTGATAATCCGGTTGTCCAATTGTCCGCTCGATCACAGCTATTTTTTCGGAAAGGTCCGGCAGAAATTCAGCAATTTCTTCCATTATTCTGTCCGAACGCCAGATGAACATGCCAGAGTTCCACCAGAATTTTCCCGAAGCGACGTAAGCCGCTGCTGTTTCTTTGTCCGGCTTTTCCCGGAATCGTGTCACTTCATAAAGTTCGTAATCAGCAGCAAGTTTCGCCCCTTGCTCGATGTAACCCATCCCTGTTGACGGCGATTCAGGATGAATGCCTAAGGTCGTCAGATGCCCGTCCTGAGCGGTTTGATATCCGTTTTGTAGCAGCGATCGGAAATATTCATCGTTTTTAATGAAATGATCGGACGGCAGAACGACCATGACCGAATCCGGTGAGCGGTGAAGAAGGTGAATTGCCGCCAACCCGATGACGCTCGCAGTTCCTCTTGGCAGAGGTTCCAGCAGGTAGTTTTCATCAGGAATCTGCCGGCACTGCAGTTTGAGCTTTTCAGCCTGGTCAGCCGTCGTGACGACCAAAATGTTTTCATACGGAATCAGATCAAGCAGCCGTGAAACAGTCAGTTGAAACATGGTTTGATCGCCGTTGATCTTCAGCATTTGTTTGGGATGCTCACGCGTTGAAAGCGGCCAAAGCCGCGTTCCGCCGCCGCCAGCCATGATCACTGCATAAAAATCTTGCTTCATTTCATACTCCTGATCGATTTTCTGTTATTTGCCAAAGCAATAATGCCATTGAATTGGTGAAATTGCAAGGACAAAATGGATTTACAGGTTTGTTTTCTGGAAAAATGTGTCAAAAAAGTGACAGATATTTGCGATAAGTTTGCGGTCCGGTCTCTTGTACGAATCCTTTTAGTTCCAGCATGGTCAATATTGAAGAAACCTTTCCCGCTGGCATGCCAAGCCGCCTTGAAATTTCATCAACATGCAGCGGTTCAAGATCGATCAGTTCAATAATCCGTTTTTCGACTGGATCACTGAAAGAAATCTGCATCCGTTGTGTCAGTTCAACTGGGTTTTCTGCCTGAAAAGATTCTAAAAATGCCGCAAGTTCTTCTTTCTGGAGCAACGGACGCGCGCCGTCTCGAATTAATCGATTGGTTCCAACCGACTGAGGTGCATTTAGGTTACCGGGCAGAACAAACACCTCCCGCCCTTGTTCCGCAGCAAATCGAGCGGTAATCAGCGATCCGGATTTTTCACCGGCTTCGATAATGATTGATGCGCTCGACATGCCAGAAATGATGCGATTCCGCGGCGGAAAATTTGTCCGTTCCGGCTGCGTTCCGGGTGGATAATCGCTGATCACCGCACCAGAATTGCTGATGTTCTGAGCCAGTGTTCGATGCTCAGGCGGATAGATCACGTCAACACCAGAGCCAAGAACCGCTATTGTCTGACCACCTGCCTTGAGCGCAGCCTGGTGAGCGATGCTGTCAACACCTCGCGCGAGACCGGAAACGATAATCACTTTTCGCTGAGCGAGATATGCGCTGATCTCCTCTGCCATCATTCTTCCGTATACAGTCATGCGGCGCGTCCCGACGATTGATATACATTTAAAATTGTTGTCGAGCTGCTGACCGCGCCAATAAAGCACCGGAGGCGGGTTGGTGATCAGTTTTAGCAGTGCAGGATAATGATCATCATTCCATGTCACGATCTCTATATTCTTGCGCAAAATACTTTGATATAGTTCCAATGGATCATTAGCATCGCGAAAAGACACCATTGATTGAATTTGGCGGTTATGCAGACCTGCTGCCGCAAGTTGTGCTGGGGTAGCTTCCCAGGCGTCTTCAATTGTCGGAAAATAATTCAGGATTGCTTTAAAACGAACCGAACCCAGCCCTTTAATATGATTGAATGCGACCCAATATGCGTTTGAGTCGGACATCTCAGATTAATACCAATCAGGAAGGTTCATAATGATAGCCTTCTTGTCAAGAAGCACCTCTCGTATGACTTCCGGAATGCCGGCTGCGAGAATTTCCGCACCTTCGTCCGGCTGAATCACATAAACGTCATTCGCACCCGTAGCGAAAACATCAGCCACTTTGCCAATTCGGTTTCCATCAAGATCAACGGCGTCCAAACCGATCAATTCATGAAAATAATAACGTCCTTCCGGCAACGGAGGAAGTTCTGACAGGTGGACAAAGAGATACTGGTTTGTCATTTCTGACGCTTCCTCGGGGGTTGTGATTTCCTTAAACTGCAGAAGCAGATAAGGCGGCTTCGTTCTGACCGTTGCGATATGAAGCACTTGCCGCGCATCTCCCAAATAAACTTTTCTGCCCCGCCGCATCCGCTCAGGGAAGTCTGTCATTGGATTGAAAACGACAGCGCCTTCAAGTCCATGAGCCCGATGAACTTTCCCGATACAAATAAATTCAGGCTCGTCGGTGTTCGGCGAGCCTTTTTCTTTTGTGTTTTTTTGCTTTTTTATTTCGTTTTTCACGGAAACGTCCTGATTATAGGTCAGGTTCCATCACATCGAGTGTAATCTGTTTTCCATCTCTTGCAGAAGCCACTCGAAGCAGGAGTCGGATGGAATTTGCCACTCGACCGCCTTTTCCAATGATCCTGCCCATGTCTTCTTTAGCGACATGCAATTCAAGACGCACCCGGCTTCCACTCCGCTCCTGCGTCACTTGGACGCTGCTGGTGTCATCCACCAGTGAAAGTGCGATATATTCAACCAAGTCTTTGGCATAATCGCTCTTACCGGAAGCGTATCGCTGCATTGGGGCGCTGTTCTTGTATGGCATTAGGATTTCATCGAAGTTTCGCGTGTCTTCGGATTTACGACGCGCTGCGCATAATACTGCTTGGATTCTTCCATCAATGCTTCCAGTGATTCGCCTTTTTTATAGCGTTCAAAACGATCCTGTAATCCAACGCTTTTGAACAGCTTTATAACTGATTCGCTGGGCTGAGCACCATTTTTCATCCAATGGAAAATGCGCTCTTCATTGACCTGAAATGTGAAAGGTTCCGTGCGCGGGTTGTAACTTCCAAGAATTTCAAGGAAGCGGCCATTGCGGGGGCTTTCTTTATCAGCAGCAATAATGCGGTAAGTAGGTTGGTTTTTCAAACCATCTCGGCGTAATCTGATACGAACCATTTTAAAATTTTGTCTCCTGTTCCTTCTTTTTTTAATTATTCACTGACACTTCTCTCTGATGAGGGTTGCGCTGAAGGAGTGCGCAGGGTCTGAATCATTAGAACGATTTCCGGTCAGCGAAACAGATTGGATAGACCCTTTCCACCTGTTTTTTGTATTGTTTTCATCATCTTCTGGCTTTCGCGAAACTGCTTCAAAAGCCGGTTGACTTCCTGCACGTCTGTTCCGGAACCGCTCGCAATCCGCCGTTTTCGGCTGGCGTTTAGCAAGTCCGGATTATCCCGTTCTTTCCTGGTCATGGAGCCTAGAATTGCCTCGGTGGTCTTGAGACTTTTTTCAGCATCCCTGGGATCGATTTGTCTGGCGGCCTGCCCTAAACTGCCGGGCAGCATCTCCAATATCTGCCGCATTGACCCCATTTTTTTAACCTGCCGCAGTTGAGAGGCAAAATCTTCCAGAGTAAATTTCCCTGAAAGCATGCGTCCTGCCTGCTGCTGAGCCTGCTTTTCGTTAAATACAGATTCAGCTCTTTCGATTAGACCAATGATATCACCCATTCCCAAAATTCGGGATGAAAGTCGGGAAGGATCATACACTTCCAGCGCGTCAATTCCCTCACCGACACCCAAATATTTGATCGGGACGCCAGTGACGCTGCGAATCGAAATCGCAGCCCCGCCGCGCGAGTCGCCATCCATTTTAGTTAATATCAAGCCTGTGATCTGAATTGTGTCACGGAATCCTTCTGCAACATGCAGCGCTTCCTGCCCGATCATTGAGTCCACTACTAATAAAACTTCAACTGGATTGGTAACTTTTTGGATCGCGCGCAGCTCTTCCATCAACACATCATCAAGCTGAGAACGTCCTGCAGTATCGATCAGAACGACTGTGAAGCCGCCTTTTTTTGCGTAATCGAGCGCTTTTCGGCTCAGCTCAGGAGGTTTTGCGCCATCAATCGTAAAAACTTCTACATTGATCCGCTCGCCCAGCGTCTGCAGCTGTTTGATGGCTGCCGGTCGATAAGGGTCAGCAGCGACGATCAAAACGCGCTCGCCCTGCCCGCGCAGAACCTTAGCGACCTTGGCTGTGTGCGTTGTCTTCCCCGAACCTTGCAGTCCGACAAACATCACAACCCTGGGTTTCTCGCCGCTCAGGTTAAGTTTTGCAGCCGGACCGAGCGTTGCAATTAACTCTTCGTTGACAATCTTAATAACCATCTGACCGGGGTTCAGTGCTTCGGAAACTTCTGAACCAATCGCTCGTTCTCGCACATTTGCGATAAAAGTTTTTACGACTGAATAATGAACGTCTGCTTCGAGCAATGCGATCCGAACTTCACGCATGGCGGCGTCAACGTCCTCAGGGCTTAATTTCCCACGGCGGGTAAGTCCTGCGAATACTTTATTCAGTCTTTCGGTCAAATTCTCAAACATTTAAAAGTTTTCCTTCCAAATTTCCTGCCTGAAAGGCGATTAAATGCCAGACAGACAACCAATTTTAGCGTAATTTGAAATGAATGTAAAGGAAAGGTGGCAAAAGGGGGAAAGAAATGAAAGTTTAATAATTCGAACTCAAAATTACCCGATACTCCAAATTTCAAGAACTGTAAAAAGGAAGAATGTGGATAATATTATTCGCGGTATTCATGAAACATAATTTCATTAATTGTTACTTCAGGATTGTAATTTGTTGTACGAAACATTAATTTTAGATAATTTGCTTCAACTGGATCAAAGGCAAAATCAGAATGGGTTTCATACTTAAAAGATATATCGATCCATTCAACACCATTTTCTGAATATTGAAGCATGAGTTTGTCGGGTAATTCGATTTTTTCAGTTCCAGTAAAGATTGACATCCCATAAATTCGTACTGGATTTAAAAGTTCTATTTCAATACTTGTTTCACTTGGTTGTGAGCTGCTAAACGACCAGCCAGTGGATAAATCTCCGTCGATCATTTTCGTTGTTTGTTCAGAATAATCTTTTGAATTAATCGATTTTACAACATCATTTGCCCAAACAGCATCTTGATCATTGCGCTCAAAAACAGTAGCAATCATCATACCATCCGATTGAATCTTATAAATTGGAGAATAAAACTTTAGCGGGGCGTAATTACCAATCGTGCTGGTATAGTTCTTCACTACATATTTCATTTTGCTGGCTTCAAAGCCATAAGTATCGTTGACAATTCGATCCCGGTCAGACTTTTTCAAACCATATTTGGCTACTAATAATACGGCATCGTAATCACCTACCAGTATTCTCTCATCATTGGTTTGATTGACAATGAACTCAAGGCACTCTTTGGACGACAGTCCCCAGTAGTCGCCTTCAAATTTGTATGGGGCGCTTTCTCGCGCCAACACATTGAAGAATACATTTTGATATGGGTGATTTCTAATCATCCACGATCCGTTAACAATAAAAGAAAAACCAAGTCCAATGATTAAAACGATTTTAATAATATTATTTCCGTTATTGAACAGTTTATAGAAACCAAATATTGCTAAGTAAATAATAAATGCATAAACAAAGTAAAAATGGCGCCAGCCGTCATATAAAGTAGATTTTAGCAGGATAGGCGCCAGGATTGATCCTGTCAACATTAACAAAATACTTGCATCGAAGAGTTCATCAATATTTATTAGGCGATTATTAAATATCAACCAGATCACACCAATTCCGAAGAGGATTAAATAAGCAATCGGCGTTGTAACACTTATCCACACTAAAAGATAATGCCATGGAACCTCTGTCGAATTGATAAATTTGCCAAAGTATAGTTCATTACAAGAGAGAAAAAAATTCGAAAAATGTCTAATAGTGTCATAAAAAAAGGAAATCGGATTTTTCCACGATGCGGGCAGGAACAATATAGTTAATAAACTACACAATATCAAGAGAATGAAGAGATATTTCAATGCTAATTTGCTTGAAATTTCACGTTTTTTCATCATCCATAATATCGATAAGCAAGCCACACCTAGCAGCATTAATCCAATAATTCGGATGTTAGCCAAAAGTGCTATGACTATAGCTAAAACAAAACTGGTTTTTCCCGAAGGGAATTTTAAAAAAAGATAATAGAAAAACATCCCTATAATTAACCAAGATAGAAATAGCAAATCTTTGATATTATAGAATGAATCTGCAAATATTCTTGGCAAGATAATAAGAATAACAATCGAAATTAATCCTGTTAGAGAATCATTAAATCTTTTTAGAATAAGCAAATAAAACAGGGAGATGGCAGTAAAATAATTCAAAAAAGTCCACATATGGCGAATTTTAAGGACTGTGCTGATATCAAATTTGAAATTATTTATATATTCCAATAAAACCATGGGCATTTGTAAAACCACACCATAGTAGCGATCTCGATAAGTTAATAAATCAGGGAATTTTTTTAATTCTAGTGGAATTTCTTTGATTTTAAAAACATTTTTTAACAAAAACTTTAGATTAACAAGCCCTGTGTCCCGCTCTATTAATTCATCTGTAGACACGCCATAATCCTGGAATA
Source organism: Leptolinea sp. UBA5366 (assembly GCA_002407845.1). Lineage (GTDB taxonomy): Bacteria > Chloroflexota > Anaerolineae > Anaerolineales > Anaerolineaceae > Flexilinea. The sequence continues at coordinate 1,621 of DHPK01000005.1, read as the reverse complement.
TCGATAAACCCAAAACCAGCATTGAAATGAGGATACATATTGATAAAATACGAATTATTTTGTCGTTAATTATTTGTGATTTTAGTATTTTCATTTTATTTATTTTTTAAATTCTAATTGATTTTTCATATTAAAAATATATATACCCTGTTGGTAATAGCCAAACAAAAATAACCGTTAATAATTTATTTATTAATCATAATCGCCAATATATTCCAGTATAATTGATCAAGGAGTGACCTATGTATTTTAATGACTACCTGATTTACGCAATTATCCCGCTGCTAATAAGCATGTGGGCTCAGTATAAAGTTCAAAGTGCCTTTTCGACCTACTCAAAAGTCGCCACGCAAACTGGCATCACCGGCGCGGAAGCTGCGCGTCAGATGCTCGACGCCCGCGGGCTTTCAAACGTACAAATTGAAAGAGTTGCCGGAAATCTCTCTGATCATTATGACCCAGGAAAAAGAATTTTGCGTCTGAGTGAAAATGTTTACGGCACCAACAGCGTTGCTGCTGTCGGCGTCGCTTGCCACGAAGCTGGCCACGCTTATCAGCACGCAGATTCGTATGCCTGGCTGACTTTACGCACCGGCATCGTTCCGATCGTAAACATCGGCAGCCGCCTCGGACCCATGATCTTCATGGCAGGGTTGATTCTGACTGGACTGATCGGTCAATTCGGCTACACGATCGCAACGCTCGGATTAATTATTTTTGGAATTACCGCGATCTTTTCGCTTATCACGCTTCCAGTTGAATTCAATGCCAGCAACCGTGCGAAAGCTTGGATCGACAACGCAAACATTATGTATACAGACGAAGAAAAGGGTGTTTCAAAAGTCTTAAGCGCTGCCGCTCTGACTTACATTGCAGCTGCCATTTCGTCTATCGCCAATATTCTTTACTACGCATCCTTATTAAATCGAAGAAATCGAAGATGAACGATCCAAAAAATAGGTCTGATATCCCTGACATTATCATAGCCAGGCTTCCGCGCTACCTGCGTGTGCTTAATCTCTTGAGAGAGTCAAAGAAAACAACCAACTCGACCGAATTGGGTGAAATGCTTGGCTATTCAGCTGCTCAAATCCGCAAGGATTTTTCTCAGTTCGGTGAATTTGGAAAGCAGGGCACCGGCTATAACATTGATTTCCTGATCGTCAAACTGCAGGAAATCTTGCAAGTGAACCGCACTTGGGATGTTGTGCTGATTGGCATCGGCAATCTCGGTAAAGCGGTTTTGAACTATCGCGGTTTCGAAAAACAGGGCTTTTTTATTCGCGGTGCTTTTGACGATGACCCGGCAGTCAAAGGGCAAATCATCGGCAATCGTCCGATTCAGGATTTGAGCAATCTCGAATCATTTATCAAAGAGTTTGACATCCGGATCGCGATGATTGCGACACCCGCATCCGAGGCTCAGGCTGTCGCGGATCTGTTGGTATCCTATGGGATCAAGGCGATTTTGACCTATGCTTCAACGATTCTGAATCTGCCTGCCGACATTCATGTCGAATACAGCGACCCGATCGTATCCCTGCAGCATATCGCATACTATCTGTAAAAGCTCACCGCTCACTTTTAGAAAATCACTACCACCCGCTGTTGAACTGCACCC
>DHPK01000033.1:19719-152228 GCA_002407845.1 Leptolinea sp. UBA5366 | reverse complement strand
GTCATCACCGAAATCGCAGGCTAAGAGGAGTATCGGTGTCTCTGACACTGAGAGTGAAATAAAATGGCATCAAAAAAGAAAGATATTCGACCAGTAATTACTTTCGCATGCACTGAATGCAAAGAGCGAAATTACACCTCCCAGAAAAATCGCCGAAACGATCCCGGGAGAATGGAACTCAGTAAGTTCTGTTCGCGCTGCCGCAAACACACGCTGCATCGCGAATCGAAGTAAGGCAAAAGTTTGGAATCCGGAACGGACATAACCGTTCCGGATATTTTAGGTGAATAGCTCAATTAGGCAGAGCGCCTGTCTCCAAAACAGGAGGTTGTGGGTTCGATTCCTGCTTCACCTGCTAGCAAACAACGCCGCTCGTGAAGCGGCGTTTATAGGCATAAAGGCCAGCTGATAAGGAGTGACCAGTCGTATGGCAGAACCAAAAACTAAAAAACCTGTAAAAGCCGAGAAACCTGTTCAAAAGAAACCGAACAGATTGGTGAAATGGTGGAATGAAACACTGGGCGAACTGCGCAAAGTGACCTGGCCGACCAAAGAAGATGCATTGCGAATGACCAAAATTGTTCTGGCTGTAGTCGTTGCAACAGCTATATTTCTGGGAATCGTGGATTTTATATTCTCTGAATTGATCGGCGCGATTGTCGGATAGGAAACGAGAAGTTTAATGAGTTCTAACGAGAATGATGATCTGAAAATTCTTGCTGAGGATGGTGTTGAGGCTGAGATCACAGAAAGTGAACCGAAACCGAAAAAACCAGCCCGGGCAAAGGCAAAGAAGAGCGAACGCCCGGCAAGAAATTTGGAAGATGAAGAAGGAAAAATCGAGAGCACGGAAGAACGTGGATGGTACGTGATCCATTGTTATTCCGGTTACGAAAACAAAGTCCGCCATAATCTTGAACAGCGGATTGATTCCATGGGCATGAAGGAAAAGATTTTTGACGTTGTCATCCCGACCCAGGAAGAAATCGAAGTGAAAGACGGAAAGCGGAAAACCATCGAACGCCATATTTTCCCCGGTTATGTTCTGGTAAACATGATCCTGACCGAGGAATCCTGGTTCATTGTCCGCAATACGCCGGGCGTGACCGGATTTGTCGGCATGGGCAACCAGCCAACCCCGCTGCGTCCTGAAGAAGTCAACAGCATCATCAAACGCATGGAAGCGGACGCCCCGGTTGTCAACGTCACATACAAAATTGGCGAAAAGGTGCGCATTGTGGACGGTCCTTTCAACGATTTCCGCGGCACTGTCTCGGAAATTGACCCGGATAAGTCAAAAGTGCGTGTGATGGTGAATTTTTTCGGCCGCGAAACACCAGTCGAGCTGGATTTCCTGCAGGTCGAAAAATCTTAATACGTGAAGAGAGGAATCCGCTCGCGGTTTCCTTTATTTTTGTGGAAGGATCGTATCCGCTAGCACCACGAAGGAGTCTATTGTGGCAAAGAAAATAAAAGCAATTGTGAAGTTAAATTTGAATGCCGGCAAAGCCAATCCTGCCCCTCCGGTAGGACCTGCGCTGGCAGGCCATGGAATCAACATCATGGCGTTCGTCAAGGAATATAATGCCCGCACGCAAACCCGTGTCGGTGAAATTGTTCCTGCAGAAATCACGGTCTATTCAGACGGATCATTTACGTTCATCCTGAAAACACCGCCCGCCCCATTCATGATCAAACGCGCCGCAGGCATCGAAACTGCCGCCGCGGATGGCAGCAAGGGGAAAGTCGGTAAGATCACCCGGGCACAGGTTCGCGAAATCGCCGCAACCAAGCTCCAGGACACGAACGCGATTGACATTGAAGGTGCCATGAAGCAAATCGAAGGCACTGCCCGCAACATGGGTATTCAGGTAGTAGATTAGACAAGCGTGGGAGAGCGTTATCGCGCTCGTTAAAACCACAAGGAGTTATAAATGGCGAAACACGGAAAGAAATTTCTCGAAGCTCAGAAGAAAGTAGATCCCCAGATCACCTATTCCGCGCAAGACGCAATCAAACTGGCAAAAGAAACCAGCATCACCAAATTTGATTCAACCATCGAAATTCATCTGCGCATGGGTCTTGACCCGCGCCAGGCGGATCAGCAGGTTCGCGATGTGGTTGTTCTGCCCAACGGTTTGGGCAAGAACGTCCGCGTGTTGGTCTTCGCCCAGGGCGAAGGCGTTGCGAAAGCTGAAGAAGGCGGCGCAGATTTCGTCGCTGACAGCGATGAATGGATCACCAAGATTCAGCAGGGCTTTACCGATTTTGATGTCGCAATCGCGACCCCTGACATGATGGGGAAAGCCGGTAAACTCGGGCGCGTTTTGGGTCCCCGCGGTTTGATGCCGAATCCGAAAGCTGGAACAGTTGTCACAGCTGATGAACTGCCGCGCGTAATCAAAGAAGCTAAAGCTGGCCGGGTTGAATTCAGACTGGATAAATCAGCCAACATTCATGCCCCGATCGGAAAATCTTCTTTCGAACTGAAAGCACTTTATGAAAACCTTTCAGCATTCCTGGATGCAATCCGCAAAGCAAAACCAGCCGGTGCGAAGGGAACGTATGTCAAGAAAATCACCCTGACTTCGACCATGGGGCCTGGAATCAGAATTGATTCCGCTGCTCTACAGGGTTTGGAGCCGATGGAGTAAGTGTCAGAAGATTGATCGGTTATATCGAATAATCGAGTAAAATAGATTCGTTCACTTAAGACAGCCGGTGCCGCAAGGCTTAATATCCCGCCGAGGCGAATGACAAATTTTCATCCTTGATGATCAGGAGTCTTTGCTGCGCGGATTGCGGCAAAGACTTTTTTTGTAAATATTGAGGGAAGGAGGAATTAATCATTGGCATTCACGAAATCAACTAAGAATGAGATGATGAAGCAGTATTCCAATTGGCTTCAAAACAGCCAGGCAGTGTACATGCTTGAATACAGCAAGATGTCCATGCCTGTTATCGACAGCATTCGTGCCAAAGCCCGAGAAGCTGGCGGTGAAATCCATGTTGTGAAGAACACCCTGATGATGCGGGTGCTCGATCAGGAATCATATGAGAAGGAAGAACTGACCGGGACATCATTGGTCGGATTTGCATTCAACGATGCCGCAGCAATGGCGAAAGTCTTTTCGGATCTTGCAAAGGACGGAACCTTCACGATTAAAGGCGGTTTCCTTGATAAAAATCAAATCAGTGCGGAGCAGATCAAAGCATTGGCAAGTTTGCCGCCGCTGCCAGTCATGCGCGCCAAGCTGCTGGGAACGATCCTGGCTCCTGCATCTCAACTCGCCCGTGTAATCGCGGAACCGGGACGCTCGGTAGCCGCAGTCGTTCAGGCTCACGTTTCAAAAGAAGAAACAGCGGCTGCCTGACAGGTTTATTGAAAAACAAAATTAAAGAAAATAAATTAGGAGTTTTAAGAAATGGCTAATATTGAAAAACTTGTTGAAGAACTGAGCGCCCTGAGCGTTTTGGAAGCTTCCGAATTGGTAAAAACACTTGAAGAAAAATGGGGCGTCTCCGCAGCCGCTCCGGTCGCTGTTGCGGCTGTTGGCGGCGCTGCTGCTGAAGCTGCTGCCCCGGTTGAAGAAGCCACTGAATTTGATGTCATCATCAAAGACGCCGGCCCGAAGAAAATCGAAACCATCAAAGTTATCCGCGTTCTGACCAACCTCGGTCTGGTCGAAGCGAAACAGATGGCTGAAACCGCTGGTTCAAAAGTCCTCTCCGCAGTCGGAAAAGACGCAGCCAACGACGCAAAAGGTAAACTCGAAGCTGCTGGCGCTGCTGTCGAAGTTAAACCGGCTGCCTAAGTTTTTATTCAACAATGAAAGTGCTCCTTTTTCAGGGGCACTTTTTCGTTTAAGAACCCATTGCGCAAGAAAACCGGTTCAGCAGCCGTATCGAGCCCAAACTATCCGCTTGCTCGACCTGGTTTGTTGCAGGTATGATTATAAGAGCGTGACCGAATTTTGAACCTCAAGGGAGAACCCAAATGAAACAGATACCTTACGGGTTATGGCTCAGCCCGATAGACGAAACTTTTGCAGCCAGCCGCGGCAGACTGAACGGACTAAAATGGGACACTTCAGACCGGCTGATTTTCTCTGGAATGCTGGAAGGAGAATCCTTTCTTTATTCTTTTTCACAGTCAGCCGGTCTGAAGAAGCTGAACGGACAGCTGCCGGTCGGCGGCACTGTCGGTTATGGCGGCGGAGACTTCATCTGCAGCAACGACAGTATTGTTTTTTGTGCAGGAAAGCAGGGGCTGCAGCAAATCGAGCGAGAGATGGCATCTCCACGCAGACTGACACAGGACCTCTATCAGACAGCTTCTCCCGCCATCAGCCCGAACGGACGGTTCCTGGCATTCGTCGCCAGCGACGGAAAAGATGACCAAATCGCACTGCTGAATCTCGAAAAACGCAGCTGGCCTCAGATTTGGATTCAAGGGGCAGATTTTTACATGCAGCCTGATTGGTCACCAGACGGCAAACACTTCGCTTGGGCAGAGTGGGATCATCCGCACATGCCATGGGAATCAGCGCGGGTTATGATTGCGGAGCTTGATCCTGAAACAGCGGCAATTGCCTCAGTCAAACAGCTGGCAGGGTCAATCGGTCATGCAGCTTCACAGCCTCGCTTTTCTCCGGACGGACAAACGCTGGCTTTTATTCGCGGCAATGGTGAATGGGAAGATCTGGTGCTGTTTGATCTGGAGAGTGGAACGGAGCGCAGGCTGATTCATGGTTCCGGTTTTGAATTGACGATCCCGGCATTCGCACAGGGCGTTCAGACCTATGACTGGATGCCGAAGGGGGACCGCATCGTCTTCCTGCGAATCCGTGGCACCCGCAGCGACATTTGTCTGGTCACGCTCGCGAATGCTGAAATTGAAAAAATCGATTTGCCGGACTTCACTGTCTTCGACACAGTCGCCGTTTCTGAAAGCGGTCAAATTGCCGCCGTTGCAGCAAGCCCTGCTGCTCAGACACAGGTAATCGTTCGGACTGAAAACGGTTATCAAACTGTCTATCGACTCGGAGAAAGGCTTCCGGATCAGGCCTATCTATCAATTCCACGCGAAATCTCTTGGGAAACCTTTGATGGATCAACCGTTTACGGCGTCTATTACCCGCCGGTAAATCCAAACTACGGCTGGGTCGGGCTGCCGCCGGCTTTTGTGAACATCCATGGCGGGCCAACGGGCAAACATGACCTGAGGCTTTCACCGGAAATTCAATATTTCACCTCCCGCGGATACGGCTGGCTGGAAGTGAATTACCGCGGCAGCAGCGGTTATGGATCGAAATATTTAATCAGCCTGAATGGCAACTGGGGATTTTTTGATGTTCAGGACGCGGTCAGCGGTGCAAACTGCATCGGCGGGCTGGGATTGGCCGATCGCGAACGATTGATCATTCTCGGTGGAAGTGCCGGCGGTTACACCGTTTTGAACGCCTTGATCCAGTTCCCTGACGCGTTCAGAGCGGGCATTTCCCGCTATGGCGTTGCCGACCTCTACAGTCTGGCAGTTGACACGCACAAATTGGAACAGCACTATACCGATTCGCTGGTTGGACCGCTGCCGGAAGCCAGAGTTAAATATGATGAGTTGTCTCCCATTCGGCACGTCGAAAAAATTCAGGCGCCGCTGGCTGTTTTTCAGGGCAAGAACGATCCGGTCGTGCTTCCATCGCAATCTGAAGCGCTCATATCCAGACTGAAAAGTCCATTCGTTTATCGTCTTTATGAAAACGAAGGGCATGGTTTCCGCAGCCCGGAAACGGTCAGCGATTATCTCAAGACTGTGTCCGACTTTGCCCGGCAATATTTGCTGTGATTTAATTGCTTTTTATTTGGCGTAAATGCTCTTCAAATTTTCCGTCAGGAATCTGCATGCGTGATTGCAGATTCCTGATTGTCTTAAAATTATCTTTACACTGTCTGAAGTATAAAAAACTGATTTTTGAGAGTATTCCACTATAAATAATTCATTTATATTTATAAAATTATTGTTATTCATATCAATAAATATCCAAATAAACTATTTCTTTAACAGTACAAATAATCTGTACTACTAGGTATCTCTCCTAACTATTCATAAAGAATGATAGAATGACCAAGGAGAGCAAACATGAATGCAGACGAGAAAGTAGCACGGCAGAAGTTGAGTGTTCTGGAACTGGCACAGACACTTGGGAATGTGAGTGAAGCTTGCAGGATCAAGGACGTATCCAGAACTCAGTTCTATGAATACAAACGACGTTTCCAGACACATGGATTGGAAGGATTGAAAGACCTCCCGCCAATCCATAAAACTCACCCATTCACAACCCCACCAGAGGAAGTAGAACGATTACTTGCTGTTAGTCTGGACCATCCAACCTGGGGATGTGTGAAACTGAGCAGTATGCTAAAACTAGAGGGGATTACGATTAGTTCTCCAACAATCCAGAATATTTTGATCAAACACGGCATGGCGAGCCGCTATGAAAGATTGTTGAAGCTGGAAGAAAAAGCAGCACAACATGCCATTGAATTAACACCAGAACAAGTAGCTCAAATTGAAAAAGCCAATCCATGCTTCAGGGAAAGGCATGTGGAGAGCAGCAAACCAGGCGAATTGCTATCGCAGGACACTTTTTACGTTGGTGTTCTCAAAGGAGTGGGCAGAGTCTATCTGCATGCCGTGGTAGACACCTTTGGCAGTTATGCCTTTGGATTCCTGCACACATCCAAACAGCCAGAAGCAGCCGTGGCAGTCCTGCATAATAATGCTTTACCTTTCTATGAAGATCTTGGGCTTGAAGTTACCGCAGTGATCACAGACAATGGCAGAGAGTTCTGTGGCAAAGAAACCCATCCCTATGAGCTCTACCTGTCTCTCAATGATATTGAGCATCGTACGACAAGGGTAAGGAGACCCCAGACCAATGGGTTTGTGGAACGATTCAACAGAACTGTTCTGGATGAATTCTTCAGGACGGCCTTTCGTACCAAGTTCTATGAATCTGTTGAATCGCTTCAGGATGACCTAGATAAATGGCTCGTCCATTACAACACGGAGCGGCCGCACCAGGGCTATCGCAATATGGGACGCCGACCTTTGGATACGATCAATTTGTTTGCCAATAAGACTGTAAATGGAGATACCTAGTAATACAAATAATCTACCAAAATGCACATTGACATTTAATGATAAGCAAGATATAAGTAGTTTAAACTGAAATATCAGTTTAACTTTTTCTCATAATTCGTCGTAAATATACAGGTAGTTAAATGCTGAATTCAAATTTGAGTGATGCCGCATACCAAATTATTAAGGAACGTATTATCAGCCAGGAATATCCGCCTGGTCAACGTTTAAATATCAAAGAAATTAGTATCCAATTGGGAATCAGCATCACCCCTCTTAAAAAAGCTGTTGACCAATTAGCTTTGGAAGATTTAATCGTTATCCTCCCAAGATCAGGAACATTTGTGACTGATTTAAGCCTTGAGGAAATTTCGGAAGCTTTTGATTTGCGGATCGCAGTAGAGGTTTATTGCATTGGGCAGGTAGCTGAAAAAATAACTTCAGCAGAAATCAATAAATTGGCGGGGATTCTTGAGGAATTGAAAGAAACAGAATTAAACCTGGAGTCTTCAGGCATGTATCAACAATATCTACTTCTTGATCACAGATTTCACAGAACGATCATTGGTTTGTTGCAAAATGAGAGAATAATGAGAACATTTCAGCATGTAAATGTTCATTCACAAATGGCTCGAATTCGGTATAAAAAACCTGAAGATAATATAAACCAAGTTCAATTTGAACATCAGAGAATTTTGGAAAGTCTCTCTGATCATGACCCGAAAAGAGCGCAAAACGAAATGGATTCACATCTCAATCGAGCAAAAATTTCATTGCTTAATGATGTGATTAGCAATAGGTCGAAAGGAGAAAAAGTCGGTAAAGTCTCTTCGAAAAATCAAAAAAATAAAGGAAAAATTGAAAAGAGGAAAGTATGAGAAATAAAGGCATATTGTTTGTATTACTTCTAACTTTATTATTAAGTACCAGTGTCGTTTCTGCTCAATCGAACACCGATCCCATCAAATTAACCTTTTGGTGGTGGGCGGAAAGTGATGCCCCTGGCGCAAATAAATGGATGGAAGAAACTGTCGGGTTATATGAAACAGAAAACCCAAATATCAAGGTGGATGTCATTCCCCAGTCAACCAGCACTTTGATTAGTGCTTTCACAACTGCTGCAATGTCAAAGAGTGGTCCCGACATTGCTTCTCAATGGGCAACGATTCCAGTCTTATCGCAAGTTTGGTCAGGAGCTGTTCTTCCAATCAGTGATTATGTTTCTGAAGAGGAAATGTCTCATTGGCTCAATACAAATGAGAACTTATATGATGGGAAAGTCTGGGCTGCTCCGCTCTATTTGATGGGAATTCCGCTTGTTTATAACCGTGCATTATTTGAACAAGCCGGGTTAGACCCCGATGCGCAGTTCGAGACATGGGAAGAATTCCTAGAAGCTTGTGAAAAATTGAAAACCGCTGGAATTACACCATTGGGGGCAGGCGGCGCAAAGGCAAGCGCTTTTGGCGCATGGATGTTTGCAAACATTGGCGTGCAGGACTTGGATTCGGTAGATGATATTAAAGATGCAGTTGTTGGAAGAACCGACTATAAATCTGAAATGCACACCCGCTGGATTTATGAAATTGCAGACATGATTAAGAAAGGCTATTTTAACGATAATATCGGTTCTTTGGGAATGCCTGAAGGTCAGGATTTATTCCCTCAGGAGAAGGTTGCAATGGCATGGGGCACGGATGGAAACGTTGCAGCTTGGGCTAAAGCATTGGGCGAGGAAAAAATTGGTGTAATGATGACGCCAAAATTTGGAAAAGGCAAATTAGCTGATGCGTATAACGCGACCCAGTCAACAAGCTTTTTCATTACTTCCTGGTCAAAATATCCTCAGGAAGCGGCTGATTTCATTCAATTCCTTCACAAGGAAGATCGCTTGAATTCCTGGTATGAGCATACTGGCGTTGTCCCCGCAGATAGCCGGTACAATGTCGAACAGATCACAAATCCTCTCCAGAAAAAGTTAGCAGAGTTCAACTTGTCACCGTTGAACGTTTGGCTGGAAAACTTTATTCCAACTCAAATGGATATGGATGGTCTCCGCCCAGCTGGTTCGTTGTTAGCATCTGGAATGCCAGCTGAAGAAGCAATTAATCTAATTAGCAGAACGTTAGATCTTTGGAGATTACAAAATCCGACTGAAGTGAAAACTTTCGAAAATTGGAATTAATTTTTATCTATGGCTCGGAAATTTGATTTAGAAATTTCCGAGCCATTTTTGGAAAGTGCTGAAAAATGATTAAAAATAAAAATCGCACGATGAAAAAATGGGAACCTTATTTATACATATTGCCAGTTATTATTATTGTTTTTATCGTATACATTTATCCCATTATTAACATTTTTCGTTACTCGTTCATGTCAATTCAAGGAGAAAATGAAGTTTTCGTTGGACTTGAAAACTACAGATTTATTAAATCAGATTATATTTTCTGGAAATCATTAAAAAACAACGGTACGCTTTTATTAGTTGTTCCGATAATCACGATCTTGGCATTAGTTGTAACAATCTTTTTATATGAACGCGTTAAAGGTTGGAAGTTTTATAGAAGCGTTGTATTTTTACCTTTTATCCTACCTTCAGTCGTGATTGGCATTGTATTCATTTACATATTAGAAAAAAATGGAATTCTCAACACAGTTTTAAATCAGGTTGGCTTGGGAAAACTCGCCTTAGATTGGCTTGGAAACCCCAAAATCACAATCTACACTTTGATGGCAGTCATTATTTGGCGGGAGCTTGGATTTGGAGTCGTCTTGATTTTAGCAGCAATGCTCTCGCTTCCAGAAGAAATCAATGAAGCGGCTAAATTAGACGGAGCAAACTGGTTTCAGGAACATGTTTATGTAACGATTCCTCAGATAAAACCAGTATTATCTTTCTTTATTATTGATGAAGCTATTTCGATGTTGACGGGTGTCTTTGGTTACGTTTATGTCCTCACCGGAGGTGGCCCAGGATTCGAAACATCGGTTCTTGAACTTTATATATGGAAATATGCATTCGCATATAAAGCTTATGGTGTCGCATCCGCGGTTGCTGTCATTTTATTGCTGATCATCTCAATCATTATGATTGCCAGTATGAAGTCAATAAAACTCGAACAAAAATCAGCAACTAACTTTAACTATTAACTGGTGCTTAAATGAGACGAAAAGGTTTTTCTCAAATATTATTAATCTCGATATGCGTTGTCAACTTATTCCCTATTTATTATATTATTATTTCAGCATTTAAATCGCTGAACGAATATTATAAAAACCTGTTTGGATTTCCAAGCAAACCTACCCTTGCAAACTTTATCCAAGTTTTCAATGAAGGCGATTTTTCAATTTGGTTTAGAAATAGCGTTATCGTCACAATCCTTTCAGTACTTGTAATTACGCTTATCTCAAGTTTGGCTGCTTTTGCGATCAGCAAAATGAATTTCCGGGGAAGGAACCTTTTGCTTCGTGCATTGATTACGTTAATGATTATTCCGCCAGTTGTGATGATTATTCCGTTGTTTAATTTAATGGTTAAAATTAAATTGATAAACAATTTCTCCAGTGTGATTATTATCTATTCCGGTTTACAGGCTCCTTTTTCGGTTTATTTACTGCAAAGTTTCTTTGGATCAGTTGATAATGAAATTTTATCAGCCGCGTCCATCGATGGCTGCAGCACATTTCAAATTTATACAAAAATAATTCTTCCATTAGCAAAACCTGCACTGATTACTCAAACAATAGTAAATGGCTTGTGGGTATGGAACGAATTGATGATTTCACTCATATTTTTACAGGGAAACGAAATCAGGACGCTGATGCCGGGCTTAACACAATTCCAAGGAAGATTTTCTGTAAACCAACCAGTGATTATGGCAGGTGCATTAATGGCAATTTTGCCGATATTTATTCTTTATTTATTTGGCCAAAAGTACTTTATTAAAGGATTTACGACAGGAGCAATAAAATAGCCCATGAGGAAAAATAATTCGCTACAGGATAATTTATCCCTTTGGGGATTCGGCCAATCTACTTGGCAAAAAAACATGTTATTGGATCATGTTGAAAAAAAGGTAACTCAGCAATCAAACAAATTTTTATTGAATAACGACATTACTCCAGAAAAAAAAGAACTGATCAAGAAAAATGTCCAAGAATCGCTTGGGCTTTACCCTTTTCCAAAAAAACAACCGCTGAAAGTAACAAAAACTGGGGAAATCCAAAAGCAAGGTTATTCGATTGAAAAAATGATTTTGGAAGCTTGGCCAGGCGTGACGATCACGGCACATCTTTATTTGCCTGCGGAACGCCAGCCAATGAATCCCGGATTGTTATATACCTGCGGGCACTGGGTTGAATCAGGCAAATTAGCGCCGACAATTCAAACTTTTTGTGCTAATGCAGCAAAGTTAGGGATTATTACGCTCGTATATGACCCGATTGGGCAAGGCGAACGCTTTGAAAGCTGGTTGGATCACAGCTATTTAAATGCTTTGCTGATCGGCAAGTGCCAGCTTGGTCTCATGGTTTGGGAGAGTATAAGATGCATCGATTACTTGTTAAGCCGGGACGACATCAACCCTGACAGGATCGGCATGACTGGATCATCTGGCGGGGGACTTAATACTTTATTCACGACGGCAGTCGATGACAGAATCTACTGTTCGGTACCAGTGGCATATCCGTGCACTTTCTCGGGCTCTATAATTGCTGAACGTGACCTGAACTGGGAAGATGGCGCCGATGTCTGCAATCAAGTCCCGGCGGTTTTAAGCTATTCGGAAATGTCTGATATCGTCAGTTTGTTTATTCCCAAACCATATTTGATCGTATCCGGCACGAGAGATTTAATTTTTCCGGTCAATGAAACAAAAAAAATTGCACAAATAATTTCCAAGAATTATGCCGATGCAGGCGTGCCTGATCACTTTTTATTTGTTGAGCATGATGAAGGTCACGGCTACCAAAAATCGTTAAGGCAAACAGCTTATAGCTGGCTTAGAAAATGGCTGTTCGATGAGTCAGAAATGATTCCAATTGTTGAAGCAGAAATTGACCTTATTCCTGACCCTTTCCCGGTAGAGTACAGCAAACCGCCAAAAGCAACCCCAGAGGACGTCAGTAAACAATCAATGAAGTTAACTCCACAAACTGAAGCTCTCCAGGGGTATTGTTTGCCGGTGGACACAATTATTAATAACGGCAAGGCAATTGATGATTCGATCAAGGCAGAATATTATAGCAACCCGATTCATTTTCCAAAATTTAATGATTATTCGGATTTTAATAAATGGAAAAAGAATCTTCAGAAAATTATTTGGGAAACATTAAGGTCCTCTCAAACAAAAAAACCGATCCGGCCACGAATTTACAATCAAATATTTACTGACAATAAAATGATTGAAAAAATCGAATTTGAAAGCGAGGATGGAATAAATATTCCTGGCTTGTTGATCATGCCGCTGGAATGGAGGAAAGCCATTCCGATCATGATTTATGTTGGAGAGTGGGGCAAAAACCAAGGTATCTCATCTGGATTCATTGAATCCGTTATTGAAAACGGAATTGCGGTTCTTGCGGTAGATGTCCGCGGTGTTGGTGAAACAGCAGCGTCCGACTTTGAGGCTGCAACAAATCTATTGATGCTTAATGAATCTTTGTTTGGTCAAAGGGTTTGGGATGTTATTCGGTCTATCGATTTTGTCTGGGAAAGATGCTATCTTGCTCCTCAAATTGACAAAGGAGGAATATTTTTATGCGGAGATGGGATCGGCGCTCTTTGGGCACTTTTTGCCAGTGCTTTAGATGATCGTGTCGCCGGAGTGATTGGAAAGGGAGCATTATTATCATATGAGTATTTGCTCGATCATTCTATCCGATTCCCAGCAAGTGTTTATCTTCATCAAGTTTTAAATAAATTTGATATCACTGATGTAATTATCTCAAATTTCAATCGTCCGGTTTACCTTAATCCCGTGAATGGGAATTTGGAAACAGTCAGTCCCAGTGATGAAAAAATCATTAGCCTAACTGCGGTGGTGGATTCTCTAAAAATCACAGGAGAGCGAGTGAAAATTTCTCAGACTGATGATGACGATGAGATCATAAACTGGATCAAGAATTTATTGTAAGAATAAATGATTCTCTGTATGAGAAAGAGCGATTCTTTCATCTGACCTAGGATATCAATCATTAGATAGGAAAAGAAAATTGGACATGATCGTGTCCAATTTTCTTTTCTCAATGTTCTCGCCTTTAAGAAAACGAAGGGCATGGGTTCCGCAGCCCGGAAACGGTCAGCGATTATCTTAAAACTGTGTCCGACTTTGCCCGGCAATATCTGCTGTAGAATCGATCATTGCTCAGATACACTCGGTTCGCTCACGGGGTGAGCCAGAAACAGCCCTGCGGTCAAAGAGGTCAGAGGAGCGACTGCGACCAGACCAAAAGATCCAACCAGCGTATGGATCAGTTCAGCAGCAACATATTTGTAGTTCAGGATGTTAATGATTGGCGTCCCCTGCGCCATGAAGACCATCAGCAGCGCGATAAAGCCGCCTGAATACGCCAGCAGGAGCGTTGTGGTTGCCGTGCTCATGGCTGCCTGCCCGACCTGAGCACCGGATTTCATTAGCTCGCGCCAGGAAAGGTCGGGTCGTTTTTCAGCGACTTCAAACACGGCAGAAGTGATGTCAACTGCAAGGTCAATCACTGCGCCAGAGGCGCCAATGAAGATGCTGGCGATAAAAATTTCCGTGAGATTGAGATACTGGTAACCGCTGTACAGCAGACTCTCGGAATAAGCCATGACCGCACCGTGAATCTTCAAGCTTTGAACCGCCCAGATGCCGACCAGGCACATGATGATCACGCCGATCGAAACGCCTGTAACGGCTGCCAGCCAGCGGCGGTTGAATCCATAAACCAGTGAGATGACCAGCATGGCCAGAATGAGCGTGAAAACTGCTGCGACCAGAATCGGGTTCATCCCTTTCAAAAACAGCGGTACCAGCCCTTTCCAGATCATCAGGATTGCCAAAATAAAAGCCATGATCGCCCGGGCGCCCATCAGACCGGCGAACAGAACGATCAATGCGAAAAACGCTAACAGCAGCAGCAATTCCAGATGCAGCCGATAATGATCAATCATGCTGACGGACAGAACCTGATCTTCCTTGACACTGAGAAGCACCAGCGCCAGATCACCAGGTTCGAAAATTTTATCCTGTTCAAGCGAACCATTCAGCATGTTGACGCCGTCGAATTCCTGCCCGCGGAATTTCCCCTGCATGATCTCGACCCGGCAATCCTGTTCACCCGCCCGGATCAATCCGGTGTTGATGATCAAATCGTTATTGACTGACAGCACCCGCGCCGCCACCCGGTCGCCCGCCCGATCCTGACTGGCATTTTCAAAACCGGTCGGAATTATCCATAAAACAATAATCATGATGGCACTGATCCAGATAGAAGCCCATTCTTTTTTCATTATCACCTTTTGAGTCGTTTAAGAACGAAAACCGCAGTCTTTTCAGACTGCAGTTTTCTTGAAGATTTATTCGATAAGATTAGTTGGCACCAGTCAAGGCAGCCAGTTTGAAGTAAATTTCAGTGTTGTCATAGTAACCATTGAATTCGTCCTGTCCGGCGCCCTGAGCAAATACTGCTACTGGCAGACCCGTGTGGGAGTAGGAAGCGAAGTTCAAACCTGATTTATTGTTCAGGATATGGGTGATTGTGACGCTGAATGGTTCGTATCCGCCATACAGCAGACCTTCGTTGTATGATGAACCGGCACCGCCCGCTAAAGTAAGGTTGTAAGCATCTTCCAGCCGGGAGACTTCGAAGTTGGTCAGGACCAATTCTGGCTGTTTCGCAGCTGCTGCATTGGCAGGCAGCGTCAAACCGAACATGCTCTCGACGTCTTTCATCGCATCCGCAAACGATGTCTTGTTTTCGATATAGCCAGCAACGTAATCCGTGTCATACCGGGCAAATGTGATTTTCTGGGATTCAATGTTCTTCAGGTAGGTGTCATATCCTGTGCCTGCGAAACCGATCGTCAGACCGCCAGTTTCATGGTCGCCGGTGACGAGAATCAGGGTGTCTTCCGGATGTTCCTGCGCAAATGCTGCGGCAACTTTCACAGCTTCGTCCATAGCAATAGTGTCATGGATTGTGGCAGCGGCGTCATTCGCATGGCATGCCCAGTCAATTTTTCCGCCTTCGATCATCATGAAGAAACCGGTTTCGTTGTTGATGACTTCAATGCCTTTGGTGAGGTAATCAGCCAGTGACCATTCGCCTTCAGCGCGGTCCAGATCATAGGAAAGCGCATCGCTGTCGGCCAGTGTTTCGCCGATGATGACTGCTTTTTCGGTTTCGGCGTTGATCGCTTCAGCTTCCGCATTGGTCAGCGCAACGGTGTAACCAGCCTGTTTCGCCAGTTCATAGAGGTTTTCCTGATCGCTGTCTTTTCCGGTCAGTGATTTCAGTCCGCCGCCTGCGAAATATTCAAAATTGCTGGCGATCATTTCCAGACCGATTTCATAATAGCTATTTCTGCTTGCCTGATGAGCATAGAAGGCAGCCGGTGTTGCGTGGTTCAGGTTGACCGTTGAGATGATACCGATCTGATAGCCTTTTTGAGCCTTCAGTTTTTCAGTGATTGTTTCATAAGCGATCGTCTTTGTTTCGTCCATGTTGATGACGCCGCTGTATGTTTTGTGACCAGTCGAAATCGAGGTCGCAGTGGAAGCTGAGTCAGGTGCGAAAGAGGTGGAATCGAAAGTCGTGGCTGAGCCGGCAACTGGGAATTCCATGAATGAAAGCGGTGTGCCGCCGCTCAGAATGTCATCATTCTCAGCCAGCGCTCCGAGATAATCGGAAGTGGTCTGGAACTGCGGATAGCTCATTCCGTCGCCAATGAACAGGAAAATATATTTTGGCGCGGCTGCCGCAGCGTCTGCCTGAGCCGAAACGCCTGCAAATCCTGTCAGCAGGGTGGCAGCAAGAAAAATTGCAACCAATAAAACAGATATACCTTTGTTTTTCATTATTAAAACTCCTTATCAGTTTTTTAATTGACTTCATTATAGAAAACGAATGTAAAAGGACTTTGCATTCTTTGAAAAAAGATCGGCAATTTCCTGGCAAATTCATGCATGCAAAGTAAAAATCAGGCAAAACACCTCATTCTCCAGAAATTTGCACAATAAATTGAGAATTCAATCGATCAAAGACCACAATCAGGTTGTTTTTTTGAGCAAAATAGAGCTCGCCACCGCAAGTTTTCGCTCATGATCCCGAATCGCCGTTATAATAAACGTGAAGACTGACGGAGGACTGACATGGGTAAAATTCGAGTTGCTTTTCAAGGCGCCCAAGGCGCGCACACCTCAATCGCAATCAGCAAGGCATTTCCGGATAAAGATGTTGAGCCGGTTTCTTATCCGACCTATGAGATGGCATTCGAAGCGGTTGAAAATCGCGAATGTGACTACGCCGTCATCCCGATGGAAAACTCGATGCAAGGCAGCATTCACTCCAATTATTATCTTCTCGCCCGAAAATTCCTGTATATCGTCAACGAAGTTTATGTCCCGATTCATTATTCTCTGATCGGACTGCCCGATGCTAAAATTGAAGAAATCTCGCTTGTGATCGCTCATCCCGGCGCGCTCGATGTCTGCATGGGATATGTTGAGTCCATGCCCGGAAAACCCAACATCGAGACTGTCTATGATTCTGCCGGATCGGTTGAAATGCTGCTGAATTTCTCCAATCCGGAAACGGCGATGATCGGATCCAAATCCATTGCCGAGTTCCACCAGCTGGCAATTCTGGATGAAAACATTGAAGACGACCTGAATAACATCACGCGTTACAACGTCTTTTCACGCGAACCGGTTAATCCGGGACCTGAAGGGAAGACGACGCTGGTTTTCACAACCCATCATCGCCCCGGCGCATTGCTGAACGCGATGAAAGTTTTCGCTGACCGCAACCTTGACCTGACCAAAATTGAATCCCGTCCGCTCCCGGATCAGCCCTTTGAATACATGTTTTACGCGGACGTTTCGGGACCGATCTCAGATCCGATCGTCAAAGAAGCAATCGATGAACTGGAGCATTATCATGCGCCATGGATCCGCGTCCTTGGAAGCTACATTTCGATCAAAAACTGATCTGAAAACCCTCTGAACATCTTATGCAGTATCTACTTCTGGCCGGATTATCATTCGGAGCAGCGGCAATCACCCTGTGGGTCACCCAATCGTGGCTTGCCGCGCCACGCAGCCGCAAGGAAAACATTCGGCTCGGTCTTCTCGCAGCCGGACTGAACGCCATCGGCACAATCCTTTTTGAAGGATTGATCAAAGCTGGCAGACCAACCTTTTATTATCACACCCATGCCCCCGGACCTGTCACGCTTCGCATCTTTTTCGGCGGCGTGATGCTCGCATCCTTGGTCTTCGGGCTGGCAGGTTATCTTTGGGAAACAAAGTTTCAAAAACGCCCAGTCAGCCAGAAGCTGCAGCCTGGGTTGCTGCGCATGGTCTGGCTGTCACTCCTGATCGCCGCTATCGTTGAACTATTCGTTTTCAACTTTCGGCATTTCGAATTAACCGGTTTCGAGGAAAAGCCAGCGGTTGTCTTTGAACGCGGCGACTTTCATCTGTACGGCTTTTATTTCAACCGTGCCAGTCAGAAGCTGACCACCTATGATCAGCGTGAAGGATCAGCTTATGGATTTGCGATTTATCCCGGCAATATGAAAATCCGAAATGTCCAGCTGCCGGTTCTGAACGATCAGCCGGAGACGCGCGTCATCGTCAATTACACAGACAGCGCTTATGAGTTTTATCGGTCGACAGAAGAGCATATGCTGTTGCCCGCAGTGCCGGATTCTTATACGATTCCGCTGCATACTATCGGAAAAACCTATAAAATCGAGTTCATTTTCCCGGATGTCACCGGGGATGAAATCACGGAAATCAGCGTGGATCAGGTCAAAATCAACCAGCTTATCCCGCTCGCTGTGCTGCCTTATCGGGTCGCGCTGACATTTCTGCTAGTGTTCTTGGCGTTCTTCTTTGCCCCGCATTCGCCATTCTATGCGCTGCCGCTGACCTTCAGATCTGCAGCCCAGCGTTTTGCGCTTGGTATAATGCTCACTGCCGTGATTCTTGTTTTCGGCTGGACAGTTTTCAGCAACTACAGCAACACCGATCTCCCAATCGACGAGGTGAAAGACCTGTTTTTCAAGGGAGCGGATCAATATAATCAGTTGGTATCGGCGCTCGAAGTACCCCGGTATTCGCTCGAAAAAATTCCGGATAAATCGATTCAGAGCGCCTGGCGCCCTTATGACATCAGCTTCCGCCAGCACTATAACGTTCAATATGAATGGGATACGGTTTATTTTGAAGGCAAATATTACGTTTATTTTGGTGTCGTCCCAGCAGTCACACTGCTGTTGCCCTGGAAATTGGCAACGGGGTCATTTATGCCGCTTGATTACGCCGTTTTAATCTTCAGCAGTTTAGGCATCTTGGGGCTTTATGGACTTTATTCCCGCCTGATTCTTCGAGTCTTTCCTAAGATTTCATTTTCTCTTTATTCTGCCGGATTCATCATGATCGTTACCGCGTCCGGGCTGACCTGGTGCTTGCGGCGGGCGCTGCCTTACGAACTGGCGATCACCTCTGGTTTCTGCTTCGCTGTCTGGGCAGTCTTTCTGGGTTGGCTGGCATTTGAAAAACGGCATAACCGCTGGCTGTTCAGCGCGCTGCTTTTTGGCAGCGGGAGCGCAGCCGGACTTGCAGTTGGTTGCCGTCCGACTCAGTTTTTCATCCTTTTGATCCTGATCCTGATCCCGGGCTGTTTTCTTCGTAACCGGCAGGATTGGCTGAATCGTAAAAATTTCACCGGTCTGCTGGCATTCGGCATCCCATATGGGCTGATAGGGCTGGCGTTGATGAAATATAACTATGAACGCTTCGGGAACGTGTTTGAATTCGGCATCCGCTATCAATTGACCGTCGCCAACCAGTTTGTTTCAACCGTCCGCCTGGGGCTGAGCGGGGTTCTGCAATCCGTCGCCCAATATCTGTTCACCCCGGCAACACTCGACTGGGAATTTCCATTTCTCCATCTGTCATGGACGGATATCCCCTATAACGGACAACTGGATCAATTTGGACCGATGATCGGGCTCTTTGCTTTTCCGCTCTTCTTTTGGCTTTTCACGCTGGTTTTATTCCGGAATCAGCTCAAAGCCAAAAATATTTTTCCCCTTGTGGTTGGTTTGATAACTGTTGCGCTCCTGATTTTGACATTCAGCAGCCTCTTTTCTGTTTCTTATCGTTACACGGTCGATTTCAACTGGCTTTTTTCATTGCCGGCGGTTTTTCTGATGCTCATGGCTGCTAT
The DNA here is from genome assembly GCA_002407845.1 of Leptolinea sp. UBA5366. Taxonomy (GTDB): domain Bacteria; phylum Chloroflexota; class Anaerolineae; order Anaerolineales; family Anaerolineaceae; genus Flexilinea. The sequence continues at coordinate 132,649 of DHPK01000033.1, read as the reverse complement.
CCGCTTTAGCGAACACGGACTGCAGCGCTGGTTTTACGCCGCCGTCCAAATTTCACTGCTGATTTGCATCGGATTATTTATTGTCATCACGATTACGGGCGAAAATGAATGGTTCATGAAAGTCAACCCCGACCTATACAATCAGATCGCTTATGCCTTCACAATTTGGAAATAGCGTGTGATGTTTACCGGCAGAGCCTCGTCAAAAAACGGACATCAACTCCCCTAAGGTTCACAATAAAGCTGCCAGATTTTTTCAGAGAACGCGGTCAGACGTTTTGCAGGTTCAGTTCGCATGAAAGCCGGATCCAGATCCCGGATGCGGACGCGATCCAACCCGTCAGCATCTTTGAAAATCCGCCCAAGCGTCAGGCAGCGCTCCACATCGGCAACCTGATAACTGTTCACAACTGTTTCCATTTCGCGATCAGGAATCGAGTGCGCATGGGTGATTGCCCGCGCGATGATCAGGTTTTCCCCCTCAAGCTTGGTCAGCTTTGCCAGCCGCAGCGACGCCCGGAACCCATGCACCAAATCAAAGCCATCGTTCACCCGCCCGACATCGTGATAGCTGCAAACCTGCAGCAGCAAATCGACATCCTCCTCTGAAAGTCCGCAGCCGTGCGCGAGCAGAGTGCCAAACAGCATCACTCGTTCAACATGGTCTACTCCATGAACGCGGCTGATGAAAAGAGCCTTTCGATTGAGGGAATGATAGGCAGCCGTGAACTGCTGCCAATAGCCGGTCGGAACCAGACCACTGACTTCTTCGCATTGTTGAAGCCACTGGTTATTGCGGAGCAGATCGATAAGAATTCCAGTTTGAATATTCACAGCAAGTCCTGAAAGCAAAATTTAACGGGTCTGAATTCTACCTGATGTTACGGGTTGTCTAGTTATAATATCTTCCCTGATCTTTTTTGTCAAAATAATCACAATTGCTCGTATAATATTAATAGATCCGTTTTGCATGAAAATGCATTCAATTTAATCAAGCCAATATTTGAAAGGAAGGCTATTATGAAACGATTTAATCGTGTATTGTTTTTAGGTTCTGTCCTACTGCTTCTGGTTCTGACCGCAGGCACCGTTTTGGCTCAATCTGATTGGGACGCCATGGCGCAGAAGCTCTATGACGCAGCTCAGGCTGGCAAACCGTTCCCGCTGATCACTGAAGAAAAGCCAGACCTGACGCTGGAAGAATCCTATCAGATTCAATCAGCCTACAGCAAGCTGGTGCTTGACGGAGCAGCTCCCTCTGGTTTCAAGGCGGGACTGACCGCGCAGGCGTTGATGGAGAAGTTTGGCTCGACTGAAGCGCTCGCAGGAATCCTGCTCGCCAGCGGTGCAAATGAATACACCGGTGAAGCGGTTGTCGTGAACAAAGCGGATTATCGGAATTTGATGCTCGAAATTGAAATTGCGTACATCTTGAAAGAACCGCTGACCGGTCCGATTGCGAATGTGGATGATCTGAAAGCAATGATCGCAGCAGTAGCACCAGCAGTTGAGCTTCCTGATCTGTCATTCTCAGACATGGCAAAACTGCGCGCTGTTGACCTGAATGCGACGGCGGTCGCCTCTGATTCCTACATTATCGGAGAGAAAACCCCCTTAGCAGACGCCCCTGATCTGAACGCAATTGATGCAGTCCTGACGTTGGACGGCGAAGAAATTCTGCGCGGGAAAGGGTCGGACACGCTCGGCGATCAGTGGGAGACAGTTTTATGGCTGGTCAACAACATGACAGCCCGCGGGTGGACACTGAAAGAAGGCGATGTTTTAATTTCAGGTGCGATGGGTGCCATGGTTCCGGGAAAACCCGGTACTTATGCATTCACTGCCGGAGATTTGGGCAAGATCGATTTCATCGTTCAATAATCGAAATCTTTTAAATAGTGAAAAGGGCGGTTTGAGTTATTCAACCCGCCCTTCATTTATCCCGATTAAGCCGCTGTTTATTATTCAGGTTTTAAGTACTGGTCAAACCACTCGACAATCTCCTGCATTCTGCGAATGCGGTTGAGAGGTTTTCCTGACCGCGACAGTTCATGGTCTTCTCCGTGAAAAATGCACATTTTTGACGGACAGCCAGCTGTCTTAAGTGCCGCAAACATCATCAGCCCTTCCCCCAGCCAGCAGACATGGTCGTTATCTGAATGGATGATCAGCGTCGGTGTTGTGCAGCGTTCAGCATATTTCAGAGGGGAGCAATCGTAAAGCAGGTCAGGATTTTCACCGGCAGTCGTGCCATGCTTATAGACGCTGTGATAATAACCGCGGATCGCGGTATATTCGAAAGTAATCCAATTCGAAATCGACCGTTGGCTGACCGCCGCTGCGAAACGGTTGGTCTGACCGACAATCCAGTTAGTCATATATCCGCCATAGCTGCCGCCAGTGACGCCCAGCCGATTGGGGTCAATGTCGGGGTAGCGCGGCAGCACGCCGTCCAGATAGTCCATGATACTGCGATAATCCCAATCGCCGTATTTCCCAGTCAAATTTCGAAATTCGAACCCGCGCCCATCGCTGCCTCTTGGGTTGCAGAAGATCACAAAGTAGCCTTTTGCCGTCCAAAGCTGGTGCTCATAAAAAAGGATGTCCGAAAAGATAATTGGCGGACCGCCGTGGATGTGAAGGATCGCTGGATATTTCTTCCCGGGTTCATAGTTCTGCGGTTTCATCACCCAGCCATGGATGTCATATCCGTCGCTGGTGATAACTTCGTTATATTCTGTCCCAAGCAAATGGTTTGCCGCAACCCATTCATCATTAAAGTGCGTAATTCTTTCGCCGTTCAGGTAAAGCTCAGCCGGACGCTGTCCGATCATCGAGCAGGTTACGATGCCCTGCTCGTGGATATCGAAACTCAAAACTGCCCCGCCGTTTTTCACTTCTTCTCGGAAATCACCTTTTAGGCTGATTGAATACAAGCCGATCTCATCAAAACGCGTTGACAAGAAATACCAGCGGTCAAGATAGCGCTTGCTCATCCTGCCGGCGCCAAGTGCGGAATCCGTTGAGACATTTTTCTCGCCCACAGAATGTTCGTATTCAAAAAACCGTTCAAATTTCCCGTTTTCCAAGGAGAATCGGTAAAAATCTTTATCCTCACGCTTCGGTTCAAACGGCGAGGCTTCATTTCCGCAGAAAACGATTTCCTTCCCAAACGGAGCAGAGCGGAAGATGTGCATCTGATCCTGAGGGATCAGCGATTCGAGCTTTTCGGTTTCAAGGTTGTAAATGTAAAGGGAATATAAACGCGTGCCTTTGGTGTCATATTCCATACCGACAATTGAAACAAGTCCGTCAGCGATTTCAAAATTCACTACCTCATACAGCTTGGGCGTGATCGGTTTCCATTCATTGGCAGCTGCATTGAAAACACCGAGCTGCTTGCGTGTCTGAGAGGTATACCCTAATCCGAATTCGCCCCAATAAGGAATTTCTGTGAGCGTTGTCACCCGGTTGGGGATTTCATCCGCCCGCGGTTCATAATGGCTGCTTCTTCCGAGCACGAGATATTTATCTGTTCCGACCCGTGACAATGAGGCATCTTTCAGCGGGACGCGAAACGATTGGATCGTTTTTCCTGAGTGAATGTCAATTTCTTCAAAAGCGCTTTCCCATTCAGCGCCAGACGGAATTGAAACAACAATTCTGTCCTCTTGCGCCCAGCAATAATTTCGAACATTCCCCATCACAGGAAGTTTCTCAGTCCGGTCATTTCTGTAAAGGTAAACATCGCTGTCGTATCCATCGCTGTCAGTGGCTTTTTTTACAATAAACGCGATTGTTTTTCCATCCGGACTGAAAGAAGGATTGCTCAGATAATGAATTCCGTAAAAACTGTCAAAATCGATTGTATGTCTCGGTGACTGCATTTTTATATCCTCGTTGATCGTTCATTTTCATGAATCGATTTTTTGTGATTTGGTCTAAATAAAATACAGGAAATCAACCTGTTCAAAACCTGTCGATTTCCTGTATTGGTCTGAAGTGCGTTATTCCTCTCTGCCGAAAACTACACAGGATAATAAATGGTCTTGCTCGACTTCCAGCAGCGGAATATTCTTCCCGACACATTTATCAATCTTATGAGGGCAGCGCGGTGCAAACCGGCAGCCCGGCTGCGGTTCAATCGGACTCTTGACTTCGCCCATAATAATGTGGCGTTCCCGATTTTGTTTTCTTGGGTCCGGCAATGGGATGGATGAAATCAATGCCTGAGTATAGGGGTGCATCGGCTTCGAGAATAATTTTTCCGTCGGCGCCTTTTCAATGCACTGTCCCAAATACATCACCAGGATTTCATCGCTGATATGCTTGACCACGCTCAAGTCATGCGTGATGAACATATAGGAAAGATTCATCTTTTCCTGCAAATCCATCACCAGGTTAAGAATTTGTGCCTGGATTGAGACATCCAGCGCGGACACCGGCTCATCGCAGACGATGAATTCCGGGTTGACAGCCAGAGCGCGTGCCACGCCGATGCGTTGGCGTCTGCCGCCATCCAGTTCATGAGGATAAGCATTGACGAAGCGTGACGCGAGACCGACCGTGTCCATCAGTTCCATTATCCGGGCGTTGCGCTGATTCGCATCCAGCTCGGGCATCAGGATTTCCAACGGTTCTTCGATACTTTGGCTAGTGGTAAAGCGCGGGTTCAGCGACCCGTAAGGATCCTGGAAGATGATTTGAATCTTCTTCCTGAGTTCCTTCATCTCTTCGATGTCAAGCTGCAAAACGTCCGTCCCGTCAAACAGAAACTGACCAGACGTGTGGGGCAGCAGCCGCAGCAGCACTCTGCCGAGCGTTGATTTCCCGCAGCCTGACTCGCCAACGACACCCAAGGTCATCCCACGTTCAATCGTGAAAGAAACATCATCGACAGCATACAAATTTCCGCGCGGTGTCCGAAAATATTTTTTCAGGTTTTTTACTTCAATCATTGGTGTATTCATCATTTATTGTCCCCGGCAGGCTTCGATGAGAAAAGATGGCATTTTATCATGTGCCCGTTGGTCACAACCGGCTGAGGCTTTTGTGTCTCACAGATTGCCATCTTGTGCGGACATCGGTCAGCAAAAGGACACCCGACGTATTTGATCGACGGATCCGGCATTAGCCCGGCAATCGGGTTCAGCCGCTTCATCTTTTCGTTCATGCTCGGAATCGATCCAAAAAGCCCTTTTGTGTAAGGGTGATGGTCTTCCAGATAAAAAATGTCGTCAACCTCGCCGGTCTCGATGATCTCGCCGGCATAAATGATTGCCACCCGGTCGCAGGTCTCTGCCACCACGCCCAAATCATGCGTGATCAGGAGCATGGAGGTACCCAGCTTGTCTTTCAGTCCGCGCATCAGATCCAGCACCTGCGCCTGAATGGTGACATCCAGCGCCGTGGTCGGCTCATCAGCCAAAAGCAATTCAGGCTCGCAGGCGAGCGCAATCGCGATGTCGACCCGCTGCTTCATCCCGCCAGAAAACTGGTGCGGATATTCTTCTTTTCTGTCCGGCGGAAGTCCAACCATCGTCATGATCTCATCAACTTTACGCTGAATTTCGGCTGCCTTCGTTCCGGGCGGGCAGTGGCTTTCGAGGACTTCGGCAATCTGATCTCCGATCGTCAGCACCGGGTTGAGGCAGGTCATTGGATCCTGAAAAATCATCGAAATCTGACTGCCGCGGATGAGCCGCATCTTCGCTTCCGGCGCATTGTCAAGCCGCTCGTCATGAAACTGGATCGTGCCTGAATCGATGCTGCCGATTCTCTCCGGCAGCAGTTTTAAGATCGATAACGCTGTCGTTGTCTTGCCTGCACCGGTTTCGCCAACCAGTCCCAAAGTCTCTCCTTTGTTCAAGACAAGATCAAGACCGTTGATCGCGTAAATTACGCCGTCATCGGTTTTATAAGACACATGCAGGTCTTTAATAATTAAGAGTGGATTTTCCATGGGCATCATTAATTCTTCAGACGAGGATCAAGCGCATCCCTTAATCCATCTCCAATAAGGTTGAAAGACAGGACCGCCATCATAATTGCCAGCCCCGGGATCACGATCTGATTGGGGTGGGTGCGCATAAATTCTTTCCCGGTGGAGAGCATTGAGCCCCATTCCGGTGTCGGTGGATTGATCCCCAGCCCGACAAAGCTCAGCGAGGCAACCGAAAGAATCGCCATTGCCATCGTCAGCGTCGCCTGAACGATCAGCTGTCCAAGGGCGTTGGGAATGATGTGCTTGAAAATAATCCGCTTATCATTCGCGCCGCTGGCACGGGCAGCTTCAATGAACTCTGAATTTTTCAGCCCCATCACGTGCCCTCTGACGATTCTTGAGTAGCGCGGGACGTTGGCGATGCCATTAGCCAAGAGCAGGTTGAAAAGACCGCCTCCAAGCGCGGCGACAATACATATTGCCAGAAGCATAGCGGGAATCGCGAGGAAAATATCCATGATTCGCATCAGAATATTGTCAACTTTCCCGCCGAAATAGCCGGCGCTGGCGCCAATAATCGTGCCGAATATCAGCCCAAATCCCGCAGTGAAAAAGCCAACAATCAAGGAGATCCGGCCGCCATAAACAATTCTCACAAACAGGTCGCGTCCGTAATGATCTGTGCCGAAAATGTGTTCCCGCGAGGGGGGCAGGAATTTGTCTTTCGCGTTCTGGTCAAGAGCCTGTAATTTATAATCGAAAAAAATATCAGCTGTCAGCGCTCCAAAAGCCATGACGAAAAAAATGATAACTCCCACGACTGCCAGTTTATTTTTGGCAAATCGATGGAGTACAGAAGAAAATTGACTGCGTCTCTTTACGTTACTCATATCTTTTCCTGCGCGGGAATCAACGGTTGATCCTTCTTTTTCTTGACGGTTACATATTGTGTTTTCAACCTGGGGTCCACAAAAGTGTAGATAATATCAACGATCAGGTTCATCACTCCGATGAAAAAAGCGACCATGATAATCGTACTGACAATCATCGGGATGTCTTTCACCCTGACGGAATTGATCAGCATGTTTCCCATTCCTGGGATATTAAAGACGTTTTCAATGACCACTGTTCCGCCCATTTGAACGCCGACGTTCATACCGGCGATCGTGATCACCGGTAGAATGCTATTTTTCAGCACATGTTTGAACATAATCTTCGGTTCGCTGATCCCTTTTGCGCGGGCAGTGCGAACATAATCCTGGCGGATGGCTTCCAGCATTGCTGAGCGGGTGGTCCGCGTCTGAGTCGCAGTAGCGGACGCCGCCAGCGCAACGACAGGCAGGACGTAATTCCTCCAACTGCCGGTTCCGGTGGCTGGGAACCACCTCAATTTCAAAACAAAAAAGAGCAGCATCAATAAACCAAGCCAAAACACAGGGATGGCAGTCAGCAGCAGCGCCAACGTTCTTGCAAAATAATCGATAAAGCTATATTGCTTGATCGCTGAGATCATCCCCAGCGGCACCCCGACAACAACGGACAGGCCGATCCCTCCCAGGGCGATAATCGTCGTATGGGGCAGCCGCAGCAGGAGTTCCCCGAGGACGGGCAGCCCAGTGCGGTAGGATTTCCCAAAATCACCGCGGAATACGCCGGTTATATACTTGATATACCGCATGAAGAAATTGTCATTGAGTCCAAATTCCTCGCGTTTTGCCTGCAGAAGAACAGGATCTGCATCCGCGCCGAGAATCAATTGTGCCGGGTCACCCGGTGTAAGGCTTACGATTGCAAAAATGACGAACGAAATCCCAATAATTACCGGAATCATCAACAGCAATCGCTTCAGAATAAATTTAAACATGCTCACTCCATAGGGAGAAATGGGGAGCGAAGACATCGCTCCCCATTTTCATTCGAATTATCTCGACCACAGATAAAAATCAATCATCATTCCGTAATTGATATTGACTCCTTTGAGATCGCTTCTGACAGCCATTGTGTTCGGTGAGGCATACAACGGCAGTGCATAAACTTCGTCACGAATAATTTCACTGACCTTCAGAACCTGAGCAGCTTTCTCTGCAGGATCCTGCGAGCTGCGATTGATCATGATTGCTTCGTCCATTGCCGGGTCGTTGATCTGCATGTAGTTCTTTCCCGGAGCAATGTTTCCAGAATAGAAGCGTTTGTAAGCGCCTGAGTCCATGTCCGGATAATCGCAGGAAACTGCCCAAATGGTTGCATCGTAATCAAAGTTCTGGTAAACCTCTTGCAGATATGTTCCGCGTTCCATCTGAATCAATTCCATCTCGATTCCGATTTTCGCCAGCTGACCCTGAATCGCTTCTGCCGGTTTGGCATAGATCGGTTGTGAGGTTGTCTTCATTGTGAATTTAAACCCGTCCGGATAACCTGCTTCGATCAGCTTCTCTTTTGCTTTTTCGACGTTATAGAGGTTGCCTTCGAAATTGGCAGGATAGTTCTGAATAAAGGTCGGGAATGGCGTATAAAGCGGCGGTGCTGCGTCATCAATTGCCAATGAGACGATTTCGTTTTTATCGATCGCAAAAACAATCGCTTCGCGCAGGGCTTTGTTGTCAGCAAACACGCTCTTGGTTCCGTCTGAGTGCGTCCCATTGTTGAATGCCAGCGTGAAGACCTGTCCGGCTGAAGTTTCGATCCATTTCAATTCCGAATTCTCTTCAACGATTGGCTTGTTTGTCAGAGATGCCTGAATATAAGCATCAATATCACCCGATTCGAGCGCGATCAGTTTTGTTGCTTCTTCAGGAACGACTTTGAAGGTGATGGATGCCAGCGGTGCGGGACCTCTCCAATAATCTTCGTTGCGTTCCAAAACGATGTTTTCGCCGCTCAGCCAGCTCTTGAACTTGAAAGGACCGGTTCCATTCGGGTTGCGGCCATATCCTTCAGGATCTTTTTCGTAGTATTCCTGATCAACGATGCAGGACTGGGTGTTGGAAAGCAGATAAAGAATCGGGGAGAACTGATATTCCATTTCAAAGCTGACGGTGTTTTCGTCAACTTTCGTGACGTTCTTGATCAAGCCATAAACGTCAACGATTTTGCTGCTGATTTCATTCAGTGTGTAAACGACATCATCAGCAGTCAGCGGATCGCCGTTATGGAACTTGATACCCTGGCGGATTTTGAAGGTGTATTTCAAACCATCTTCAGAAATTTCCCAAGATTCTGCCAGCCGCGGTTCAATCTCGCCGGTGGTGTAGTTTTCCGTCACCAGTGTTTCATGGATCGCATGAACAGGCAGGTAGGTAATCCGTTCGGCAGCGGTGCTGGGATGCAGGGTTACCGGTTCGCTTGGCAGCGCGATAACCAATGTGTCTTTCTTTGGCTCGGCGCTGATCTCTTCTGACGTTTCGCCAGCTGTTTCTGCAGTTGTTTCAGCAGCTTTTTCGGGGGCTGTTGCCGCCGGTTCTGCCTTTTTGTTGCATGAAGCAAGGAGAAATATGCTCAAAAGAACAGTGATAATAATGATGAAGCTTTTTCTAATTCTCATTTCAGACCCTCAACTTTCAATTTTTGAGTTTTTCAAATGTTACACCACTAAAATAATAAAGAAAAAAAAGTTGCAAATTGATTGCATTCATTCGCAATTTCAATCATTTATGAAACCAGAATCGTTATTTTTGTTATGCTTAAAATGATAAGCATTCATCCAATACTAACAAAAATATGAGTCTTTTCTACGAATTGCGAATTGAGAGAGTATAGACTATTATTTAAATCATAACCCAAAGTATTTTAACACATATTCCAAGGAAGACAAAATGAGCAAATGTTCTAAACGTGAAAGAGTCATGACAGTATTACAGGGGAAAAAGGCAGATCGCCCGCCTATTAATGCTTATTGGCATGTGCCAGGCAGAGAGCGAAAAGCTGAAGATTTATTCCAGAGCACAATGGAAAACTACGAGAAATACGATTGGGATTTCATTAAGATTCACCCAGCTGCCACGATTGCTAAGGAAATCTGGGGGAATGTTTATGACTATTCGATTTACGAAAATGTAATTTACCCAAAACTGGTCTCGAAAGCATTCAAGTCTGCGGACGACCTGAGCCTGTTCACAAAAAAAGCCGGAGACTTTGGAGCATTTGGCGACATGATCAAAGCCGTCGAATTGATTAAAGCCAGCCTGAAAGAGGATGACGTCCCGATTTTCATGACAATGTTCACACCCGTCCATTACATCTGTGACGCGCTCGGTGTCCCCACTGTCCGGCGCCATCAGCCAGCTTCGCGCGAGGATAACGTGCTCTTTACGCTTTTCAAAGAAAAACCTGAATTGATGCGGAATGCGCTGCAGGCGATTACAGATACTTTCGTCGATTACGCGGAACGCATCATGGACGCCGGTGCAGATGGATTTTTCTATGCAGAAATCGGCTGGGCACGAGCCGGTTATATTCATAAGAGCGAATGGGAATCCTGGATCAAACCCTATGACATCCAGATTCTGGAGTGTATTCGCAGAAAAGGCGGGAAGATCATTTTCCATACCTGCGGGATGAAATCCAATCCGGAATGGTTCCTGGATTATCCGATTGATGTGCTCCATTGGGATCAGGGAGCGGAAGGAAATCCGCCGCTCGAAGGATCAGCAGCCTGGCTGAACGGCATTGTGCCGATGGGCGGCGTCAATGAGATGATTTTCGGCACTGGGCAAAGCGAGCGGATCGCTGAAGAGACGAAAAATACGCTTGAGAAAAACAAAGATCTGGCGTATATCCTGGCGCCCTACTGCTCAATCAATCCCAACAGCACGGAAGAAGACATTTTTGCCTTCCGCAATGCAATGCGAGAGGTCTATCCAGAAGCCTAACTGGCACAATTGCGAAAAAATAAATCCAGCTGGACAGGCTATTACTGAGCCACCAGCTGGGTTCTTTTTTAAATCCTGTTTCCTGCAGAAAGAAATGCTTGAAACCGTCCGGTTATACAGTCTCCGAATTTTTCCGTTCCAGCGTCAACAGATAATCTTTTACGTCTAATCCACCGCCGAAACCGACCAGCGAACCATTCGCACCGATCACGCGATGGCACGGGATGATAATCGAAATCGGGTTGTTGTGATTCGCCATCCCGACTGCACGGCTGGCTTTCGGATTGCCGATTGCAGCCGCAACTTGGCCATAACTGCGCGTCTCGCCATAAGGGATGTCCTGCAACGCATCCCAAACTGAGCGCTGGAATGGGGTTCCCTCTGTTTCAAGCGGCAGATCAAATTCCCGCCGCTCAAATGCAAAATATTCGGCTAATTGAGCGCCTGCCTTTTTCAGCAGGTCAGTTTCCTGTTCTGTCCAGTCAGGTTTTGGCTTCTCGCCGGCAAAAAGCAGATTGGTGATCGCTCTGCCATTTTCAGCAACTGTAATTTTGCCGATCGGCGTCTGAAAAATTGCATAGTTTTTCATATCATCCTCATTCCCGCCAGCTTGGTCCTTTTTTTCAGCAAGCGGTAGTTCTAATGATATTTCATTTTATGAATGTTTGAGTAAGAAAAGGAAATTGTTCATCTCGCAGGGTGATAGACTTCATTTGCAATAACAGCAGGATTGACGAATTCTTTGCATCCTCCGAAAAGATTTTTTATAAGAAGCGCGTTTCTGCCCCGCTTCTTATAAAATGAGGACGGAGGCTCACGCTATCATGTTTCTTGCAGCCAAAACCAGATCCACGCACTTCTTGACCTCTGCTTCGATAATTCTCTCCCCCAATTCTGCTGAAGCATCTCTTGGATCAAAATGGACTGTGAAATCATGTCCGCGTTTTCCTAAAAAAGAATCATTATCGACAATAGCAAAATCAACATTTTGCAATGGGGTTGACCGTTCTGGCAGCTTGTCAAGCTTTACCGAATCAGGAGCGATATTCATCATGATCGCTGTCTCCGCCAGCCCTGCATGGCCAGTCTGCGGAAAGGATTCTGTGAATAATACATTGAGGACTACTATTTTACAGGCGGCATCGCTGAGTTCTGCGGAAATTTTTTCGAGAATTTCCATTTGACTTTCAGCCATATGACCATTTGTGAAAACGATTAATTTAAACCCAAGCCTACGGGTCATCTCTGTTTGCGCACGAATTATTGCTTCGAAAAGATCCTCTGGCCAGTAAAAGCTTTTAATGCTGTTATTGGGGAAATCCATCCCAACTATTTTTTCATTGCCGGAAAATCCAAGGTTTTTAAGCACAGAACTGCTGCGCTCGTTTTCTGTCCCAATAAAGAGCGGTGGGAAAACAACACCGCCTGTTTTTTTTGAAGTTCTTAAGCTGATTTCATAGGCGTGCAGAGTATCAACTCCCATTCCCATATGAGGACCATGCCATTCCATTGAACCGATCGGCAAATAACAAATGCCTGACTGAGAGGTTTCGGAAATGATTTCTTCAGGGATTAATTCTTCAAATTTATTGTTTTTCATAATAGCCTTTATATGTGGACAACAAGCCGCTATAAACACGGCTTGTTGTCCATCATCCTTATTTACTTATCTGTTGTGTATTCCGGCATAATCTCTATGAGGTCATCATCAGGTTCCACAATGATTGCACTTACGGCAAATCGTTCCGGAATTTCAGTGCCATTTTGCAGATAGTCAAGCAGTTGTTGAGCCGCCGTCCCGCCAACACTCTTCGCTGAGAAATAAGCCGCTGCTTTGAATGGAGAATCTTTTTTGGCAAACTCCTCCGGAGCAAGATAACCGCCAAGACCGACCGCAACAGAATCTTTTGCAATCCCTGCCGATTCCAATGCTCTGGCTGCACCTTGTGCGCCTTCGTCACTGACTCCTAAGACCAGCCATTTGGTAATGTGCGGATTACCGGTGAAAATCGCAGACGCAGCCACATTCGCCATTTCAGCATCGGTGTCATGATCCGCTTTGAAAATCCTATTGCTTGGGAAATCCGGGAAAACTGCTTTAATTCCATCCAACTGGCCTTCGGTTCTGGGAACAACCGAAGAAATCGTGTCTGCAGTCAACAGCAGGATTGCAAATTCTTCATCATCAATATAGTTGTTCTTTTTAATGTACTCTGCAGCCCATTCACCGACGCTCAAACCGATATTGTATCCGTCAATTCCAACCCAAGGCGCCAGCAATGTTCCATCTTCTGTCTGCAGCGCATCATCAACGGCGATAACTGGAATTCCAGCTTCTTTCAGCTTATCAACGGTTACCTTACTCAGGTTCTGATCCGGTATACAGGTCAAAATTCCATCAACGTGCTGAGCAATTGCAGTATCGATCAATGCCAAAAACTGTGCGCCGTCCATTCTGGCATCCATATACATGAACTTACCATTGGCTGCTTCAACAACTTCCTGTGAAGCCTTTCCTTCTTGAATGAACCATGTTCCATCTCCAAGTTTATAAATACCGGCAATAACCAATTGATCATCAGCCGCAGAAACAACGCTTGAGATCAGCAGCAATGCCGCTAAGACAACAACCAGAATATTAATAGTGCGATTTTCTTTCATTTTTACTCCTTTTTTATCGGACCAAAGATTGAATCCGTTTATCCGTTAATCGATTTCATGCTATCTGTCAGCAGTTTTTTGTTGCGCTCTTTTTTGCGCAGATAATCAAATGCCAGTGCAACAATTAACAAGCTGCCCTGCGCCACATTCTGCCAAAAGATTTGAACATTCAGCATGATCAGCCCGGTGTTGAATCCCTGAAGGATCAGCATGCCAATAAAAGTGCCAAGAATTGTCCCAACTCCGCCTGTAAATGCAGCTCCGCCTAAAACAGCCGCTGTGATCGCGTCAAATTCCAATCCAACAGCGGCAGTAGGTTGCCCCGAATTCATACGTGCAGCGAGAAGAGCTCCGGCAAAACCAGCCAGTCCGCCTGATAATAGGTAGAGCTTTAAGGTGATCATTTCCGGATTCAGTCCAGACAAGCGGGCAGCATAAGAGTTCCCGCCCAATGCATATACACTCCTGCCAAAGAAAGTGTTTTTAAGTATGTAACCGCCCACAAGAAAAGTTAATATAAGCAAGATAACCGGCAACGGCAATACCCTAAAGAGACGGTAAGTCCCAAAACTAATGAAGGTTGCATTTGCGATTGGAACCGCGCGTCCGCCGCAAATGATGTATGCGGCGCCGCGGGCGATTGACATCATCGCAAGCGTCGCAATGAATGGCTGGAGCTTAAGATAGTTGATCAGCATCGCATTGAGCAGTCCGACAAAGCAGCCCGAGCCAATCGCGAGAAGCAGCGACAGATAAGGATTAACACCGGCTCTGACAAGAATTGCGCTGAATACTGTAGCAAAGGCTGCTACTGAACCGGCAGAAAGATCGATTAAATTTGCAATGATCAGTTTTGTTTCGCCTATTGCCACAAAGCCCATCAATGAACATGCGACCAAAATGTTTATAAAATTTCTTGAAGAGAAATAATTCTTGTTGAAAAAAGAAAAAAAGGCTACCAAGACAATCAGGGCAATGATCAACGAAATCTTATCTGCAAAATCACTCTTTTTAATTTTATTTTTCCAAGTTGAAAGTACCATGGCTTTATCCTTATTTAGTTTCCTGTAAATCAATCATGGCATATTTCAGAATGTTTTCTTCCGTTGCACTTGTTTGATTGACTTCGCCAGAAATGCTGCCATTTCTGATCACAATGATTCGATCACAGAGACCGATGACTTCTGGAAGTTCTGATGAAATGACAATGACTGCAATATTATTTTTGGCGCATTCGCTAATGATTCGATAAAACTCAGCCTTGGCGCCAACGTCAATTCCTTTCGTGGGTTCATCTAAGATCAACACTTTAGGGTGTGTGACCAGCCATCGGGCTAAGATCACCTTTTGTTGATTCCCGCCAGATAATTGAGCGATTAATTTATCTGAATCAGGCGTTTTGATTGACAATTTTTGGATATTTTCTTGAGCAATTATTTCCTCTCTTTGAACATCAATCGATTTAAATTTATTCAGCAATTTTCTCAAAATCGAAATTGTGATATTTCCTCTCACTGAAATATTCGGCATAATCCCCTGAGTTTTACGATCTTCAGGAACCATCGCGATTCCAACTTCAATCGCGTGAGTTGGGGTAGAGGGGATATAGCGCTGTCCATCGTAGATTATTTCTCCTGACAGAATATGGTCCAGCCCGAATAGTGCCTGCATGATTTCTGTTCTTCCAGACCCCACCAACCCTGCAAATCCCAAAATTTCTCCCCGCCGAAGTGAAAAAGAAATGTCTTTTACTGAGTGAGTTGTCAGATTTTTTACTTCTAAAACAACCTCACCAATTTCTCTTTCGGATTGAATTTCTTGAAACACCGACCCCAGCGGACGACCTACCATTAATCGAATCAATTCGTCATCCGTGACATTCTCCTGATCTCTCATTGCGACAAATTTTCCATCTTTCAGGACGACTACTTTTTGCGCTATTTGGGATATTTCATCCATCCGATGGGAGACATAAAAGATCACTTTCTGCTCCGCTTGTAATTTTCGAATAATCTTGAACAATATTTCAATTTCTTTTCCGCTAAGACTTGCGGTCGGTTCATCAAAAGCAATAATTTTGGAATTTCGGTTTACTGCTTTCATAACTTCGACCATCTGCTGCAGAGCGATGCTGAGTGATTTAACTTTGACATCTGGGGCAATATCAAGTCCGAAACTTTTGGCTATTTCCTCGGTTTCTTTGTTCATCCGCTCATAATCAACCTTGCCAGCCTTATTGCATGGCCAGTCTCCAAGAAACACATTTTCAGCCACGGTCATTTCCAAAATGATTTGGCGTTCCTGGTAAATAACACTCACTCCCGCAGAAATTGCTTCGCTGGGTTTTGTAAATTTCTGTTGGACGCCATCAATGAAAAACTCACCGCTGTCAGGAAGATAATCGCCATTCAGAATTTTTAGCAGGGTAGACTTTCCTGCACCATTTTCGCCCACTATGGCATACACGATACCACTGTCAGCTTTTAATGAAAAATCACTTAGTGCATGAACGCCCGGAAAATACTTGTTTATTTGCTTGAATTCAAGATATGATCCCAAAACTTTTTCCTCCTAAATGTCAGCTGACACAAACATGGTAACGGTAACACTTTCTCTCAAATCAGTCCGACTTTCGTATATTGTTCTATTCTCTTCTTTTCTTCGAAATATTCGTGATTACGATGGGATTCTACTTGTCTGAATCAGTTCTGTCAAGCATTTAAAAACATAATTTGGTAACGTTACCACTAATTTATAAATTTCAATGATTTAAATCACCATAGATATGTTACTTTCATCGCTATTGTTCAAGAATTTGGTATTATCAGCCATTTCTATGACTGGATTTAGAGAATTAAAAATCTTTTTCACGCTCAACAGCCTTCGAAAGGACATATTTAATGGGTGCGTTAACATTTTCATATTACAGACAAAAATTGCATCAGATTTATATGTATTTCTGGCATTTGATTGATGTGATATATCCAGTTTTGCACTTTGCTATTACAATAGCACTCATCATGGCATCAACAGGAGTCCTTTTTGGCTAATCAGCAATCTACTATAAAAGACGTAGCCGCTTTATCAGGCGTATCAATTGCAACAGTAGACCGTGTTTTACATAATCGGGGGCGTGTCTCTCCCGAAAAATTAAAAGCTGTGCTGGCTGCCATCGATCAACTCTCTTATCGGCCAAATCAAATTGCCCGGGCATTATCCGTCCGAAAGAGCAATCTCAAAATAGGATTAACCTACCCAAAGATTGAAGATGATTTTGGGGTTGAAATCGGAGAAGGGATCGAAGCGGCAAAAAACAAACTCCTCCCTTTTGGTGTAGAACTCATCGTTGAGCACACCTACGATTACAATTTTCCTGACCAGGTGAATTCAATAAAATCGCTCTTGAATCAGGGTGTGAATGGCCTGATCATCAACCCGGTCAATGACAGTTCAAGCCAGCGGATTGATCAAAGTATCCCTAATAACATCCCGTTCGTAACTGTGATTGAAGACCTTATCGGGAGCAGGCGTCTGCTGCATATTGGTCCTGACGACTTTCGCATTGGAGAGCTAGCAGCAAAACTGGTCAGCCTTTACTCCAATGATCGATGCAATGTGGTGATTCTGGCACCTCACAGCACTTCCAATGGGACTCAACAGCGAATTTCAGGGTTTTTAAGTAAAGCAAAAAAAGAAATCCCTCAAATGAACGTTCTGCAGGTCTGCGCACTTCCCGGTGACAGTGAAGCGGAATACGATCGCAATGTCTATGAAATGACGCTTGAGTGCATTCAAAACCATTCGTCTATCGATTTTTTCTATGTCACGAATGGGCTGACAAAAAGATGTGCGGACGCGGTCACAGAATCAGAAAAACCCATTATGGTTTTCGGGCATGAATTCACCAAGGGAATCCGAGAACATCTTGAGTCGGGAGTTGTTGGAGCTACAATTTATCAAAAGCCGGCTCAACAGTTTTATTATGCAATTAACCTGCTTTTTGAAATTTTGATTGGAGACAGGAAAGTGACGAAACCCGTCATCGTCACTGAGTGCAGCATCATCATGAAAGAAAGTCTGCCGTTTATAAAAGTCGGGATGGGAAACCTGATCTGATTCTGCTCAGTAGCGCGAGTGGGGGTCGAACCCACACGATCTTGCGATCGACAGATTTTAAGTCTGTTGCGTCTGCCTATTCCGCCATCGCGCCACAATCCATTACTGGACTAATTCATTTTAATCAAACAGCTGGATTCGTCAAGGATCAACCTGATTCTACATGAGAAAATAATTCAAATCGGTGGCAGACCCAAAGGATTCATGCGTATGCGGGCTGAAATCAGCCCTTTTCTTCCCTCCGCAGAGTTTCCGGCAAATTGATTTCAACCTGTCCCTTCTCCTTGCCCATGGACAATAAACATGATAAAATCTGTTCGTTATCGGAGGGATGTCCGAGTGGTTTATGGTACTTGTCTTGAAAACAAGTGTGGGGAAACTCACCGTGGGTTCGAATCCCTCTCCCTCCGCTGAACAGACAATGGGGAGGTGCCAGAGTGGCTGATCGGGACCGCCTGCTAAGTGGTTGTTGGGCTAAACCTCAACCGGGGGTTCGAATCCCCCCCTCTCCGCCTTGAGTGTCCGATTGAAATCGGACACTTTTTTTTACTGAAAATCTCAATCGGAATAATTGAAGAGGATTGGCATGTACATCGACAATTACCAGGCATATTACCGGCAGCTGGCTGAAGAATCGACCCTGCGTAAAGCGCAAAATAAATTCATCAGTCTGGGCTTTACCAGTGATCTGGATGTATTCATTCATTGGGATGAGGAAAAATTTAATCAGATTTTATCCAGCGCCGAATCTTGTGTCAGGCTTGACCCCAAGGATGATTTGATGGCAGCTATCGCCAGTCTATTCACGACAATTGCAGATTATGCGCTGCGCGGGCTGGGCGGAGAGGCGCGATTTTCTCATCCGGGCGTTGAACAATACATTTTGGATCATTTTACTTACGACTTTGGGTTAGGCGGAACCGCAGCTCAAGCCGCAGCAGCACTCGGCGCGCTGAACATACCAGTGATCCTTTCTGTCACAGATCGCTCGCAGCCTGTTATTCAATTGCTGAATAACCCTTCAATTTCCGGCATTTTAAAATCGGAATTAGTCCCAATCGGGTCGCTCGCATCCGCTGCCAGCCCAGTATTGCACTTCATTTTTCAGTATCCGAAAGGCGCAATGATCCGGGCAAACGGCAAAAGCCAGACTGTTCCGCTTTCCAATCGCATGATTGTCCATAACGATGAAACGCTTAAAAATGTGTTTTTAGATTGCGATTTTTTACAATGGAGCGAGCGTCATGCGGAGGCATTAGCTTGCTGCAGTGTTTCCGGCTTAAACGCAATTGTCGATGTCCAAATCGTGAATAACCGATTGCGTACGCTAGTTCCTCATTATTCAGCGATCAAAACCGCAAACCCCGCATGCCTGATCTATTTTGAGAGCGCGCATTACCTGAACGCTCAGGTGAAAGCAGCGGTTTTCAACCAATTTGCAAAAGTGGTCGACATCTTTGGGATAAACGAGGAAGAGCTGATTGATATCGCATCCGATTTCGGCATCAGAACCGACATCGATGATCCGGATTCCATCCTGAGAAGCCTGAGAGCCGTCGCAGATTCTTATACCATTCCTGGGATTGTGCTGCATACCAAAGATTATTCCCTTTATTACGGCGAAAACCTGCCTAGGATTGACCTTGAAAAGGGGCTGACGCTCGGCAACCTGCTTTCCGGCACGCGCGCACTGACCGGAAAATATGGCTCTTATGAAGACTGCAGCCGGATTTTGGATTATGCACTGAGTGAAAGAGGCGTGAACTTCGCAAACCAGCTGCCGGAAGCGGATCAGGATCGAATATTGAAATTAGTGCCATCGCGTTACATCGAAAAGCCAGAATTTACGATAGGCTTAGGTGACACATTCATGGCAGGCATGCTGCTCGCTCTGATGCCGAATGATTCCTCGGCTCCTGCAAATTAGACTATAGCTAATACCTCAACGTCAAATTATGCAATCCAGCTCGTGAAGATCAAAGGGAAACCGTCTCACTGCTTTTTCGTTCATGCTGGTCAGAGACCAGCTCTTCTCATTTGTCATCACAATTCGCTTTATAATGCCGAATCAAATCAATTCATCGTTAGAATCACTGCTATTGCAAGGATTTAAATGAGAGATTATTTCAAGCGGGTGGTTAAATTATTATTCGGCATTTTCCTTTTTTCCTTCGGAATCGTGCTGACCATGCAGGCGAACGTCGGCTTAGCGCCTTGGGATGCGTTCCATGTCGGCTTGTCAAACATCACCGGCATGTCGTTTGGCAATGTGGTCTTTTGGGTCGGACTGATCGTCCTGCTGATCACAGTTCTGCTGGGAGAAAAGATCGGGATTGGCACAATTCTCAACGTGGTGCTGAGCGGTTACTTTTGCGACTTGATTCTTGAGCTGAGGGTCATCCCTCTGATGGAATCAACATGGCTGGGCTTGGTCATGATGATTTTTGGATTATTTATCATCAGTTTTGCCTCTTACTTCTATATCAGTTCAGCATTCGGCGCGGGTCCGCGGGATGCCTTGATGATCGGGCTGAAAAAGAAACTGCCTCGGGTTCCGGTTGGATTTGTGCGCGGCATCATTGAAGGCGCTGTGCTGCTGCTTGGCTGGCTGATGGGCGCAAAGATCGGACTCGGCACTGTGATCGCGGCTTTTGGAATCGCCTTCACTATTCAGCTCACTTTTTCCGCAATGAAGTTTGATGTTGATCAGGTTCAAAATGAGGACCTGCTGGATACGCTCAGAGCAATCAAAACGGTGCGGCAGCAATGACGCAGTCTGATTTCCTGTTCGAGATGCAAAACGCTGGAGTTTCATGAAAAACTATCTCTATCGGTTCGCCAGACTTTTCCTCGGGCTGTTTCTCTACGCTGTCGGAACAGTTCTGACCATTCGAGCGAATGTCGGGCTGGCACCCTGGGAAGCTTTTCATATGGGGCTCTCGAAGAACACCGGTATTTCCTTTGGAAAAATCGTCATTTTAGTCGGGCTTGTAATCATGGTTCTTTCTCTCGCATTGAAAGAAAAAATCGGCTTTGGCACGCTTTGCAACGTGCTTTTTATTGGAATGTTCAATGATCTGATCCTTGAATGGCAATTCATTCCGCAGCAAAACAATTTTTGGGTCGGGATTTTATTCATGCTATTCGGTCTTTTCATTATTTCGGTTGGCTCATTCTTGTACATCGGCTCCGAACTGGGAGCGGGACCGCGCGATTCATTGATGATCGGGCTTAAGAAAAAAATGCCCGCCATCCCGATCGGCGCCATCCGCGGCACAGTCGAGGGCACTGTGCTGCTGCTCGGCTGGCTGATGGGCGCAAAAGTCGGGCTCGGAACAGTGATCGCAGTGTTCGGAATCAGCATCATCCTGCAGTTTACTTTTCGCCTTTTTCAATTTGATGTGAAGAAACTGAAAGCTGAAAGCATTTCAGACACGCTTTCCCAATTCAAACAACTTGCACAGAAAAAACAGCTTTCCGAATAATTTACTGCGGAAGATTTTTATTTACTAAGAATTAAAAAACTGCCAGAATGTTAGATTCTGGCAGTTTTAGGTTCCCTTTTCCTAATATTTGCCGTATTCGTAAGCTGTCCGGAACATGGCTTGAATATTTTCGGTCGGCACATTCGCCTGAATATTGTGAATTTGGCTGAAAACGAAACCGCCGCCGGGGGCAAAAATGTCAATTCTGCGCTTAACATCTTCCTCAACTTCCTGAACGGTACCATTTGGCAAGATATGCTGCGTATCGCAGCCGCCGCCCCAGAAGACCAGATCTTTGCCAAACTCATCCTTCAGCTCCTGGGGATCCATTCTTGCTGCAGTCGTTTGTACGGGATTGATGATATCGAGACCGGCTTCAACCAAATCGCCAAGTACCCGGCGAATGGATCCGCAGCTGTGCAAAAATACTTTCGCCTTTGATCTCTCATGGACAAATTTCCAAACTTTTCGGTAATGAGGAATGAGCAGCTCCCTCACAGTTCTGGGGCTGATCATCAGCTCATGCTGCGATCCCAAATCATCGCCCCCGAATTGAAACACATCAATATCCTCCCCGACACTGTTGACGATCACCTCTAAGACTTGCAGATAATTCTCCTCCAGATCGTTCAGCAGACGGATTACTCCCTGTTTATCAAGCACGATATCCATCAGAAATTTTTCCTGCCGTCTGATGAATCCGCAGTTTTCAAAAAAACTTTGACCGACACAGAGCATCAGCGCCTTATCCGTTTTCTTTCGATACGCCTTGATGGTTTTTGTGAAAAGCTCTCGGTCTGACGGGCTGTTGAGAATGTCCAGGTTGAAAGGCAGGGTCGGGACGCCCCAAATTGTTTTCCGATAGTCCTCAAAATGGACTTCTTCCGGGATGTTTTCCAGGTCGCCATAAGGGTAGTAGACCTGATCGACGTAAAGCGATCCTTTTGGCTGAACGCCAAGCTGGATTCCTGATTGATCAAAAACCCCGATATCCCCTTTTTCATTCAGAATTCGAGCGTCAACATAATTGGGGATTAGACAGGGTGATCCATCCGGCAGCGTCCAAGGTTTCCAGTTTTCATCGAGATTCCCAATGAAAGCTTCCCCCACGTCCATTGAGTCGACATGAAATCGTTCTCTCAGGTTTTCGCCGGTAAATGCCAATTGCTGAACAAAGTCATAAACGAGGCAGGGGTCAGAAAAATTGAGCTCTTTTTTCAATTTATTAAACGAGATCGCGGACAATCCAGTCGATTTCATCGACCCTAGATCAATCGGCAGCCGATCCGCTTCCTGATGGTTAATTGCTGAAAGAATTCTCTCTCTGCTGTTCATTCCGTCTCCAAAAATTCCAAACCATTTTCACAGCTGGCAAAACAGATGTTTTTTTCTTAATTCGCTTTCGCGTTCTTGCGCATGTCAATGATCACAGCGCCGATGATGATCATACCTTCAACAATTTGCTGCCAGTAGCCGTCAACGCCGACCATGGTCAGCCCATTGCGCAGCACGCTCAGAACCAGCGTGCCGACGACAGCGCCCCAGACAGTCCCAATTCCGCCTGTCTGGCTGGTTCCGCCGATGGTTGTCGCTGCAATTGCGGTCAGTTCATAACCGGTTGCCGCGCCCGGATGAACGCTGCGAACACGCCCGGCGAAAACCAAAGCTGCCACGCCACACATCAGCCCGCTGAATGCGAATACTTTGATGGTTGCGAGGGACACATTGATCCCCGAAACTCTGGCAGCTTGAACATTTCCGCCAATGGCATAAGCATCGGAACCAAACCGAGTGTGGTTCAGGAGGATATAGGTCAGCAATGCCATCAGCATATAAACGATCACAGGCATCGGAATTCCGAAAAGCGATTCTCCAAAGAAGACGATGCCGGGCACCAGGTTGGTCACCGGCTGTCCTTTGGTATACAGCAGACAAGCACCGCGCAGAATTGTTGTCATGCCAAGGGTTGCGATGAACGCCGGAATACCGGTTATCGCTACAAAAAAGCCGTTCGTCGCGCCCACGAGCGTCGCGATTAATAAACCGACCGCGATCGGCACAATTACCGGCAATTCAGGAAGATTCGGATAAACCTTGAAAGTCGCGGTTTGAAGCTGTCCAAGGCTGGCGATGATCAATCCGGCAAATGCCACCTGGGACCCCATCGAAAGGTCAATCCCGCGGGCAATAATGATGAGCGTCACGCCTAATGCCATGATCCCGTAAATGGATGCCTGATTTGCAATCTTGATCAGATTGTTCACACTGATAAACGTCGGGTTGATGACCATAAAAATGATCATCATAAAAAGTAATACAAAAACAATTCCGTATTTTTGGATAGTTTTATAAAAACGCTGCATTCCTTCTGCTTGTGTGTTCATTAAGCATTAACCCTTTCTGTTTCAGCGGGAACAAAATCATCCCGAATACCGGATGCATATTCCATGATGACACTCTGATTGATATCTTTGTTTTCAAGGATTCCAGTTACTTTTCCTTCGTGCATGACCATGATCCGGTCGCTCATCCCCATGATTTCAGGAAGCTCGGAAGACACCATCACAACGCTGATGCCTTGATGAGCGAGGTCATTGATCAGGCGATGGATTTCGGATTTCGCTCCGACGTCAATCCCGCGTGTCGGCTCATCCAGGAAAATGATTTTTGGCTCGGTCAAAAGCAAACGTGAAATCAAAACTTTCTGTTGATTCCCTCCACTCAAAAACTGAATCAGCTGTTTGTCAGAAGGCGTTTTGACGTCAAGTTTCTTTATATATTCTTTGGTATCGGCCGTGATTGCCTGATGGTTGATCAGGTTGGATTTCCGGATATAGTGTTTCAAGTTCGCGACTGTAGTATTAAAGCGGATGTCAAGAATTGGGAAAATGCCATCCTTGCGGCGTTCTTCCGTCAGCAGCGCCATCCCATTATCGAAGGCATCGGAACTGCTGTTGATCTCGACTTCTTTCCCTTCAATAAAAATCTTCCCGCTGGATTTTTTATGCAAACCAAAAATCGTTTCGATGACTTCGGTCCGCCCAGCGCCGACCAACCCGGCTACACCCAGAATTTCACCATGCCGAACCTCAAAGGATACATCTTTAAAGGAATGACCCATGCTCAGGTTTTCAACCTTTAAGGCGACTTCGCCTTTCGTGCATTCGGTTTTCGGATAAAGATTTTTGATCTCCCGCCCGACCATCAGCTGAATCAGCCCGTTTTGGTCAATCTCGGTTGGCTTGACATAACCAACTGACTCTCCATCCCGAAAAACAGTGATCTGATCACAGACTTCAAAGATTTCATCGAGCCGATGGGTAATAAAAACGATACTATTCCCCATCTCTTTAATTTTTCTCATCGTTGTGAAAAGCTGTTTCACTTCTTTGGTTGTCAGCGCAGAGGTCGGCTCATCCATAATCAGCAGTTTGGCATCGCTTGCCAGCGCTCTGGCGACTTCGACCATCCGCATTTTCGCGATGGTGAGTTCGTGCATCTCTCTGGTGGGATCTTCTTCAACGTCAACTTTCTTGAGCCATTCCAGGCTTTCCACTTTCATCCGATTCCAGTCAATGAAGCCGAGGTTTGTTTTCGGTTCGTTGCCGAGAAAGATGTTGGACATGATCGAGCGGTGATAAACCGGGCTTAATTCCTGCTGAATCATTGCGATCCCATAATTCATGGCATCCCGCACGGAATAGTTTTTGATCTCTTTTCCATTAAAAAGAATCGTGCCGTTGTCAGGCTTATAGATCCCCATCAGGCACTTCATCAGCGTAGATTTTCCGGCACCGTTTTCACCAACCAGCCCATGAATTTCACCTGGCCGTATTTTGAGCGTTACCCCTTTTAAAGCCTTGACTCCAGGAAATGACTTAACAATTTCATTCATCTCAAGCAAGTATTGCTCACTCATTAAGATCCCCCAAGTAGACCGGAGGCTTTTTAATCAGCCTCCGATCTGACTGTTTATCCGATTGGATAATTAATTCGATTATTCAAAATCTGAAACGTTGTCGATGTTGATCAGTTTGAAAGGAACCCAGGTAACCTGTTCAACTTCTTCGCCCTTAACGATCTTGTGGACGATTTCCATCGCGCCATAACCCTGACCGTGTGCATCCTGTAAGACGCTGCAGGTCATTGTTCCGGCTTTCACCGCTGCGATTCCGTCTTTGGTACCGTCGATACCGGCAACCAGACAATCCGTTTTGCCGATGTCGCTCAGCGCATTGATCGCGCCTAATGCCATTTCGTCGTTGTTGGCGAAGACAGCGTCGATATCATTATTGTATTTCGTCAGCCAGTTTT
This sequence comes from Leptolinea sp. UBA5366, assembly GCA_002407845.1. Taxonomy (GTDB): domain Bacteria; phylum Chloroflexota; class Anaerolineae; order Anaerolineales; family Anaerolineaceae; genus Flexilinea. The sequence continues at coordinate 107,261 of DHPK01000033.1, read as the reverse complement.
CGACGAGGGTCATGCCCTGATCTTTCTGCCAGTTGCCGGGCAGTTTGTCAAGGACGACAACATTGGGTTTCAACTCAGCCATTTTTTCGATCACACCATCGGTGCGTTTCAGTGCGCCTTCGTGACCCAATGAGCCTTGAAGAATGACGATTTTTCCATCATCCTTAATTTTTGAAGCGATATATTCAGCCTGCATTTCACCGGCTTCCTTTTCGACTGAACCGACATAGTAGGTTCCTTCGGGAAAATTGCCATCCGGATAAGGGCTGGTGTTGACATAAACCAGCGGAATATTCGCCTTAACTGCGGCTTCCGTCATCGGTTCGCAGGCACTGCTGTCGATCGGCAGCACAATCACAGCATCAACTTTCTGGGTAATAAATGCTTCAACCTGATCCTGTTGCTTGACAACGTCGTTCTGCGCGTCGACAACCTGAAGGGTGATGCCAAATTCATCCGCGTATTTCTGCGCTTCTTCAATCAGGTAGTTCATGAACGTGTCATTGATGTCCTTGCAGACATAACCAACGACAATCTGATCATCGGCAGCGGACACAGTACCAGACAGGGCAAACAGCAAAACCATTACGAAAACTAATCCAACAATTATTGACTTTTTCATTTTTTCTCCTTTTATTAATATTTATCCGAATTTGTCAGGAATTAATCTATTCAACTAAAAACAAACTCGAAAATATTTACACACTAATCATAATTGAAAAGTTACCAGCTCAGCTGAAATTTTGCTTTCGCGATTTAAGTCAACGATTTAATCCTTGACGATCTGCCTTTGACGATCTGCCTTTAAGGAATATCAGCTGAAATTTCTTTTACCATTGCCCTTTGAATGCGTTTCTGTACGGTCAAATGGTGCTGATTTCCAGAATGTAAACGTTTACAATGATTTTGATTAAAACACTCTTCTTGAAAATTCAAAAGGGTATATTGGTAATATTAATTTTTACAAAAAAGATGACAATACTCTTAAGTATGTGAAAAAGAACGCAATGTTTCTCATAATTGACCCAAGATCATGACAAAGCTATAATCCTGATCAGGAAAGTTTTTCATTAATCTAATAGGAGCCTCGCATGAATCAACTAAAAATCGGAATTGCCGGTCTTGGCAGACTGGGGAAAATTCACGCCAATAATCTCGCTTTCCGGATTCCCGGCTGCACACTGACCGCCGCCTGCAGTCTGATGCAGTCCGAACTGGACTACGCTCGGTCGGAGCTGGGAGTTCAAGATCTCTACCTTGACTTCGATGAAATGCTTGTTAATGCAGACATTGACGCGGTCGCGATCGTCACTACCAGCGGCGAACACTGCCGGCAGCTGACTGCGGCGCTGGCAGCTGGCAAGCATGTTTTTTGCGAGAAGCCGCTCGGTGTAACCGTTGAGGAATGTTTATCAGCCGAAAAATCAGTTGAAAACCACGCGGATAAAACTTTCATGCTGGGTTTCATGCGGCGCTTTGACCCGTCTTATGTCTATGCCAAACAAAAAATTGACGAGGGAGCGATCGGGACGCCTTATCTGGTCAAAGCCACCGGCGTCGATCCGCTCAAGTTCATCGAAGGATCGCTGAAATTTGCCGGTTCCAGCGGCGGACTGTTCATCGATATGGCAATTCATGACATCGACCTGATGCGCTGGTTCCTGGGAGCAGAACCCGAGACCGTCTATGCACTCGGCGGGAGTTTCGGTTTTCCGCAATTTGCAGAGATGGGCGATGCCGAATCAGGCTGCGCGCTGTACAAATTCGACAATGGCGCGATGGGAATCATTCACACCGGCCGAACCGCTGCTCACGGGTATCACATTGAGACTGAAATCGTCGGCACGCTCGGCAGTATCCGCATCAGCCCGGTTCCGCAGAAAAACTTAGCCATTCTATACAACAGCCAAGGGGTCGTCACAGAATGCGTTGAAGCTTTCCCGGAACGCTTTGCGGAAGCCTATCTGGCGGAGATGCAGGAATTTGTCGATTGCGTTTTAAGCGGCAGAAAACCAAATGTCAGTGTTTACGACGGAACCCGCTCAACGGAAATCGCTTTCGCCACGACAGAATCTTTCAAAACCGGGCAGTTGGTGCGGTTGAACTGACTTTAGCGAAAAGCTTCATTTTCCGAATCACCAAGCCGGATCTGGTCAAAGGATCCGGCTTTTTCAATGCCCGCCAAATAGCAGCGCGGCGCAGGCTCAAACGACCCATAAATAACTGGATTAACGATTGGATCAATCGAGATATTTCCCCAGCAGCCATCGGAATGAAAATCCTCAGCAGAACCGCAGCTCAGCGGAATACCGGACTGGGAACAAAAGACGGAGTACTGGGAGGAATCCATGGCGGAACCGGTGAAATCAAGCTGGTTTCCCTGCGGGGACTGCTGGGTTTCAAACACAGAGACGACCGTCAGCGGAAAATGCAGTCCGGGCGGCTGCCAAAGAATCGCTGCCGGCTGATACCATTCATCTCCCTGATAGATCACTTCTGCTTTTTGAATTTCGCTGACCTCAGCCAGCAGGTCTTTCAGCAGAACTCCTGATCTGTCCTGAGCAGAAGAGCCAAAATCGATTTCAAAATAAATTGTGCCTTCGGCTGAATTCCAATCCAGCGCAGGGATCTGGATCAGTTCCTCGGCAGTGGTTCCGTCAGTTGATTTCACTGCGGTTAGCTGCAGCCAAAATTTGTCCGAATCAGGTTGAACTTCAGATCTTATTTCGCTGGCAAAGCGAATGAGCAGCGGATAGGTTTTTTGCAGATTTGATCCTCCAATCGTGATCAAATCGCGGATCAGAAAAGTTTCAAACTGGATCCCCTCTGCCCAAACAGCAGCCGGCGTCCAGCTTCCACTCTCGGGATGATATTGCAGCGTATGCTGAAGCTGCGAGGTATCAAAGATTCCTGCATCGGTTATCGTCAGCTCATAGCGGCTGAGCCGATATGATATGGCTTCCGCCTGTACCCTATCGTTCACCTCATCTCCGGCATAGACCGCATCCAGCCGGTGCTCGGAAAAGCATTCTCCTTCGCGATAAACCAGACAGTCTGTCGGGACCCCGCAGCGGAACACGTCCGGTTGGATCCATTCACACGAATCCAATGCAACGTTATCCAGTGAAACTTCCAGAGCATCCAGGTCAACACTAGCTGCATTGCCGCTGAAAGTCAGATCAACAAAGGCGTTCTGCCCAACGTAGAGACTTGGCAGCTCCTCCTCAGGCTGGTCCGCTAACTGGATCGAGCCAAATGTCAGCACGGCAGGAACTTTCGCCACATTTGGCAGCTGGAATGATAATGATTCGGACGGTGCACCTGCCTGCCAAACTTCTATCTTGAGTAAACCTGCAAGATGGTTCAAAAGCGGGTCCACCCAGAGTGTCGGAGCATTGCCCATTGACGGAAGCGAGTCAAAGCGGAAGCTGCAGCGCTGTCGGTAAACTGATCCGGCGTTCTGTTCAGTCACGCAGCTCAGGATTTCCGGCTGATCCCAGCTGACCGCCAGCAATGGTTCGCCTGATCTAGCAAGGAGCGCGCCTGCATAGGGCACGCCAGCTGAATCGGGGATTTCAAAGTCAATAATGATTTCTGCTTCCTGCATCACCTCAATTATTTCGGGCAAGTGCACGACCGCGCGGATTGTCTCTATCGTAAACGGGTTTTCCGCAACAGTAATCTGCTTTTCATAATAATCTTCTGTTAATGCCAGACCAATCGTCAAAGCCGTAAGCTGCACCTCCGGATCAACCGATGCAGGAATTGCAAACGGACAGACTGCAAGCCAGCTCCCATCCGGCTGGACAGCCAGCTCCATCTGATAAACACCTGGGCTGTCAGGCTGGAAACAGCCGGGCAGAGTGCCTTTTCCCGCCAATATATCCAGCAAATTCCACTGCAAGGTCAGTTTTTCACCAGAAATAGGAGTTCTGCCAAGAGGCAGCCCATTGACGCCGATTCGCAATTCATATACGGCAGCCCCGCTGGAATCAAAGCGGTCTGAACGATAAAGCGCGGCAATGTGGTCAGCTTTGATTTGGTTGATCGGATCAGTTTCGTCCAATGGGTTGAGTTTCAACATCAGTTCAGGAGAAAGGATAAGCTCTCTTTTTTCAGGATGCGCTGGAAGCAGCAGCTGAACATCAGGAACTTCGAATTTCCACGAGGAAAACCCAACGCTGAGCGGCCGAGCGGCAGTGGAAGACTCGGATGTCAGACTGAACTGGCATTGCACAATTTCACTTGGGTTTTCAATGATCGTCTGCAGATTCGCATCAATCACACACGAAGGAATATCCGGATTTCCGCTCCAATCCTGCTGCCATTCCGACGTTCCTTCCGGCCATTGAAAAATGAGGATATCGTCAGAGCTTGCAGCATTGAAAGCAGATGAAGGAAGATGAATGCTGAGCAAGTAGGGCTCATTTACAACCATCGCAGCGCAGCTGGGCGTCAGCTGATTGCATAGAATCGCCTGTCCGCTGTGAGCCTCAACTTGCATTGTCTGATTCTTTTTGGCTACCGATTGCGGAATCCCGCTCCAGCTGAACGGGGTCAGCACCTGCTGCGGTTCGTCGATGCCGGCAGTCAAAGAGAAATGGATCGTCTGCATCACTGCTGCAGGAACTGCACTGGCAAATACGAATTCGCAAGTAAACTTTTTGCCGTCTTCCTGATCAAAATCATGAGCTGCGAGCGTCATTTTCCTCGAATCTGGAGTATAAGACCCCAGGCAGGAGCTCCTCTCGGGCAACAGGTTTTCCCGCGAGAACATCGCTGGCAGTTCAAGATTCAGCTGAGTTTCCGATAACAGCGGTTCTGAAATCTGGAGTGTCAAAAGATATTTTTCCCCCACAAAATGATTGTAGAGTACAGCGCCGGACTCATCAGTAAAGAAGGGTTGAACTGTAAGCTGAGAAACGGTTGAGCGGGACAGAGCTGGAGCATCAGCAGGCAGAGCCATGCCAGCCGCAAGACTGACATCCAAAGAGACCGTTTCCTGTGCTTGATTAAATTGATCACTGCCAGGGTAAATCAGCTCCAAATTGCCAGGATTATCGAAACGCAGCTGGCAGAAAGATGACCGCACTTCGGGGACACTATAATCGTTGAAACACGCGATACCGCCAAAAAGCGTCCCGGCTCCCGGCTGAACCGTGATCACGCCGGCGCTTGTTTGCGCACAGCCCTCGTTCGGGATATATGTGAATTCCATAATCGGCCAATCGAGGCAATTCCCGCACACGCCATGATAGTTCGTCAGCGCCGAAAGTATATTCGCAGACGGCTCATAATGAATCTGATACGGTTCATTAACAGCGGAAAAGTTGTTTTTTCTATCAAGTTGGCTGCGGGCGAGGACCAGAGGCTGAATCGAAAGCACCTGATTAGCAGGAATTCGGTGATTGGCCGTTTGGTATCCCTGCTGCCCATCATCAAGACATTCCGGCGCGGTAAAATATGCAAACGAAGCTCCCCGATAGTTGATCCAATAAGGCACACCGCCTGTCAATTGGCCGGAAAGGTTTGGTGCATGAAAAAAGACCCGCTGTTTCGCTATTTTTGCCTGAATAAACACATCTGAAAAACTATCAAGCGGGTTCTGATCCAGAATTTGATAGTTCGGATCGGTATGCTCAAGCGCATGCCGCAGGATGGATGGTTCCGACAATCCAACATCGCTGCAGTGCACAGCCCGGTTTTCTCCCTGCGTTTCCCAAAGGCAGGCATGCTGATTCCAGAGCGAAAGATTAGGCTGCAGACGATTGATGATCTCTTGAGCATACCCATTGGCAGTCAATGATGCCTGCCAGACGGCATCAGATTGGTCAGCGCCCGGGACAGTCTTTTCAACCTCAATTTGAAGTGTGATCCCGCCGGGCTGGGCATACTGCGCAAGCGTCAGCGGGATCGGACAATGTTTCATCCCCGCGCCCAGCAGATAAGCATCGAACCAATAATCCGTCGAACCTGGATCTGCTGCCTCAACCCCTGTCCACTCATACCCTAAAAATTCAGCATCCGGGCTGAACTGCTGGTGCGGGGTCAAGATCAACGCTGCTCGTCGAAATCCGCGCAAAGCGAAGGATGAGGATTCAGTCCCATACAGAGCCGGATCGCCCGCAAAAGTGATCGTCAGTGCAAAGTGCCCGGCTTGCGGAACAGCAGGAAATTCAAGCTGTGCGCTTGCCAAAGTGAAATCGGAAGAATCTCGCACCGCATCCGCTGGAAGCGCGTCAATGCAAATTTCCGGATCATTCAGGCTGCAGGCACGTGCTGAGAAAGTCCCGGGATCAGGTATTAAATTACCAGCAACGGAGCGAACGCCAACGTTCAGGTAGAACCCCGAACCGAGTATAAACCGGTCATCCAGCGTGAAATAATCAATCGGTGGGTTGGCAGCGTTATCGATCTGAAGCGGAATTGGATTGAGCTCATCCGGAGCAAAACTGTCACACGTACTGAACTGCATCGCCTGTGCAGAAAATGCTAACACTTCGAGCATCGAGATTTTTATCGGACGCATCGCTGAAACAGATGAAGCGTAAAACTCATCTCCTGCATAAATAGCCGTTATCTCACGTGCAGTTCCGTTTTGGAGTGTCAGGCTGCAAGCATCCTGCTCCGGCCATTGAACGATACAACTGGAAAAGCCATCGCTGACTGTTACTTCGCCAGATGGCGGCTGGTCAAGCACTTTATCTGGCGTCACTGAAACGCTGACTTTGATCTGATCCCCAATGCGGTAGCTTGCCAGGTTGGGCTGAACCGACGCTATCACTGTTTGAGTGGCAGCCTTTGGCAGAGCCTGAACCGTAATCGACCAGGGCTCGGACTGCGACGGAGAATAATAACCATCCCCGGGGAATGATGCAATAATCTGCGAGGCGCTGCTGTCTATCAGCTGCATTGTGCAGTGATTGCCGCTTTCCACTGAGAACAGGCAGGTGGCAAAACCATCTGACACCTGAATCTTTTCTCGCGGGAAACGGTTATCAATCGACGAATAATCCGGATCAACATAAATATCGATCTGGTCGCCGATGGAGTAAGCGGACTTTTGCGGAAAAACTCCGACAATCCGAATCGGAAACTGCAACGGCAGTGCGGTTGGCGTCAGGACCGGGGTTGGTTGAGGCGTTGATTCTTTCTTTTCAGCCTGAATCTTCAGACTTGTAACTGCTGGATGAAAAAAGTCGTCGCCCGAATAACTAATGCTTATCGTCCTTTCGCCAATCGATCGCACTTCAAGATCACAGCTGTTGCGCGGCAGCGTGAGCAAACAATTAGAGAGTCCGTCAGAGATGAACAGCGTTCCGGTAGGCGACAATTCTCCTTCAAATTCGGGTGTCAGAAATGCGCTGACCGTGACTTTTTCGCCGACATTTTGAATCGCTTGATCAGGAAAAATTGAAGCTGCCAAGTTCAGCCGTTCCAACTTCTTATCGGTCACAACCAGACTTTGGAGTGTTTCTGCGGACTGGTAGACCTGATTTCCGCCATAACGAGCGGAGATCGCCCGATTGCCAGCCGAGCGCAGTTTTAATTCGCAGCTGCTGCGCGGCAGTGTTATCAGGCAGTTTGACAGTCCATCGCTGATCACGACTGATCCGGTCGGGAATGGATCAGCGGATGACAAGCCTGAAAATGCAATGGCAGCGGTAATCTCTTCTCCGACCTCGAATTTTCCAGACGCGCTGAAGAGCTGCGTAATTTGGATTCCAAGCGGCTTCCGCACAACAGCCGGGGCAGATGGGTTGACCCGCACGGAAACAATCGCGTTATCGGATTTTTCCGAATTCGAAGCTTTCAATATAAATGATGTATCTTCCGCCAGGTTGACGGATAGGAAACCAGCGCCGTTCAGGTAATCTGCTAATATCGCACCTGAGTCAACGGTCTGAGGTTGCCCCGCTGGAGTTTTTTCGGTTAGGGTCGGCGTTCTTGAGGAAGAAAGCAGCTGAATTCGTTCCCAATCACCGGATACCGACCAGGCAAGCGTGACTTTACCCGGCTGCTGAAGGGAGACTGGATTCGTGCTGAATTGCTCAATTTTCAGCGGTTGGCTGACGGTCTCCGCTTTCTCTTTCTTAACTGTCACCGGCAGTGTAAATGTTTTCAGCTGATCGCCCAATGCTGCTGACAGTAAAAAATTGGTCGATTTCTCAGGATAATAGTACTGAGCGCCAGATTCAGGCAGCAAGCGATCAGCCAGCGGCTCAATCATGACGGTATCTGCCTGATTTACGCCCCATTCGAGCATGATTTGTTCACGCGGATTCAACGTTCGCCCCGTCTGATGATGAATCAATTCATAGCCAGCCGCCAAGGTTTCATTAGGAATTAATTCAACCAGCTTCTCAGTAAAGCCCTCAGCAGGCACTTCGGACTGAACCAGCGTAAATTGCGAACGGGATTCTGGTTGAACCCAAACGATGAATTTCTCTAACAGCAAGTCGACCGGTTCAGCCGCGAGCACCTCGCTCTGCCAATTCGTTCCGGCTTGATTGTGTGCTGTGATGCGAACCTCCACGTCTTTCCGGATCGGCAAGGTGCGCGAGCTTTGATACTCCTGCTCAGGCAAAACTTCGGTCTGGCTACCGATCGTCAGAGAGACCTGATCAACTTCTCCGCTGACCGACCAGCTCACTTGATAGGTGTTGGGCGCTGTTCGAACGCTTTCCAACCTGACACCGGGAAGCGCTATACTGACAGGCACGGTCAATTCTTTGACTGCCGGACGTTTGATCAGTCGGCTCAACCAATTTTCCGCCTGAATCCGATAAACAGTTGTCTCAGGCGGGCTGATCTCAAGCAATCCAGTCCTTTCAACCGGAGATTGCTGATCCCCAGAAAAAAGCGTTATGGACGAGGAAAAGCGGTTTGCCTGCCAGAACAAAGTCCCAGCATCCCCTATCATCAACGGTTCGGGCGGCAATTGTACAGAAAACTCATTAATTCTTGGCAGAAAAATAAATGAAGCAGCCGCTAAAAGGCATAAAAAAAGAGCGACCCATAACCATGCGGTCGCCCCTCTTTTATTTCTGTCGGGTTCAGCAGTTCGCTGACTCGCCTGCCAATCAGGTATCAGTCGAAAGGTTCCGGATTCAAGCGAATCCCCCGGATAAAGTTCCATCTCTTCACCCGGTTGCAGAGTGAAAAAACGCCCATTGCGATTGACCCTCAGCGGCATGCCGGCTTCGTTTTCGGCGGGCAATCTCACCCTTAGGGTTGTGATTTCTCTCTCCTGGAGGATTAGTTGAAATTGAGTCGGAGTGTCAAGCCGGAGATCGTTTCCCAGCTGCGATCCAATTGAAAGAACCGGTTTCTTAAATGGAAAGCGCTTTTCCCACCCTTCCGGGCTGATAATTCTCAATTCCATGGCTGATTCTCCGAATAATATTGTAGTTTTTACTTATTATATCAAAATAATATATTTTTATCCGAGGAATTTTTTCCCTTTTTCGCTGCAGCTATAATCATTAGTTTACCCATTAAAAAATATGCGCCAGTAAAGATTGGCGCATATATTTCGATCAAAAGAATCTAATCCGAAAAAAGCTCTGCAATAGTCAATCAATTCCTTCTTGAGATTGAATAGCGTTAGAAATTATTTTTTGTTTTTTTAATTCACTATATGAATACAATTTTATTATTTCATTTGCAGTTTCATCATCAGTCACTAAATAGTCAATAAAACCTCCTTGAATGGCTCCAAAGATCGCATATGCTTTATCTTTTCCGCCAGCTAAGCAAATTTTATTTTTTATTTTACGTAACTGTTCCAATTTTATACTTATTACATTTAATGGAATCTCTGAATTCCAAATTTCTTCACCATTATAATTAAAAAACCTCCAACAAATATCACCAACAGCTTGTTTTTTCAGTAAAAGTTTTCGATATTTATAAGAGAAGCTATCAAAAACTAATGGGTTTTTATTCGTTAAAAATATATTATCTCCAATTCCAATAATTGCAGAATCAATGTTTTCCCAATTGTTAATGATCATTTCTATCTCTTTATTTTTCAGAAATGCTTCAAGTGAATCATGGCTATTTACGAGTAATGGGGCATTTAATTGCAAACAACTCGAGGACATTTTCTCTGATAAAGATTGAACAATAATATTTACTTGTTGAGATGGTTCAGTTCTTCCGAATCCCCCCATCAGTGGAATTAAAATCGCATCTTTTTTAGGTGACCCATTATAGTTTTCAGCTAGCTCTTTTACTGTTCCACCCCAGCTAATGCCTACTTTATCATCATAGTTAATGATTTCATCGATTAGTTCAACACTTGCCAAAGCAATATTTCGTTTCAGACTTGAACTATCTTTGGATTGAGAAGGAATGACTACAACACGTTTGAGACCAGTTGTTTCCATCATCTTTTTAGCTAAAAAACTATTTCGTTGAAAAGGATCGTGAATAATTATTTCTACAATTCCTTCATTTAATGCTTCCTGTAAGTAATTTGCAACTGATTGTCTCGAAACGCCGACGAGCTTTGCAATGTCGCTCTTAGAATAACCATTCTTATAATAAAGGTTTGATATATCTATCAGCTTTTGAATATTCCTGCTAATACTCAACATTCCTCCATAAAATGCCAATTTAATCTAACAAATGTTATTTAATTATAACAATAAACTTTTTTAAGCTAAATAATATTTAGGTTAATTAAAAATAACTCTAAGAAAAAAATTCTTAGAGTCTAAAATAAAACTTATTCTATTTATTTGAAAGAATGTATTTATTCACTTCATCTCTCGTAGGAAATGAAGGAATAGAACCTTTTCTAGAAACGCTGATAGCTGCTGCCGCATTCGCCCAAACCAATGATTCAAAAATCGTTAAGTGTTCAACCCAATAGGCAAAAACAAATGAACCCAGAAATGTGTCTCCGGCGCCAATCGGATCAACAGCCTCAATTTTAAATGGGTCTACGATAAAACTTTCATCCCGGTTAAAGAATAAAGCTCCTCGGCTTCCCAAAGTTAAAATAACATTCCCCACATTAAATTTTTCAACCAATGACTTTGCTAAAGTCATTGGTTCAACATATTCATCAGATTCAATACCTAACAATACTTTTGCTTCGGTTTCATTCGGAACTAAGAAATCGATAAAACATAAGTTCTCCATCGGTTGAATAGGGGCAGGAGACGGATTGAGAATCGTTATTTGGCCAAGACTCTTTGCAAATTTTGCGCTAGACAAAGCCGTTTCTTCCGGGATTTCAAACCCAGTAATAAATACCTGTGCTTGTTCGTAGTTTTTAATTAATGGCTGAACTTCTTCAAAAGTCAAAGTTTTACGAATATCGTCCACACTAATAATTGCGTTGTCACCATTATCATCAACTAAAATTAATCCTGAGCCTCGACCTTTATATTCAACTCTAAGTAAATTTCTTATATCTACATTATGTTCAATTAACCAAGTGATAGCCTCATCAGATTGTTCATCTATTCCCATTTTCCCAATAAACCCAACTGATCCGCCATATTTTCCAATCACCATTGCTTGGTGCGAGCCTTTTCCTCCATCCTTGATTATCTGAAAATCCCAAGCTCGAACGCTTTCACCAACTGCAGGTATGTGATGGACACGCACAACCCTGGCACCTGTACCATGATAGCCTAACGAAATAATTTGAGGTGAATCAGTATTCAACATATCGCCTTTTATCATAACGGAGGTAGAGGAGATTCTGCAGTGTTTTTATCACAGAGAAGCAAACATTCCGGAACTTTTTCAGTAAATAATGTTGCCGGATATTCAACAGTAGGTTCATTGAAGAGCATGACTCTGATAGCAGTTCTCTTCCATGCCCCAGTCGTACACATTAACACCAGTTTTTTTGCCATTAACATTGATTTAAAACCGATACTCACCCCCAGGGGCGGATTCATGTGAGTGAGACCACCGAACTTCCTTACTGAATATGCGATTGTTGTGTCATCGTTAATTGGATAAATTCGAGTCTTCATGTTGCAGTATTGTTCTTTAGTAACTGTAAAAAATGGGGATAATGGTGCTTCGCAGTAAGCAACCAATCCTTTAAACCCAAGTCCGCCAAAAACAGTATCAAGTCCGCCCAAAGCTTCGATAGCATCATCCATTGCATCTAAATCATTGTATAAAGGGGCATGGCGCTGTTTTATGGGTACATTCAATTCTGGCTTAATTTTGTCATAAAACATTTTCTTAAATCGAGCTGTGTTGTTAAAATACGGATGATCCTCCGGAAATGGACGGCAATTCCAATCCAAATAATCATCCATCAGAAAAACGTGCAAGTTTTCCAAACTAATGTCGTTTTCATTAATATAGTTAATGAATATCTCAAATTGTTGATTAGGCCCACATGGCAACACCCATCTGGTTGGTTTTCCATTACGATTGTTTTCGACAATCTCATCTATCATTATTTGTGCTGCTTGAAAATTTACCTCTTCAGATTTATTAAATATTTTAATTTTTGCCCTTGCATCAGGATGGTTTTCCAAGTTTTCCATAGGAATTCGACAATACGCAAACATTTTTTCGGTATCAATTGTAGAGGTCATATAATCAATGTCTCCTTTGTTGTTTTAGAAAATTCTTAATCAGATTGATTGTGCATAGGATACCATATCCAGAAAGTAAAATTATATTTTGAAACTTAAATATAACATTTGTCATGTATTTATCTAATTTTAATCCTATATGTTAGTTTTTTAATTACATTTGAAGTTTCATAAACTAAAATAATCTTGTACGTCACAAATCAAGTTTTCATTATTAAGAAAGGTGAAATTATGTTTAAAAATAAAATTTTAATAATTATTGTTGTATTACTTTGCTTTTCTGCAGTATCGGTTGTTAATGCAGAAGAAACTGTCCTCCGATATTGGACTTTTTCAGATTTTGGTACTGGCGACTTGCTCGCATTGCAACAAGTATTCATCGATGAGTTTTTAAAAGATCATCCAGGGTATAGAGTTGAAGTGTCAGCCATGGGGGATGACGAGTTGCTTTCATCTCTTACAACGGCAGCAATGAGCGGAACAATGCCAGATTTATTCGTCAATACGACAAGGAATGGTGCTTTATTCGTCAGCATTGATGCAATGATAAATATCTATGATCTTTGGATGGCTAAGCCGGAAGAATATCGGGCAAATTTCGACCCTGCAACAGTTGCGGTCATGACTCCTGAAGATAATACGATGTGGGCATTACCATACACAGGCTTCAGTCAGTTTATGTATCGAAACTTGGATGTTTTAGAAGCTGCTGGAATTGATCCAAATGAAGAAATATCTGACATGGAAGTATGGGCTGACCATATGAAAAAGATCAGCGAAGCTGGTTTTTACGGCACTTACAGTTACCATACTGATTGGTGGAATTTCCTCTCAATTTATTCCTCATTTGCAGAGAAATCTGATTGGGGCATTGATTTCTCACAAAACATTAGCTTACTCAATCCAGAAAAACTTGTAAAAACTGTAGAATTTTTGAAGAAAATCGCGCCTTACAGCACCCAACTAAAAAGGGGTGAGCAAGGTGCTATCGACCTTTTCACTACGAACAAATTAGCCTATTATCCGGATGGTCCTTGGGCAGACATCGCATTTCGAAAAGTCGAAGGATTAAATTATGACTTTGCTCTTATCCCAGGCGGAACCAGCTCTCAACATGGTGGAGTTGGAGGATTAGAAATGCTGTGTGTCGGGAATACTGACAATTGGGAGGTTGCTTGGGAATTAGCATCCTATTTAGTTGACACACCGCAAATGGCTCGATGGGCAGAAATTGATGCGCGATATCTTGGAAACATGACAGCAATGAAAACAGCTGCTGATCGAGGAGATAAGATGTTGGCAATCACTGAAAAAGCGACGCCATACATTATTTATAACCAAACACCATTTTTTGAAAAAGCTTATCCAGGAAATTACTATGCACCTCTGCTTGAATACTTGGACATGGCTATGAATGATGAGGTTGATTTGCTTGACGGTGCTATAGAAGCAAGAGATTTAATGACCGAATCAATTAAAGAAGAATACGAATAAACGATTTCATTTATCTTATAAAAATGTTGCGGTTATACCGCAACATTTTTATAAATAATCTTTGAGAGGCAGTTAGCATTTATGAAAATCAACCTTAAACGAAATTACAAGCATTATCTAATGCTTACGCCATTCTTTCTAATGTTTATTGTTTTCTTTGTATATCCAATTATTTATGGAATATATACTAGTTTTTATAAATGGGATGGTATTCATATTCCTGAATTTGTCGGACTAGACAATTATTCTAAAGTTCTGAACGCCAGAACTACTAAACTTGCGTATAAAAACATTATCAACTATGTGTTAATCACCGTTCCAATTGGAATGATCGTTTCTTTTATTTTAGCAATCATCATCCAAGCCATGCCAAGAAAATGGGGTAATTTCTTCAAAAGTGCTTATTTTCTTCCTTCTGTTATACCTTTATATCTCGCAGCTTCAGTTTGGAAATGGATATTAGCCGCTGACGTAGGATTAGTCAACGTATTATTTTCAAAAATCGGATTGCAGCAAGTAGCCTGGCTTACTGACCCAAAGTACATGCTTTACTCCTTAATTATTGTGGATGTTTGGGTTTCAGCTGGTTTCAATATGATCATCATGATCGCAGGTATTAACGATATACCTGAATCTTTGTACGATGCAGCAAAAGTAGATGGTGCTAATAAATTTCAAGAAATAATTAACATAACCATTCCTCAATTAATCCCTACTCTTTTCTTTACAACAACATGGGGATTTATTTCTGCTTTGCAAGTTTTTGAAGCACCTTGGATTTTAACTGGATCTACATATATGAGCTATGGTGGAAATAGAAATGCCTTGTTATTCCCAGTTATGGACATGCTTGGGAAAGGGTTTGGCAGTTTAAAATTTGGACAAGCTGCCGCATATGGCGTAATTTTGGCATTTGTTATCCTATTTTTTACATCTATCCAATTCTTGATAAATAAAAAAATAAAGAAATAAGTTAGAGGTTATTATGAGCTTTTATTTACTTCAAAAACGGACGGGGCAATTATTTCATTGGGTGCTTGCATTATTTTTCTTAGTCATTGCAGTATTTCCAATTTATTGGATGATAAATGTAGTTTTCAGTCCAGAAGGGATCCCTGTTTCACTCGATCCAAGGCTATATCCATCTTCTCTATCCGGTGGAATAGCGAAAATCAAAGATATTTTCTTCGAAAGAGGATTTTTAAATGCGTATTATGTCTCATTTATTTACGCAGGAGCAACAGTACTGTTGAGCATCACATTAACTTCAATGGCTGCTTATGAATTCGGATTATATGATTTCCCTGGGAAACGCTTCCTATTTGCATTTGCAATGTTTGCTTTAATTATGCCTAAAACCGTTTCAATGATTCCTTTATACCTTACTGTGACAAATAAATTTAATTGGTTAAATACATTTAAGGGGCTTATCATACCAGGCTTAGCAGATGTCTTCGGTCTTTTCATGTTAAGACAGTTTATTGAACAAATTCCGAAGGATTTAATTGATGCAGCAAGGGTGGACGGCGCATCGCACTTTAGTATTTACTATAAAATCGTATTACCTTTATCTAAAAATGCTATTTTTACGTTAGCAATTCTGATTTTCAATCGGACTTGGGGCCAATTAACCTGGCCTATGATTATTGAACAGGAACAGAATATGTACACTGTCAGTAGAATTATCAACTGGTTTAACCAACCTGATACATGGGTCACGTCGGATAGCGTTATGGCAGCTAACTTTATGGCTGCAATTCCTCCATTGATCGTATTTCTCTTTTTCCAGAACTATGTTATGAAAGGTGTTGCTTACACTGGAATTAAAGGTTAATAGAATTCGGAGAAAATAACAAATGAAATCGCTAGATATTATTTCACAAGAATTTCCAAATAAAATGTTGCGGTATGAACATCCTTATTATATGTATGACGCTATTAAAAGTATTCCTGGATGCTTAAAAGCTTGTCTCGATAAAAATCTCTTAAATGAAATAACTTCTTTTTTAATTGACAAGCATTTTTCTAATTTTATTTTAATCGGTTGTGGTACTTCCTTGAACTCGTGCCAATTAGCAGCATATGCAATAAGAGAACTCCTAAATATTCCTGCATATTCAATCAATGCTTTAGACTTTATTGTTGAAACTCCAATTGAATTCAACCAAGGCACATTAGTAATTTGCTCCAGTCATTCTGGGAACACCGTTCCAACATATATTGCGAAAGATAAAGCAATAAAAGCCGGGAACAAGGTAATTTCTATCATTGGCAACTCTGGATCTAAACTTGAAGAAAATTCAGATCTAGTGATCCATGATCCGTTTGGAAAAGAAGTGCCTTTTGGAAAAACAAGAAGTTTCCTAAGTGCAGCATTATTAGCCACCTTACCTGCAATATTATCCCTACCAGAAAAGGAAATGGACGAAGAATTTAATTCGATATTGGAAATGATTTCTGCCATGGATGAAAATTTTAATTCCTGGGAGAAAACAGCCATCAGTCTGTCAGAAGATTGGGGAAAGCGAATTGATCAATACATGTTTATCGGTATGGGTGTCCATTCTGCAATTGCAAATGAAATGGCACTAAAAACCATTGAAGTTCTCACTGAACCAGCAATTGGATTCGGATTGGAAGAATCAATCCACGGCCCTGCTGCTAGTTATTCTGCAAATGTGGGCATCGTTCTATTTCAAACCGATGATCGGGTTTTATGGAGGGCTAAAGACATTGACAATGCTGTAAATGCAACATTAGCGTCAGACCTTATTATCACTTCTTCTCCCGATGCAGGATGGAGCAAAAAATCCAAAATCATCGGGCTACCCAAAATGAAACCTATTTGGGCATCATATTGTTCAGCAATAGTCTATCATTTAGTTCTTTATTATTTAGCAGTAGAAAAAGGATTCATCCCTGATGTTAATGGAAGAGATAGAAATGAGTATATTAATAATTGCAAACCATTTTTAAAATTTTCCAAAGGGAGCAATGATTTAATTTGAATATCTTAGGTCTTGATATTGGGGGGTCTTCAATTAAATTTGGAGTAATTAATTTTTATCGTGATTCTTTGACTATTAAATCATTTGATAAGTTAGACATCGGTTTTGCAAATAGTATTGAGGATTATATCGATGGAATTTCATTCTTGATAAATAGTTATTGTGATGAATATATCCTTGGTATCTGTTTCCCTTCTATAGTAAAAAATGGGGAAATAATTACCAGGAAATTTGATTACCAAACGGTATGGGATATTATCAAAAAGAAATTTTGTCATGAAAACAAATTTTTAATATCAATCATGAACGATGCAGATGCTGCAGGTTATGCAGAAGTTTGGAGAAATGACGCAAGTGAGCTTAGACAGGGAACTACTGTTCTAATAACTTTAGGGACAAGTATTGGTTCAGCGCTTTTTTACAATGGAACATTATTTCCAAACACTGAATTTGCTTTTCTACGCATGCATGGCAACTGGGCAGACGAATACGTCGCACCATCAATAATATCCAAAGAGAACTTATCAACGAACGAATGGGTATCAAGACTTAATGAATATATCGCTGATTTAGAAAAGGTTCTTTCTCCGGACAATATTATTATTGGAGGGGGTATCAGTACAGATTTTTCTGTTTATTCGGGATTTATCAGAACAAAAAGGGCAATCGTTAAACCAGCTTATTATAAAAATTCTGCCGGAGTTATTGGCGTTGCAACAAATGCTTATCAGAAATTTTCAGAATAAATAATTCATCAAATTTGATTCTACCTCTTTGCAAGGCTACAAAACCGCAACATTAAACTGACGTCTCCATAAAATATTGCTAATTCATTACAAAAACGGAAAGTGCCCCCAGGGGAATTCGAATCCCCGTTTTGGCCTTGAGAGGGCCACGTCCTAGGCCGCTAGACGATGGGGGCAGAGCGCATTTATTTTATCATAATTCGATCCGCAGTGATTAAACTAAACGTCAGATTGAAATCCAGTCCAATATTTTGAATATCAGCCCTTGCTGCAGGGCGATATTGCCGCCATCCACATACATTTTCACGAACCAAGTCCCTGCAAATAGGATAAACAAGACCGCCCATTCCAGCTTTGACACAGCGGTTCTCTCCTGAGCATTCGGTTCTTCTGTCAGTCCGAAACTTTCTTTTAAAACAGCCAGGCTCAGGAAAATATTGAATCCAAAAAGATAGATCAGCCTGCCCCAGTCCGAACTGAAGATGAAAATCGGAAGTGTACCGAGCAGCAGCAGCGTAAATAAAACCAGCAAGAGGGTCTGTCCGCGATAATGAGCGTAAACTGATTGAACAATCCGATAGCGCGCGTTCAGCACCAGCATCGGGATAAATGAAAGCAGCATCGCCGCTAGATAGGAAAAGAAAGTTTGAGGGTAGCTGAGTTTATCGAAAACCGGCTGCAGCCCTTCCTTCAGCGGCACGCCCAGCCAGCCGAATGCACCGCTTTGCGGCGTCAGATTATAGTTTGCAATCAGACCCTCCCAGGACTGCGGAATGAGATCCAGATTGTAATATTGCCGTGACAGCGCATACAGCCAGATCAGGTTGCCGACAAGAAAAATAGCGGAGCAGATCAGCAAAGCCAACAATTCCTTGCCAGCTCGTTCGCGATAGACGATCAGGATCAATAACACGCAAAACGGGAAATAAAACAGGGCATACTCGTGAATCAGCGTCCCGATTTGATAAAGGATCAGGACAATTGGGACCAGGAGCTTCAGGCGCAGGCGCTGCAAGATCAGCCAAAAGGAAAGCATAAAGATCAGAATAAGGAACACGTCTTTGCGCCCGAACGCATCAAAGTCATAGATCGGGAACAGGAAAGCCGCTGGCGAAAAAGTGAACAGCAGCCAGTCCGATAATCGAATGGCGCGCGTGAGATTTACATATAGAATCAAATGCAGCAGGTAGCAGAGCGTGATTCCGGCTGAAAGAAAGAATTTAACCGAAATATACGGTGAAATCAGATAGCCAATCCTGCCAATCAATCCACGTCGAATGAAGCCGGCTTCATAGTTAATCAGCAATTCTGTCCAAGTATAGGTGTCTACCGGGGAACGATACAGTTTCAGCCCAAAATAGAGGATCAGCACTGCCAATATTGACAGCGAGAAAAACTTGATAGTCTTTTGATTTGAACCTGACTGACTCATTTCCATGCACACTCCAATCTACCCTGATTATAGCCAAAACCAACCAATCCTTGGGCTTCTTTCCTTCAATCCCGATCCAATCTGACCAGATAGGTTTTTTCGATTAAAATGATTGAGGAGTCCGGTCAGAATGATGAACAGTCAACTTAAGAATTCATATCAGGAAATAAAATCCAGAACCCCAGCGCGGGGTTACCTCGACAGCAATATGACGCTGCCGGATTATGCGGGATATTCGACCGCCAATCTGCCTGCCAGCATTTGCAGCTGGCTGGGCGTTCCATGGGATTCAATGCTCATGCCACTGGCGCACGAATCTGATTATGGCACTCGCTTTAAACATGTCATTCAAATCATTATCGACGGATTGGGCGTTTACCAGATGCAGACAATTCAGGAGCGACTTGCCAACAACCCCTGGGTGATACGCAGCCAAAAAAGCGCAATTCACGGCGCACTGACCAGCATTGTCCCGAGCTCGACCGCTGCCGCGCTGACATCGCTCTGGACTGGCGCTTCCGCCGGGCAGCACGGTATGGCTGGCTATGAAACCTGGCTGCGCGATCAGGGAATGGTCGTCAATTTTCTGCAGTATGCGCCGTCAGCCCTCGGTTTTAAGCAGGGACTGCTTGGAGAGACCGGACTGACAACCGAGACAATCCTGCCCGTTCAAACGCTTGGACAGCAATTAACAAAAGGCGGCGTGTTTGCCCGCTCTCACATGCCGTTCATCCTCGCTCGCTCGAACCTGACCCGTGTACAGATGCTCGGCACAAGTGTGATTCCCTATCGTCAATTTGGCGACTTATGGAATAATCTGATCGAGGTCTATCAGCAGGATAAAGATCGTCCTACGTTCGACTCTATTTATTGGAACGACGTGGACACCTACAACCATCTCAAGGGCATGGACAATATCCGGGTTTATTCAGACCTTGACATGTTTTTCAGCGGACTGGACGCCGCGATCGAAAAAATTGCAGCCTTGAGCAGCGGGGACACACTCGTCCTGCTAACTGCTGACCATGGCCATATTGAAAACACGCCGGATCCAAAGCGGGATCTGAAAAACTATCCGGAATTGATGAACGCCCTCACGATCCTTCCTTGCGGGGAAAACCGGCTGACCTATTTCTATCCAAAACTTGGAAAAGAGGGGTTTATCAGAGACTTCATCGACGCCGTATGGCCGGGCGAATTCTACATGGCAACCGGTGAGGAACTGATCGCAGACGGGCTTTACGGTCCGCCGCCGCTGCATCCTGACCTGCCAAACCGCATCGGACAGCTGATCGCAATCGCCCGCAATCAAGCATATTTTTGGTGGCCGAACCGCCCCGACCGGCTCTATTCACGGCACGGCGGACTTTCCGATCAGGAAATGATTGTCCCTTTGACTGGATTGGTTCTATAAATTGCGCTTAAAATGAATTTGAAAGGTGAAATTGGACTTATTTATGGATGAAAAAAGAATTGCCGTCATTGGACAGGGTTATGTCGGACTGCCGCTGGCGCTCAGCTTTGCGCTTCACGAACGGCAGGTTATCGGCGTTGACAGCGATCCAGCTATCTGCCAAAATTTGGCGAAAGGCATCACGACCCAGACCGAGTCCTTTCAAGGCAAATCAATCCAGGAACTGCTGAAATCGCTTTTATCCAGCGGGAATTATCAAATTACCTCAGACGGCGCAGCCGCAGTTCAAAAGTCAAATGTCATCATCCTGACGGTCGGCATCCCGATTTACGACGGGGTTGCTGATTTCAGTCATTTCGAAAGCGCTTGCCAGACTATTGGACAAAACATTCAAAAAAACTCTCTCGTTCTGATCCGCAGCACCGTCATTCCGGGGACAACCGAAACTTTTTGCACGCCATTGATCGAACAAGCCTCCGGTCTGCGCGCCGGGGTTGATTTTTTCATCGCCTATGTCCCGGAGCGAATCGCCGAAGGCCGGGCATTTGAGGAATTTGAAACCATGCCCACCTTGATCGGCGCCGCTGATGCAGACAGCGCCCGGCTGGCAGAAGAGGTGATCCGGATCAACAGCCAAGCAGAAATCATCCATTCAAATTCGATCAGCGCTGTTGAGACATCCAAAGTGCTCGAAAATCTGCAGCGCGATGCCAACATCGCAATCGTGCAGGAGTTTGCGCGGTTCGCCGAAGCTGCCGGCATGAACACGATGGAAGTCATCCGGCTTGCCAACACGCACAAACGCGTCAACCTGATGACACCGGGACCCGGCGTCGGCGGCTATTGCATCCCGAATGCCTTTCATTATCTGAACGCCAGTGCCCAAGCGCTTGGCGTTGACCTGCCGCTGCTCAGATTAGCACGGGAGAAAAACGAAGCCCTGCCAGCCTTTTTCGCAGAAAAAGCGGCTGAAAAACTGGCCGAAGCCGGAAAGCTGGTTGAAAATGCCAAAATTGCGGTTGCGGGATTAGCGATGAAAGACTGCTCTCCTGATGACCGGCTCAGTCCGGCAGCTGAAATCTGCCGCCTGCTGCAGAAAAAAGGCGCAAAAATTGCTGCCTTTGATCCGTTCGTAGCCGCCCGTCATGATTTTCAGGTACCTTCATTGGAAAGTGCGATTGAGAATGCGGACTGCCTGTTAATTTTAAACAAATTCTTTCAGAATTACGACATCAAGACGATCATTGCGCGGATGAACCCGCCCGCTGTCATTCTCGATACCCGCGATCTGGTGAATCCTGAAACCCTCCCGGAGGGCACGCTTTTCTGGCGGATCTGACCGATCCATCCCTGTCGATAAAAAATATTAACCTTTCGTAAGAAACCCTCATAAAAGCTTGACGGTCAATTTTTGGCGTGGTAAGATATTGGAGGTTAGTTTAGCACTCGATTGACTTGAGTGCTAAAGAGGAAAAAATGAGCATATTGAGCGAAAGGCAAAAGTTAATTTTAAGTTTAGTCGTCCATGACTATATTAAAACCGCGACTCCGGTCGGGTCAAAAAATCTGGTCGAAAAATTTCGGCTGGACTTTAGTCCCGCAACTGTCCGGAACGAGCTTGCCAAACTCACAGAAATGAATTTCCTCAGCCAGCCGCACACATCTGCAGGCCGCATCCCGACAGAAAAGGGATATCGCCTTTTCGTAGGCGTTCTGATGAACACGCAGGAGCTGAAAGAAGAAAATCGGCACATGATTGAGCATCAGTTCTTTCAGACGCAGCAGGATCAGGGCATTGATGGCTGGATGAAACTCGCCGCCTCGATCCTTGCATCACAATCGAAAGCGATTTCGTTGGTTTCAGCACCGCTGCCGATTCGCAACAGTCTGAAACATGTTGCGCTGATAGACCTGACCGGAAAGCAGATGCTGATTGTGCTGGTTTTGACCAGCGGACAGATGCAGCAGCGTTTCGTAACGCTGACGGAGCAGGTTTCGCAAAACAAACTGACCATGACTGCCAATGAAATCAATCAGCGGTTCAAAGGCATGACGACAGATCAGATTCATCAGGAAAAGCAAAAAAGCACAACAAACAATGCCCTGATGGAATTAGTGATGAAGAATGTGCTGAATGCGATGTACGAAACTGACGCGATGAAAGCTGGCGAAGTTTTCACAGACGGAATCAGCAACGTGTTGGCAGAACCGGAATTCGCGGAATCAGAAGAAGCCCGGCAGGCGCTGCGCATTTTTGAAGAACAGCCTGCGCTGCAGAGTTTTTTATCCAAAACTGCTTTAGATCAGAAGATCGGCGGCGTGCAGGTGCTGATCGGCGGCGAAGGACTGCTGACAAATCTGCAAAATTGCTCGTTGGTATTGGCGCGTTACGGCATTCCCGAAACACTGACCGGAACAGTAGGCGTTTTTGGACCGATGCGAATGGCTTACAGCCGGAATATTCCGACCGTTCGCTTTATTGCAAGTCTGCTGAGCGACCTGATATCCGAATCTTTGGTTGAATTGCAGTAAATTGAGTAAAAAATGCTCTGCCTTACAGAGAAATAAATTAAGACAGGATTAGAACATGACCAAGAAAAACAAAGATCAAAATAACGAAAATGAAATTCCGGTCAACAAAGCTGCAGACGGCAATGAAGAAATTTTAGTGCTTTCGAAAAGTGAAGTTGATGACATGAAGGATCAGCTTGAGAAAGCTCAGCAAAAATGTGATGAGAACATGGAATGCTGGCAGCGCGAACGGGCAGATTTTATTAATTACAAGAAACGCATTGACCGCGAACAGGAAATCCAGCAGCAGAATTTCAAAGCTGACATCATGAAAAAATATCTGGTGATCCTTGATGATCTTTATCTGGCAATGCGCAACCGGCCGAAGCCGAACGAAAGCGCTGAAGCCTGGATTGATGGAATTGACCTGATTTTGCACAAATTCGAGAAGATCAATGAGAACGAGGGGCTGGTCAAGGTGGATTCGAGTGATGATGAATTCGATCCCAATGTACATCAAGCCATCTCGCATGAGGATCATCCAGAAATCGAATCCGGAAAAATTATCGAAGTGCTGCAAAACGGTTACAAATTAGGAGATCGCGTGATCAGACCCGCTCTGGTGCGCGTTGCGAAATAGGAGAAAATAAAATGGGAAAAATATTAGGACTTGATTTAGGAACGACAAATTCAGTAATGGCAGTCATGGTTGGTGGTGAACCGACCGTCATTCCAACCGCCGAAGGCGAACGAACTTGCCCGTCGGTCGTTGCAGTAAACAAAAACCACGAACGTCTGGTCGGGCGGGTTGCCCGCAACCAGGCAATCACGAATCCGGAAAACACTGTTTTCTCGATTAAGCGCTTTATGGGTCGTAAATTTGATGATCCGGAAGTTCAGCGGACATTGAGCCGTGTACCGTACAAAGTTGCGAAGGCGCCCAATGGCGACGTTCGTGTGGTGCTGGATGGGAAAGAATATTCGGCGCCGGAAGTTTCTGCCATGATTCTGGCGAAAATGAAAACGGACGCTGAAGCCTACTTGGGCGAAAAAGTGACCCAGGCGGTCATCACCGTACCGGCTTATTTCAATGACAGCCAGCGGAACGCGACCAAAGACGCCGGTAAAATTGCCGGGCTTGAAGTGCTGCGCATTATCAATGAACCGACTGCTTCTTCTCTGGCTTATGGATTGGACAAGAAGACCAATGAACTGATCGCAGTTTATGACCTCGGCGGCGGTACTTTTGATATTTCCATCCTCGATGTGGGCGATGGCGTATTCCAGGTTCGTTCAACATCAGGCGACACCTTCCTCGGCGGCGATGATTTTGACCAGCGCATCATGGATTACCTGATCGATGAATTCAATAAAGCAAATCACATGGATCTGCACAACGACCGCCAAGCGCTCCAGCGTTTGAAGGAAGCAGCCGAAAAAGCCAAGATTGAGCTCTCAACCACCATGCAGACCGAAGTCAACCTGCCTTATATCACAGCAGACGCAACCGGCCCGAAACACTTGGTGATGAGCCTGTCACGGGCAAAGGTGGAACAGCTGACTTCTGATTTAGTCGCTCGCAGCCTTGAGCCAGTGCGTAATGCGCTCCGCGATGCCGGACTGAAAACCAGCGATATTAACGAAGTGGTTTTGGTCGGAGGCATGACCCGGATGCCCGCAGTTCAGGAAGCTGTCAAACGCGAATTTGGCAAGGAACCAAACAAGAGCGTGAATCCTGACGAAGTCGTTGCAATCGGCGCAGCAATTCAGGCAGGCGTTCTGGGCGGCGAAGTGAATGACATTTTGCTGCTGGACGTCACCCCGCTGACGCTTTCTGTCGAAACAATGGGCGGCGTTGCCACCCCGATGATCGAACGCAACACGACCATCCCTGCCAAAAAGAGCCAGATTTATTCGACCGCGGCAGATTCACAGACCTCTGTTGAAATTCATGTGCTGCAGGGCGAGCGCCCGATGGCATCCGACAACAAGAGCCTCGGCCGATTTATTCTCGACGGCATCCCGGCAGCCCGCCGCGGCGTCCCGCAGATTGAAGTGACCTTCGACATCGATGCCAACGGCATCCTGAAAGTCACAGCGGTTGACAAGGCGACGAATCGCAGCCAGAACATCACGATCACTGCTTCCTCCGGTTTGTCCGACACGGAAGTCGATAAGATGCGCAAGGATGCAGAGCTCCACGCTGAAGAGGATCGCAAGCGCAAAGAAGGAATTGAAATTCACAACAACGCTGACAATTCAGTCTACTCAGCTGAAAAGATGATCTCTGAATACGGCGACAAAATTCCTGCTGACATGAAAGCCAATGTCGAAGCGAAAGCGAATGAGCTGAAAAGCATGCTGAACGGAACCGACTTTGATGGCATGAAAGCCAAAACAGAGGAACTGAACAGCCTGGTTCAGCAGCTCGGCAGTGCGATGTACCAGCAGCCAGGCGCGGATCAGCCAGCCGGCGGTCCTGACCAGTCAGCTGGAAATGATCAGCAAAATCCGCCATCCGACGGCGGGAATGAGGATGTTGTTGACGGTGAATTCCGCAGCATGTAAATAAGAGTCCCATTTCAATCACCGGACAGTTTCAAAATACTGTTCGGTGATTGTTTATTATTAATGAGATACGGGATCGAATATTTACGTCAACTATGAAATGCTGCAGGTCTGATAAGAAATCAGTTTTGGCATACATTGACATGCGATATTGGAAAAGTTTTATCAAGACCTAATCCATAATACAATAAACTGCTGCTCCGGATCATTTTATTTCTTAGTCTCAATAAGTCATGAAATAACACGAAGCGGTTATTAGACAGTAAAATAATTTAGATTAATGAAAACAGGTGTAACAATCGATGGCAAATGATCAAGACTATTATGACATTCTAAACGTTGGGAGAAACGCTTCCGACGACGAAATCAAGACAGCTTTCCGCAACCTTGCCCGAAAATATCATCCGGATATCAACAAGGATCCAGGTGCAGAAGATAAGTTCAAAGAGATCAATGAGGCTTATCAGGTTCTGTCCGATCCGGACAAGCGCGCTGCTTATGACCGCTACGGCAAAGCCGGCGTCAGCGGGATGGGGAATGGATTTGATTACACCCAGGTTGACCTGTCAGATATTCTTGGCGACCTGTTCGGATTTGGCGGCTTCGGCGGCTTTGGATCTCAGAGCCGGCAGCGCAACTCCCCGCGGCGCGGTTCTGATCTTCAGACAACTGTCACACTGCAATTTGAAGAGGCATGCTTCGGCGCTGATAAAGAAATTCAATTTTCACGCGATGAAAAATGCACCCGCTGTCAGGCAACCGGCGCGGAACCGGGCACGTCCCCGGTCAAATGCTCCCAATGCAACGGCACTGGAGAGATTAAAACCAACCGTCAGACCATGTTCGGCTCGATGGTTCAGGTGTCAACCTGTCCGGTCTGCAACGGACGTGGCGAAACGATCAGCACGCCCTGCACGCAATGCCATGGCAGACGCTACGAGCACAAGACAGTCAAAAAAGTAGTCGCAATTCCGGCCGGTGTGGACACCGGCACCCGCATCCGCCTGTCCGGCGAGGGTCAGCCCGGTGAAAACAATGGTCCAACCGGCGATCTCTACGTTGACATCCGGGTGAATCCGCATAAATATTTCCGGCGCAAGGATTTTGATATCCAGCTGGATATGAACATCAACATTGCCCAGGCTTCGCTCGGAGACGATATCGACGTGCCGACGATTGACGGCACGGAGAAAATGAAAATTCCCGCCGGCACACAGCCCGGAAAAATTTTCACCCTCAAAGGAAAAGGTATCCCCTTCTTGCGCGGCAATGGGCGCGGGGATCAGAAAGTTATCATCAACGTGGCTGTGCCGAATTCGCTGACCGCTGAACAGCGCGACTTGCTGGAGCAGCTGGCTGAAACGATGGGAACCGATGTCACCCCTCAGGATAAAAGTTTCTGGGATCGGCTGAAAGAGTCGCTGAATGGGTAATCCTGCCTGGCTCGAAATCAATGTCACGGTAGACTGCGAAACCGCAGAAGCTGTTTCTGAAGTCCTGTCCCGCTACATTGATAACGGCGTTGTGATTGAACGCGGCGTTGACTTCCTCAATGCCGATGACGCAGGAACGCCTGCCGGACCCTGCCGCGTCTTCGCCTACTTGCCTGTCGATGATCCGCTGGAAGAAAAAAAGCAGCGCATCAGCGAAGGGCTGTGGTATTTGGGACGAATCGCCAGCGTGCCCGAGCCTGAATTTCGATTTATCGAGAATGAAGACTGGATGGCATCCTGGAAACAATTTTATAAACCGATCTTGATCGGGAAAAAACTCTTGATTCTGCCAGCCTGGATTGAATCAAATGAACCGGACCGAACCGCGATAAAAATCGATCCAAGCATGGCATTTGGCACAGGAACCCATCCGACAACCCAGCTTTGCCTTGAAATGGCAGAAGACTATATCCAGCCCGGTCAAGACGTAATCGACGTCGGCTGCGGCTCCGGAATTCTGTCAATCGGCGCGCTGTTGCTTGGCGCCAGCCATGCGCTCGGCATTGATATCGATGAAGAATCGATGCAAAGCAGCCGCGAGAACGGACAGCATAACGGCGTGATTGATCGCATGGAACTGACCCGCCAGCCAGTCAGCGAGGTTCTGAAAGGCGCTGCCTCAATCCAACAGGCACCGCTGGTCATGGCAAACATTCTGACGCACATCCTGATCAGCCTGTTTGATCAAGGAATGGCAGAGCTGATCCAGCCCGGCGGCACGATCCTGCTGAGCGGCATTTTGGAGGAGCAGGACGGACGGATCCGGGAAGCCGCTGCTGCCAAGGGGCTTGAATTTCTTGAGAAGCGCCAAATCGCTGATTGGGTCGCTTACGCCTTCCGCCGCCCTGCAGCCTGAGCGGCTTAAATCCATCGACTTGAATCCCCTATTTGAGACGCCCTTGCGACGTCTTTTTTTTATTCAAACGCCTGCTGCAGATCCAGAAAGTATTCCGAATGAACTAGCTGAATCGTTTTGCATTGCTCATTTTGTAAAAGATATATCTATAAATCATATTAATATCCGGTGAATTTTCCAGACTCTGCTAAAATCTACTGTTAATATTGGGGAAAGAAAAGGAAAATACTATGAAAAAAAGGGTTCTCATTATAGGCGGTGTCGCGGGGGGAGCCAGTGCGGCAGCCCGGCTGCGCAGGCTGGACGCGGAAGCGGAAATCACGATCTTTGAGCGAGGACCGTATATTTCCTATGCGAATTGCGGCCTGCCATATCACGTGGGGGATGTCATCCGCTCGCGGGATGCGCTGCTGCTGCAAACACCCGCCATGATGAAAGAACGCTTCAACATTGAGGTCAACGTTCTGCATGAAGTTACTGCAATCAACCCGGCTGCCAAATCGATCCGGGTAAAAAACCTGACCAGTCAGACTGAGTCGGATCATGAATATGACACATTGATTATCGCGACCGGGTCCTCCCCGGTTGTGCCAAGAATTCCGGGAATTGAATCCAAACATATCCTCTCCCTCTGGACCGTTCAGGACACTGATCGAATCCGCCAGACGATTGACCAGGATCAAATCAAGACAGCGGTTGTTGTCGGCGGAGGCTTTATCGGCATTGAGATGGCTGAGAACCTGCGCCACAGAGGGATCAAAGTCACCTTGGTTGAAATGCTCGATCAGGTCATGGCACCGCTGGACTTCGAAATGGCACAGCTGCTGCATGAGAATCTGATCCAAAACGGGATAGATTTGCGGCTTGGTGACGGCGTTCAATCGTTCGAAGAGGACGGTTCGCAGGTCAAAGTTAATCTGAAAAG
This sequence comes from Leptolinea sp. UBA5366, assembly GCA_002407845.1. GTDB lineage: Bacteria > Chloroflexota > Anaerolineae > Anaerolineales > Anaerolineaceae > Flexilinea. The sequence goes on along the minus strand of DHPK01000033.1, from coordinate 78,236 downwards.
CGGTGCTCAGCTGAAAACCTCATTGGTGATCCTTTCAATCGGGGTTAAGCCGAATGGCGAGCTGGCAAGAGATGCTGGACTGAAAACAAATGAACGCTGCGGGATCATCGTTGATGAGATGCTGCGCACTTCCGATCCAAACATCTATGCAGTTGGCGACGTCATCGAGGTTCAAGATTACGTCCTCAAAAACCGCACCATGATTCCGCTTGCCGGCCCGGCAAATAAGCAGGGGCGAATTGCCGCGAACAACATCGCTGGCGCGTCGGAAAAATTTGACGGCACACAGGGATCATCGATTGTCCAGGTCTTTGACCTGGCTGCAGCTGCAACCGGATTAAACGAGAAAACTCTGATCAAAAACGGATTGGTCAAAGGCACTGATTATGAGTCTTTAATCATCATCCAGAATTCTCACGCCGGTTATTATCCAGGCGCGACTTCATTGACGGTCAAACTGCTGTTTTCGACCGACGGGAAGAAAATTTTCGGCGCTCAAATTGTCGGATGCGATGGTGTCGATAAACGGATTGACACGCTTGCAGTCGCAATTCGGCTTGGGGCAGGCATTTCAGATTTGAAGAAGCTCGAATTTGCCTATGCGCCGCCTTATTCCTCTGCTAAGGATCCGGTTAACATGGCGGGCTTTGTCGCAGAAAACATTTTGAATCATCTTGTCTCGCTGGCAGACTGGGATGTCGTTGAAAAGCACGACCCCAATCAGACAATTCTGCTGGATGTGCGCGAAGATGAGGAACGGCTGGCATTTGCGATTCCCGATACGCTCAACATTCCGCTTGGCCAGCTGCGCGGACGGCTCGCAGAAATCGACCGCAGCAAAGAGATTGTGGTTTTCTGCCGCGTCGGCGTGCGCGCTTACAATGCTTCCCGAATTCTGAGCGGGAACGGTTTTGAGCGGATAAAAATCTATCCGGGCGGCATGACGTTTTATCTTTCAACGCATTACAGCAAGTACCCGATGACGAAAAATGATCTGAACGTGTCGGACAGCGGGGATATTGAATCACCGGACACTCCTGCCCTGACCACTCGGATCGACTGCAGCGGTCTGCAGTGTCCGGGACCGATTATGAAAGTTTTTGAGACGATGAAAGACCTCACCCCCGGTCAGACGGTTGAAGTTTTCGCCTCCGACCCCGGATTTGCCCGGGATATCGCCGCCTGGTCGCGCCGAACCGGCAACACACTCATGAAAAATGAAAAACGCGGCAATGATTATTATGCGCTTGTCCGCAAAGGTCCCGGCACAAAGCTCAGCCCTGCGCAGCAGGCGGAGACCCAAATGCAGGGCAAAACCATCATCGTTTTTGACGGAGACCTTGATAAAGTGATCGCCTCCTTCATCATTGCCAATGGCGCGGCTGCCATGGGTCGTCCGGTCACGATGTTTTTCACTTTCTGGGGACTTAACGCCCTGCGAAAAGCCGAAAAACAGCCGGTCAAGAAAACCTTGATCGAATCGATGTTCAGCTGGATGATGCCGCGCGGGGTCGGGAAACTGCAGCTGTCGCGCATGAACATGGGCGGCATGGGCGCTGCCATGATCCGAAAAATCATGAAGGATAAAAACGTTGATTCGCTTGAAACCATGATTGAAAATGCGAAAAAAGCAGGTGTGAAACTGGTCGCCTGCACCATGAGCATGGATCTGATGGGCATCAAGGAAGCCGAACTGATCGATGGGGTGGAACTGGGCGGTGTCGGTGCCTATCTGGGCGACGCTGAAGAATCCAACGTCAATTTGTTCATTTGATTGACCCAGCTTGTAAGAGATAAAAATGCGCGCCTTTCTTATAGGCGCGCATTTATTTTTTTTATTCCAGTATGGAGCATCTGCCTGCGTTCAGGGCACCGCGTATGTCGACTCCATTACTATCAGAGCCTCAGCGTAGTTTTTTTCGCGTGATCAGCGTTTGATCCAGCCTTGATCCAGCCAATAACGCGTGTCAACAGAGGGAACGAGCGTCCGTGACAGCACCATTTTCTGCGTTATTTTCCCGATAAGAAAATAGAGGCGGACTTTCAGACTCATGCGCGGCACCCGCGGGTTAAGAAATTGGTGTGCGAATGCCTTCGTTTTAGTTTCAATGTCTTTTCTTTTTTTCTCCGAAAGTTCCGGCCAGATTACGCCTTCCATCAGCTTCAGCCCGAACTTTTTCACGTCCGACACGCCCATCCAATTCAAGCTGGTTTCAACATCGGACTGTGCTCCTTTATTCGGAGCGCCAACGCTCTGCGTCAGGATCACTGCCCGTTTTGTGAACATCTCTTTCTTGGGGCGATGGGCGATCCAATGAGCGCCGAAATGATCCAGCAGCGTCTTTAGCTGCCCTGGCGCCCGCATAACGTAGACCGGATAGGCAAAAACCAGCAGATCAGCGTTCATAATTGCTGACCAGATTGGCTGAACCTGAGCGGCGTGCGGGCAAAGCGCCTCGTCCTTCATGAAGCAAGTCTTGCAGCCCAGGCAAAAAGCGGGACCGTCTTTCGGCAGATAGAATTCAGTAATGGTATTTCCTTCCCGCAATTCTGAAAGGAAGAACTCTTTCATCTGATAGGTGCAGCCGCGAATCTCAGTCCCGTTGATCACAACGATATTCATATAAGTACTCCGTTGATAATTCTTTCAAATCTTGATAAACATGTCCTGAAATCATTATATCCAGGACAGCGTCCCCCTTCTCTGACTTCAGGTAAAATTTTCGCCAAATCCTGTATCACTTTCTGTAAAATCCGGACAGCACGATGCGAGCCCGTTCAGCCGTGTGCGTGGGGTATAATTCCGAGACTTGAACGGAGACGTATCAATTGATGGAGGAACGATTTGAAGGATCTTATCAATCTGACTGACCTTGCCCGCGCGGACGCCGAAGAAATTTTCAAACTTGCTGATCGAATCAACCGGTTTCATGGTTCGCTGCATGGAAAAACCTTCGTTCTATTTTTCCCGCCGTCCAGCATCCGCACCCGCGTAACGTTTGAGAAAGCCCTCTGCCAGCTCGGCGCCCAAAGCATCCTTTTTCCGAGCGATACACTGGATAAACCGGAAGCAATTGAAGATGTGATGAGCTATCTGGATAACTGGGCGGATGGCGTGATCGTCCGGCATAAAAATCTGGAATTGGTGGAGCGCATGGCGGAAGCCAGCCATCATCCGGTGATCAATGCCATGACTGATCTCAACCATCCCTGCGAAGTGCTGTCAGATCTTTACGCACTTTCCAAAATTCGGAAGAATTTCAAGGTTCTAAACTATCTTTTCATCGGTGCGTCAGGTAACATCGGACTGGCATGGAGAGAAGCCGCCGAACTGTTTCAGATTAATTACAGCCAATGCTGCCCGCCCGGGTTTGAAATGGCAGGCATTTCCGTGAACCATGATCTGGAACAGGCGCTGAGCGGTAAAGACATTCTGATAACGGATTCATTCCCAACCGGTGCCGAAGCGCTTTTCACCCCCTATCAACTCACCAGTGAGCGGATTTCCCTCGCAAATCAAGGCGCACTATTCAACCCTTGTCCGCCCTTTTACCGCGGGCAGGAAGTCAGCGCGGATGCGCTTGATGATCCAGCCTTTGTCGGCTATGCCTTCAAAAAGAGTCTTCTCAGTGTGCAGCAGGCAATCATCCTGTTCTGTCTGAAAGGCTCCGCTCATTGAATAAAAAGTCACTCTGGACAAAAGACTTCAGCCTGATCACGATGACTACCGTTCTCGCCGCAATCGGCGGGGAAGCGATTATGCTGCCGGTCAGCCTGCTGGTATTTGATCAAACCCAGTCCACGCTGGCATCCGCCATCATCATGATTTGCGGAATGCTGCCGGACGTCCTGTTTGCGGTGCTCGCTGCCCCGATAATCGATAAAGGCAGCAAGAAAAACTGGATCATCTTACTGGATGGATTGATGGTTCTTTTTTACATCGCAGCGGGCATTTTCGTCCTGAACAGCGAGTTCAACTATTGGCTGTATCTGGGCGGAACTTTGATTGTCGGAACGCTCTCCGTTTTTTATCGGTTGGCTTATGAATCCTGGTATCCTGATCTGATCCCGATCGGGCTCGAACAGAAGGGATACGCGGTTTCTGGGACGATTTATCCGACAGTCATGATCGTGATGGCGCCTGTCGCAGCTTTTCTGTATGAGAGACTGCACATTGGCTATATTTTTATCCTTGTTGCAGGAATTACACTGCTGGCAATCGTGATTGAGAGCATGATCAAGGAAACCCGAACCTATAAAAAAGAGAAGTTTTCATTTCAGAATTATCGGAGCGACTTGCGCGAAGGGTTTGTTTTCATCCGCAAGGAGAAGGGCATCCGCAACATTTACACTTACATGAGCATCACCGGCGGCGTCTCGCACGGCGTTTATACAATCACGCAGGCTTTTTACCAGACGCAAATCTGGCTGACGGTCACCATGCTCGGATTTCTCCAGAGCGCCGAGACAATTGGCAGGATGCTGGCTGGGCTGCTTCAATACAAATGGGAAGTTCCGGTCAAGAAGAGATATCCATTTACAAAATTTGTTTACACGGTTTATAACCTAATGGACGGAATTCTGCTTTTGCTGCCCTATCCGGCAATGCTCCTCAATCGCTTTTTAATCGGAGCGCTTGGGCAGACATCCGGAACAATCCGGCATGCAGCGGTTCAAAGCTATCTGCCAGTGGACATTCGTGCCCGGGTGAACTCGCTTTTTCAGGTGGTTTTCGCGCTCGGGGCAATCCTGTTTCAGCTCATCGTCGGCTGGCTAGGGCTTTATCTGCCCTATCCGCTGGTTGCGGGATTGATGGCAGGCATCGGTTTGATTTCGATGTTCATTCTGATCTGGATTCCAGCAAAAGATAACCGCCCGATTTACGAGGCAACGCGCGCAGCCCGGCTGGCTGAAGCCGACGCGGAGATTTTATAAAAAGATCATCAGTAAAATCGGCAAAAAAGTCGCCGGCAGCAAGTTTGCAACCCGGATGTCAGTGATTTTCAGCAGATTGAAGGCAATTGAAATCACCAGCAGGGATCCGACACAGGTCATCTCATTGACGACAGCAGTTGTCAGTAATCCGGAAATCGCTCCGGCTGAAAGCGTCAGCAGCCCCTCATAAAGCAGCAGGGAAATTCCGGCAAACGAGACGCCGATGCCGAGGACAGATGCCATGATCACAGCCAGCACGCCGTCAATCAGAGCCTTCGCATAGAGTGTCTCATGATTTCCAGTCAGACCGCTTTGCAGCGAACCGACGATTGCCATCGCTCCGACACAGACGAATAGGCTGGTCGTGACAAATCCCTCTGCAATGGGGAAATCTCCCTTTACTTTAGATTGCAGAAAAGCGCCCATTTTTTTCAATTTGCCGTCGATGTCCAGCAGGTCGCCGATCACCGCCCCGATCACGATTGACAACACAACCACGATCATGTCTCCGCCGACTTTCAGACCGTCAATGCCGACATAAAGCACGCACAGCCCGAGGCCTTGCGTGATCAGGAGGTTCATGCGTTCCGGGATGCCCTTTCGCAGGAAAATCCCAATAATGCCCCCGATGACGACTGCTATTGAATTCGCAAAAACACCATTTAGAATATTCATAAGTCAAAAAGATCAGATCAGGCTGACAACCAGCGGAATTGTCAGAACAGAGAACAGCGTTGTAACGATAATTGCCTGTGAACAGACATCCGATTTGACGCCATATTGGTTAGCCAGGCTGACAGACATATTTCCGACCGGCATTGAGATCATCAGCACACTGACACCCATGACCGTATCCGGCAGATTCAATTGTTTCAGCAGAAAAACGGCGATTGCCGGTAATACCAGCAGTTTTACAAATGAAAAAACGTGAATCCGCTTGCTGAAGAAAACTTCAGAGAAGGATGCCCGGCTGAGATAAAATCCGATGATCATCAAAGCAATCGGCGTGACACAGTTGCCAAGATAGGTCGCAGTAGCGTTTAAAAATGATGGCACTGGAATTTCCAGGAAGAAAATCAGCAATGCCAGAACGCTGGCAATGGTTCCCATGTTCACCACATTTTTCAAGTCAGCCCATTCAAATTTTTTCCGTTCCCGGCCTTCCTCGAGCGTGAAAACGCCATAGGTGTAGATCAGGATATTGAACAAAATCACATAAACCGCGACATAAATCAGGGGACCGGAGCCATAAACTGCCTTGACAAGCGGAATGCCGATAAACCCGACATTGCCATAATTAAACATCATCTGATACATTTTTCGTTCGTCGGCATCATCAGAGAAAAATCGGGCAGTAGCACGGGAGATCAGAATGAAAGCCAGATAGGTCGCAACGGCAACCAGCGCAGCCATGCCGAGCGTTTTTCCCTCCGGACGATCGCCGGTGCTCATCACGCTTGACAGCAACAGCATCGGATTGAATAGGTTGACGACCAATTTGGATAGGACGGGTTCTTCTGACTCTTTTACCAAACCAATGCGGCTGCAGATCATGCCGACCAAAATCAAGATAAACATCGTCACCATCTGCCAAAATACAATTGAAATACTCATTGATTCTCCCTGTCCAATCGTACCATGTAATTGTCATACAATGATGGTGCAAATCCGCGGATGGATACACACACATCTATCGAATTTCCTTTCCGAAATTCGATATAATTCCTCAAAACGAAGGCACAAAAGAGGATACATGGATTTTAACCGTTATGCCGCAAATTGGGATGACAAAGGGCGGATTGAACGCGCTATAGCACTGGCGAAATTGATCGAGGAAAAAATTCCGCTGGACGCGCGCGGAGCAGCGCTTGATTTCGGCTGCGGAACCGGTTTGATTGCATTTGAACTGGCTGAAGCGATCAAAACCATTTACTGCTATGACTCTTCATCGGAGATGCTCAAGGTGCTGAGCGGAAAAATCACGAGCAGCGGGATTCAGAATCTGATTGTTTTGACCGAAGACCCGGCGCAGGGCGCTGAATTCGACAAGTCATTTGATGTGATTTATTCTTCAATGGTTTTCCACCACGTTGAAAATCCTGCAGCAGCGCTGCGCGGTTTGATACGGCTGCTGCGCCCCGGGGGAAAATTTATCATGCTCGATTTAAACCTGGATGATGGGTCATTTCATGAGGCGATGGCTGATTTCGACGGGCGCGACGGGTTCAGCCATGCTGAAATTCGAGAGATGCTGAGCGCTGCCAGTCTGTCTGAGATTGAAGTCGAGACAGTCTTCCATGGGAAAAGACAGCTTCAAAATGGCTGGTATGATTACTCGCTCTTTCGGGCAGTGGGAACCGCTGGCTGAGCTTTAATCCTATCTGAGGGCTAGAAGAACAAAGCCGAAACAGCTGAATTCTTAAGAATTAGAGCCAGAAAGAAAAGAAGTAGGTCAGCTGGTGGAACAATTCGGGGTTCATCAGCTCCAGCCAGCTCACCCCGTAATATCCTTCCCCGAGCGAAAGCGGAAGCTGAAAAGCGGTGCTGACGATCAGCAGCGGAATAATGCCGGCGTAAAAAACTTTTTCGAGGGAGTGATCCCGAAGGATTTCGAACAGAGTCAGCCCTGTCAGAATACCTGCCAGTGACAGGATCCAGGCAAAGTCAATTGTATAGCGCTGGATCGTGCCGACATAAACCCCAGTGATCGCTGCCAGCAGCAGCCCAGCGATGACGAGCGCTGCCAAGATCCAATGGAACTGGGCTGATTTGCGGTGAAACCCCGATCGCAGGAAGATCATGCCCGGCAGCAGCCAAATCAGCGGACAAACTGCAGCGATCGCAAAAATCGGTTCGAATTCTTTGATCCCGCCAAAATTAAACTTCAATGGGGCAGCCGCCTTGAGAAATGGGAAGTCTGAAATCAGCGTGAAGCCGCTGCCAAATACATAATTGATTATCCCAATCACTGAGGCGGATAAAACGGACCCATTAACATACACATCGCTCTCCTGCGTGCTGAGCTGATACGTCCTGCCGAATTCAGTCACCGAGCCAAAACGAACCTGGTTATATGCCATCAATCCGACGCCGACCAGAAGATATGGAAGGATCACAGCGGATAATGCTTTCCAGTCGAGAGCCCATTTTGAATTACTGCTGCGCCGGATGATTGCTGGAACAAGCAGCGGCAGCAGCAAGCCTGAAACGATGATCGAAGTAGGACGGCAGCCCACCGCAGCAGCCATCAGCAGACAGCCAAGCGAAAGCAACCAGAGGCGGGTTTTTCCCGGCTGGAGCGCTGCCAGCACCAGTGCCAGTCCGCAGACGGAAAATGCGAACGCCGAAACAATCGCCAGTTCATAACTGAATGAACGCCGCACTGCCCAGACCAGAAAGCTTGAATTCAGCAGCAAAACCAACCCAGCAAAATAGACCGCCGCCGGTATCTTTTCGAACCATTGGCGGACCAGCCTGGTATAGACCAACACCAGACCGGCAGCCCCAATCACTGCAAAAAAGAGGACCGCAAAATCATTCAGCGGGTACCGGTGCAGCAGCAGCGTGTACGGGAAATAAAAGGTCAGCGCCGGAACGATACCAAAGTAAACATAATAGCGGCCGTCAAAATAAGACATATCCCATTCATATTCTGGAAATTGGCTGATACGCTGTGACGGGTCATACGGGTTGTCAGTTTCAGCCAGCCGTTCTGGCGGTGCTTTCAGCAAGGATGTTTGCCGCTGCAGCAGCGCTTCGGTCAGCAACTGATAATGCTGTTTATATATTGGTTCTTCATCTCTGAGATTTCCTTTTTGAATCGCAGTCCGTAAATCGGGATAAGTGGAAACCACAGAAAAAACCAGCACAACGCTATAAATCAGAAATATGAATGCTGCGATTAATCGCTGATTGGTCTGCTGGAAATCAAGCTGATGGTGATACCAGCTTGAGCCTGGACGCAGTCCCCATAACAAAAACAATCCAATCAAGATCAGGATCAAGCGAACCGGATTGATCTGGAATGGAACTGGAGCGTTCAAGACTGCCGTCACGTCAAGCTGGGCGGCTGATTCAAAAGTCAATTCGATGCCTGTCACCGGTTTACTGGGATAAACTGCCACTGTCTGACTGTGAGGAATCGTCGCATGCCAGGTAAATTCAGTGGTTACGCCCGAAAGCAGCCCTTCCTGCTGCAGATGAATTCTCCCTTTGACGGACGTGCCTGGCAACCCTGAAAGCTGCAGACCGATCGTGTCAAGATTCTCTGGAAAATACTGACCAGGCTGGGAGATCAAAGTGATTTCGTTCCCGTCAGCGGAGCTGCTGTCTGCAAGGGTCAGCACGAGCGGGATTTCAGCTTCAGAATAACCAAGGCGCTCGAAACTTCGAATGTTAAAAATAAAAATTTCAACCAGCAGCGCGGCAATAATCAGACACAGCCCTTTTCCCCATTTGGTTTTCAGCATTCTTTATCGGTCCTCATCCATCAATTTGTCCTTGAATTATATCGAAGGTTGCTCCGCAAGAAAATCTGAAAGGCAACAGACAGAGCCGCAAATAAAAAAAGCCCCAGGATTCTGGGGCATGAACAGATCACTAACGTAATCAGTCTTTTTTCTCTTCTTCAGGCAGGTCCACTTTCAGGTGCAGTTCCTTCAGCTGTCCTTCCATTGCTTCGGACGGAGCGCCGCTCATCATATCGCGAGCTGCATTGTTTTTCGGGAAAGCGATCACTTCGCGAATGTTGGGCTCTTCCGCCATAATCATGACGTACCGGTCAATTCCCGGTGCGATTCCGCCATGCGGAGGCGCACCATATTCGAACGCATCCATGATCTGATGGAAGCGTTCCTGAGCTACCTCGTGCGACAGACCGATCAGGTCAAAGATTTTTTCCTGAAGCCAGCGCTCGTGAATTCTGATTGAGCCGGAAGCCAGCTCATAGTTGTTCAGCACCATGTCATATTGTTCGCCGCGAATCTTGCCCGGATCCGTTTCAAGCAGCGGGAAATCTTCCTTTTTGGGGCGGGTGAAGGCATGATGCGTTGCGTCCCAGCGTTGTTCTTCCTCGGACCATTCTAAGAGCGGGAAATCAACAATCCAGCAGAACGCCAGCTTGTTATCGTCGCGCAGTCCCAGCCGATCCCCGAGCACAACCCGTAGTCTCGCCAGTGAGTCATAAACCGTTGCCAGTTTCGCGTCAGCGACAAACAGCAGCAGGTCGCCATTCTCCGCGCCCATGCGCTGCAGCAAGGCAGCCCATCTTTCCTCTGAAAGGAATTTTTTGAACGGAGAACTCTCTTCCCCGGTCTCACTGATTTTCACGTAAGCCAGCCCTTTTGCCCCCCATAATTTGACCTGTTCGGTCAATTCATCAAGCTGTTTGCGGGTGTAATTCCCGAGGGTTTTGGCGTTGATGCCCCGCACGCTGCCGCCGGCGGTGACAGCGCTTTCGAAGACGCTGAACCCGCAGCCTTCAGCCAGGTCACTGATGTTAACCAGCTCGAGCCCGAAGCGCATATCCGGTGCGTCCTTCCCGAACCGATCCATCGCTTCCTGATAAGAAAGTTTTGGCCAGGGTTCGTTGACGATCTGTTTGTGAGGCATCAATTCACGGCTCATTTTGGTGAAAAGATCTTCCATCAGGTTCAGCACATCATCGCGCTCGACATAGGACATTTCAAGGTCCAGCTGGGTAAATTCCGGCTGGCGGTCGCCGCGCTGATCCTCATCGCGAAAACAGCGAGCTATCTGGAAATAGCGTTCCATGCCAGAAACCATCAGCAACTGTTTCAGCTGCTGCGGACTCTGCGGAAGCGCATAAAACTGTCCGGGATAGACACGTGAAGGGACAAGATAATCCCTCGCACCTTCCGGCGTGGTTTTGAACAGGATCGGCGTTTCAATTTCCAGAAAATCTCTCTCATCCAAATAGTCGCGGATGAATTTGATCACTTTATGGCGCAGAATGATATTTTTCTGCATCCGTTCCCGGCGCAAGTCAAGAAAACGATATTTCAGTCGCAGGCTTTCGTCTGTGTTCTCATCCTTGTTGATCGAGAACGGCAGCGGTTTGCAGGTGTTCAAAACGTTGATAACCTTCGCCTGCACTTCGATGGCGCCGGTGCTCAGGTTCGGATTCTGCGCATCAGCCGGCCGCGGATTGACTTCCCCAGTGACCTGCAGCACCCATTCGACGCGAACTTTTTCGACCAAGTCTGCTAATTCAGGAGAATTCTCAGGGTTGATCACGATTTGCGTCAAGCCAAAACGATCGCGCAGATCAATAAAATAGACGCCGCCATGATCTCTGAAACGATGCACCCAGCCAGCCAGTTGGACTGTCTTTCCGACATCGGAGATTCGCAGTTCGCCGCAAGAATGTGTTTTATACATGATGAACCCCTTTGTTGATGCGCTCAGCGGATCCAAGCGCTTTTTTACATTTATTATGCCGAATTATTATAATCCTTTTCAATCAGCCCGGTGTGATCTTATGGCATGGGAGGCACGCTAACAATTTTTCAGCTGGTGCATTTTTCAGCCTAATTTATTTTTCCCATCTGCCAATCCTATGAGATAATAATACGAATGGATTCAAAATCATTGCAGTCTGCGCAACAGGATCGACCTATGGTAACTATCAGAGAAGTAGCCCAACTCGCCGGTGTTTCGGTTTCAACGGTTTCGATTGTTATTAATGGGCAAGCTGCTAAAAGAAAAATCTCAGAGAAGACCCAGGAAAAAGTCCGGCAAGCAATCAGCGAATTGGATTTTCAGCCTTCCAGATCCGCTCGTATGATGCGCAGCTCTACGAATGAAAATCCGCTGATCGCAATCTATTGGGCTCTGGATACCCGTTTCGGCTACATTGATCAGATGATGACCGGTCTGCAGCGCGGGCTGATTGAAACCGGACTGAATGCCAATTTTCTGATCTGTCCTTACACGCCGGGTCAGCTTGGCAAAGAAACGATGCTTTTTTCCAATTATTCATTTCAGGCAGTGATCGTCGCTAACACACTTGAAAACGATCTTGAGTTCATTGAAGATCACCGCATTAAAGTCCCCTGTGTGCTGTTCAACCGGAATTCTCAAACCTACCACTCGGTGACGATTGACAACAATGGGATCGGCTCTTGTCTGGCACAGACCCTGAAAAACAGAGACGTCAAAACAATCGGAATTCTCGGCCAGCAGGATTTCATGACCGGGATGAATGCCCGCAGCCGCAGTTTCATTCAGACAGCTGAGTCCCTCGGCATGCAGATCAACCGTGACATGGTTTTCAATTTCCGATCATCGATCACAAACGGCTATCAGGCGGGCGAACAGCTGTGTGCCATGGCTGATAAAAATGGGATGCCAGACGCATTTTATTGCGACACGGACGATTTGGCGCAGGGTTTGATTTACGCTTTCCAAAAAAATCAGGTGCGTGTGCCTGAAGATATTCAGGTGGTAGCTGTCGGATTCCGCCGGCTGGAATCTAATCTTTATCTGAATCCTTCCATCACGCTGGTTCAGCTGCCCGTTGAGGAAGTCGCGCTTGAGTGCCTGTTTGTGCTGCGTGAAGCGCTGCAGCAGCCAAATCTGACCCGCATCAACCGCATCATCCATTTTCATCCGATTCAAGGCGAATCAACCCAACTGCCGGTTTCGGAAGCCTGAAGCACCGCTCCTCATTTTCAAAATTCACTAAACTTAATCCACTCGATCCATGAAATTCAAGATTGCCCGATTACCTTCCTCTGGATATTCCATCGGCAGCGAATGCGTCCCCTCAGGCCAAATTTAAATTGTGACAGCGGATTTATTTTCCTCTGCTGTTAGGCGGGTTGCTTCTGAATTGCTGATCGCACCGCATCCGCCCAGTCCAATTCAAACCGGCATTTTCCAGCTGCGCAGCTGTGCCGTTGTGCTGGAATCAGGCAAAATAATCGGTTCCTCTATTAGGCTGATGTGGATAAAATCTGGTCTTTTGTGGATAAAATGTTGATCAATTGTGGGGAAGCTGTTGATAACCACGCAGTTTTTAAGCCCACCCGTACATACCTGTCCGGATAATTTAGGGCAATCAAGCGCTGCAAACCAGCGCAGAAATGTTTTTTCAAAGGGGTTTTTTATAAAAGATTGATTAACTTATTGAAAGCGCGGCAGGTCTTTAATCAGATTGATCACAAATTGCGCCAGCAGCACACCCCAAGCGAGCAGCCAGCTCCCAATCCTCGCCCAGCGCTGCCTGAGCACAGCCGGCACTTGCCCAGATGAAACTGCCAGCGGAATGCTGAAAATGGATGCCATCAACGGCAGCAAAGCCGGCAGCACATACTGCGTCGACTTGACGGCGACAAAAAAGATCAAATAGCCAATGATCACCACAAACCAGCAAACCGTCATCCAATGCGTCAGGCGCTGATCGCCAAAGAATGAACCGAATAACAATGAGGCGATCAAGAAGAAGAAACAGAACATCTCGGTGTAATGATCTTCAAATGCCGGATACCAGGCATCCCAGCCGGGGCGGTGATCGTTGCGCGGGTCATAGTCATCGGCATAGCCCTCCCGCATTTCGGTCGATTTCTCATCCATGATTGCCATCATGTTAGCGCGTGCATCGCTTCTGAAAATGAACGGGCTGGAAAACACCACGACAGCTGCCATCAGCAGCACAAAGAAAACACCGCGCCGAATTGCTTTTCCCCAGCTCAACGCTTTACGGGCGATACCGACAAGCAGATAAACGCCGATTGCCAGCACAAAAAAGAAGCCATACAGCCGCGTTGCGATTGACAGTCCGATACAGGCAGCTGCAAGGTAGAAATTTCTCCCATAATTAAAGCGGTCGCGCTGTAAGAAATAGAGCGTCAGACAGACAAACAGCAGGTTCAGCCCGTCTGGATGCCAAAAGCCCTGATTATTTTGCAGCGTGCCGGGGGCGAACAGCAGGAAAAGAAAGACCGCAGCACTGACGATCCCATTCCGAAATCGGGTGAAAATAAAGACCAGCACGATGCATGCCAACACGACCGGCAAGACCGAGACAAAAACCCTCAGCAGCGGCAGATTGATTTGAATCTGCTCCGCAAATTCACTGCCGTAGACAAGTTTCACCGGCAGCAGCACCAGCATCGACCAGGCGTAAAAGGGATAACCGTAATGGTAATCCTCATAGATAAACCGATGATATAACGTCGCGCTGAAAGTTTCTCCGGGCTGCATCACATCCATCAGAATGGGGTAAATGACGACTTCATCTCCCCCATAACGGCTGAAAGCCTGCATGTCGTCCGAGCCATTTAGGTTCGAAGGCATCAGCAGCAAAACATATAATACAGCAATCCCCATTAACAGCCAGAAAACCTTTTTCTGACCGGCATCAAGTGAATTGAACCGCGGGAAAAGCCGATATTTTTCAACAAATTTCCCGTGTCAAAGGGTCTGCCGATAGACCCGCCCTAACAGCAGCGCTGCCTGCAGGCTAAACAGCCCCAACCAGATGATCTGCGGACGCAGATTCGCGGGAATAAACAGCCAGCTGAATAGCAGACACCAGCCGGCAAACAGTGTCAGCAAGAGGAACGAAACGATTGTGAAGAAGAGCCGGTCGCCGGCAGCCAGCCACGCGTTCAGCTGCTGCATCCGCTGATCGAGCGTTGGATTTTGCGCAGAAAAATAACGGGTGGCGAGGATAATTATCAGGCAGCCGAGCAGTGTCACGCCACCGAGCAGGATGCGCTGCAGCGAAAAGCCGGCAATGACCGCTGAATCCGCCTCGGAGGGTTTTGCGAAGGTCAGGAAAAAAACAGCCAGTCCTTCAACTGCCAGCAGCCACAGGAAACGCTGCAAAGTTTTTGCGGTGAGCCGCTCAGCAGGTTGATTCATTACAGCCCAGCCGCAGCCGTTTCCCCTCCCAGCAGAACATCCAACGCCTGTTCCTTGCCATTGCGGATCACCGTGATCGCAACTGTTTCTCCCGGAGAATATTTAAACAGGCAGTTGTAAAATGCGGATTCGTCAGTAATTTCGTAATCGCCGATTTTGACAATAATATCGTTTTGCCGGATTCCGCCGTTTTTGGCAGGTCCGCCGTTCACGACATCCAGCACATAGACGCCATAATCAACCGGAAAACCATAGTTTCGAGCCATGCGCGGGGTGATGTCCGCCCACTGAATGCCCAAATAAGGACGGCTGAAACTGCCGTTGGCGATGATCTGATCTGCGATCAGGCGGGCAGTATCCGATGGAATCGCAAATCCCAGCCCCTCCGCATAAGTCGAAGTCGTGCTCGATCCTCTGACGATCATGACATTGATCCCGACCACTTCGCCAGCCAGGTTTACCAGCGGGCCGCCGGAATTTCCCTGGTTGATCGCTGCATCCGTCTGGATCAGATTTTCCATCTGATAACCCTGATCGTTTTGAAGGAACCTGCCGGTCGCACTGACCACGCCAACCGTGACGGTGTTCTTGAAGTTTCCAAGCGGGGAACCGATCGCGACGACAGTTTCCCCGGATTTCAGATTGTTCGATTCGCCTAATTTTGCCACCGCCGGCATCGTTCCTTCCGCTTTCAGCACTGCCAGATCCGTGAATTCGTCCGTGCTGATCAGCTTTGCCGGATAAATCGTGCCGTCAGCCAGTTCAACAGACAGTTCCGTTGCGCCGTCAACCACGTGATTGTTCGTCAGGATATAGCCTTCCTCGCTGATGATGACGCCGCTGCCCATGCTGGTTGAGTTGTAATTGGTCTGAAACCAAAAATAGGTCGAGGTGGTTGGAATGTTCGCCGTGACGGTCACAACCGCCGGACCGACGGTGTCGACCACTTTGGTGATTTCAGACTCAACATTTGAATAGGTGATGTTGACCGTCCCGGTATTCGTTTTCAGCTTGTCAATTTCTCCCGTTAACGCTGTGATCGTAGACTGAAGACCAGCAATTTCCTGTCTTGCTGCCGGGTCCTTGCCTTCTATATCGGTCTGAAAGAAGTTTGTATAAAGCAGCGTGCCGAGCACGCTCCCCATAATGACCAACCCGAGCAGCAAGAGCCACGGGATGTTCCGTTTCGGCGGTTTTTGTGAGTAAGAATAATTATCGTTCATATAACGCTCCAAAGCGCTTCAAAATATTAAAATTAAACCCAAAGGCTGATCGAATGATCGAATGGATTTTTATTTTCGTTTGGTCACCCAGGAAAAGAAGAAAAACAGGCTGGCTGCAGCCCAAACCCAAGCGTACTGCCCCGGTCCGTTGGCACCCGTGCAAGCCGAAACTTTCCGCAGCTCCATCAAGCGCATCTGGGAATCTTCGTGCGGGTCACGCAGCGAGGCGCCGAATTTGCCAAAAAATTGTTCAGGAGAAGTCTTTCGGAACCATTCGGAAGTTTCATCATGCGAAAGGATACAGGCGCTGGCGTTATACCAGCCGTTTGCCATCCAAATTTGAACCGCTGAATTCGCCGTCAGGCTCGGGTGAACTTCGGCAATGTCTGCCTCATCCATCATCGCAAGAATCGTTTCGCCTTGCTCCAGGCAATTCATCGGCACTTTCTTGCCGTCCGCAAAAACCACAACCAGCTGCGAGCCGGTTATAGCAGGATGAACGTTGAGGACTGCGCCTAAACCGGACTGCCACAGCCAGGTTCGTGTCATTTTCGCCAGCCGGCTCTGGACTTTTTTCAGATCCGGCGCTGACTCATTTTCAGCAGATTTAAATTGGATCGGAAGATGGAAAGCTGCCACTAAATCTCCTCTCTCAGCTCTTCATCCGGGCATAAATCGTCGAAGTGCCGTCGCTTCCTTTGACCTCTTTTGTCTCAATTTCATCCGGATATGCCTGAATCATCAGCGAGAGCTGTTTGTAGCCAAAGGTTCGGGAGTCAAAACCGGGATCAAGCTGCTGCAGGTGGTGCCCGAGAGTTCCCAAAAATGCCCAGCCATTATCCCGTGCCGCCAGATCAAACGCGTTGCGCAGCAGCGGCAGCGGATCATTCGATGATCCATTGTCCTGCTCCGCCTGCGGAGCGCTGGGGGCAGGCGTCTCAGCCTGTTTGCTCGTCGAGCGTCGTTTGTGGCTGGCTGAACTTGTGCCGGCTGAACCGTTGGATTTTGGTTTCTCGTTCATCGGCACCAGGTTCTCGGTGTAAACGAACAAATCGCAGGCATTCACAAATGCGCGCGGGGTGGTTTTCTTGCCGATTCCGAGAACAAAAAGCCCCTGTTCGCGGATGCGGGTCGCCAGCCTGGTATAGTCGCTGTCGCTGGACACCAGGCAGAAAGCATCCACAGTTCCCGAATAAAAGATATCCATCGCGTCGATAATCATCGCGCTGTCAGTTGCATTCTTGCCGACGGTGTAACGGAACTGCTGAATCGGCTGAATCGCATGGGACTGCAGCACATCTTTCCAGCCGCTCATATTAGAGGACGTCCAGTCCCCATAAATGCGCCGGATGGTGATCAGCCCGTATTTGGTCGTCTCTGCCAGGATTTTATCGATCAGCGATGCCTGTGCATTGTCGCCGTCAATCAGCATTGCAATTCGCTGGGTCGGCGTCACATCGGTGATATCTCTGATCGTGAAGCTGTTGTTTTCAAATTCTTGTTTTTTAGTCACGTCTATTCCTCTGATTTCCAATCTTTTCATCTTTTAAATGAAAATCACACTGCTAATTATATTAGATTATTCAGATGTTCCTGCCAATCCGCAAATTTCTCATCAGGCGGATTTAATCTTGCCGCAGCAAGACAGGCGAAAATCGCGCTATTCTGCTGCCTTCAAGGTAAAATTGAATATTATGAATTCCGCTGGGGTTGTTGAGTTTTCCAGAGATATCGATCCGTTTTATCAAGAATGTCTCGAACTGCTCAATGAGATATCGATTGAACCTTTACTGAACCGAATCGCGGTTGTCGCCTCTTCGGTCGTCAGTGCTTCTTATTGCATATGCGGGACGATAAACGAAACAGATCAATTTGAAAAGCTGGTACTGAACGGGTTTACCCGGATTGAACTGGATCTGATCCATCAGGATGAAATGGAAAAAGGCATTTCAGTTCAGAACATTCAGTCGGATATTTCGCTTTTGATCGCCAGCGGAAAATCTTTTCCGGATTCTTACAATATTTTTCCTGCGAAACGGCCTCAGATCAATTCCCTGCTGTTCGTGCCGGTTTTCTATAATGCCAAGAAAATTGCGTCAATCATCCTGATGAACAAAATCGGGCCGAAAGCATTCGATGAGGCAGATCAGAAATCGATCCAGATTCTGGCAGCCTATGCCGGGATCAGCATTAATAACACCGTTATCAGCGACCATCTCGCAATGCGCGAGCAGATGCTGGCAAAACGGAATGAAGACCTGGCGCTGCTCAATGAACTGGCAAAAATTTCAGCATCCTCCAGCGAATCGCTTCAGACTATCGTTGAAGACACGATGCAGCAGGTGATGGGCTATCTTGACCTGGATGTCGGCGAGCTCTTTCTGCAGGACGACACCGATCCGCAAACCTACAACATGATTTTTAAAGAAGGCCACAGTCTGACGACCAGTCTGCTGGGGTTTAAAACTGTCCGCATCGGTGAAGGCGCTGTCGGGAAAACCGCGCTGACCCGCAAGCAGTTCCTGTTGTCCAAAGAAGAACTCAAAACGATTAATCAGAAAAAAGCCACTTCGATTGACCTCAACTACATGGTCATCGTGCCGCTGATCACAGGCAGCGGTGTGCTCGGAATCTGCTGTTTCGGCACCAAACTGGTGGACGGCGCAGAGCAGCCCTCCACCCAGTTTCTGAATTCAATCGCCAGCTGGATGGCGATGCTGATTCAGGATTTCCAGCTCACAAGAGAACGGAAAAGAGTTGCGATCCTTGAGGAGCGCGAACGGATCAGCATGGATCTTCATGACGGCGTGATCCAATCCATTTACGGCGTCGGGCTGACACTTGAACATGCCCGGCTGATTTCAAAGTCAGACCCGGAAAAAACTGAGGATCAGATCCAAAAATCGATCACCGAACTGAACGCCACGATTCGCGATATCCGATCCTACATCATGGACTTAAAACCGGCGCGGCTGACCAATGAGAATCTGGTTCAAAATCTGAGACGGCTGGCGAATGATTTTTATTCGAACACGCTGGTAACGACCAAGTTTGACCCGCAGATTGAAGACATCGACAATATTTCGGCGGATTACGCCAACACGTTTTACATGATCTGCAAAGAGGCGCTGGCAAATATCACCAAGCACGCTAAGGCTAGCCAGGTTGACATCAATTTTATCGAGCAGCAAAACCGTTATCTGCTGACGATCCATGACAACGGTCGCGGATTCGATCCGCAGCAAAATCGGCAGGTGACGAACCATGGTATAACCAATATGTTTGCCCGGGCAAAGAACTTGAACGGAGAACTTGTCATGAATTCAACCCCCGGCAAAGGAACGCTCGTCGAGGTCTGGTTTCCGAAGACGAAGAAGAAAAGGTAACAATAATTTTGGACGTTCTCGATCACAAACCAACAGTTTCTGCTCAGGCGGCACAGCGCGGCGAACCTTCCTACGTCTGGCGGGATGGGCAAAAACGCCGGCTGAAACTGATTCAGCAAGCCGCAGGCGAACGCGTAAATGGAACGATTCTCGAAAACGGCTGCGGTGTTGGCGCATATCTGAAACGGCTGGCGCCTGCTGCACGATTCAGCGTCGGGCTTGAAGTTGAATTTGAACGCGCACAAGAAGCGGCTGCTCTGTCAGCGGCGGAACAAGCCGCAGTTGTCAACTCAGTCGGCGAGTCGCTGCCATTCGAGAGCGGCGTTTTCGACCTGATTTTAAGCCACGAAGTGCTCGAACATGTCGCTGATGATCGCCGCTGCCTTGCGGAAATCGCGCGCTGTTTGAAACCAGGCGGCAGGCTGATGCTGTTCTGCCCAAACCGTTGGTATCCCTTTGAAACCCATGGGGTCTACCTAAATGGCAAGTACCATTTCGGCAACAAATTCGCCGTCAACTATCTGCCGCGCAGCTGGCGCAACCGGCTTGCTCCCCACGTGAACGTTTACACCGGAAAGGATCTGGAACGGCTGCTGCAGGGTCTGCCGGTCAGGGTCGTTTCGCGGACAGTGCTTTTTGGCGCTTATGACAACATTATCGCCCGATCAAAATGGCTCGGACTTGCATTGAGAGAATGCCTGCAGTTTCTGGAGAAAACCCCTTTGAAAGGATTGGGGCTTTCCCATTTCTGGGTGATCGAAAAAACGGCAGACCAGCCGCTGGATCAGGCAAAAGAAAGATAGATTTATGCTGAAATATCATATCTGGACCGAAGGCTGTCAGATGAATGTCGCAGATTCGCAGCGGCTGGCATCAACGCTTGAACGCCTTGGTTACATCGAATCTCCGATCATCGAAGAAGCGGACGTAATCGTCCTGAACACCTGCATGGTGCGTCAGAGCGCCGAGGACAAGGCACTGGGACGGCTCAGTTCGCTTAAACCCTTGAAGCAAAAAAATCCCGAATTGATCCTCGGATTGATGGGCTGCATGGTGGGGTTCAAGGATCAGAGCGAAATTCGCAAGCGCTTCCCTTACGTGGACGTGTTTGCGCCGCCATCCGACCCCAAACCGATCATCGATTACTTGATCGAAGAAGAATTCATCGGGACGAAACCCGCTTACACTTCCGAAAACGAAGCCACAGTCTGGGAACCTGGCAGCATCACGCTGCCTGCCAGTCAGCAGAACAATGCGGTCAGTGCATTTGTCCCGGTCGTATACGGCTGTTCGCACGCTTGCGCTTATTGCATCATTCCCTATAAACGCGGCGTTGAACGCAGCCGCGATCCGCAGGAAATTTTGGATCATGTGCATTCGCTCGCCGGACAGGGCGTCAAAGAGATCACGCTGCTCGGGCAAATTGTCGACCGTTATGGACTCGACATGCCGGATTATCCAACGCTCGGCGGATTGTTAGAACAAGTGCATGAAGTGCCTGGGATCGAACGGATCCGCTTTCTGACGAGCCATCCAAACTGGATGACCGATGAACTGCTGAAAACGGTCAGCCGGCTGCCAAAAGTGATGAATCATATCGAAGTGCCGGCTCAGGCAGGCAATGATCAAGTGCTCGCTGCCATGCGCCGCGGCTATACGGATGAGGCTTATCGGCGGCTGATTGACCGGATCCGGACGCTGATTCCGGGTGTCTCCATCGGAACGGACATCATCGTCGGATTCCCCGGTGAAACCGCGGAACAGTTCGAAGACACCGTCAAGCAGCTGACTGATCTGCGGCTGGACGTGGTTCATCTGGCGCGCTATTCTCCCCGCACCGGCACACTGTCCGAACGGACGATGCCGGACGACGTTTCCGATGAGGAGAAATGGCGCCGTTTCCGCGTGATCGAAACGCTGCAGGAAGGCATAGCGGCGGATTTGCACGCGCCGCTGCTGGGAAAAACCTGTCAGGTTTTATTCGAAGAGAAGAAAAAAAGCCGCTGGCTGGGGCGCACTGAACATATGGATCTGGTCTATGTGGACAGTGATCAGGATTTGACCGGGAAAATTCTGCCGGTGAAAATCAACTGGACCGGACCCTGGACAATGATCGGCGAATTGGAAAATTAACGCTTTCACAGGAAAAAATGGATAAAAAAACGCTGGTAATGCTGGAATTTCCAGAGGTAATAAAAAAACTTGCCTCTTATGCCAGCTTTTCGGCTTCTGAACAGCTCGCGATCACGCTTCTGCCGCAGACCGACCTCAAGATCATCCGCGCCAGACAGGCGCTGACAACAGAAGCGCGCAGCCTGCTGTCAGTCAATGACAGTTTTCAATTGGGCGGCTGCCGCGATCTCAGACCGGCTCTCGATATCGCCCGTAAACAGGGCACGCTCGAAGCCCGGATATTTGTTGATATCGCTTACACGCTCACAATCGCCAGAAACATCAACCGCAGCCTCACGCATCACGAAGCACAGTATCCGCAGCTGGCAGGGATCGCGGAGAGCCTGATTCCGCCTGCGGGGCTGATTGAACGCATCAACTATACAGTCAACGATCGCGGAGACGTGCTGGACGGCGCGTCGGACAAGCTGGCTTCCGTCCGCCGCGAAATTCAAGTCTCTTACAGCCGTCTGCTCGGCAGACTGGAAAATATCCTGAAAGAATCGCGCTACCAGCCGATGCTGCAGGAAGCGATTATCACCCAGCGCAACGGGCGCTATGTGATTCCCATTAAATCAGAGTACAAAGGTCAGCTGAAATCGATCATTCACGACCAATCATCCAGCGGAGCGACCCTCTTTGTGGAGCCGCTGGCGACCGTCGAGCTGAACAACACTTATCAGGAACTGCAGCTGACAGAGCGTAACGAAGTGCTGCGCATCTTGCAGGATCTGACTGCGACGGTCGGCATGTACGCCGATCAGATTTCGGAGCTTGTCGACGGTCTCGCCCGCATTGATTTTGCGCTGATGTGCGCAAAATATGCGGATGACATTCACGCTGCCGAGCCGATCCTGACAGAACCGCATCGCAGCAGCGGCAACCCGGTGATCCGCCTGTTTGAAGCGCGTCACCCGCTGCTGGCGCTGGACAGCGCAGTGCCGCTGGACATCGTTTTGAATGATCAAACCTTTGCAGTGGTCATCACCGGCCCCAACACCGGCGGAAAAACGGTCTCGCTGAAGACGATCGGTCTGCTAATTTTAATGGCTCAAAGCGGGCTGCATATCCCGGTTCAATCCGGATCAGAATTTACCTTATTCAAAAACATTTTTGCTGACATCGGGGACGAACAATCAATCGAACAGTCCCTTTCAACCTTTTCCGGTCATATCACGAACATCATCCGCATCCTGAAAGAAGCCAATCCGAAAACGCTGGTTCTGCTCGATGAACTCGGTTCGGGAACCGACCCGCAGGAAGGCGCCGCACTCGCGAGAGCGATTCTGCAGCATCTGATTGCCAAACACATCCCGTGTTTTGTCGCCACCCATTTTTCAGAGCTGAAAGCCTTTGCCCATACCACGCCGGGGGCTGTCAACGCGTCTATGGAATTCAATCTCAAAACGCTGCGGCCAACTTACAAGCTGAGCATCGGACTGCCGGGACGCTCCAACGCGCTGCTGATCGCTGAAAGGCTGGGCTTGCCGCAGGAAATTCTGGCGTTTGCCCGCGAAACGATCGATCCGGAAGCGCTCAACACAGAATCTCTGCTGGATGAAATCCATCGCCAGCACGATGCTGCCCGAAAAGCGCGCTCGCAAGCTGACCGGATGCGCAGTCTGGCAGAAAATGATCAGCGCAAGCTGCGCCGCCAGCTGGAAGAGATCGAGACAGAAAAAGAAAAGATTCTGAGTGAAACCCATCGCGAAACGGAAGAAGAAATTCGCGAACTGAAATCTGAACTGACCAAGCTGAGGAAGGCTTACGCCAGCGCAAAAATGCCGCTGCAGGAACTGAAACCGCTTGAAGAAACATTGAAGCAGAGTGAAAAAGACGCGCGTCAAATTGAAACCCGCATCGCGAAAAAATCATCCAGCCGGCTGACCTCTTTTGAAAATGAACCGTTCAAAGTTGGGCAAAAAGTGCGGGTCAAATCGCTTGGAACGGACTCGCTGGCTCAGATCACAACCATTGAAAAAGATGAGGCAGAGATCCAGCTCGGTGCGCTCAGAATGCGTATCCCGCTGAAAGACTTGAGGCACAAGTCGGATGAGGAAGAAGCCGAAACAGCCGCAGCTGCCCCGCCGGTCAGAGAACAGCCCGATTCAAAGAAACCGGCAGCCGCACTTTTCCGCCCGTCGCCCGGAGCTGAAATTGATCTGCGCGGGAAGACCTCAGAAGAGATGATTGATGCCTTGGATGCCTATCTTGACGATGCAGTGCTATCCCGCCTTCCATTTGTGCGCATCATTCATGGGAAAGGCACCGGCAAACTGCGCCAGGTCTGCCGCCGATACCTGCTTGAATCGCCGCACGTTAAGTTCATTGAGAACGGCAAAGACGCCGAAGGCGGAGACGGCGTCACTATTGCGCATTTGAAAGAGTAAGGTCATGCGCCGGAACTTTTTCAGAAATGGCTTCCTGACGCTCCTCCTGATAATTTTCAGCAGCGCATGCGGTACTGTGCAGCTCTATTCGCTGGTCGACCCGACCGGCACCGCAACGCAATCCGTGCAGAAAACGCTGATCCCGACTGAAGTTCTCCTTCCAACCAGCACGATCCAGTGGTTTCCTGATACGGCGACCCCGCGCCCACTCAGCACGCCCACCGTCCATCCGACCATTAATAAGAAACCTGATGTCGGAAAAGTTATTCTGTCAGACGTTTTTCAGGATGACAGCCTCTGGCAGACGTTTCGCTCCGATCAGGGAAATGCCGTCATCGCAAATGAAGAACTGACGCTGGCAATTCAGCAGTCTGCCGTTTCAATCGCCTCCTACGCAGATATCACGCTCGAATCAGATTTTTATCTCAGTATGGATGTGACATTATCGATCTGTTCGGCTGCCTCCGACGTTTATGGAATCAGTTTCCGCTACGGGGACAAAGACAATTATGACCGCTGGCTGATCAACTGCCTGGGTCAGAGTCGGCTTGAGCGGCGTTATGGCGGAAAGATGCTGCCACTGGTCGACTGGCACTCAAACAGCCAGATCCGACCCGGTGCGCCGCAAAAATATTCACTCGGCATCCGTGTCAGAGGCAGCTCTCTGCGCTTTTTTGTGAATGACACTTTTCTATTTGAAGCGGAAGACAATTTGCTGACTGGCGGGTTAATCGGGCTGCTCGCGCGTTCCGAAGCCGGCGCCCCAATCACAGTCAGTTTTTCTAATTTGACAGTTTACGCGTTGGAATAGCGCCCTTTTTTACTTCCCGTTCTGAAAGTTGATTTTTCCGTTTTTCGGCTGGTCTTTTTCATCTGCATCAGGTGAGTCGTCGACCGGGGAAAACACCATCACCAGCCCGACCGCGATGATCGCCTCACCGATAATCACCCCTCTTGACTGCAGCGGGCCGAAGAATGGAACGCCCGGCAGCGGATGAGACCCAAAACCAAAGACGTCTGCCATGGCAGTGAACACAGCAATCACATAACCGGTCGCGATGATCCGGAGACCGAAATCAGCGGTCAGCGAGATTTTTTTCCCTTTCCAGAATCCGTTGAGGCTGAGTTTACCGCCCAGGCAGATGATCCCGAGTCCAACGATGAACGTTGCAGTCTGCACGAAACCTATCACCGGACTGCGATCCAAGCCAAACAGAGACGGTTTTGCCCCCAAAATCAGGATCAGAAATCCGATCAATGTCACCATCAGCGAATTTCTCAATTGTCTTTGAAAGCGCAGATCTTCGTCTGAAATTCCGTTTTCTTCTTTCAGGTTCGTTCCGTTCATGGCAGCCCCTTCTGTAATACACGCATCCAGTTCTCATGGAAAATTTTACGGATATCTTCCACAGTGTACCCTCTTTGCTGCAAAAAGTGTTCCAACTTTGGAAGATCGCTAATATCATTCATTTCAAGCGGAATGTTTGGATAACCAAATCCGCCGTCCAGGTCGCTGCCGATTGCAGCGTGGTCGGCATCACCCGCAAGCTGGCAGATGTGGTCAATGTGCTGCGCCAGCGTCCCAAGCGTCACCCGCTCACGCTGCATACCACTTGTCCAGCTGTCATCCAGAAACTCATTAAAGGGGATCACGCCCATCACGCCGTCCCTTTCGATCAGCCGCTCAATCGTCCCATCGCTCAGCTGCCGCTGATTGATCTGCCCGTGCAAGAGCGCCCGGCAGTTGGAGTGGCTGGCGATGACCAAGCCCTCATACCGGTCACAGGCTTCATTGGCACTGACAGTGTTCATATGCGATATATCCAAAATGTACCGCTGCGCTGCCAGCTTCTCCAGCAGTGCCCGTCCTTCCGGCGTGACGCGCATGCTGTCCGGTGAAAAGGTGCCGCCGCACCAGCGTCCGCCTGCCCAGACAGGACCGACAATTCTGAGTCCGCGTTCGTAATATTCCTCGAGATCCTCAAACGCGCGCAGTCCTTCTGCCCCTTCAAGCAGGAGAACCAGCCCAATGGGGTTCGGGTCTTCAGGGTCAGCCGTATCAGCGCTCAAGCCGCATTCAATTTGGGCTGTGAGCGATTGCTGGTCAGTGATCAGCCGGAACTTTTCCGGATGCTGTTCACAAAGGCGATTGTAAAAATCGATCTGAAAATGAACCGATCGATTGAAATCCTCTCCAGTTTCGTAATTAATTCCGATTGCTTTTGGATGTTCGCGCTGAGCCGGCGGTTCTAAGAAAATTGTTGAGAAGATCAGGTGAATCTTCCCTTTTTTCATTTCAGGCCAGCCCAGTGTAACTTGATTCTCGACGTTTTCCGGCTCATTCCGCCGGCTTGTCAAGACGGATGCTGTCAGATCGCGCTTTTTTGCAAGCGATTCGAACGCCAGATCCTGATGTCCGTCAATGATGAAGTTCATGAGCTCGCAGACTCGGAGTAATCCTGATTGCGCCGGTCAGCCGGCAGCGCTGCCCTGCCAATTTCGCGCAGCGGAGAATAGGCGAAGACTGCCATCTCAGTCAGCCTGCCAACAAATGGCTTGAATGGTTTATCCATCAGGACCCCAACCGTTTTTTCAATAGCTTTCCGGTCACCGCTGACGAGCGTCACATGGGGAACCCAATTATCTGAACAAAGCGTGAAATTGTAGCCGATGTCTGTCAGGCAGGTGTCATAGTTCTGATGGAAATCAAAATGAAATTTCAGCAGTTTCTTATCCACGCGCGGTGCAATGAAACAAAAACCGCCGGGGAACAGACCGATATGGTTGAAATTGAGTTCGATTTCCGTTTGTTCCTCACAAAACGTTCTGACCCATTCGAGCAGGTCTTCCCCGGAGACGTCCTTATATCCGCCAAATGTCAAGTGCGGAACGCTGTCATCCGGCTTAATTCCGGCAGCTGACAAGGTCTGATTGAGCTGTTTAAAAACCTGGTTGGTCTGCTCGTCAAAAAGTCCAAGGACATAATAAATATTCTGATCAACTTCTGGCATAGATTCCTTTTAGATTCAACTCAATTTTACCTTTATTCCTGCGCGTTCCTGAAGATTCTTTTTTCCATTGGCAAGGGGGTCAAACTTTTGCCACCTGCCGGTCAGAATAATAGCGTCCTGCTTATCCCAGCAATGTTTTCCTAAACATGGATGAGCAATTTTTCCTTCGGCAATCACCCCCAAACGATAAGCGGTAAAACCCGAATTTCACACTCTTTTAGCCCAAGTTCATGCTGCTCCACATCGATCAAATATTATTTTTTTAGCAAATTATCGGGAAAACCTCATAATTTATCGAAACTAATGTAAAATAAATTGTGATTGGATATGTATTCTCGATATTGCATCAAATTTTTGTTGAATCTGTATTTTATTTTTGGATGAACAGAGGAAAGCGGTCGCCTTTAAACCGCTTTCTTCATCGCAAAACTAACTTTATTTTTCAAGAAAAGGAAGGTAGATATGTTTAAAAAGAATCATATGATTCTCCTGCTGGTTTGTTTGATGTTCGTGCTGAGTTTATCGTCTTTTCAATTGGGTTTTGCTCAGGATGAAGCCCCGGCAACAGCCTCTGGCGCCGTAATCCAGAAAGTTGACCTGGCTGCGCACTCCGCTTATAAAGACACCATCATCATCGGCGTTGCGAACGACATTACCACGCTCGACCCACAGGCTTCAAACACTGATGCCAACATGATGGCTTTCGAACTGACCCATGAGACGCTGGTCCAAATTGATCCGGCAACGAATGAAATTATCCCGGGTCTTGCTGAGTCATGGGAAATTTCAGAGGACGGCTTGACGTTCACTTTCACCTTCCCTGAGGGAGTGATGTTCACCGATGGCGTGACACCTTTCACCGCCAATGACGTCAAATACACATACGACCGTGCCAAAGACTCCTCATTCGCCAGCGCCAAAGTCAGCGATGTCGTTGACATCACCGTGATTGACGACACTCACATCTCGATCACGCTTTCACGCGCCAATCAGGAATTCTTGCTGCTGATGGCTCACAAAGGCATGAGCATTCTGTCAGAAGCGCTCTGCACTGCCAACGCAACCGAAGGGCCTTGGGTTGGAACCGGTTTATTTGCGGTCAACGAATGGCTGCCGGGCGACAACATCTCCTTCGTCCGAAATGAGAACTATCGCGGTACTGTTGCACCGACCAAGAAGATCGTCTTCAAGCTCTTCAAGGAAGCCTCAACCCGTCTGATCGCGCTGCAGGCTGGCGAAATTGACGTCTGCATCGACCCCTCAACGATTGATCTTGATTACATCAAAAATGATGCTTCGCTGAACCTGATTCAGACCCCGAACGTCGTTTTACTGTATCTGGCAGTCAATAACACGAAACCCGGTCTCGACAATGTTCATGTCCGCAAGGCATTAGCCTATGCTTCCGACAAAATCTCAATGGTCGAAGTCGGTTTTGACGGCATGGGCACTCCCCATAACAACTACATCAACTCCGGTCAGTTCGGTCTCAAGAAAGACATCGCAGTTTACGAATATGATTTGGAAAAAGCCAAAGCTGAACTTGAACTCTCAGGTTTCAAACCGGGCGAATTGACCTTCCATGTCATGACGGATAAAGAATACAAGAAGAATATGGCGCTGGTTCTCCAGGCTGACCTCAGCCAAATCGGCATTAACCTGGTCATCGATGAAATGGAAACCGCTGCACTGAAGAGTGTTTTGAACGATGCCGCGCTGAATTACGAATTGTGCATCTACCAATGGACCGACGCTGACGGCACTGATTTCACCGTCCGCAACATGTACGGCAGCTCGATCAAAGACGGCGTTCTCAAGAAGAATGGCAGCAACCGTGCCGTTTTGACGGATGCAGCATTAAATGAAATGATCGACGCCGCACTGGTTGAACAGGACAAGGCAACCCGTGAGCAGATGTACTTCGATATTGAAGATTATCTGAATGAAATCGTTCCGATCGTCCCGTTCTGCACTTCCTATATCAACATTGGAACGGGCAAGGATGTCACCGGCGCAGTCTGGCGCCCGACAGCCAAACATGACTATCGCTTGATTTGCGTCCCATTGGATTAAGCGCTTTCTGTAAAGAGGGATTACCCCTAATTTTTCTGGTACGTTGAATGGCAATGTCGGCAATTGCCGACATTGCTCATTTTCATCAGCGGGGAGAAAAAATGTATCGATATATTCTGAAACGATTATTAATGCTTATTCCCGTTCTTCTTGGTGTCGCATTCTTAATCTTCGCGATTATGGATGTCGCTGCCGGTGACCCGGTCTATTCAATTGCCGGACCGGACGCCACCGAAGAACAACTGGATGCGCTGCGCGAGGAAATGGGTCTAAAAGGGACCCTGCTTGAGCGCTATGTGCGATATATTGGCAATCTTGTCAGGGGGGACCTTGGCACGTCTTATGTGACCAAACTGGATGTGATGGACGTCTACATGCAGCGTCTGCCCAACACGCTAAAGCTGGCAATTCTGACGATGGTAGTGGCGGTCGGCATGGCAATTCCGCTGGGAGTTACCGCCGCAGTTCACCAGAACTCCATTCGGGACACTGTTTCGATGGTGCTGGCGCTGCTCGGTTTGTCAATGCCGAACTTCTGGCTTGGGCTGCTGCTGATCATGTTCTTCTCACTTAAACTCGGATGGTTCCCGACAGGGGGAAATCAGGGGTTCCGCAGCATCGTTCTGCCAGCGATCACGGTTGGCGCCGGACTGGCAGCTCTGATGACCCGGACGACCCGTTCCTCCATGCTGGACGTCATTCGCCAGGACTATCTCCGGACCGCCCGCGCCAAAGGCGTGTCTGAAAAGAATGTCATCCAAAAACACGCATTGAAAAATGCCCTGATCCCGATCATCACGGTTTTCGGCGTCCAGTTCAGCAACGTTCTGGGCGGTTCCGTGCTGGCAGAGACCGTCTTTGCCTGGCCGGGCGTTGGCAGGCTGGTGGTGGACGCGATTGATCAGCGGGACATTCCAACCGTGACCGGTGCGCTGGTGCTGACGACGATGCTCGTGACGCTTGTAAATCTTCTGGTTGACATTATTTATGCGTATGTCGATCCGCGCATCAAAGCGCAATACACGAAATGAGCGCTGACCTATGACAACCTATACGCAAGTACAAAAACAACAGCGAGCGACAAAACGTTACAAAAAACGAAGCTCATTTGAAGAAATCTGGCGGCAGCTGCGCCGGAACAAAGGCGCCATCCTTGGCATGATCCTGGTGGCTGTGATTGTGATCATCGCGCTGATCTCGCCTTTGATTTATGACTATCAAAAGGATATCGCTGGGCAGAACATCAAACAGCGTCTGCAGAAGCCGTCTGCTGAACACTGGTTCGGCACTGACGAACTTGGCCGCGACATTTTCGCCCGTGTGCTTTACGGCGCCCGCTATTCGCTTGCAGTCGGCGTCGTGGCGGTGCTGGTGGCGCTGGTCATTGGGGTAACGCTTGGAGCGTCTGCCGGATACATAGGAGGGACCTTTGAAAATATCGTGATGCGTGTCACCGATATTTTCCTGGCGATACCCAGCGTCTTGATGGCAATCGCGGTCGTTTCCGCGCTCGGAAAAAGTACGCTCAACTTGATGCTGGCGGTCGGTCTGGCAAGTACGGCGCCGTTTGTGCGCGTTGTGCGCGCCTCCGTGCTGGTGGTGAAAGACGAAGAATATATTGAAGCCGCGCGCGCGATCGGCATGCGTCCCTGGAAAATCATTTTGGTTCATATTCTGCCAAACTGTGTCTCTCAGATCATCGTCCAGGCGACCCTGCGCGTTGCCTCCGCGATCATCTCTGCTGCGCAGCTGAGTTTCCTCGGGCTGGGCGTTCCCGCTCCGGCGCCTGAATGGGGCAGCATGCTGTCCTCCGGCCGGCAGTATATCCGCGACCACAGTTACATGACCCTGTTCCCCGGACTGGCGATCATGGTCACTGTTCTTTCATTGAACCTGTTTGGTGATGGGCTTCGAGACGCCCTCGATCCGAAACTGAAGAGATAGGCTGGATCTTATGACAAAAAATAATAATGGATTGATCCTCGAAGTAAACAATCTTGTTGTCCGCTATGAAACGATGGACGGAATTGTCCGCGCGGTCAATGGCATTGATCTGAAACTGGGATATAAGCGCACGCTCGGGCTGGTTGGCGAAACCGGCGCTGGAAAAACTACGACAGCGCTGGCGCTGCTGCGGCTGGTGCCAGATCCGCCCGGCATTGTTGAATGCGAGAAGCTGGAAATCGACGGCGAAAATATCCTGACGTTCGATTCTGACAAACTTGATCAGATCCGCGGGAAAGACATCTCGATGATCTTCCAGGATCCAATGACGGCACTCAACCCGGTTTACACCGTCGGCGAGCAGATCGCCGAAAGCATCGAACTGCATGAACATGTCAGCAAGACCGAAGCGCTCAAACGCGCGGGCGACATGCTTGAATTAGTCGGCATTCCCCGCAGCCGCGCGAACGATTATCCCCATCAGTTTTCGGGCGGGATGAAGCAGCGCGTGGTGATTGCAATCGCGCTTGCCTGCAATCCGCAGCTCCTGCTGGCGGATGAGCCGACCACAGCGCTTGATGTGACGATTCAGGCTCAGGTGCTGGAATTGATGCACGAGCTGAAGGAAAAATACAACACTTCCATGATCATGATCACGCATGACCTCGGAATTGTCGCTGAGATCTGCGACGAAGTCGCGGTGATGTATGCCGGCAGGATTGTCGAAGAAGGGACGCTTGAAAAGGTTTTTAATCATACGAAGCATCCTTACACCGAAGGGCTCTTCAACTCGCTGCCGAATGTCAAAGATCGCAAGGCAAAACTGAAGCCGATTAAAGGGCTGATGCCCGATCCGATGGATCTGCCGCCCGGCTGCGCCTTCGCTCCGCGCTGTGACTATGCGACCGAAGCCTGCACACAGAAAGTACCGACCCTGACGAGCATTGATGAAGCGCACCGCGTTGCCTGTATCCGATATGATGAACCTGATTTCCATATCGAGAGGAGGATTCTTTCATGAGTGATCCGATTTTAGAAGTTCGAAATTTAAAGAAATATTTTAAGACCTCCCGCGGCATGCTCCACGCAGTGGACGACATCAGTTTCACCATCGAACGGGGGAAAACACTGGGGCTGGTCGGTGAATCCGGCTGCGGAAAATCAACCACCGGCAGGGCAATCCTGCGTCTGATTGAACCGACCTCCGGCGAAGTGATTTTTGAAGGCGTCGACATTTGCAAACTCTCTGGCGAGCAGATGCGCAAAAAACGCAAGGACATGCAGATCATTTTCCAGGATCCGTTTTCCTCTCTCGATCCCAAGAAGACGGTCAATCAGATCATTGCCGAACCGATTCGCGAGAACAGAATCATCCGCGACAAGCATAAACGGGAAGACCGCGTCCTCGAACTGATGGAGACGGTCGGACTGGCTGAACGGCTGATCAACACCTATCCGCATGAATTGGATGGTGGCCGCCGCCAGCGCATCGGCATTGCCCGGGCACTCGCGATGGAACCGAAGATTATCATCTGCGATGAACCTGTCTCAGCCCTCGATGTTTCAATTCAGGCTCAGATTCTGAACCTGCTGAAGGAACTGCAGGAAAGCATGGGGCTGACCTATATTTTCATCACGCATGACCTGGCAGCCGTGAACCACTTCTCGGACGACATCACGGTCATGTACCTCGGGAAAATCGTTGAAAAAGCACCGGTGGAAGACCTTTTCACCAATCCGATTCACCCTTACACCCGCGCCCTGCTCTCCGCAATCCCGGTTCCTGATCTCTCGGAGAAACGCCGCAGAATCAGCCTGAAAGGCGAAATCACCAGTCCGGTTAATCTGCCGGATGAATGCCGGTTTGCACCGCGCTGCTATGAGTGCATTGACCGCTGCCGGCAGGGGATTCCGCCGCTGGTTGAAGTTGCGCCGAACCATTTTGTTTCGTGCTTCGTGCATTCGTAAAAAACCATTTGAAGAGGATGTCTGCTTTGGAGTTTCAACCCAGAACCGAATCAGAATATAAATCATTTTCTGATCCCAAGGCTGAACATCCTCTTTCTATTGTCTATAATTAGAACCATGCCCGATAGTCCAGAGAACCAAAACCCCAAAAAAGACATTCGCTTGATCGATGTGCTTGAAAAACAAGTCCGCGGCGAGAATGCTTCTCACCTTTCCAAACCGAAGCTGATCTTGCTGGACGGGGTCATTCTGGTTGCGCGGTTCATCCGCATCGCCCTGATTCTCGCACAGATGCTTGTTGCGCTGGGCTGCCTGTTGTCCGTTGTCTGCTACATCGCCGGCATCAATCCGAACAACTGGCTGCCATTCCTTCCCTATCTTCCCGGTCTGGCGTTGAGCGTTTCGCTGCTGCTGGCAGCGATCTATTTCGGGTTCAGCGGGCTAGATGAAATTCAGCGGGAGAAACGCCTGATCCGGGCTTACCTGAAATGGCATTCGTTCGAGTGGCAGGGGCGCGAAGTGGAATATGCGGTTGAAGATGACGACGCCCCGATCGGTCAAACCGACCCGCGGCATGGTGCCTTCGCCCAAAAAGCTGGTCGTCTTTTCTGGCTGACACTGCCGGTCGTAGGGCTGTTCCTCTTTTCAAGCGCCGGCTGGCGCCTGCCATGGGAAGAATGGGGCTGGTTTCGCTAAACTCATTGCAAAAGTTTCCTTGTTTGACCTGATACCAAATTCTACCTTTCCAATAAAAACTTGTTTTTTCTGACCGAATAACAGCTGCCTCTATAAAAGCCGTGAAGGCAGTGTTTCCCCATGCGCCAGCCTCAAAGCAGCCGTCCAAAAAGCATTTTTTCCAAATAAAAAAGGCTGCCTCACAAATGAGACAGCCTGTGCAATAATTTCTACGAAAAAATTATTCTTCGTCCGTGCCTTTTTCAACTTCTTCGAAGTCGCTGTCCAGCAGGGATTCCCAGTCCATATCGGCATAAGCCATGGAATCGACTCTGCGGACCGAAAGACCGATGCGATGATTGGCGGGGTCGATTTTGATCACCCGCAGCGTTACCTTGTCGCCTTCTTTCAGGATTTCCTTCGCGTGCTCGATCCGTTTTTCACTAATTTCTGAAATGTGGATCAGCCCTTCGATGTTGTCATCCAATTTTGCAAAGGCGCCGAATTTGGTCAGACGAGTGATGATGCCTTCTACCAGTTGTCCGACCTGATATTTCGCAACGCGGTCAGCCCATGGGTCTTCCTGCGTCTGGCGGATTGACAATCCGATTCGCTTCTTCTCTTTGTCAACTGCGATGACCTTGACATTGACTTCCTCGCCAACTTCAAGCACTTCGTTCGGGTGTTTGATATGATCCCAGGAAATTTCCGAGAGGTGAACCAATCCATCAGCACCGCTGATATTGATAAACGCGCCAAAGTCAGCCAGGCTCGCAACGCGGCCTTTCCGAATTTCGCCTTCAGTGATCGATTCTATCACGCGTTCTTTCAGGCTCTCGCGGGTTTCGTTGCTGGCTGCCCGTTCTGAGCAGATCAGGCGGCGGCGTTCGCGGTCAACTTCGATGACGCAGACTTTAATCGGCTGGTCGACCATCTTGCCCCAGCGCTGTTCCGGCGTATCACCGGTGATGCCAGCGCGGCGGGAAAGGCTGATCTGGGACGCGGGGATGAATCCGCGCAGTGTGTCGAGTTCAACGATCAAACCGCCTTTATTAAAACCGGCGATTCTGGTGTCAAACGCTTCTTTGGAAGCCAGCATATCTTCGGCTTTCTTCCAGCTCTCTTCTTCCCGTGCCCGGTTGTAAGAAAGGACAAGATTTCCGCTTGAATCTTCAGGGTTGAGAATATAAACGGCAATTTCCTGATCAATGCTCAGCGCTTCACGTTCAGCCTTGGGAATTGATTCCAGTTCCTTGCCAGAAATGATTCCTTCTGACTTTGTGCCGACATTAACCAGAATTTGATCCGGCATAATGCTTGCAATAACGCCTTGTCGAATTTCGCCCTGCTGGGGAAAATCGATACTAAGTCCCTTCGCTTCAAGAAGGGTTGCCATGTTGTCAAAGGATTCTGTTGGAGTCCCTTGCCCGTTCTGGGAATTGTTTGTTTCCATAACTTTGTAATTTCTCTCCAAAACAATTGATCTATAAATTATACGAGTCTTTTAAATTGTTGACAAGTCAAGTGACTTTAAAAGGATATTTTTACAAAAAGATGACATTTGTACTCCCTTTTCAGGCGTGTTGCCGGAAAATTTACAGGATATCGGATGTTTCAGGGGGTTTTCGCTCTTTTTCCGGAATGACTCAACAGTTTTACACTTGTCAGCAGGCATAAAACTGTTGAGGAGATATCGTTTATGTTTCAATCTAAATTTATTCTTAATCGATCGTAAAGCTGTCAGCTCACCACCCGATTTCGACAGGGATGTATTTCGGCAGCGGCAAAATCATCCGAATCAATGCTTTCCGTCCCGATCGGTCAATCGCCCGGAAGACTAATGTCTGATCCGCGCCTTCCGTTGATACGTCGAACACGAGGAAATAACTGACCGTTTGCCCAGCTTGAATCACATCCTTGAGTTGATTCATTTCATAGGATCGGCTTTTCTTTTGTGTGACTTCTTCGTGGATGTTAAATGGAATTGAAACGTTTGAATCGAAAAAATCTTCAATCAGCGAGAACGAAGCGGCGCGCAAACCGTTCCAAGGTTTATCCGTCAAATTCGTTATCTCGACTCTGACTTCAACGAAATACCCTTTCGCTCCGATTCCGGCAATATGAGTCGCAATTCTCGGCTGCCAGACGATCTTGATCGAAAACTCGGAATCAAGATCTTCGGTTGAACAGGTATAGGGTTGATTCAGTCTGGCTTTATCCATATAGCAGTCAACTGGTTCCGGTTCGACCACTTCAGTCGGCATGATGACTTCAGGCTGAGGAACAGGCGCTTGCTGCGGAGGACTTTGAACCCCATAAGTGTTTAACATGATCATTAATTGCTGCAATTGCTCGGTTGTAAAGGCGTTGCTATCGACTGGCTTAGCATCTTTCGCCGAGGTTTCAGATTCATTAAGCTTCTGGAGCAGCATTAACAGCAGTTCTTCCTGCGACATTGAATCCGAATTGTCAGGCTCGGGCGTTGGCGTTGGTTTGAACTGTTCCAATAAGGCAGCGAGCGTCTGCTGCGCAGCTGGTACCTGCTTCAATGCCGGATTAGCAAAGCCAACCTGCACAAAACCAAAGATTAGGATTAAAGCAAGAACACTAGCAAAAATGCTGGATGAGAATTTGTTTGTTTTTTTCATAGGAGCCTTCCGATTAACGAATTTCGATTCGTTATTCCTTGTTGTTTATTTATTATAAATTAAATAGACTTTATTTTCTTACCAGAAAACAGACCCGTAAGAAAAGCACTCCTGATCATGACAAAGATCATATTCTTTTTCATCAAGCAGAAAATCTCAACAGACCAAAAGATGAGCACAAACGCCTTTCATTGGCATTCGTGCATGTTATATTAAAAAGCTTTTAGTTCAGTGACAACTTAACGATCTGAAACGTGCAGTTATTTCAAACCAAAAATCATTCCATCCGCATAGCTGCCATAGACCGGCATTCCCGCGAACAGCGTTTCCATCCAGAGTCTGTCGTCCTGTTCTTCCAGCAGGTCCTGATAATTGAAAACGATCGCGTAAGCATCCCCGCTTTGCAGTTCGCGCTGCAGCCATTCTTTTTCGCTTTGAAAATCTGCGTTCTCCTGCTGAGTTGCCGCGTCGCTGAACGCCGGCAGAATGTAAGCGGGCATGTCTTTCATCAGCCACAAGTAAGTCTGGCGATTGCTGAAAAAGGTCCTTTCCTGTGGGAGTTCTTGCGCCGCCAAAGCAGTCTCTGACTCTGACCAGACTGAGCCAACAAATCCCTGCCCGTCCTTGTGAAACGCTTGGATCAGATCGACCTCGTCTTCCATCAAAAATGCGGCAAAGACCAGCACGGCAATCAGACTGAACAGCCGCATTTTCGGCATCCGCGCTGCCCAGTCTGCCATCAGTAATATCAAGAACATGCTTGCAAAGACGAAAAACGGCAGCAGCATGCGATTATCCAGAACGGTCGACCCGTCAATGAAAAATGCTACACCCAAAAGCACAGCCAGATAAACCAGCGCCAGCAGTGCGCTTAAAAAGAGACCTTGCTGAGAAACTGAAAATTCAGCCGGTTCTCGCTTGAGCCGGCGGAAGAAGCTCAGGATCAGCCATGCTGCTGCCGCAAGGAACAGGATCGGCCAAAAGATTTTCCAAAACAGAATTGTTTTCTGCAATATTCCGAAAACTTCCGGCAGGAAATAACCGGTCAGCGTCAGAATTCCTTCATTAAGAACATCCGCATTCGGGAAATGGAAAGTAAACGCTCGGTTGACAGCATTTTCCGTCCCGCGCGCAGGATTCAGCAGCCAAAGGCTGAATGGCAGCGCTGCGCCGGCAAGCAATGCCGCGGCACTTGTCAGTTTTTTCTTCGGCCCCGGCATCACAGCCAGGATGTAAACGATCAGCGCAATCAAAACAGAGACACCGGCGTAACGAACCAGCATTAACAGTCCCAGCCAGACACCCAGCGCCAGCCAGAATGGCAGCGATCGGCGCTTTTCGGAAAATTCCAGCGCGAACCAGACTGCGACGAGTGTAAAAACGAGGGAAAAAGCCTCGCTCAAGCCGTAGACGTGCGCCTGAAGAATCGGACCGCTGCAGAGGAAGACAACCCCACCTGCCAGCCCTGCTAGCAAACTTCGGCTTAACCGCCAGATCAGCAGCGAAAATAAAAGCAGATTCAGCACATAACAGCACAAATTCAACAGCCAGGCTGCCCGAAAGACATCCAGATTGAACAGTCCGGCAATCGCAGCGATTTTCAGCGCGTAAAGCGGCGGAAACTGCGTGATCGGACGGGGGAGCCGATCCCCCGAAAACCGCACATAACCCTCGCCGCGCAGAATGCTTCTGGCACCACCAAGATAAGCGGAGGAATCGTTCGTCAACCCAACGCCCTGCGGAGTAGTATAGAAATAAAGCCAAATTGCCGCAGCTGTCAGCAAGACCAAGCCGAACAGGAATAGCCAGCGCTCAGCCAACCGTTTTTCGCTATAGGAAGGGATATCGTTCATAACCTTTTGTTTTCCTTAATCCTGATTATAACCAACCCGAAAGGAGCTTCAACTCTGCCTGCCCTTGACATATGCCCACAACTGTATATAATATGACCATAACAGTTATAACAGTAAGGACGGACAGCGGACGACCAGATGAAAATTACCTTATCCAATTTCTCAGGCATACCCATTTACGAGCAGATCAAAGAGCAGATCAAAGCTCAAATTCTATCCGGCGCATTGACTGAAGGTGAAAAATTGCCGTCCCTGCGTGAACTTGCGCGTGATTTGCGCATCAGTGTGCTGACCACTACGCGCGCTTACACAGATTTGGAGCAGGAAGGATACATCGCAACCATCCAGGGAAAAGGCTGTTACGTGCTCGGAGAAAGTTCCGAGCTGCTGAAAGAACAGCTGCTGCGCGAGATGGAACAGGGGCTGATCAGCGCGATCAAAGCCTCCCGTGCAGCTGGATTGGACATTTCTGAAGTGCATAAGACACTTGACTATTTCAATAAGGAAGAAAGCAATGACTGACGCAATCGTCTTATCAAACGTTTCAAAGAGTTATCTGGATTTTTCATTAAGTGACATTTCTTTCAGCTTGCCAAAAGGCTATATCATGGGATTTATTGGACCAAATGGAGCTGGCAAGACAACCACAATCAAGCTGATCCTGAACATGATCAAGCGATCAGGCGGGAGGATCAATGTCTTCGGGCTTGACAACCAGAAAGATGAGACGGAAATTAAACTGCATACCGGCGTCGTTTTCGACAGCCACTATTTCTTTGAAGAGTGGACTGTCAAAGAAGTCGGGCAGGTGATGGCGCTGTTTTTCAGCAACTGGCAGCCTGCCCTTTTCGAGCGTCAGGTGCAGCAGCATCAACTGCCGCTTAACAAGAAGGTCAGCCAGCTGTCAAAAGGCATGCAGCTAAAACTGATGCTGGCGTGTGCTCTGTCCCATGACGCGCGGTTGTTGATTTTGGATGAACCGACCAGCGGGTTGGATCCGGTTGCGCGGGAGGAGCTGCTCGAGCTGCTGACGAATTTCATTCAGGACGGAGAGCGCAGCGTCTTGTTTTCCACTCATATCACCAGCGACCTGGAACGCATTGCAGATTTCATCACGTTTATCCATGAAGGGCGGCTGATCTATACTGGCACAAAAGATGATTTTGTCTCCGCATTTCGGCTCGTCAAGGGCGGTCTGGAAGACTTATCGCCAGAGGTTAAGCGGGATTTGATCAGCTTCCGCACGCACAGCAGCGGATTCGAAGGCTTGATCCATGCTGAGAAAATCGGTCTTTATCCAAACCTGTTTGCGGAAGATGCCACCATCGACAACATTATTGTGTACACCTATAAAGGATCGAAAACTCATGAAAGCAATCATTAATCCCGTCAAATACAATCTCTTTTTAGTAAAACCTTATTGGAAACAATATCTCCTGCTGGTGGGATTCGCACTGGGATTTCCGCTCCTCATGAAAGATTTGGGAGTTGCTCCTTTTTACAGCGCTTTCTTGATTTTCATGACGGTCTCTTACACTTTTTCCATCGAAGAAAAGAACAATGGGATGCGCTTTATTGGCATGGTTCCGTTCAAGCGCAGTCAGCTTGTTATCGGACGTTATCTCATGAACCTCATGCTTTTTTTGATTTTCTGGCTCATTGTCATGCTGATTGAACCGATCCTTTTTGACCTTTTGAATGTCACAGCGAAAAACCACGAGAATTTCTGGCAGTCCGGTCTGCTCGCGCTCGTTTACTACCTGATCCTGGCATCGTTTTCGCTGCCGGGATTCTATAAATACGGTGCGATCAAAGGGCGCTGGATGATTTACATACCTTTGGTTCTGATCGTCCTCTTGGTTTTCATCGCCCAGTTTTTTAACTGGGACAGTGCAAAACTTGAAGCGCTTTTGAATCCGATGGTGCTCCTGCCGGCGGGGGTTCTCCTGCTGATACTCTCGTTGTTGGTGTCAATACGCATTATGGATCAAAAAGAGTTTTGACTGGCAGCCTGTACGCCCTATCGTCAATCATTGAAAACAGGTTTATTTCAAAACCTGTTTTTATTTTCAACTTCGGTGATAATTAGGAATCGCTGAAACCTGTTCAGCCACCACAGCTTTAAGAGTCCAGCGGAACAGAGTCTTTCACACATCTTCATTCTTAACAAAGGTAACAATGAACCCGACCATCCAGCATCAAATGAACCATCGCACAATTCGTGAATTCACCGACCAGCCAGTCCCGCCTGAAATGCTGCAAGCCGTCCTCAATGTCATCAATCAGACCGCCAGCAGCACCGGCATGCAATCCGCCAGCGTCATCCGGGTCACAGACCCACGCATAAAACAGGAAATCGCGGACGTCTGCCACCAGCAGTATGTCGCCCGGGCAGCTGAACTGCTGATCTTCATTGTTGACGTTTACCGCAACGCTCAGATCGCTGAAAGCAAGGGCTGCACAGCTGAATCGCGGCGGGATATGGATCGCTTTTTCCAGGGCTGGACGGACGCCTGCCTGATGGCGCAAAATGCAACGAGCGCGGTTGAATCGCTCGGGATGGGCGCCGTTTTTCTCGGCAGCATTCTGAACGATCCCGCAAAAATCATCCAGATTCTGAAACTGCCGCAATTGACGTTTCCAGTCGTCGGGATGGGATTCGGATTTCCCAACCAGCAGCCTCAGCTGAAACCGCGCATTCCGCTCAATCTGCGCGTCTTTGAAAACGAATACCAATTTTTGGATGACTACAGCCAAGCGTTCAGCGATTATGACACTGTTATGCAGACTTATTATGACTTGCGCGAAGCGAACCGCCGGGTTGACAGTTTCAGCCTTCAGGTTGTGAAGAAACTTGAAAACCCAATCGAAAAAAGAGGATTGATCCTGCAGGTTGTGCGCGATCAGGGCTTTGATCTGAAAGTCTGAATCTCGTCCACATCCCTACTGGGATTCAAAACCTGAATGGTCATTTTATCAACCGCAGACTGCAGTTCAGCGTCTCAACTTGACAATGCCGCCAAGCGAGGGCAGCAAGCAGCCCAAAACAGCTCGATGAAAGCAGACACATGTCAGAAGGAAAAATTACAGCATTACTCACCCAGCTTTCCGCTGCAAAGGATGAAGTCCGCAGCAAAGCGTTTCTCTCATTAAAAGAGATCAGCGCGCAATCTCCCGAGGTTTATCGTCACTGGGACTTTTTCAGGAAGATGCTCCAAAGCCGAAGCACGAACCAGCGCGTCATCGGCTTGATGCTGATGAGCGAAAATGCACGCTGGGATACCGAAGGCAGACTGAAACAGGACTATCGGCAGATGCTTTCGCTTTGCGAGGATGAAAAGTTGACCACCGTTCGGCAGACAATCCAGCAGATTCCGCTCTGGGCTGCAAATTTGCCGGAAAAACTGCCGGAAATCATCGGTTATTTGATGGCGCTTGATTTGTCCAGCTATAAAGACAGTCAGGTCAATCAGATTCGGCAGGATCGGCTTCAGGCATTGATCGCTCTCAATGAAGTCAGCCCTTCCGCTGAACTGGATCAGGTCATCCAGAATGAACTCAAGGCAAACCCGCAGCTGAAAAAAGCTCTCGGTCCGCCCGTTCGGAAGAAACAGATCAAGAATTAGCCGGTCAGCTCAGCGATTTTCGGCTGGCAAGCCGGTCGTTTGCTGCCCTTTTCCTCACCCATCCGGGGTCCAAATTAAATCCTTTTTGCCGGTCCGTTCCTCATCGGTTGGAAATCCCGCCTTTGATCGTTTGCCCTACGCCAGT
The DNA here is from genome assembly GCA_002407845.1 of Leptolinea sp. UBA5366. Taxonomy (GTDB): domain Bacteria; phylum Chloroflexota; class Anaerolineae; order Anaerolineales; family Anaerolineaceae; genus Flexilinea. The sequence goes on along the minus strand of DHPK01000033.1, from coordinate 36,299 downwards.
GGTAAGATTAATCCAGTATTTTAATGAAACCAGATAAGCAGTTTATCTGATTGGAGATTTATGTTCAAAAAATTAAAAGCGGCATTGGGTCTCGACCCGATCCAAAAAAAACTTGAAGAATTCACGATCATCGCCGCCGAGATCAATGCACTCGAACCAGCTTATGAAAAATTATCCGACGAAGCGCTGCGCGAAAAAACATCCGAATTTCGGCAGCGTCTGTCCGCCGGCGAGACACTTGATGACATCCTGAATGAAGCCTTTGCGACCGTACGCGAAACCAGCAAACGGGTTTTAGGGCAGCGCCCCTATGACGTTCAGCTGATCGGCGGAATGGCAATGCATCACCGCAACATCGCCGAAATGAAGACCGGCGAGGGCAAGACGCTGGTGGCAACGCTGCCGGTCTATCTCAATGCGCTGGCAGGCAACGGGGTGCACGTGATCACGGTTAACGACTATCTGGCGCGGCGTGACGCCCGCTGGATGGGTCAGATCTATCAGGCGCTGGGCTTGACGGTTGGTGTGCTGCAGATGGCTGCGCGCACAGATAACGGGAAAAAGGCTTTCATCGTTGATTACAGCGTTAATTCCCCGCACGAGGATCAGGATCAGCTCAGGCTGGTCATGCGCAAAGAAGCGTATGATGCGGACATCACTTACGGCACGAACGCCGAATTCGGTTTCGATTATCTGCGCGACAACATGACCATGCGGCTCGAAGACCGCGTTCAGCGCGGCCATCCATTCGCGGTCATCGATGAGGTTGACAACGTCCTGATCGACGAAGCCCGCACCCCGCTGATCATCTCCGGCCCGGCTTCTGATAACGTTGATGCCTATTATCAAGTGGCAAAAGTGGTCAAGCAGCTGCTGCCGGACGATTATGAGGTCAACGAGAAAGACCGCAACGTTTATTTGAACGACAGCGGTTTGGATCACGTCGAAGCCCTTTTAGGGATGGTTCTGCGCGATCCGGCACGGCCGGAAGAAGTAACCGTCGAGCAGGAGCGTATGATGGGATATCTGAACCAGGCGCTTTCCGCAGAATTTCTATATCATCGGAATAAGGAATATCTCGTTCAATCCGGGAAAGTGATCATCGTAGACACTTTCACCGGCCGGCTGATGCCCGGCAGGCGCTGGTCAAACGGCTTGCATCAGGCGATTGAAGCCAAAGAAGGCGTCAAAGTTGAACCTGAAAACATGACCTATGCCACGATCACGCTGCAAAATTATTACCGCATGTATCAGAAGATTGCCGGCATGACCGGTACAGCGCTGACCGAAAAAGAGGAATTTTATAAGATTTATCTGTTGGACGTGATCCCGATCCCGACCAACCTCGAATTCACCGCGCATCAAAAAGGCAGCGGCTTGATCGAAAAGGAAGCCAAAGACGAAGCTGGTTATAAATACACTTTTTATGCCGAGCCGTCCGATCCGCAAACACCGCTTTACTACAAACGCAAAGATTATCCCGATATCATCTACCAGAGCGAGGAAGCCAAATTTAGAGCGATCACGATCGAAATCCTGCTGAATCATGTCAGCGGCCGTCCGCAGCTGGTCGGCACTGCTTCTGTAGAACATTCCGATTTCCTTGCCGGCAGGCTGAAACAGGAGCCGCTGCGCCGACTCGTGCAGATCAACATGCTGCGGCGCGCCTGGATGAATGCCAATAATATGGAAACCCTTGAAGCGCCCATCAAAGAATTCATCCCTTACAATAAACCGGTTCAAACCATCAATGCCGGCGAGCTGCGCCCGATGGCAAAGCAGCTGGGGCTTTCTCTGAACATTGACGACCCTGACAACCGCACGCTGTTACAGGAAGAGTTCAATCTTGAGGAAACTGAAATCGATCGTTTCATCGAAGTCGTCGAAGGGGGCATCAATCCCCAGGTGCTGAACGCGCGCAAGCATGATGAAGAAAGCATGATCATTGCCAAAGCCGGAGCGTTGGGCGCCGTGACGATCGCGACCAACATGGCAGGGCGCGGTGTCGACATTAAATTAGGCGGCGAACTTGAAGAAGAACACATCCGCAACACCAACCGGGTTCTGACTCGCGTCGGAATTGATCCTTACAACATGACGCTCGATGAGCGTTATCAGGCAATCAGGAAGGTAGATCCAGAAGATTTCGGCATCTACGAAGAGTCAGTCAGCGCCTACATCAGCTACATCGACCAGATGGAAAAAGTCCGTCAGCTGGGCGGACTGCACGTGGTCGGCTCCGAACGCCACGAGTCACGCCGGATTGACAACCAGCTGCGCGGCCGGTCCGCTCGGCAGGGCGACCCGGGTTCCTCGCGCTTCTTCCTCTCGATGCAGGACGAGATTGTGCGCCTTTTCGGTGGACAGCAGATGGAAGGCATGCTTAAACGTGTCAACCTGATCGATGAACAGGTACCGCTCGAAAACAACCTCTTTTCCCGCATGATTGAACAATCGCAGGAAAGGGTTGAAGGCGCAAACTTTGACATCCGCAAGCATACGCTTGAATATGACGATGTGCTGAACAGTCAGCGCAAGCGCATTTACGATCAGCGAGATCAGGCTTTCATTAAAGAAGATTTGAGCGAGGACGTCCTCGAAATGTTGAAGACTGATCTCGACAACCGGCTTGAAACTGCCATGAATGAAGAAAAATGGAAACTGGCAGCTTATCTTGACAGCATTCAGCCGGGCATGGAAATCGAGACCGATTTTATCCCCTCTTTCACGCAAAGCCTGCTGATCGAGAAAATGCAGGAAAGAACGGGGGAGACTCCGGAAAAAGAAGCGCTCCTGAGCGCCTTGATTGACCTCAGCCGCGAGGCATTCCACAGCGAAAATGAAGCCGGGCTGGAACAGATGGAAGCGCTGATTGAAAATTCCCGCACCAGCTATCAAAGCCAGCTTGAAGAACGGATCGCCAATTTTGGTCTTTTCGTTGACTCGCTCGAAGAAAAAATCAAAGAACAGAAGGAAGCTCGAGAGGACGGGCGCGTTCTTGAACCGCTGCGCCCGCAGGATGTTCTGAATGACGCCAGCAGCATCGCGCGCGTAGGATTCAAGTTATCACAGGAGAAGATGCGCAATTTGGCAGAAGGGGATGACGAGGTCGTTTCCGAGCTGCGGGAACAGATCAGCACCGCATTATTCGCCGTCTACACACAGCGGCTGAACCAGGTGATCAGCAACCGCCTGGGCAGCGACTACACGGCGCCTGCTGACAAGGTCTCAACCGGCGACTGGCAGACGTTTGAAGACGCAGTGCTGGACGCGGTTCAAAACGCCTATACCGTCCGCGCTGAGAGGCTCTTCGGCAGCCAGAAACAGATTGAAACGGACATTGAAAGCGCGCTGAAATCCTATCAGCCGGCAAATCTGACCAGCATGCAGTGGGTGCAGCTGTTCCGCAGCATCAGTCAGGGGCAGCGGATCGCGTTCGACTCGAAGACTCATCGCAAAGCGACTGTGGCTTACACCCGAATAAATCTGGTTTACGCAGCAGGCAAGCTTTTGGATGAGTTTGATCCAGAAGAAGTCCGCGCCAAGATCTGGCAGCATTATCTGGATGCCATGAACGGGCTGCGGGAAGTGTTCGGGAAATTGGATTGGAACCGGCTGCGTTCATACAATATCTTGCTGAACCAGCTGAAGCCGGAAACGCAGGGAAAAATCAGCTCAGCCATCGGGCAGGAAGCTTTTGAATCAATTCAAGCGCTGCCGCCAGCTGAAATCGATGAAGAAAATGTCATCAAGCTCCAACATTTCCTGGGAGAACGGATCCAGAATGAGATTAACCGGCAGGTCATCTTGCGCAGTATCACCAATCAATGGGTGGAATACTTGACCCAAATCGAAGGGCTGCGGGTGTCGATCAGCATGGAAAGCTATGCACAGAGAAATCCGTTGGTCGTCTACAAGACCAAAGCTGCGGAGCTGTTCAGCGAGCTGTTGAATGATATTCGGCGGAATGTGGTGGAGCGCATGTTCAAAACCATGCCGCAAATTTCAATGCTGACCGCGGCAGAACGGGTCAGCCTGACCGAAATTCGCGAGAAAGAAAGTCAGAACCAGCCGGATGATTCGCCTCAGACACAATCAGAAACGGCAGCTGACGATTCATCGGATCAGGCATCTGAACCGACGGCTGCCGAAGGGCGAGAAGCACCCTCCTCTCTGGATTCAGCCGCTCCAACCGCGCCAGCCGCGGCTCCGCGGAAAAAGAAAAAGAAAATGAAGCGATGAGCTGGACAGTTTTCGGTCATGACGCGGTGGTGAAAATCCTGAAGACCCATCTCATTCAGGGAGACACGCGCCACGCCTATCTTTTCTCAGGCATTCCCGGCATCGGCCGCCGCACACTTGCGATTCAGTTCGCCCAAGCGCTGAACTGCACACAACCGCCGGAAGCCGGCTCTTTTTGCGGAGAATGCCGGTCCTGCCGCCAAATCGCTGCACAGCAGCATCCGGATTTGTCCGTCGTCCAATCGGAGGCGGTTGGCAGCATCCTGAAAATTGATGAAATCCGCACCTTGCAGCAGTCGCTGACGCTAACGCCTTACGAGGCGCGCTGGCGGGTTGCACTGCTGCTTCGTTTTGAAGAAGCAAATCCCAACGCACAAAATGCATTATTGAAAACATTGGAAGAACCGGCTGAAAGCGTGAAGCTGATCTTAACCACCAGTTCAGAGATCGCAGTTCTGCAAACAATCGCATCCCGCTGCGAAGTGCTGCGGCTGCGCCCTGCCAATCCAGCGGCGTTGACGGTGTATCTGGCAGATCGGTTCGGTATCGATCAAAAAACGGCCGAGACAATGGCGCATCTGTCCGCTGGACGAACAGGTGTTGCGATTGAAATCCTCAACGACCCTGCCAAAGCGGACGCGCTGCTGGATACCGCGCGCGACGGGCTGCGCCTCTTCGGACAGAATATCCGTGAACGCTTCAGTTTCGCTGCTAATTTTCGGGATTTTCGCAAACGCGGTGAACTGCGCGAAGTGCTGCAAATCTGGCAGTCCCTGTCACGCGATTTGCTGCTGCTTTCCGGCGGTGGATCGACCGCCGACCAAACGCTGACTTTTTTGCCTCTCAAGGCAGAGATGGAGCCGATTGCCGCGCGCTATCCTGCCAGCACATTCCGGGAACTATCCAGCAGAATTCTGCAGGCAGGCATAACGCTCGACGCCAATGTCAGCCCTCAGTTGCTGATAGAAGAGCTGTTGTTGAACTTCCCGCGGTGAGTTGATTCAGCTGCGGGATTGAAGCAGGCATTTACCATTAATAAACATTTTTAAGACGAATATTTTTTATTATTTCAATTTGCAATGATCCCATCGCCGTCCAGCGAACATAACCCATCGGTAAGCTCTCTGTATAATGTTTCTTCAGTATATGCATAGGGGTCAAAGGCTTTAATCCTTCCATCACTGTAATATTTGTAAAAGTTAAAATAAAGTTTTTTATCCTTCCATTCATTTTCTCCCCGAGAAACGAACTTAACGATAGCTTTTATATACATAGCATTATCCCAAACCATGCCATTGGCGAGATCGGCTTCTGATAAATTTTTTGAAGGCAGGAAAGGATCCTGCTCAATCACTTTTATCAGATTTCCAACGTCAGTAGTATAAACATTCTCCTCACCAGTTGGAGATGCATACTTTAGCATACAATCGAACAGATAATCGTATACGGCTTGAGCTCCATCTGCTTCCGTCAGTTTTTTTTCTTTAATTGCTATTGGATTGATTGCCGGATGCTCGATATAATTTGGACTTTCTTTCGAAATCGCACAGCGGAATCCATCTTCATCACCGCTGCCATTCCCCCACATCCGATTAAACATTTGGTCAGATGCCCAAGAAAACGACATGAAACTTCCGCCGCGAATTACATGATAACTCCCACTTTCCGGTCCTGTCGGATTATTCAGCGGGCTTTCACGATAATAATTTTCACTATAATAATCGTTTACCCATTCCATTGCATTTCCGACCATGTTATATGCCCCATAAGGACTCACGCCTTTAGGATAACTATCTACTGGGGCTGTAAAACAGTAACCGTCCTTATCTTCAAAATCTTCCGGAGATCGCCAGCAATCATCATAATTGAAATTAGCTTTCGCATCACTTACATTATTAAAATCTTTCGTGTCACCCCATGGATATTGCCTTTCATCCGTTCCACGGGCAGCTTTCTCCCACTGGGCTTCGGTAGGCAGCGAAGCGCCAACCCATTCACAGTATTTTTTTGCATCTTCCCAATAAATCGTCGTTAAGGGGTAGTTGCCGTATTTCTCATTTTCAAAGAAAAGCTTGCTATTATCGGACCCGATTTTTTTTGAACATGCGCCTGCTGCAATGCATTTTTTATACTGATCATTGGACACTTCATATTTATCAATCCAATATTCATCCAGGAATACCTGATGTGGAGGACCATAATTATCATAATTGTTGCTTTCGTCCCCCATAGTAAATTCACCGGCGGGGACAAAAACCATTTCCATTCCATCGCGGTCTCGGATAGCACCAGATTCTGTCAGGTTAAGCATTTCGCCAGTAGACGCTGCCAGCGGATTTTTATTGACGGTCAGGCGAAGATCTTCACGGTATGGGCCAAAAACATAGTTCGCGATTGAGGTGACAGACACCAACGTTTTTCCCACAACAACATTTTCAGAAACAGGCCGCTCGCCAATAAATGTTAGGGGAATGTTCGTCAGTGGTTCAGCTCCTTTGCCAATAAAAACGGCATCGTTCGTTTCAAATTGCTGTTGATTTGCCCAAAAAGAAATGACCAGGTCTTCATTATTTCTGAATCTGTATTGTGAATAGCCTAAAAGCGGAGTGTCTCCAGAATCAAATACATCGAACTTTCCGAGCGGGATTGAACCACCAATACGCACGGTTGTATCCAGATAAGCAACTTTGCTGTTTTGCCCAATTACCGAATCGCCGGTTTCATCCGCTACCATTGAATACCAATAAACTGCAGAAACTTGAGGAATAGATAAGAATGAAGGGTATATTCTGGAAAGTGCATGGGCTTCAATGCGATCGAGGGGTATTGATGATTTTTCATGCAGCGTTTGAAGGTCTGCTGCCCGGTACCCAACTGCAGAGATGATAACGTCTTTATCCCATCGGCAATTGTTCTTCATCCCAGCAATTAAATCTTCTATGTAGGTTTTCATGTTGACGATTCGTTCGTCCAAATAAGCAAATCGCACACTCTGATCATCTTCAGGGAAATAAGGTCCTATTGGGACGTGTATGGACAGGTAATCTACATCAGAAGCTTTTACTTTTTTGCACAATTGTGTCAGATAGGATAACGGAGGGATGTCCTGTTCTCCAATAAATGCGCTCAGTGCGCCTATTGAGATTTTTGCAGATTTATCATATTTTTTAACAATTTTTTTGGCATATTTAAACATTTCAGCATAGAATTCCGGATTTATTGACTCTGCTTCAGGACGGACTTTTGTCCAATAATCCTTAATGTTCATCTGGTTGCCAACTTCCCAAATTGAAACATAGGGGCCAAATTCTTTTACAATCCTTTCGACTCTCTTTTTCCATTGATTTAAAAATTCGCGGTCTTCGAGTCCTGCCTGATTGACCCCGTAATCAATCACACCAACGACATTAATGCCATTCCTTTGAATAATTTTCAGCATTTTCAAATTATCTTGATAAAAAAAATCATTTTCAGTATCTTCGGTTCGAAACTCTTCCCGAGTCCATCGCACGCCGATCTCTTTCATTTCCTGATATGCGTCGTTCATCTTTCTTTCATCAAACTTAAGACGTAGCCCAGTACTTGTACCCATTCCGAATCCTTGGATTTCTCCGGTTTCAGCCAGACAAGGCGTTACAAGAATTAAAAATATAAATGCAAAAAAGAAAGCCTTTTGTCTTTTCATCTTCATCTCTTTCAAATTAATTACTGGTAACTCTATAAAGTCACTATATTATATCAAGAAAGGGAAAGCGATTTCTTTTCTAAATTAGATTTGGGAAGGAAAAAGCCTCAATTATGATTTTCTCAATCACATTTAAGGCTTTTTTTAAAATGAACATCGAAATCATTGTCAGATGAACAAACGGATCTAAATTTTTATGGGGGAATAGTTATCAAAAGCAGAACATTTAATCCATGATCATGCCGCGCAATTCTTTCACAATCTGAATGAAGGAATATTCATCGCGCAATGCTGCCCGCCGCGGGCGTTCAAATGGGATTTTCAGCTCATGCGTGATGTGACCCGGGCGCTTGCTGAAAACCACAACCCGGTCAGCCAAGAGCGCCGCCTCAGTGATCGAGTGCGTGATCATTAAAACGGTCGGATGCTGCAGATCCCAGGTTTTCAGCAGTTCAATTGCCATCTGGTCGCGGGTCAGTGCGTCCAGCGCACCGAACGGCTCGTCCAGCAGCAACAGCTGCGGCTGCTGGATAAGCGCGCGGGCGATTGCCACCCGCTGCTTCATCCCGCCTGATAGGGTTTTCGGCCATTCATCTTTAAATTCGCTCAAGCCGACGCGCTCGATCCACTCTTCTGCCCTCCTATTCGCCGCGGTTTCGGACTCCCCTTGAATTTTTAGAGGCAGCGCGATGTTATGCAGAACGTCCATCCACGGCAGCAGATTCGAGCTTTGGAACACGATTGCGCGTGTCGGGTCTTGGTTGCCGGCAAAAGTGACGCTGCCAGATGTCGGCTGCAGCACGTCAGCCAGAATCCGGATCAAGGTGCTCTTGCCAGCGCCCGAAGGTCCGATCATGCATACAAATTCATTCTCTGCCAGCGTCAGATTGATATCGTCCAACGCCTCCAGCCCATTCCCGTCATCCGTCGGGAAAGTCTTCGATAAATTTGATATCTTTACAAAAGAGTCCATGTTTTTGGATTATCTCACTTCACAAACTCATTTGTAAATGAATTAGCAGCATCAAAATCACCTTTCAGCAGGTTCATCGCCTTCATCACCTCTGCCATCTGAGTCCAGGCAGCCGGATCAGTCGTGCCAAGCGGGGTTGAACGATCCTGCTGATAGAGCTCGATGGACTGCAGCAATACCTGTTTCTGTAATTCCTGGTTGTCAGCATTCGCCAGATTGTCCACATACTTTTTACAGATTTCATAAGCTTCGTCCGGATGCTGCTGCGTCCAGTCAATGCCCTTGAGGACGGCACGCGTCATGCGGGTCACCAGCTCAGGGTTGTTCTTGATCGTTTCCTCATTCGTGATCAGCCCATTGCTGACCAACTGAACGTAGTCTGAGGCTTTCAACAAATCAATTTCATAGCCGAGCGCTTTCAGCTGCTCTGGCTCATTGGCAACGTAGATGATTGCCGAATCAATTTTCCCGCTGATCAGCAGTTCAGACTGGGTATATCCGACCGTTTCCAATGTCACATCCGAATCAGTCATGCCTTGATGCTGAAGCATCGCTTCAAAGCCGATATAGCTGGCACCCGAAAGCACCGGGGTGCCGATTTTCTTCCCGCGCAGATCTTCAAGTGTTTCGATCCCGCTTTCTTTCAGCGAGACGACTCCGACCGGATATTTTTCATACCATTCAGCGATGTAGACCAGCGGCAGCCCCTGATTGCGCCCAAGCAGCACCTGTTCGCCAGAGCAAATCCCGAACGGAATTTTATTCGCGCCAACCAATGAGACGGTATCCGTTTCCATGCTGTGATCCAGCGTGACTGTAATATTTTCTTCAGCAAAAAAGCCCTTGTCCAGTGCAGCGTAAAGCGGCGCAAATTGGACGTTCGGAACAAAACCGACTGGCAGCGAGAAAGTGTCTCCAACAGGCTGTGTTGGTTTTGCAGCGCAGGCAGGCAATAGCAGGGAAAGGGTTATTAGCAGCGTCATAAGCAATAGTTGAGTCGATTTTTTCATTTTTTTCTCCATTAATTTAATCTGTCCCCTGCCAGCGCAGGATCCTTCTTTCCAGCAAGACGATGCCGGTATAAAGCGATATTGCAATCAGCATCAGCATGCCCACAGCTACAAAAACCATTGCCGTGTCATATTGCCCGCGGGCTGTGTTGATCAGATATCCCAAGCCGGCGTCCGCACCGGTCAACTCGCCAACTACCGCCCCGATGACTGACAAGGTGGCGCTGATCCGCAGTCCACCAAAAACAACCGGCAGAGCGGAGGGAATTTCAAGATAACGTAGCAGCGCAAGACGATCAGCCCGCATCGAGTGCATCAGGTCCAAAAGATTTCGCGGAATCTCGCGCAAGCCGATGATGACGTTAATTTGAATCGGGAAGAAAACGACCAGGCTGCAGATCAGAATCTTCGGCATCATTCCTGACCCGAACCAGATCGTCAGCAATGGCGCGATGGCAGCCATCGGAATGGATTGGGAAGCGACGATATAAGGGAAGAGCACGCTCTCTGCAATTGGGTGATGCGCCAGATAATATCCGGTCAGCAGCGCCAGCGAAGTGCCGAAAAACAGCCCCCCCAACACTTCCAGAAATGTGATCAGTGAATGATAAAGCAGCACCCCGTCAGAAATCGAGCGGAAAAATCGGAGCAGAATCTGGGAAGGCGCAGGCAAAATGAAAGCCGGATAATCCGACAGGTGAACCAGAATTTCCCAGAGCACCAGCCCCGCTGCAATTGAGAGTGGCGGGATCAGATTTTGGATCAGATTTCCTTTTTTTCGACTTGTCTGCATAAAAAAACCCCATTACAATGGGGCAGCGGATCATCGAAACAGATGTTTCCTTTTTTTATTCCGGACTATACCGTCGATTCCGGAATTTCACCGGATCAGCTCGCGCGCGTGGATTTTTACCACCGATCGGGAATTGGCTGATTTCAGCCTCACCCTGCCCCAAAGGATCATATTTAATTTTCTATATTGATTGTAATCTCATTTCCGCTGCCGTCAACCGAGCTTCCAAAAAATAGTCGAAAGACATTAGGATGCAAAATTGAAACAAATCGGCGGCTCTTCTCGTTAATAATTCAATGATTGTATAATCAATAAAAATATTCTCATGAAAGAGGATGAGATGAAAACCAAAATATTAATACTTCTGTCAATACTTTTACTCATTGCAGGCTGCCAGGGCGGACCTTCGGGCAAATCAGCGCCGACCATCTCCGCTGAGCAGGTTCAGGAATGGGCTCAGCAGACGGTTCAGGCGATGGTTTCCTCAAGCGTGATCAACACCGCCATCCCGGTCATTCCGCAGTCCAGCCCGACAGCGATGCCGCTGATTCTGCAGCCTACCATCTCGATCCCGACCATCGCAATTGCGACGCCGCGCCCAATGATTCCAACCGTTTCCTTTGTTCAGCCAGTTCAAAAAGTTTGCGATCAAATGGGGTTTGTCACTGACGTCACCATCCCTGACAACACAGTTCTTCAGCCAAATCAGACCTTCCAGAAAGTCTGGCGCATTCAGAATACTGGAACCTGCACCTGGACGCCGGCATATCAATTCGTCTTCTCAAGCGGTCATCAGCTAAGCGGCATCACGGCTGTCAATCTGCCGCGCAATGTCGCGCCAAATGAAACGATTGATATCAGCGTAGACATGCAAGCGCCCGGCGCAAACGGGACCTATCAGGGCTTCTGGAAGATGCGCAATGCTTCCGGTTCGGTGTTTGGAACCGGTCCGGCTGCCGGCGGAAATGACTCCGTTTGGGCGAAAATTTCTGTGACAGAGGGCAGCTATCAGGGATCCGTTCCGATCTATGCGCCAACCGGAGGTGTGATCGGCACTGGCACTTGCTCGATTGTAGACATCGTTCCCGGTACAAACAGTTCCTTTTACGCCAATCAGGAAGCTGATTTCAGCGTCACCGTCCGCAATGATTCAAACAGCGTCTGGACGAGAGCTGACTATGATATTGCTTTCACCGGCGGCACCAACTACCTCAAGCGGCCGGACGGCGTGCGCTTTGACGTGCTGAACGACGTCGCACCCGGGCAGACGCTGACATTCGGGCTTGACATTGTCACCCCATCGAATTACGGCACCTATTCCATGCAGTGGGGCATTGTTAAAGGATATGAGATCGTTTGCCCCATTTATTTCACTGCTAATGTAAATAAATAACAGACAGATCAAGGGAAGTAGAGATCAAACGGACGGCATTTTCTGCCGTCCGTTTGGCTTTCCGAATTGTGTGTTTTTTTAGGCAAATGGGGAAACAAGTCCCCGAAGCATGGATTATTAAACCAGCGCAAGACGTAGCTGCGCAGAATTGAGTTGTGAATCAGGCAGCCCGTTTCGCCCGTTCAGTAAATCTTTTGACGTGGTCAATGTCTTTTACGAATGTCTTCTCGCCTGTCATTTTGTTCGTTTTAGTCAGCGAGTCCACGCCCCAGGGCTTGACCTGCCGGATGGCATCTTCAACGTTGTCAGCGGATAATCCGCCTGCCAAAATGACCGGAACGCTGGTTGACTCAACAATCTTCCGGCTGATATTCCAGTCATGCACAAACCCCGCAGCCCCAATCCCGCCGATATCGCTTGAAAAAGAATCGAGAATGAAGATATCCGAAACAGCCTCATAGTCTTTCATGATCTGAATCGCTGATTCATCTTCGACCGGAATCGCCTGCATGATCGTCATGCCTGGCAGACGCTCGCGCAGGATGCTGACTTTTTCGGGCGTCACTTCTTTCAGATCTCCGCATAAATGCAGAATATCGGGCTGGACGACTTGAACCATCTCAATGATATTTTCGATATCTGAGTCGACCGATAAAGCGGATGTCTTTGCCAGCGTCCCGACTGCCTTGACAATGTCCCGGGCAGTTTCAAATGAAATTTCCCCGGGCAGCCCGCATGCGGACGGCGTCAGTCCGATGTGATCCACGCCGGCTTTCGCCAGTTGAACACCTTCTTCGGGGGTTTGCGCGGTATAAATTTGAACGATCATATTCCTCCTGTCATGTTTTTGAAAACAATGCGTTCTCGATGCGTTTTTCGAATGCAATCGTCTTTTCGACATTTCTGAAAGCATACAAGATCGATAACGAGTCAACGATAGAAATTTGGGCAATTCTGGCAGCGATGGGTTCACTTCGGATTTCATGCGAGACGCTGGTCAGAACAAGCGTGGAAAGCGCTGCCGCCCGCGATTTTGGATTACCGGTGATCAAGATTGTCTGCACGTGATTCGCTTGTGCGTTTTCCAGCATCAGGACGATGTCTTTGGTGCGACCTGAGTAAGAGACCGCGATCAGGACATCCTCCGGATTCAATAGCGAGGCATGAATAATCTGAAGATGGATATCAGCCGGTGCGTCACAGGCGATGCCGTTTCGGAAGAGCCGCTGAGATAAAGCCTGCGCAACGATCAGCGAACCGCCGACTGCCGCAATTTGAACCTTTTTTGCAGACGCGATCAGCTCGACCGCCCTGCCCATCGCCGCAAAATCAGTCATTTCGAGTGTGTCATAGAGCGCCTGAATGTTGGAAGCGTAAACCTTTCGGATAATCGCTTCGGTGTTGTCCGCAGGCTGAATATCCTCATGAATGATCTGGGTCGGGTTCATGCTGTCTTGCGCCAGTGACATTTTCATATCGCTGAAACCGGCAAAACCGGCATTCCTGCACATCCGCAGAACAGTCGCATCGCTGACCTGGCAAATCTTCGCGACCTGCGCCATCGGCATTCTCAAAACAGTTTCCGCATTGTTCAAAATCCAGTCCGCGACTGTTTTTTCAGATTCTGACAGTGCGGGTATCTGGGCTTTGATTCGAGCTTTTGCGTTCATCTTCGGTTCCCTTTTGGCGTTTGCATCACCGCTGCTTCCGATCCAAACAAACTTGCCCGCTTACGGCTTGTATCGGTATGTTGGTAAGTATATGAAAAGTTGCCCGGCTTATTGTACTCAATAATGTAACAATAATGTTGTGATATTACTCACATTTATATTTCATTGCAGTATTGCTACAATTGGTATAATTACTGACAAAGCTGGACTCTTTTTGCCCTCTTTTAAGATAAAAATACAAATTGCTCTTTTTTTTGCACGATAACTTTGCTTACAAGATTCAGAAATTTGGAGGAGAAATGCCGAAGAGATTGTTTTTTGTTGTTTGCACGATTGCATTATTCGTGCTCTTTGTTTTCCCCTGCACGGGTGTAAACGCGCAGGACGCCGGAGCGCCGATCACCATCTGGCACGCTTATGCCGGGCAGCAGGATAAAGTTGATTTCATCAACTACGCGATTGAATCATTCAAAGAAAAATATCCGGAAATTCAGTTTGAAGAAGTACCGATGGAACACTCTTCATACAAAACCAAACTGAACACTGCCATGGCAGCGGGCAATCCGCCGGACGTTTTCTATACGCTCCCGGGCGGCTATCTCGGCGCATTTGTAAAAGGCGGACAGATTTACCAGCTGGATGACGAACTGGCAAAAGACGGCTGGGGCGATTCATTCATCCCGACCGCGCTGAGCAGCGTTCAATTCGACGGCAAGACTTATGGCGTGCCGATTGACATCGATGCCGCCGCAATCTGGTACAACAAAAAAGTTTTCGAAGAACATCAATGGTCAGTTCCGGAAACCGAAGCCGAATTCGATGCGCTTTGCGAAGAAATCAAAGCTGCTGGGCTGATTCCGGTTGCTCTCGGCAACAAAGACCGCTGGCCGGCAACCTTCTACTTCCAGACAGCTTCTCTGCGCTTCAACGGTCCGGGAATGCTCGGCAAATATGCCAGCGAACCGGAAAGCGATCTGTTCAAAACTGCAGCCGTCAAACCGTTTGAATGGCTCAACAAACTTGCCACGAACGGCTATCTGCCGATCGGTTTCAACGGCATGAGCGAAGCCGAAGCCAACATCCTGTTCATCAACGGCCAGGCTGCCATGATGGTCAACGGCACATGGCAGATCGGCATGACCAATGAAGCGGACAAAGAAATTTTCGAACTCGGATTCTTCGGTTTCCCGAAATTCGAAGGCGGTTATGGGGACCAGAGTGATGTGGTCGCCGGCGTTGCCGCCAGTTTTGCAATCTCTGAAAAGGCTGAAAACAAGGAAGCCTGCATACTTTTCCTGCGCCACCTGACTTCTATGGATGTCATGAAGAAATATGTTGAAATGCGCAGCACCATGGTTGCCGTCAAAGACGCAACGTCTGAAGACGTCGCCGGACCGGTGTTGTACGAAGTGACCAAAAATTTGATTGAAAAGGCAGCTTCGATGGATGCGTTCTACGACACCATCATGGCGCCGCTCGCGACTGAAACCTATTACACGGTTATTCAGGGCGTGCTGGACGGAACAATCTCAGCGACGGATGCCGCTGCCCGTCTGGATGAAGCGCTGCGGGTTCAGGAATAATCCTTAGTTCGTGCTCAATCCCCTGTTCAGATCGGAAAACACTGATCTGAACAGGGGTGAATTTTATTGAAGTCCAATCTTGAAGGCGATGAGATTTTGAACCCGGCAGATAGCAGGAGAAAATGAAAGCAGAAGGCAGAAATAATAAGCTAGCGCTACTATTCCTTAGTCCGGCCATTCTATTTATGCTCGTTTTTATGGCCTATCCGATGATATATTCCGGGGTTTTATCTTTCACAAGCTGGGATGGCGTCTCAGCAAAGAAATTTATTGGTTTTGATAATTTTATAAACTTATTTCAGGATCAATATTTTTACAGAGCCCTGCTGAATAATTTTACGATTGCATTTATCTCACTGGCATTTCAGGTGTTCGGCGCGACCGTGATCGCCTATGTGCTGGTGCGAATGCTGAAATTTGTTCAACGGCTTTACATGTTTTTCTATCTCGTTCCGGTGGTTATCAGCGAAATTTGCATCGGTCTCTTATGGAGTTTTATCTATAACCCCTATTTCGGACTGTTGAACAACACGCTGCGCGCGCTGGGGCTGGGACATTTGGCAGCCGGCTGGCTCGGGGACCCGACAACCGCCTTCCCTGCCGTCCTGAATGCGATGAACTTCACCTATATGGGTTTGTACATCATCCTTTTCGTCGCTGCTGTTCAAAACATTCCGGAAAGCGTCTTTGACGCGGCAAAAATTGACGGTGCGGGGAATTTCAAAACCTTCTTCATTGTGGTGCTTCCGATGATCTGGAATTCCATTCAATCCGTCGCACTGATGGCAGTGATAAGTTCGTTCAAGACTTTTTCACTAGTCTTTGTCCTGACCAACGGCGGTCCCAACCACGTTACCGAAGTGCTTTCAACCTATCTGTATTCGACCGGATTCAACTCTTTTCGGATGGGTTATGCCTCCACAATCGGTTTCGTCCAGATGCTCCTCACCACTTTGATGGGGCTGATTGTGCTCAAACTGATGCGGAAAACCAATGCAGGAGCTTACGATGTCTGATCTTAAACGAGCATTGAGGCGGCTTAAATTCTCACAGGTCGTCGCTTTCATTCTGGTAACGATCCATGTGTTGATCATCATCCTGCCGTTTGTCTGGATGGTCATGAGCACATTCAAAACCAATCAGGAGTTTTTAAAGAACGTCTGGGCACTGCCTTCGCAATGGAATCTGGACAATTTCAAAACCGCCTGGGGCGCCGGATCGCTCGGCAAAT